>JBGSNQ010000073.1:0-2630 GCA_041739525.1 Pseudomonadales bacterium | reverse complement strand
CTGCGCGCGACCTCGGCGGCGGGGAATGGCTCGAATTGGAGCTGCGCGATCGCATTGCACGCGGCGAAGCCGAAGGCCCGCGACTTGTGTGTGCCGGGCAGCCGGTGACGTCGCCGCAGGGTCATTGCTACTTCTGGGGTGGAGAGGCGAGCAGCGCCGTCGACGCCGCGGCCGTGATCACCCGTCAGCGCGAACACGGTGTGGATCTGATCAAGGTGATGGCCACCGGCGGCACCATGACCAAAGGCACCACGCCGCGCGACGCGCAATTCGGTCGCGAAACGCTCATGGAGATCGTTGCTCACGCGCGCCAACGAGGCTACCCGGTGGCAGCGCACTGCCACGGTACCGTCGGAATCCGCTATGCGGTCGATGCCTGCGTCAGCACCATCGAGCACTGCTCGTGGGTGGGCGAAAGCGGCTGGGCGGCAGACTACGACGCGGACACAGCGGCTGCGATCGCCGCGCGCGGCATCTGGGTTTCACCCACGGTCAACCTGGGCTGGAAGCGGCATCAAGGCAGTGGCAGCGATCACGAGAAGCGCCTGATGGCGAATTTCGCGGCGATGCGTGCAGCGGGAGTGCGGCTTGCGGCCTCGACCGATGCTGGTATTCCGAACGTGCGTCACGCCGATCTCGCGAAGGCGCTGCCCGTGTTCGCGCATCTTGCGGCCCTGTCCAATGCGGAAGTGTTGCGCTCTGCCACCTCGGATTGCGCGCAGGCGATCGGCCTCGGTCATCTGACGGGACGGCTTGCGGCGGGCTATTCCGCGGACGTTATGTTCGTCGACGGCGATCCCCTTGCCGACCTCGATCGCCTCGGTTCGGTCGTTGGCGTATTGACGCGCGGCAGATCGATCCGGGGTCTGGGCGGCGCTGTTCAGTAGGTATCGAGTTCTTCGGGCAGGTGGTGCACGCGATTCAGATACCTCACGCGCGCGCCCTGCGCTGTGAGGTCGATGCAGGTGATGCCGGTGTTGCGATGTTCGTAGTAGATCGGCGCTTCCGACGGTAAGCCGCCGAGCGCGCGCAGCAGCGCGCTCATGAAGTCGCCATGCGTGACGAGCCCGATCCGTCTGTTTTCTGCCGCGCGCTCGCGCAGTAGTCGCGCGATGGTTGCCGCCCGCGCGTGTCCGTGATGCGCTTCCTCGTAGTCGCGATTCCACCAACCGGTTTCGGTGAGGTCGTCCGACAGCAGGCATTCCGGGAACAGCCGCGCGAGTTCGCTTCGCACGCGTCCGGCATAGCCAACCTTGTGGTTGCCGTGGTCCAGATAGATGCCGCCCACTTCGTGGATGTCGGTCCACACTTCCGGCGCAACGCCCAACGACCTACCGATGGCTTGCGCGGTCTGCATCGCGCGGATCATCGGGCTGCAATAGAGCTTGTCGAGCAGCGGTCGTGCGGCGCCGCGCGTCGATGGATGCAGGTGCAGGCCGGCGGCGAGGTGCGCGGCAGTGTGTTCGGCCTGACGCATACCGCTTTCGGTGAGCGGCGGGTCTTCGACGCGCTGCGTCCAGTCGTCGAGCGCGTTGTTGGTCGATTGGCCGTGCCGGATCAGAAACAGTTCCATTCAAGACAGGCCTTTGAGCATGGCGCCTTCGGCTTCGAGGCCGAGCAGAACGCGTCCGCCGTCTTCGATGTGGTGTGGCGCAACGGTAACGTGCTGGCGGATGACGCGAATGTCGCGCGTCAGCCGTTCCAGCGGCCCGGTGCGGTCGTTGGCGGTCGTGCCAGCGGCTTCGGCAACCGCGTCGACGGCTTCCGCGCAACCTGCTACCGCGTCGGAGCAGGCGATCTGGAACAGCGCACGGTCGTAAGCGGTGACCTTTTCGGCCGCACAGACCTTCGCCCACATCGCCTCGAGCAGCTCGAACACCAGCGCGCGGCCGGCGCGCAACCGAACCTCGGCACGTGCGATGGCGCGTTGTGCAAAGGGTCGGTCGCGTAACGAGCGCGAAGTGAAGCGCGGTACTTTGCCGGTGGCGATGTCGGCGAACGCATCGATTGCGGCGCGGCCGATGCCGAGCGCCACGCCGACCTTGTTGTAGGCGAGCCGGCTGCCCAGCGGGAAATGCTCCAGCGGCGACCGATCATGGTGCCTGCCCATCTGCGCCAGAATGCGCTCGTTGGGTACTTCGACGTCGGTGATGGTGACGTCGTGCGATCCCGATCCGCACAAGCCGCCGACGTTCCAGGTATCGAGCACCACGAAGTCCGGCAGCGTCACCACGGCGTAGACAGGCGGCATTCCTTCGATGGCTTTCCCGCCGCGTCGCCGCTGCACCAGCCCGGCGAAAACCTGGCTGTTGTTTGAACCGCTGACGAACTGCCAGCGTCCGTTCACCCGCCAGCCATTCGGAGTTTCATCCGCCGTGCAGACGGCCGCGGTGGAACCGCACAGGATCGTCATCGGGTCGGCGAGTAGTTCTGCGCACTGTTCGAATCCCGGTGCTATCAGCCCGAAGCTCTCGATGCCGATCATCAGGTTCCAGCCGGCGCTGCCGTCCGCATTCGCCGCCGCCTCGATGGTGGCGAGTTGCGTCATCGGATCGGCGTTGGATCCGCCGCAACGTTCCGGCGCCGCGATCCGATACAGACCCGCGGCGGCCATGGCCCGCGCCACCTCG
>JBGSNQ010000070.1:0-21481 GCA_041739525.1 Pseudomonadales bacterium | reverse complement strand
ATCCGCAAGGCGCGATCGCGATGTACGAGAGGGTCGACGACTCGAACGTAAAGCAGACCTTGGCCTCATACGTCGCCAGAGGATGGGGCGAGAGTGACCCCGCGGCGGCCGCGCAATGGGTGTCGTCGCTCGGCGGCGATCCGTCTGAAACGCTGCAAATTCTGGCGAGGCACTGGGCCGCACAAGACATCGACGCCGCTGCGGCCTTCACGAACAAACTGAACGAGGGCGATCGCAACACGTGGGTCAACGAGGTGGCGCAGTCATTCATGTACGAAGACCCTGAACGATACTTGCAATGGATCGATCAGTTTCGCGCCGAGCCCTACTACGGCCAGTTACTAACACGGGCAGTTTGGCCGTCGGAGCGCACGAACCCCGAGGCTGCAGTGAGTTTCGTGCTAGGACTCGACCCCAGCGTCAGAAGCGCGCCGCTGCAGAGCTTGATCGATCAATTCGCGGAGCACGATCCGAAGCGCGCCGCCGGCTGGCTGTCGCAGATTCCGGACGAAGACATCCGGTTGGCAAGCACCGACAGCCTGATTCAGAAGTGGAACAGCCAGTCTCCGGAGGATGTCACGCAGTGGATCGACGGGCTCCCCGCTGGGACGTTCAAAGATGCGGCGCTCGCGGCAATGGTCGCCCACACCGGAGTGTCGGACCTCAAATCACTGAGCGACAGAATCGCGAACCCCGATACTCGGATTGCGGCATTGTTCAATCGTGGCGTGCGGCCGGAGGTGACAAGGGAGATCGTGGCGATCTTGCATGAAATCGGTCTAGACGATCGCCAGTGGAAGGCATTGGAAGGCGCGCTGGCCCGAACATCTCCGTGAGGGCGCAGGCGCGACTTCTAAAACCCGGCTCGACCTCAGACTTACTCCACCACCGAACCGCCAGAGCCGAAAAAAAACGCGATGGGTCATAGCGCGCCAGTTTTCATCGAGGCCGAATTGGACGGGCTCTTTGTGAGCATCGATCAGCGCATCGGTGGTCGAATGCGCTTGTATGCATCTACGACGTCCTCGAGAAACGAACAAACGAAGGCATTCAAATCGCGACGTTGGTGGTCCAGGTCTCTACGGTGTTCGAACGGTTTGGTAAGTGTTTCTGATCGACTCGGCAACCGTAGCTGAACGAGTTCCGCTTGCGCGGTGATGATCGTGGGACACCACTCCCTGACCTGAACAGTGCCGATATCCGGCGACGCAGAGCCTCTTCGGTAGAAGAGAACATCTGCGCCAGTACCAACGGACCTACACAGTCAGGTCTTATCTCGAACGTGGTTTTCTAGAGTCACCTCCTTTGGAGTTGTGCGGCGGAGCCGCGGGGGTTGATGAATTATCTCGCGTCGCCCAAGGCGATTCGCTAGACGTCGATAGGAGATGGGCGGAAGCCCGATTTGAACTAACGGATCGAAGATCCGATATCTCGACGATGAACCGATGACCTTGACGGTCATTGCGACATTGCACGGTTGTTGATGTCGCTGTTGCAGTGATTTGAGCGTCTGCTTCGCTGTCCGGTTGGCTTACGCCAGGCTGGATCGACCTGCCGCTTTAAACGCAGTGGCCGCGTATAAAATCGTCAGTGCAGGCAGTTTAGGCAGCGTCAACTCTAGTGTCACTTCGAAATCCGCCCGCGGCACCGCGTAGTTATTGGCGTGTGGCCGTCGTCACTACACGGCTACGCCTCGTAGTGACGACGGCACCTTCGGGTCGTGGCAGGGATCGCGACGAGCTTTGCCCGCCGTGATCCGTGCTTCTGGTCGCTACTGCGCCTTCGGTACGCAGCTCGCGTTCAACCGCGTGGCGCGATTCCGCTGTAACGGCTGCGCGCATGTGAGGTGCGCTCCGCCGCCAGCGGTTCCCTGCCCGTTGTCGCGATCTTGCAGCGTGTCGATATCGCGACCGTTGGCCAACGCGATCTTGCGCTCAATGAGCGCAAGATCGCCCGTGCCAAATTCTGGCATGGGCCGTCAGCGGCCTTGGTCCGAATGGAGGGATATCGTGCCCATTCGCTGACGATTGCACGATTGCTGACTCGCTGAGGAGTGGACACAGTGTGTCCATGCATTCGACGCGGTAAATCTTACTCGTCAGCCTCTGGCGGGATTTCGGTCCGAGCGCCGCGTACTGGTTTCGGTCTTGCGGGCGTGTTTGCGACGCTCGCCTCGATACCGTCGGATCGCCGCATGTTGCGATGCGATAAGGAAACGACGCCCCTCATTCGATCTGTTTGCGGCGGTACTACGGCCCGACCTATTCGATTCGAATTGATGTACCTCAGTCGTCTCTTATAACCGGATCGTCCCGAAGAAGGCCTTCATTGCCAAGTTCCCCAATGGGGAAATGTGTCAATCTTCGGCCCTCTTGGCAGTCTTCCGCCGCCGTCGTCGGACTCAGCGTCCAAACCCATCCCGCCTCAAAACCGCGTTTCCCGGACACCACTCGCAAGGTCTTTTTTGCGCGGTGCAGCGTCCGTTCGGCAATGCCGGCATCGCGTGCCGCCGCCAGAACCGCCTTCGCCGGGAGCGGCCCGTTGGCTAGGGTGTCGAGCAGAAACGCCATCGCTTCATCTTTGGCGCTCACGTCGGGATCCGGATTGAAGATCTCATCGGGTGTCACCGACACGGCGCGGCTATCCCATTCGATGAACGCAATGCCCTCGGGCGTGACGTTGATGCGATACGCGAGCCCGGCTTCGTCCTGCGCGAGGTTGTTTTTGATCGGCAGCATCAGCCGACGCTTCGGTTCATCGGGATCCTTCGCGATCAGATACACGGCGCGCGCAGTTGCCGTGAACGCGATGCTGCCGGTGACCCGATAGTTGGCGTGCAGTCCGGTGCCCTTGTTGAGATGACTGACGGCGACGATCGCCACATCATGGCGCTGCGCCAGTTTGATCAACGGCGTCAGCAGCGCCCGCACATCGGCGTTGCGGTGGGTATCTGTGCCGCCCAGGTACGCGCTGATCGGATCGACGATGATCAATCGACATTCCGGCATCGACGCGAGCTCGCGTTCGAGCAGCTGCACATCCCGCTCGAGGGAGAACCCTCGGTCGAATGGATCACCGGCCACCGAAGTCTCGCGCACGCAATCGAGCAGCTTCACACGTGACAGATCCGCATCAGCCGCAATCAATCTCGGCACCATCGTGTCGGCGGGATCGTCTTCAGCGCTGAGGATCATGGCACCACCCAACGGCGCCGCTGCGTCATCCAGCGGCCACGACTTGGCACGCGTCACCCGCGCCACCAGGTCGATGGTCACTAACGACTTTCCAAGGCCTGGATCGCTCGCAATGAGACTGACCTTGCGCAGCGCAATTCGACCGGGCCACAGCCAATGAACCGGTTGCGGTTCGATCGTATCGGCGTCGAGCAATATCAGCCGCGGCGGTGCATAGCCATCCAGCGCCGCCGCACCACGGTCAGCGGGGTCGCTCATCGACGACCTCCGTCAGTTTGGCGAGACGCGCATGCGCCACGAGCAGCCGCTCCCGATCCGATTCGTTGAGCGGCTCACCGTCCAACACGTGCGCGACCGCGATGACCGCGACCTGCAGCTCTCGGCGGGCGAGCAACAACAGATCGCGATAGTTCCAGCGCACCGTCGCGGCCTTCGCCGGAGCCGGGGCGTCGGGATACAGGTCGGAGAGTTCGAGCCGCAGCGCGCTCAGGACCGCGTCGATCGCGCAGCCGGCAAAGCAGTGGAGCAACACCCGGCCATCGTCGAGGACTTTGATCGACAGACTCGGGTTCGTGTCGTCGTGCGCCGGACAACACGCGAAGAATTGCCCGTGACCGCGGTCCACGACCCGTTCGAGGCGCGTAAGCAGGCGGCTCGCGGGATCAGATCGATTGAGCTGTGAATTCGTATGCGCGTGCGTCATTCCAGCTCTCCCAGTCGTCGTTCAAGCGCTTCGACGTACTCGCGCAACGCATCATGAGTGACGCGTCGTGAACGTCCTACCTTGAACGATCGCAGCTGTTTGTCTTTGACCGCTTGCCAGAGCTTGGTCTCCGGCACATCCAGCACTTTGGCGGCGTTGGGAATCGAATAGGAAATGCAGGGCAAGTCAGCGGTTCGTGGTTGAGCCATGGTGTTCGCCTCCGGTAGCGATGATTTGGGCGAACAGAACTATATTGGCGTCGATTCCCCTTGTGACCAGAAAATCCGAACAAGGCCTGTCGGGATTTTCTGCATGAATCGTGTCGAACTCGATCCACAATATTGGAAATCGCTGGCGAAGCTGAATTGGATGGGCGTAACGTTTCTGCTGCCCGAAGAGGTTGAGGAACTGACCGGCTACAAGCGGAAGGCCGACCAGCGTGCTTGGCTGGTACGAAACGGAATACCGTTCCTCCCGAACCGATTTGGACATCCGGTCATTGCAAGAACCGCGCTGCTCGAGCGAATGGGTCAACGCCCCTCGAATGTAGATGCGCCGGACTGGGATGCACTGTGGGAACTACAAGGTGGGTCGAAAGCGTCGTAAGGATCGACATCTCCCCGAACGCATGTACCTGAGGTCGGGGAGCTATTACTTCGTCGAGTACGGCTCGAACAGCTGGACGAATCTCGGTCGCGACTACGTCAAGGCAATGGCGGAATACGCGCGGATTCGAGATTCAAACAAGCAGCTATCGACAATGTCCGATGTCATTGATCGCTACATGGCTGAAGTCGCACCGCTGAAGGCCGAGTCGACATACAAGAGCAATCTCATCGAAGCGAAGTATCTGCGCGCGGCGTTCGGCAAGATGAAGCCGTCGAGCATTTCGGGCCAGAGCGTGTATGCGTATCTGGATGAGCGTGCGAAGACCTCAAAGGTTCGTGCCAACCGAGAGATTGCGTTGCTTTCGCACATGTTCAAGAAAGCGGGACGGTGGGGAGCGGTTCCGACCGACTTCAATGCTTGCCGAGGCGTGGAGCGCTTCAAGGAAAAGGCGAGAGATCGGTATATCGACGACGCAGAGTTCCTAGCGTTTCGACAGTTCGCTGGAGCGTTCCTCGCCGCGTATATGGACGTGAAGGTGCTGACCGGTCTGCGGCAAGGCGACTTGTTGGACCTCCGTCTGGACCAACTGAAAGACGAAGGGATTCACGTCTCGATGCGAAAGACCGGCAAGCAGCAGATCATCCAATGGTCAGTGGAACTTCGCGCGGCAATCAATCAAGCGCGTCGGCTCCGCCGGCGTATCGGAAGTCTCTATTTGTTCTCGACCAGATCGGGGAGCCCGTATTCGCGTGACGGATTCAAATCGATCTGGCAACGCAGGATGACTTCAGCGATCGAGAAGGGCGTGCTGGCCACGCGGTTCACCGAGCATGATCTGCGTCGAAAGACCGGAAGCGATACGACGCTGGAGCATGCGCGTCAGTTGCTCGGGCATTCCGACGCAAGCGTCACTCAGCGTGTGTACAGAGTGAAGCCGGACACGGTGAAGCCGCTGCGCTGATCTTCAATGCCGCCGGTGGCTGAACAGGCCGAGCTGTGATCAAAGTGCCGATATAACGTTTCGATAGGTGACCTCCGTTTCGGGCTTGCGTAGACTTAAATACTACTACCCCGGTGGTTTCGGCTGCCGGGCGCGGGGCTCCTTCGGGAGCCCCTGCTTTTTGGGGGCATGAGTATTGTCTGGGCCTGCACGGACCATCGTTTACGTCGACGGGTTCAACTTCTACTACGGCTGCGTTCGAGGCACCCCGTGGAAGTGGCTCAATTTGCAGAGCTTCTTCCAGAGCCTGCTCGATCCCGCGAAAAACGACATTCAAAGGATCAAGTACTTCACGGCGAGAGTGCAACCGACGCCCGGCGATCCGAATGTCAACGTGCGCCAGGATTCTTACTTCCGCGCGCTCGCGGTCGCCTGTCCCCTCGTCGAATTTCACTACGGCCATTTCTTGCGTCACAAAGTGCGGCTCGAAAGGGTGACGCCTCCTCCGCCGACGGTTGAAGTCTGGAAGAACGAAGAGAAAGGATCTGACGTAAATCTCGCGGTCAGCATGCTGGACGACTGCTGGCGCAATCGATACGACTGCGCTGTGGTGGTCTCTAACGATTCGGACTTGGCGCTCGCGCTATCTCTCGTGAGAGCCAAAGGGAAGACAATTGGACTCGTGACGCCTGGCGCTCCGACCCGAAAGCCATCCGCGGAGTTGCGGAAGCACTCCAGTTTCTCGAGGTTGATTCGTAAGCACCATCTGCTCACCAATCAACTACCTGATCCGATCCCCGGCACGACGATCTCGAAGCCGCCTCGCTGGTAGGTAGAACCATGTACGAATCGTCAATCGCGCCGTATCCCGGTCGTTAGCGTAGACCAGCGCCACTTGCTGGGTTCAGGTACAGCGTGAATCCGGACACGGTGAAGCCGGCGCGCTGATCTCCAATACCGTCGATGGCAGGACGACGAATCAACGAGTTAGGAGAGGTGCGCAGACAAAAGTATTGGAAACGGTGGGGACAGCATCGCTTGAGATATCAGCAACATGAGTTGCCAAAAGCGCCGTGTTTCATAATCCTGGGGTCGGTGGTTCAAGTCCACCCGTAGCTACCACTCGATGTATCGGTTCATCGCACTGACGGATGCTTCCTACGCGCTGCGTCGCCGCGCGCCCACAGACCGCTGCTTCGCTGCATTTGAACATGACGCTTCCTTCGCATATGACGTTGGAGCGCAGAATGGACCTCGTGAACTGGTATCGAACATGTGCGGAACATCCCGCGACATCGGACGAATTGCGACGAATGTTGGAAGAGTACCGACGCGGACGACGTCGCGCGGCCCGGGTAAGTCGTCTACCTACGACGGAGCAGGTTGCGGTGATCAGCACTCGAACGCGGCGTGAGCACACGCGAACCAGCTAGCATTACGGAGAAGGTGGCGTTCTTTCTTCCTGGTCTCTCTGCGCCTTTTCCTGGGTCCGCGCTGTTTCCTTACTGACTTGGTCTTTGCAGGGCTTCGCCTCTTCCGAAATCAATCCTTCACACTTCTTCATTTCGGCCTGGTGCGCGCTGTCTGCCTTCTCGATCGCGGCTTCTTGCCGTCGTTGGTTGACGCCTTCCAGCAATGCGGATTGCGCGGGTGTGGGGCGATCGCCGGTAAGGTCCGGTTCCGCTTTCACGGAATCCGAAGGATCTTCGGCGTTGGCAAACGTGACGAGAACAATCGTCGCGCATAGCAGAAACGTTCTGGGGCCAGTTCCGGGCATTGTGCTCTCCTAAGAGCCTTCACTATGAATGATCGTGGCGGTCGGCAAATGAAGATGTCGGTCCGCGCCGAGTGCCGCGTAGGAAAAATCCGTGAGACCCCTCCTGGATCGGAAACATCGAGTCGCATTAGTGCACTATTCGGCTTATGTGGTGGAGTACAGACATGGCCGGATCGGTGAGTCCGCCTTCTCACGTTGTGGTTGTGTGCGCGCTCATTGAGCGTGCGGGGTGTGTGCTGGCCGCGAAGCGCGGAACGGGAAAGGCGCGCGCAGGCCGATGGGAATTCCCGGGTGGAAAAGTACATTGCGGCGAATCCGCCGAGCAGGCTCTCGTGCGAGAAGTGAGCGAGGAACTCGGCTGCGTCGTTCGGCCATTGCGCGAGTTGTCGCGCGTTGAACATCGCTACCCGGATATCGCGGTTACGCTAGTACCGTTCGTATGCGAGCTTGCGGAAGGCACGCCGAGAGCGCTCGAGCATGCGGAACTCCAATGGGTCGATCGCACCTGCATCCACGCGCTCGAGTGGTCGGACGCGGATCTGCCGATCGCGATCGAGTACTTCGTGGCTAAGCGTTAGGTAAGCCTTCGGCGAGGAAATGCTCCGCAATAGCACAATGCGCAGCCACGCCGCGCGCCAGCACGGATTCGTTCAGCACCATGCGGTTGGAATGGCACGGGCAGGCGGTGTGCCAGTCTTGCCCATCCGGGCACACGCCCAACATCATCATCGCGCCGGGTACACGCTGCAGAACGTAGGAGAAGTCTTCCGCGCCCATGATCGGCTTCTGCATGGTTTGCCAGGCGTCAGCGCCCAACAGATTACCTATGGCGCGCTCGGCCATCGAAACGGCGCGGGAATCGCATAGGGTAACGGGGAAACCCCGTGTAATTTCGACATCGGCCTCCGCACCATGCGCACGCGCAATGTTCTCGGCGATGCGTGTTATGCCCGCATGAACCTTCGTGCGCGATTCTTCCGACACCGACCGAATCGTGCCGGTGAGACGCGCCGATTCCGGAATTACGTTGTTGGTAGAGCCCCCTTCGATCTGTGCAATGGTGACCACCACCGGATCGAACGCGTCGATCTGCCGAGTCACCAGTGTCTGCAGCGCGGTTACGATCTCGCATGCAATTGGAATTGGATCGAGCGCGTGATGCGGCATCGAGGCGTGGCCGCCGCGGCCGCGTACGTCCACCTTCACGACATCGGCAGACGCGAGCATCGCGCCGGCTTTCGATGACAACATGCCCGCGGGTGCGTTCGGTGCGATGTGAATCGCGAATGCAGCATCCGGTGCCGGGTTGTCGAGCAGACCGTCTTCGATCATGTACCTGGCGCCGTGATGGCCTTCCTCGCCGGGCTGGAACATGAACATTACACGTCCGGTGAGACGCTCGCGTTGCGCACACAAGAGTTTTGCGGCCGATACGAGCATAGCGGTGTGAGCGTCGTGCCCGCACGCGTGCATCGCACCGGTGACTGTCGAACTGAACTCGACGTTCGTGTCTTCGGGCATCGGCAGCGCGTCCATGTCCCCCCGCAGCAGCACGGTTCTGCCGGGTTTGGCGCCTTCGAGAATCGCGATGAGACCTGTCGTCGATGGCCCGGACTTCAGTTGCAACGGCAGGCCGGCGAGCGCGGCCTTGACCTTTGCGAGGGTCTTCGGCGTTTTGAGGCCGAGTTCCGGTTCGCGATGAATCGAGCGACGCAGGTCGATCGTTTCACTCTGTAGCGCACGCGACCCTTCCATCCAATCGGCAATGCGAACCCGCTGATTCATAAGGCGATCCTCGTTCGATGGCCCGATACTAGCACGCGGTATGGCTCGGGCGCCCCTCAATTGATCCGTTGACTGTCCGCCGATATACAGCAACGTCGTCATTTCCTAAACTGCCGCATCGTAACGCTGCGGGTCGCCGTCTTTGAACATCGTCCTCGATCTCAATGAAGCGCGCGTCATCGGTTCGTTGATGGAGAAATCGATCGTGACGCCGGAGCAATATCCGCTCACGCTCAATTCGCTGATGCTCGCGTGCAATCAGAAGTCGAGTCGAGATCCGGTGATGTCGCTCGACCAGGGAACCGTGCAGTACACGGCGCGGCAACTGGAGTCGAAACACCTCGTCAGCAGCGAGGAGAACTTCAAAGGTCGGGTCGTCAAATACACCCAGCGCCTGTGCAACACGCCATTCGCGGAAGTGCAGCTAACGGAGCCGGAGTTTGCGGTGATCTGCCTGCTGCTGCTGCGCGGTCGGCAGACGCCGGGCGAGCTGCGGGCGCGCAGCGGTCGCTTGCACGAGTTCCCCGACAACGGTGCCGTCGACGAAACGCTCGAGGCGTTGATCAATCGTGCCGAAGGTGCGTTGGTGGCGCGTTTGCCCCGCACGCCCGGACGGCGCGACTTCGAATACATGCATCTGTTTTCGGGCGCGATCGAATCTGTGCCGGCCGACTTGGAGCCGCGCGAATCCGTGTCGCCGTCCGCTGCCCGAGTTGATCGAATCGGCGGACTCGAATCGCGCATCGAGGCGCTCGAACGCGAGCTGCAGGAACTGAAACGGATACTCGGAGCCAGCTCGGATGGGTCGAATTAAGCGCATCCCGACATGACGGTTGACCGCGGCTGGCCCCGGCTCGTCGAGGGCTACCCGTGGTTCGACGGTGCGGGTCGTCATCCAATACCCGCGTACTCCGAGTTCATGCCGGCGCCGAGGATAGGCGTAAATCTCTATGGCGAGGTCGATGCCGCGCTGTTCGATGCGGGCGATCCGTACGGCTGGCGCGTCTCCGAAATCGAAGAAGCGCACGAGATCGGCCCCGGCTTTCACAACATCGCGAATCAGGTGATGTCGCACCTGCTGAAATTCGCTGTGGATCCCTCAGCGGTGTCCGTTGCGGGAATGCACGGCCGGAATCTGACCGGCAACCGCTATTGGTCGCCCGATCTCGCAGCGCGCGCGAGGGAACTCGCACATCGGAGGCACGTTCTACTACTTGCGCTGTCGATGTCGAAGACGCAGGACGATCGCGGTCGCGTGCGGTGGACGCTGTTCGGTGCCAGCGAGCAGGGGCCCGAGAAGGCGTTCTGGAACAGCTTCTACACAGCACCCGGCCAGGAATTGCCGCAACGTGAATCGCTCGCCGTGATCAGCCGGTTGCTGCTCGACGCCTTTGGCGTTACGGCTCGAGGCAGCGAGGAGTTATACAAGGCCGGCCTTCGGGTGCTGCCTTCGCAAACGGACGGGCATCGTCCGCATTGGGTTACGGATCCACTGCCGCGCTGGACGCAACGCTTCATCCTGCAGGGGCAGAGCCTGCCCGATGGTGTGCGATTTGTTCTGACGTTCAAGCCATTTGGTGCACTGCCGGAAGCGTTGCGTCGCGCCTACCTCGACGGCGCCATCGAACTGCTGCCAAGCCCGTTGAGTCTGTTGTTCTGGGGAATGCCGATCTACCTGCGCGCGCAGGAACAGCACTCGCTTGCGATCCAGTACTCGCTGCTGCGTTTGATTTTGCGGCACGAGGGCGTGGGAATTCGTGTGCCGCAGAGTGGACTGCTGCGGCTGCCGCATCGCGACGGTACCGAAGCGGACGTCGGCGCCGAAACGACGCTCGACAGATATGCACGCACGCATCGTTGGGACCGCGTGCCGCGCGACGAAGACGCAAGCGTCCAGAGTCGACATGTCGACTCGGTTACGACGACGTTGTTCAGCACCGCCTTGAGCGACCTCGGGCTCTACCACAAGCCGATGGCGCGCAACTGTCAGATCTGGACGCGCGACGGCGACCTGGTTCTGCACGGCCCCGCGGCGACCCGAACCGAAATCCGGACGGCAGCAGAGCGGGTGTTCGACGGCGGCGCCTTTCTCTACCGCTTCGAGTTCCCGGCGATGCGCGTAGGCGTTCACGAAGTGTTCTGGCAGCGACCATTGGCGGCGTACTGGTCACCCGAGGGCGGCCAGACGAAATTGTTGGAAGCGGCGTTGCCCGGGTACTTCGCTGCGTACGAGTGTGGAAAGGCGGATCGCGCCGCGCCGATCGAGTTGTACCCGCGGTTGCTGAATCGTGAGGCGCATATAGACGCGTTGCATCGGATCGATTCGAAGCACGACCACTATCATCAGCAGACCACCCTCAACGTGCTGAACGTGTTCGATACGGCGCAGCGATGGGGCAGCAAATTGCCGCGCGCGTTTGCACGGCAGATGATGCGGGTCGCGAGAGACAAGGAGAGCTTCTCAGATTGGCTGGGCGTGGTGGGCAGTCGGTGTGTGAACGCTGACGTTGCCACCCGATTGACGGCCGAGATCTCGAACTGTGTCGCGCACAAAGATCAGCGTTGGCCGGCGCCGATCACGTACGACGTAACCGCGACGCGCGCGTATGAAAAGGCCTATTGGGACGATCTGGTCACGTTGTCGCACGGTCACTTCGTCAACAAAGCAAATGCCGACGTGGTGCGCGACGAGCCGTCGCTCAATCGAGCGAAGGGGCTGCAACGTGACCTCTTTGCGCTCGGTGAATATCTGATCGATCGGCATCATCAGGCGATCGCCGACGCAGGAATGCAAGGCAAAGCGTTCGTAGGCGAGTTGCCATTCAAATGGAACACCGATTTCGAATACCAGGAATTCGGTGGTTGGGCCGCGAATCAGGATGGCAGCGAATACGAGCGCAACATCCTCTTCGTCATTCCTGGCAACAATCGCACTGAAGCCGTCGTGATGGGCGATCACTACGACACGGCATACATGGAAGACGTCTACGAGACTGCACGAGGCGGCGATGGAGCGCGCGTATCCGCGGAGGGCGCCGACGACAACGCATCGGCGACCGCGACGTTATTGTTGGCGGCACCGATCTTCTTGAAGCTCGCGCGCGAAGGCAAGCTCGAACGCGATGTCTGGCTCATCCACCTTACTGGTGAAGAATTCCCTTCCGATTGCATGGGCGCGCGCGCGTTCTGTCAGTCGCTCATCGAGAAGACGCTGCGGCTGCATCTCGGTGACGATCGTTGGATCGACTTGACGAAAACGAAGGTGGTCGGCGCGCTGGTGATGGACATGATTGCCCACAATCGCGACCACGAGCACAACGTCTTTCAGATATCGACCGGCCGAAGTCACGCATCGTTGAAGCTCGCCTACGAGGCGCACGTGGCAAACATGATCTGGAACCAACGAGCCGAACAACTGAACCGCTCGCCAGAACGGCGCGGACGAAGTCACGGCGTACGGAGCGCTGATGCCAGAACGATGCCCGACATTGCGCGACATCCGCTGCTGGATGGCGAAGTCCGAACTCCCGAAAACCCGCAAAGCTCGGTCTTCAACACCGATGTACAGATCTTCTCCGACATCGGAGCGCCGAGCATACTGATGATGGAGAATTACGACATCAATCGGACCGGATACCACGACACGTTCGATACGCTGAAGAATATCGACCTGGACTACGGTGCGGCACTCTCTGCGATTTGTATCGAGACGATTGCGAGATTGGCGACCGCGCAACCGACATGACTCGCGAGGGCACGCGATGACATTCGATCAGTACATCGGAATGCAGCACGGCGATGGTGAAGCAGAGGTTACTGCGCGAATCGACATTGAGCCGCATCACTGCAATCCCACCGGCAACATCAACGGCGGCGTGATCATCTCGTTAGCGGACAACATCTCGACGGGCGCCGCGAACCGCGCCTACGAGAGCAAGATCGGCGAACGCAAGTTCATGGTTGGTGTCGACCTGCACGCCGTCATGCTGGCGAATCAGCAGGGGGGCACGATTCGTGGTGTTGCTGTGCCGGTTCGAGTCGGCCGCAGGATCACGGTTATCCGAACGCAGGTGTGGGGTGACAACGACAAGTTGCTGGCGGAAGTGACAACGACGCACGTTCCGACGTAAAGCAACTCAAGGTAAAGCCACCCAAGCGCAAAGAGCGCCGGAATTGGAAGCCAGGAGAAGGGAGGGGGAGGGTGGCGCGACTGCCTCTAAGCGCAGAGACCGGAGACATCTCTAGGGTCGAACGGTTTCGCTGGATCGTCCTAGAGGCAGCCGCTGGTTGAGCAATCTACTGGCGCTTTCTGAGAGAAAACCGGGGGACTAATGGAGGATTAATGGAGCTTTTTATGTTCGAGGCCCCATTTTGGTGCGATCGTCCCTTAGCTAGCCCGCTGCCGGCCTGGGCGCGAGCTCAAATAGCCACAGACTTCCGGACGTCACCGCTTCAGGCGTTGCCGGCGCGCCGTACTTGCGACTGAGCTCTCGGGTCAACGGCTCGAGGATGTCGCCGCTTTGGATCCGCACCAGCTGCCGCTCGAACTTCTTGTCACCTACTCGCAGGATCGCGCGACCATCTCTTTCGGCCTCGATCGGCCATTGCTTCCAGAGACGTCCGACGGTGCTCGTCATGTATCCGCAAGGAATGTAGATCTTGCCGTCGACCTCGAGGATCCACGTGGTTCGGGACCGCGCGGGAGATAACAGCTGGAACTCCACCGTGGGTATTTCGCGCAAGAAGGTCCAATCCGGTTCCGCTCCAATGACCAGTTCCCCATGCTTCAGTGGGCCGCCCGCGATGATGCCGAGCGGACCATCGTGAAAGCGTGCGGCTACGAACACCGCGCCGACGGCAACTAGGAGTACGACAACGAGAATTCCGAGCCAGCGCAGGATACGCATCGCATCTCCGTGGATTGTCGGCATGGGCCGGTGCGCGTTCCGGCCGTAATCTACGCGCGATGTCCCAACGATGCCACAGCGCCGCCAGCGTGCCGCACGATGAGCGTGTTCTAATGCGCCGCCCCCACTTGAGCTTTCGAAGTTGATCGCAGTTTCGCTGACGGAATCGCGCTGGCTCAGATTCGCTTCATTCACGGCGTTCTACTACGCGCAGGGAATTCCGATCGGCTTGCTGACGATCGCGGTGCCGGCTTGGCTCGCCGAACATGGCGTCGGCCTTGCCGAGATTGCGGCCTACCAGGGCGTCATCGGCCTTCCTTGGGCTTTGAAGCTGTTCGCGGGTCCGTTCATGGACCGATTCGCGTTCCCGGCGATGGGTAGGCGCCGGCCTTGGGTGATGTCGGCGCAGTTCGGCCTGACGCTCTCGATGGCTTCCCTCGCTTTGGTGACGGAGCCAGTTGCGCAGATCGTGCTGCTCACGGCGATCGCGTTCGCCGTGAATCTGTTTGCCGCGGTTCAGGATGTTGCGGTGGACGGCATGGCAATCGACGTTCTCCCGCCATCGGAGCGCGGTCGCGCGAACGCGTTGATGGCCTTCGGTCAGGTTGCCGGCTTTTCGTCGTTCGCGGCGCTGTCCGGCGTGTTGTTGAACGCCGGCGGTTTGCCGACCGCGGCCGTCGCTGGAACGGTGCTGGTCGGTGCGGTCCTGGTATTGGTCACGCTGACGCGCGAGCGAAGGGGCGAACGGATGCTGCCGTGGACGGCCGGTACGGCGACCAATCGCGAGCATGTTTCCGAGACGACGTTTGCGGGAATCATTTCCGGGCTGCTCCGCGCACTTGCCCTTCCGATGAGCATTCTGCTGGTGCTGGTGGAGCTTCTTGTGCGAATGCGCGACGGCATAGCCATCAGTGTGTTTCCGGTGTTCGCGGTTCAAAGCCTGCACTTCACGAGCGTGGAGTTCTCTTCGTTCCAGGGCTACATGGGGGTGCCCGTCGCGCTGATTGGCGTGCTGTTCGGTCCGTTGATCGACCGATTCGGCATCAAACGCCTGTATTTGATCGCTTTGTTTGTAGGCGCCAGTGCAACGATGGTCTTCGCGTTTACGCCTCAGTGGTGGACGAACTCCGGGTACGTGATCGCGATCTGGTCGATCGCGGCGTTGAGCAATCAGATGTTGTTCGTTGCATTCATCGCGCTTGCGATGAACATCTGCTGGTCGCGCGTAGCGGCAACGCAATTCGCCGTTTACATGTCGCTGTCGAACCTCAGCCGATCAATCGGGGCGGTGGCGTTCGCCACGATCGCGGACCGCCTTGACGCGACGGATGGCTTCCTGGCGATGTCGGGATTGATGATCGGCGCTGCAGTCGCGTTGAGCTTTTTCAACATCGATTCGCACCGACACCGTCTGCAACAGCTCGACACTCCGTCGAAAGCCGTTCCGCTATGATTTCACCGGTGAAACTCTCGGTGTTGGATCAAAGCCCGATTCGTAGCGGCGGTACCGCAGCAGAGGCGTTGCACGAGACGATCGAACTCGCGCAGATCACCGAACGGCTGGGTTATCACCGTTTTTGGGTGGCGGAACATCACGGCTCGGCGAGTTTTGCCGGATCGTCCCCCGAAGTGCTGATCAGCACGATTGCCGCGAGCACATCGCGCATCCGGGTGGGGTCGGGCGGCGTGATGCTGATGCACTACAGCCCGCTGAAAGTCGCGGAGAACTTCCGTCTGCTCGAAACGCTGTACCCCGGTCGCATCGATCTGGGCATCGGGCGCGCGCCCGGAAGCGACGGCATCACCGCGGTCGCGCTGGCTTACGGATCCAAGATCGGGATGGAGTACTTCCCCGCCAAGCTCGCGGACTTGAAAGCGTTCATCAACGGCCAACCGCCCTACACCGAAGCGTTGAGTCCTGTGCGCGTGACTCCCGTGCCGGACGATACCGCGCCGGAACTCTGGATGTTGGCGTCGAGCGAAGATGGCGCGCGGCTCGCCGCGCATTTCGGCTTGCCGCTGTCGTTTGCGCACTTCATCAGTCCGCACTCCGCCGAATCGAGTTGTCAGATCTACCGCGACACGTTTCGGCCGTCGGACATCTGCCCGACACCGCGCGTGGGCCTCGGTGTATTTGTCATCTGCGCCGACAGTGACGCTGAGGCGCAACTGCTCGCGCAGTGCCGGGATCTGTGGCGGCTGCGGGTCGAGCGAGGTGAATTTGGTCCGTTTCCTTCGCCGGCGGAGGCGCTTGCCTACGAGATGACTCCAGCCGAGAAGGAGCGCATCACGTCGCGCCGCGAACACCAGATTCTGGGTACGGGGAAGCCGGTGCGGGCGCAGCTGCGAGCACTGGCCGCGAGTTGTGGTGCGGAAGAACTATCGGTGGTCAGTATCACGCATGAATTCAAGCGGCGCGTTCGCTGCTACGAACTGCTGATCCAGGCTGACTGACGTGTTTCTAGTGGCGCTCGGCCTCGGTCGCGCAATCGAGGCAGAGGCTGGTGGTGGGCATGGCTTGAAGGCGCGCGGCCGGAATGCCCTCCCCGCAGGACGTGCAGTACGCGTACTCGCCTGAGTCGATGCGCAGGAGGGCGCGCGAAATCTGCCGCAACTCCTCGGCCACTTCGACGCCGAGCGCTTCGAGAAGCTCCTGATTTTCAAGCTCCACCGCTTGCTCGGCGAAGTCTTGCGGTAACGGTTCTTCGCGGTGACGGGTTTTGCGGGCAATACGACTGTGCCGCTCGAGCAGCTCTTCCTTTCGAGCGAGCAATGCGCTTTTGATCTGCTGATGATCCACCACATCTCTCCATCCACCCACCCCGATCATACCCGACTGCCCGCGAGGCAACAGGGCGGATCTCACGTATAGACAGGCGATTGATAATGTTCCGCACATGCCCTATACAGTCCCTCAGCTCTGCGAACTGGAGGTAGTCGTGGCAGAAATCAGACCCGTCGGCGCAACGCTCGGCCGAACGATCGAGATCAACCGTGTTTTGCGCAATACGTATCTACTCCTTGGACTGACCCTGGCGTTCAGCTCGCTGGTGACTTACGTAGCGGTCGCAGTTGGCGCCCCGTATCTCGGTTTCTTCCCCACGTTGATCGGCTTCTTCGGCCTGTTGTTCGTGGTGCATCGGCTGGCCAATAGCGCGTGGGGCCTGCTCGCGGTGTTCGCCTTCACCGGCTTCCTGGGCTACACCCTTGGACCCGTGCTATCGATGTACCTAAAGCTGCCCAATGGTCCGCAACTGGTCGGGCAGGCGCTCGGCTTGACCTCCGTCGCATTCGTGGGTCTTTCGCTGTACGCGTTGACGACGCGGAAAGACTTCAGTTTCCTCAGTGGATTTCTGGTGACCGGTGGTCTCGTACTTCTCGGCGGGCTGGTGCTGAATCACTTCACCGAAATCTCCGGGCTGTCATTGGCGATCTCTGTAGGTATCGTGCTGTTCGCCTGTGCGCTGATCCTCTTCGAAACGAGCCAGGTAATCAGCGGCGGCGAGACGAACCTACATCCGCGCGACGGTTGGCCTCTACGTGTCGATCTACAACCTGTTCACGAGCTTGCTGCACCTGCTCGGCGTGGCGGGCGACGACTGATCGATCCGAGTCACGCGGTGAGCTTGTGGTAAACCTTGGTGAGCGCTTCGGGCAGAGATTCTATTTCGTCGATTACCATGTAACGGTCGTCGGAGCACATTCGCTTCAGGTAGTCGTGCCCTGAACGATCGACCGTAATGCAGAAAGTCTGAACGCCTGCGCGCGCCGCTTCCTCGAGCGCGCGCGCGGTATCGGCTACACCGTATTCGTGATCGCTGCGATCGGGACCATAGTCGCAATCCTGCGGAAACCCGTCCGAAAGCATGATCAGCACCTTCATCGCGCTGCCGGTTCGCGCCAGCTTCGCGATGCTGTGTCGGATCGCCGGACCCATGCGCGTACTGCGACGCGGGCGCATGCCGACCAGTGCGCGCAGACTGGCGCTGCGGAACGCTTCGCCAAACTCCTTCGCAACGTAATACTCGACGCAGTCGCGACCGTAACCGGAAAAACCGAACACGCCGTATGCGTCGCCGTGGCTGTCGAGCGCGCGCGCCATCAACGCAATCGCGTCGCGCAGCACGTCGATGATGCGGCGGGGCGGCGCGGCATCGAGATCGATCTTCACTGGTTGCCACAGAAAGCCGTCGTCATCGTCGTCTGAGTTCGGCGTCGGTTCCGGTTTGAGCACCGGATCGTCGGTCGAAGCGGACAGATCGATCAGGAAGGCCGCGGCCACGTCGCGCGTCACCCGATCGCGGCGTTGATAGACGCGTTCGTCCGGTGCCGCGCCGCGGCGCAGATCGGTGTGATGGTCGAGGATCTGGTCCCAATCGAGTTCTTCGCCGTCGAGTACGCGCCGTGTGCGTTGGTACGCCTGCAGCGGCAACTGCTGAAACTGCCGGCGCACACGCTGTTCGTGTGGCGCAATGCGTTTCAGCAGCGCGATCACGTCGGCCGCCGCGCCGGGCTCCGTACGTCGCTCGTACAGGCGACACCAGCCGCGGAGATAGTTGTTCGCATGGCAATCCCACTCGTCGTACAGATAGCTGTGGCTCGCCGCCTTGTCGTCGTGGCCGAGCGCATGCCGCAACGTGTTGCGTTCCATTTCGATGCGGCGCGCCAGCGTGTCGCGCTGATCGGTGATTTGGCGCACTTCGATCTCCGGCGGTCGTTCGGCACCCGCGTCCGAGATACCTGCCTCGGCGTCACTGGCTGCCGTTGCGATCATTGCGTCGAGACCTTCGAGTTCGCGGGTCCAGTCGTCGAGCCGATCTTCCCGCTGTAGCCATTCCGTCGGCGGTGCGCCGTGAATTTCAGGCCGCGGCACGTCGACTTCGGGTACCACGGCGATGGATCCCGACACGGCGGGAATCAGCCCACGGTCTTCGAGCAATGTGTAGATCGCGGCCACTGCATCTGCCGTGACATACACATCGGCGCCGTCGCGCCGGACGTTGGCGACGATTGCGAGCATCCACCTTGCGATGCCGGTCGCGTCCATTTCCGTCAACGACTGCACCGGCACGCCGAGCGTGAAACGCAATGCTGCTTCCAGAACGCCGCGCAGGTCGGTGATGAAGACCAGCAGCGGCCGACGACTCAGCTCAGTCGCGGTTTCCCGTTCGTGGTCGCCCCGAATGCCTGGATAAGCGGCGAGCATCCGACAGTCGATGCGATGCGCTTCAACGAGCTGGAACAACGCACGCGCGAGGGGTGGAACTGAAAAACGTCCGTAGAAGATTTCGAGATCGGATTCGCGGATCAATTCGATCGCGCCAATTCGGCTGGCGAGAGCCACCGAGTTTTCCGCCGCGGTCGTCAGGCGAAACTCGAACGTGCCGAATTCCCGGTAACCGAGCTGATGCAGCGCAAGCAACCGATACACGCGACGGTTGATCTGCCGATCGACGCTCGTTGCGATCTTCTGTGGGAGAAACAACGCCTTGGAGCTGAGCATCGCCTGGTCGTGCCGCACGACCACTTCGTCACCAGTGAATGTGTCGGACGAGCGCACCTCGTAGGCGGCACCGGTGATGGCCTGCGCGAACAAGGCGAGGCGCCGCTCGACGTCGAGCAACTCGACGACATTCGAAGTCACGGCAGAACGACGTCCACCACGTCGGCAACGGCCTGCTGGACAGTCGCATCGTCCGATACCGCGTGCACGATGCCGATCTCGCAAGCGCGCCGTGCATCGATGCCACGTCTGATCAGTTGTCCGGTGTACGTCAGCAAGCGTGTGCTGACACCTTCGTCGAAACCCTGATCCGCCAGCTGTCGCGTCTTCGCACCGATCACCGCGAGCCGTTCCGCCGTTGCGGCATCCACGCCGCTCTCGTGCGCGATGATGATCGCTTCGCGTTCTGCATCGGGATAACCGAATGCGATGGCTACGAAGCGCTGCCTTGTGCTCGGCTTCAGATCCTTCAACACACTCTGATAGCCCGGGTTGTACGAAATCACGAGCAGGAAATCGGAGTGCGCGGGCAACAGTTCACCCGTCTTTTCGATCGGCAACATCCGGCGGTGATCCGTCAGCGAGTGAATGATCACGGTGGTGTCCTTGCGCGCCTCTACGATTTCGTCGAGGTAGCAGATCGAACCTGCGCGAACCGCGCGCGTCAGCGGACCGTCCATCCACACTGCTTCGTCGCCGCGCAGCAGATAGCGGCCGACCAGGTCGGTTGCGGTGAGATCTTCATGGCAGCTCACGGTGACGAGGGGTTCGGGAAACAGCTGACGCGGCGATTCCTGTTGCCGGTACAAGCGCCAAGTCATGTACTCGACGAAACGGGTTTTGCCGCAACCGGTGGGACCTTTCAGCAGCACCGGCAGACGTGCTTCGTACGCCGCTTCGAAAACTTCGAGTTCGTCGCCGATCGGCAGGTAGTAGGGCGCAGCTTCGTGCTGCGTCGCCCGACTCATGGCACGAATGCTTCGCGACCGCGATGGAACGTCAGGAAGGTCTGGTTCGAATTGCGATTCGTCAGACGCCGTCCCCACATCGGATGCTTCATGCTGCGCACTTCGTGTTCTAGCTCCACCAGCGCGTCGTTGCTGCTCTTCGGATCGACGATGGCCTGAAACCTATACTGGTGCTGGTCGGATTCTTCGGTGATCAGCGAGTGCGCATTCAGCCAATCGTGCGCTGCGGAGAAGTTCGCCACGTAAATTGCGATGTGGTGGCCGTCATACGTTCCTGCATCGCCTGCAGTCTCCACGAAGCGCACGGTCTGACTCGTACCCATCTGCACCTCAGCAACCCCGTTTGCACTGGTGGCAGGCGTTGCGAATACGTCGCGATAGAAGCTCGCGATGCCGGCGGCCGAACCCGCAGGCACGTCCATGTCGAGATAGCGAAGACCAAGCGTCATCGTTTCGTCCGGCGCATGGCAGCGCAACCGATTGCCCCACGGACACGTGGCCTCGATGCAGTCACCGGCTTCGCGCCAGGAAAACTGCGTTCCCGACAACGTTTTGCCGACCTGGTCGAGACGCCAGCGAAGCTTGTCGAGATCGGGCACCGTAAGACCGATCGTGCCGCGGAAGTGCTGTGCTTTGCCTTGCGGAAGATGGAACTGCTGATCGCCGACGTTCACCCACATGTTGTTGAAGTTGAAGACGCCGAAGTCGACATAAGGGTCGCGCGTGAAGCCGAGACCGGAAACGTAAAACAGCGCCGCGGTCGCCTGGTCCGGCACGGTCAGATTGAGGTGTTCGAGTGCGAGGATGTTGCCGACGTCTTCTACGCCGCGGTCGTATTTCCTGGCCACGATGGCATCTCCATGTGAGCGCCGGTAACCGGCTTCAGGCCGGCCATTAAAGCAGACTTGTTGTGCCGAGCCATAACATGAGGAGAATGACTGAAACGTAAGCCGCGGAGCGTGCAATGACGGACGACAATGACGCGTTGCTCGATGCGGCCACGGCGCTGGTGCCGCCGCTTCTGAATGCACTCGAAGCGCTGGCGTTCGCGGGGCGGCACCTGCACCCGCCGCATCTCGCCAGAGTCGCGGCGGC
>JBGSNQ010000039.1:0-41994 GCA_041739525.1 Pseudomonadales bacterium | reverse complement strand
AATCCGGCTCCGGGAAGTCGCACCTGCTGCAAGGTGCCTGCCATGCCGCTGCAGGCGCGGGGCGCGCGGCGGCGTATCTGCCCGCGCGATTGATGGCCGGCGGCGTCGACGTGCTCGATGGGTTGGGCGAGTTCGACCTCGTTGCAATCGACGATACCGATCGTTGGTTGGGCACCGGGCAGTGGGAAGAAGCGCTGCTTAGCCTCTATCAACAACTGATCGGCCGCGGCGCAACGCTGTTGTTGGCGGCGCGCGTCGGGCCGCTGGAGCTCGACTTTCGGCTCGCCGATCTGGCTTCTCGGCTGAGAGCTGCCCAGGTGTTTGCCATCCGTCCGCTGGACGATTCGCATCGCGCCAACGCGATAGAACGGCTGGCTGCGCAGCGTGGCCTCGAGTTGGGCGCCGACGTCATGAGCTTCATCCTGCGACGAGCGCCGCGCCGCATGGACGAACTGATCGCAACGTTCGAACGGCTTGATCGAGGGGCGCTGGCGCAGCAACGACGCTTGACCATTCCGCTGGCGAAGGACGTACTGGGCCTGTGAAGGCGCCACGCCACGTGCTGTTCACCGGTGGCGGTTCCGCCGGACACGTCGTTCCGAACATTCCGCTCATCGCACATTTTCTGGCGGCGGGATCCAAGGTCAGTTACGTCGGCTCGGAGGAAGGTCCGGAACGGGGGTTGATCACACCGCTTGGAGTGCCGTTTCACGCGATTCGATCCGGTAAGCTCCGCCGGTATTGGTCATGGCGAAACGTCGCGGACCTTTGGTGGATCGCGGTGGGTCTCATCCAGGCGATCGTGCTGATCGGAAGGCTGAAGCCGTCGGTCGTGTTCTCGAAGGGCGGTTACGCGGCCTTTCCTGTGGTGGTCGGCGCGTGGATCTGGCGAATTCCGATCGTGGCGCACGAATCGGATCTGACTCCGGGCCTCGCGAACCGATTGTCGCTGCCGTTCGTGGCGGCGGTTTGCACAACGTTCGAAGTGACTGAGTTTCCGGTGCGTAACCGCCCGGTGATTCACACCGGCACGCCGCTGCGTCCCGAACTGTTGCGCGGCGATCCTGCGCGCGGTCGTGCTTTCATCGGTGCGTCCACCGAGCGCCCCTTAGTGGTAGTGGTTGGCGGAAGCCTGGGTGCGGAGGCGTTGAATCGCGTTGTGCGCGAGGCACTGGATGGTCTGCTCCGCCTCGCCACGCTGGCACACGTATGCGGTCCAAAACGCACGGACCCTTCGTTGGCCGACCGCGCCGGTTATCACCAGTTCGAATACGTGGACGCGCAGTGGGGCGACTTGCTGGCGGCGGCAGACATCGTGGTCAGCCGTGCCGGCGCCAACTCGTTGTATGAACTGGTGGCGCTGCGCAAGCCGCACCTGCTGGTTCCGTTGCCGCGCAGCGCCAGCCGCGGCGACCAGATCAGCAACGCGGGCTACGCAGTGGCGCACGGTTGGAGCCGGGTAGTTCCCGAGGAACAGCTCGACGCGGCGCGGCTCGAAGCGGAGGTGCGCGCGATCTATGCGGATCGTGCGGAATTCGCGATCGCGCTCGGGGGCGCGGGGCTCGGCGATGGGACCGCGGCAGTGGCTGAGGTCATCTGCCGCTACGCGAAATCGGCGTAGTGGTTTCTCCTCCATTTGAGGCCGAGAAATACGACGCCAGATACGGCCCGAGCAGGCGTTGCAGTTCTTCCACGACCAGCTTCTTGTCGTCCACGTTCGACAGCAACTGATAAGCCGTTTCGAGCGCGATGCCGAGACAACGCTGCCGCGCCTCGACCGAGACGTTGGGGAACGCTTCGCCAAGCGTCTGGTCCAGTGCGTCGAACACCTCGCGGCGTAACGCCTGCGCCTGTTCGCCCAGCGGCCCGGCGCGATGCCGGCCCGACCACACGCCGCGAAAGCCGGGCATGTTCCGATAGATCTGCACGAGCCCTAGGATGACCTGCGACACCCACGCCGAAGAAATGCCGTAGCGGCGCGGGTCGGTTACCGATCCCGCCAGATACGTGCGTACCTGACCCCGATACCGCTGCGCCAGCTCGTTCACGATGGCGTCTTTGTTCGCGAAGAATTGATAGAAGGAACCGATCGACGTGCCGGCGCGAGCGGCGATTGCCTTGGTGGTGAGCTGTTCGTAGCCGACTTCGTCCAGCAGCGTTGCGGTCGCGGATACGAGAACGTCCAGCGTCTCCTGACCACGCTGCTGACGCGGCGTCTTGCGACGCTGCCCCGCTTCCTGATGCGGGCGCGCTTCCAGCGCTTCTTGACAATGTGAGTCGCCGCTCATAATTTCCGCGAACCTGAGCCGAGGCTCACATTCTACGTTTCGAGGTGATTCGATGTCGATTCGCTGGGTGGATACCCCACGCACGCTGACGTATTTCGACAAGCCTGCACCGACCGTCGCCAACTTCGACAACGAGTTGGGGCTCGACAGCGAACACGTGCAGCACGTGGCCGAACTGTTCAATACACCGCTGACCGGCGCCTACAACTGGGACTACACCACGCAGGACGATCGAATCAGCAAGCTGTACGAACTCGGCAAGCAGTTGAACTGGAACGCCACCGTCGATATCGACTGGAACCAGACGCCCGATTTCCACGCGCGGCCGCCGGTATCGGACGAGCAGCGCGCAACGGTGCAGGAGAATCGCGCCAACGCTTTGTTCAAGGGGTTTGCGCCGTGGGAGGCGATGGACACCGACCAGGTGATCCAATGGATGCGCCACCAGCACAGCTGGGCGATCAGCCAGTTTTTGCACGGCGAGCAGGGTGCGTTGCTGGTCGCGTCGCAGCTGGTGTCGTGCGCGCCGTCGTTCAACGCGAAGCTGTACGCGGCTTCGCAGACGTTCGACGAAGCCCGCCACGTCGAAGTGTTCAACCGCTACCTGCAGCGCAAAGTCGGCTTCACGTATCCGATCTCGCGCAGCCTGAAGCTGCTGCTCGACAAGATTCTCACCGACCCGCGCTGGGACCTGAAATTCATCGGCATGCAGATCATCATCGAGGGCCTCGCGCTCGCCGCATTCAATACGATGAAGAACAGCACACAAGACCCGGTGCTGCGCGACATCGTGCAGCTGGTGATCCGCGACGAAGCGCGACACGTGACGTTCGGCGTCAACTACCTCGAGGAATTCGTAAAGACTCTGACGCCGGAACAGCGTGAAGAACGCGCGCAGTTTGCGTTCGAGGCGTGTGTCGTGATGCGCACCCGGTTGATTCCCACCGACGTGTATCGGCAGTTCGGCTGGCCGGTGGAAGAAGCCACTGCAATCGCAACCGGCGGCGAGCACCGTCAACGCTTTCGTAACATGATCTTTGCGCGCGTCGTGCCGAACCTGAAGCGGATCGGCCTGCTGACAGATGCGATCCGGCCGAAGTTCGAAGAGCTCGGCCTGCTCGAATTCGAAGCATTGCCCGACGACGGCCACATCGACTGGGACGAACTGTCGAAACCGCTCTACGATAAGCCGGCCTGAGCATCGGCCTCACCAAGAAGAGGAGTACGGCGCATGAAGATCACGTATCGGGCGGACCAGGCGCGCGAGGTCCGTTTCCTTCCCGCGGCGGACGATGTTGCGAGCCGCATGACCACTGCCGACGTCGAATCTGTCGTGGAGATCTTTCAGACGCCGCTGACCGGTGCATACAACTGGGACTACACCGAAGGGCGCGGCCGGGTCGAGAAGTTGTACGAACTCGGCAAACAACTGAACTGGAACGCCAGCACGGATCTCGATTGGACGATTCCGTATCCGCGCACCGAATTCCCGAACAACGAAGCGTTCAACCCGTTCAGAGGTTACGAACCCTACGAGGCCATGACGCAAGCGCAGAAAGTAGAGTTCGGCTGGCACCGGCTGGCGTCGCAGCTGTCGCAGTTCCTGCATGGCGAACAGGGCGCATTGCTGGTGGCGTCGCAACTGGCGTCGTGTGCGCCGTCGTTCGACGCGAAGCTGTATGCGGCATCGCAAACGTTCGACGAAGCGCGCCACGTCGAAGTGTTCAACCGCTACCTGCACCATCGCGTCGGCATCATGTATCCGATGTCGCGCAACCTGAAACTGCTGATCGACAAGATCCTCACCGACGAGCGCTGGGATCTGAAGTTCATCGGTATGCAGATCATCATTGAGGGTCTCGCGCTCGCCGCCTTCAACACCGCGAAGATGACGACGAACGATCCGTTGCTGCGAAACCTGGTGCACTACGTGATCCGCGACGAAGCGCGGCACGTGACGTTCGGCGTGAACTATCTCGAAGAGTACGTGAAGACGCTGACACCGCAGCAGATCGACGACCGGGCTCAGTTCGCGTACGAAGCATGTGTGGTGATGCGCGACCGACTGGCTGCCACGGAAATCTTCGAGCACTTCGGCTGGGACGTGGAGAAAGCGCGTGAACGGATGTTGCTGTCGTTGAGCGGCAATTCGGAGAGCCGCCAGACGTTCGCGCAGTTGCTGTTCGGGCGCGTGATTCCGAACCTCAAGCGCATCGGCCTGCTGACGGAGCGCGTGCGTCTGTTGTATCAGCAACTCGGCGTGCTCGAGTTCGAGGCGCTTCCTCACGACGGCATCACCGACTGGGCCGAACTCGAGAAGCCCCTCTTCGCAGACGTTGGCTGAAGGTCAGGCGTCGGTGCGGGGTGCTGCCAGCGTCGCGGCGAGGAAGTCGACGAACGCGCGCGTCTTTGCCGACTGGCGACGCAACTCCGGATAGCTGAGCCACACGCTCTGGTTTGCCACCTGCAGGTCGGGCAACAGCTGATCGACACGATTGCGCTCGATGTCGCGGCGCACCACATAGAGCGGCAGCATGCCGATGCCCATCCCCTCGAGTACCGCGTGGTACGCCATGTCGACGTCGTTGACGATGAACGCGCGCGTTTTCGACCAGCGCGGCGTGTCCGCATGGCTCGGCGTCGTGATCTCGATGAAGCCGTGACCGACCAGATCCGCTTCGCAGCGGGGCCTCCCGCAGCGTTCGAGATACGCGCGTGATGCACACAGAATCGTCGGCAGTTGCGCGAGTTCGCGCGATACGAGGCGTTCCTCTTCGGCGCGCTCCAACAGAATCGATACGTCGAACGTATCGCGTGACACCGCCGGCACTCCCTCGGATAGCGTCAGGTCGATGAACACGTCGGGATAACTCTGCTGAAACGTGCGGAACAGGCGCGCCAGCGCGCTGCGTCCGAAGAAGGGTTGCGCGAGCACACGGATGCGACCGGCCGGCGCATTCTCCAACGCACGGATCTGGTTCTCGGTTTCGTCCAGCGCCTCGAGGATCTGGCGGCAGCGGTCGTAGTACAGCTGGCCCGCTTCGGTTGCCATCACGGAACGCGTCGTGCGATGCAGCAGGCGCGTGCCGAGGCGCTCTTCGAGCTGACTGATCTGCTTGCTGACCGCGGAGGGCGTGAAGCCCATCAGCTCTGCGGCGCGCGTGAAGCTCTTGTGATCGACCACCGCGATGAAGATGTGGAGCGGATCGATGCGGGTCATAGGATGCAGATCACGGAAGGAAGATCGCGGCAGCAACGGACTGTCTCTACAATACGCGCCTTTTCCCGATACCGGATAGAACATGTACAAGGTTCGAACCTTCAATCAGATCGCATTGCGCGGCCTCGAGCGGTTCCCGCGTGACGGTTTCGAGGTGGGCACAGAGATCTCCGACCCACACGCGATTCTGTTGCGCAGCCACGTCCTCACCGCCGATCACGTGACGCCTAACCTGCGCGCAGTGGCGCGCGCCGGTGCCGGCGTGAACAACGTACCGGTGGAGCACTACACGGAACGCGGCATTGTCGTGTTCAACACGCCCGGCGCGAACGCGAACTCGGTGAAGGAACTGGTGCTGGCCGCGTTATTCCTGTCGGCGCGAGATGTGATCGGCGGGCTCGACTATGTGGCGTCGATCAAAGGCATTACGGATGGAGCAGAGCTGAACAGGCGTGTGGAGGCCGAGAAAAAGCGCTTCCAAGGCGAAGAGATCTACGGCAAAACGCTCGGCGTGGTGGGTCTCGGAGCGATCGGCGCGCTCGTTGCGGAGGCGGGTTTGCGTCTCGGCATGAACGTGCTCGGCTACGACCCTGCGATATCGGTGGATGCGGCGTGGCGGCTGCCGAGCGACGTGCAGAAGATGGAGAACCTGCCGACGCTGTTTGCGCGTGCAGACTACGTCACGTTGCACGTTCCGCTGCTCGACGAAACGCGCAACATGATCAACGAAGAGTCACTGAAGGCGTTTCGTCCCGGCACGGTATTGTTGAACTTTGCGCGTCAGGAGATCGTCGACGAAGCCGCACTTTCGCGCGCGCTCGGTGCCGGCCGGTTGGCGCGTTACTTTTCGGACTTCCCGTCGCCTGCGTTGGCAAATCTCCCCAACGTGTCGGCAACGCCGCACCTCGGTGCGAGCACGGCGCAAGCGGAGGAGAACTGCGCCGTGATGGCGGCCGATCAGCTGATCGACTTCCTTCGCAACGGCAACATCCGCAATTCGGTGAACTTCCCCACCGTTAGCCTCGAGCGCACGGAAGGCGTGCGGATTGCGGTCACCAATCGCAACGTTCCGAAAATGCTCGGGCAGATTCTCTCGGTGCTGGCGAACAAGAACATCAACGTCATCGACATGATCAACAAGAGCCGTGCCGACGTTGCATATAACCTCATCGACGTTGCTGCGCCCATTCCCGCCGACCTGTTGCCGGAAATCAATCGGATCGACAGCGTGATGAACGTGCGGTTGTTCGAACAGTAGGAATCGTCAGGCACGGCCGCCGTGGCGCGGGCCGCGTCGTGCCTGCCGCAATCGAAATCGCATCGAGCCGTACGCGTCCAGTTGCGCACGAGTGCACGGTGCGAATTCACCGCAGAGTTCGCTCGCGATCCACTCGGCCGCAAACGGTGCACTGACCGTACCTTGCGAACCGTGCCCGGTGTTGACCAATAGCCGCGGTATGGGCGCGTCTTCGCCATCGAAAAGGCGCCCGATTACCGGCATCCGATCGGACGCCACCGCGCGACTGCCGCGCAGACGTGCAACGTCGTGCAGCAACGGATCTGCGCCGGTCAGTTCGCGCCACCACGCGTGGAAGCGGGCGAGGTTGAAAACGCTCGCGCGCGCCTCGTCCCAGGGTTTCTGTTCGTATGTGGCGCCGATGCCCCAATGCGCGTCGACCGAAGTCATAAACCCATCGCCGACCATCGGCATGGCGGGCGCGCGCGCGAGTTCGACTCGCTCGATCTGCCCCCATACCGGCAAGATCTCCAGATAACGCGCCTGCTCGAAACCGTTGGCGCCGGCACCCGCGCACAGAATCACGTGATCGTAGTTCGACACATCGCGCTGAGTTTTAACCGCAGCGTGATCGATGTCGTTGAACACGCGGTCGCACAGCGTGTTCGGACGATAGTCAATCGAGCCATGCGAACTTAGCGTGTTGCCGAGTGTGCCGAGATCGAGCGCGCGGGCGTGCGGGAAGAACAGCGCGTGCTTGCGCAATGGTATGCCGGCGAGAGAGGAGGCCGTGGCGGGGTCGACCGGAACTACCCAGTCTCCGGACGGCGCGAACGCGTCGGCCGCGGCCTCGAGCCGCGCCTGAGGCATATTCGGACCCGTGAATTGCAGCGCACCAACTGGCCGCGCGCCGCAGACGTTCTGATACCAATGCGTCGAGTACAGATATCCGGTGCAACGCAGCTGCGAGCCGGTGCTGCCATCCGGCAATAGCCGTGGATGGAACAGTGTTGCCGCCATACGATTCGGGGGCGACGGCGCGGCATCGTACAACGTTACCGCGATGCCGCGATCCACGAGCTGGCGAGCGGTAGCGGCGCCGGCGAACCCGGCGCCGACCACAGCCACCGAGCGAGGCGGTTCATACGCGACGTGGCGGGCCGGCAAAAACTCGCCGGCGAGTGTGTGACGTTTGTACGGCCGCTGGTCGACCTTGCGCATGTTGAATCCAGCGTCGCCGAGTGCGCGACGTACGGCGCCGACGGCACTGAACGTCGCGATCGTCGAACCCTCCGCCGACAATTCAGCAAGGGTGCGCCACAACGAATCGCGCCACAGCTGTGGATTGCGGTCGGGCGCGAAACCGTCGAGCAGCCAGGCGTCGACCGGGAGACGTTGTCGGCCCACGATGTCGCCAAACCCCAGCGCGCCGTCGCCGTAGAACGCGGACAACGTGATACGTCCGCCAGCGAGATGGCGCCGATGCCAGCCGGGTAGCAGCGGCGGATACACCTGCGCGAGTTCGCGATAGATCGGCAACGTGCTCGCGCGTCGCCGCGCGAGCGCGGTGAATTCCGCGGGTGCGATCGGGTGCTTCTCTACCGTGATGAAGTGCAGCCGTGCGTTCGCGGGGGCGCATTGGAGATAGCGCTGCGCCACTACAGCAAAATTGAGCCCGGAGCCGAAGCCGAGTTCGCCGATCGTGAAGACGCGCTGGTTGGCGGCGAAACGTTCGGTGAGATGTTGCGGTTCGACGAAAACCCGCACCACTTCGGCCATTCCGTCGGGCGCGTGATAGATATCGCCGAAGCGGCGCGAGAATGGCTGGTCCCCTAGCCAACTCAACTGCGCCGGAATCAAAGGGGTGCTGGGCGATGTGTTCGGGTCGGTCACCGCTCGACCGGACGCGCGGGATCGCGGATCCACTCGCTGAACGAACCCGCGTACAAGGTGGCTTCCGGGAGCCCCGCATAGCGCATCGCGAGGATGTTGTGACAGGCGGTGACGCCGGACCCGCAGTAGCAGACCAGTTCCCGGTCGGCGCCCAGGCCGGCTTCGAAGCGCTGGCGCAACACCTCGGGTGACGCGAAGCGGCCGTCGCTGCCGAGATTGCCTTCGAACGGTAAGCAGCGTGCGCCGGGAATGTGGCCGGCCACCGGGTCGATCGGTTCCACCTCACCGCGAAAGCGCGCTTCCGCACGTGCATCCACCAGATCCATGGAGGCGCCGCGGTCGATCACCTCGGCAACCGAGACGACACGGGTCAGCGTCGCGCGAACCGGGAACGTGGTGGTGGCTCGATGCTCCGCGACGCTACGCAGCGGATATCCTTCGGCCTGCCATGCAGCGAGGCCGCCGTTCAGCACCGCTGCGGCGGAGTGACCCAACCAGCGAAACAGCCACCAGCAGCGTGCGGCGTAAGCGCCATTGCCCGCGTCGTACGCAACTACTTGAGTACGGGCATCGACACCCCAGCGTCCGAACGTGGCGGCAAGCGTGTGCGGGTCTGGCAAAGGGTGCCGCCCGGTTACACCGGCAATCAGCGGGCCTGAGAGGTCGGTTGCCAGATCGGCGAACAGTGCGCCCGGGATATGGCCGGCCGCGTAGGCGGTGGAACCGGCCACCGGATCGGTGAGCGATGCGCGGCAGTCGATCAGGCACCAGCCGCGATTTTCGAGCTGTTCGAACAGAACTTTTGAGTCGATCAAACTGTCAAACATGGCGTTGCGTATCAGTCAGTTCATTAGTCAGGCGGACGTCTGTCAGCCTCTTCCCATGATCCAGGTCTCACCGCCGGGCTGCGACCCGTAGTGGTGGGCGCGCGGGTCCATATACTACCGAGCCAAGGGCGGCGCGGTGGCGTTTCAGGGTGGTAGTTGACACAATGCCGCCCACTGCGCGGTTCATGGACCGTCCTTAAGGGAGTTAAACCGAGTGGATTTCTCATTTCTGTATAAGGGTTTCCTCGACGCGTCGTTCGGCACGATGGTGCTGTACACGCTCGTAATGACCCACATCACGATCGTTTCGGTCACGCTGTACCTGCACCGGTACTCGGCGCACCGCGCGCTCGAGCTGCACCCTGTTCTGAAGCATTTTTTCCGCTTCTGGCTGTGGCTGACCACCGGCATGCTGACGAAGGAATGGACTGCAGTTCACCGCAAGCACCACGTCCATTGCGAAACCGAAGAGGATCCGCATAGCCCGCAGATCTTCGGCCTGAAGAAGGTGCTCTGGGAAGGTGCCGAGCTGTACGGCATTACCGCAGCAAAAGACGACGTGCTCGAGCGCTTCGGTAAAGGCACACCCGACGACTGGATAGAGCGCAACGTCTACAACAAATTCAAGATCAGCGGCGTAGGCGCCATGATGGTGATCGACCTCGCGCTGTTCGGTGTCGCGGGCCTCACCATCTGGGCGATCCAGATGATCTGGATTCCGTTCTTCGCGGCCGGTGTCGTCAACGGAGTCGGTCATTACTGGGGCTATCGCAACTTCGAATGCCCCGATGCCGCGCGCAATCTGGTGCCGTGGGGCATCCTGATCGGCGGTGAAGAGCTGCACAACAACCACCACACTTACCCGAACTCGGCAAAGTTCTCGGTCAAGGCGTGGGAGTTCGATCTGGGTTGGGTGTGGATCAATCTTTTCAGACTGTTCGGCCTCGCGCGTCCGCTCAGCACGGGTCCGATCGTTGAGAAAGTCGAAGGCAAGGTACTCATCGACAAAGACACGTTGTTGGCGCTGCTCAACGACCGCTTCCGCGTGATGGCGAACTACGCCGAGCGGGTAGTGGCACCCGTTGTCGAACACGAAGTGCAGCGTGCTGATGCGGCGACGCGCGCCGTGTTGATGCGCGCGAAAACTCTGCTGACGCGCGAAGAAACGCTGGTAGACGAAGCGGGGCGCAAGGACATCACGCGTGTCGTCGACGGCAGTCCCGCGTTGAAGACCATCTATGAAATGAAGCAACGCCTGCAAAGCGTGTGGGCACGCCGCGGCGGCGATGCAGAAGTGCTGTTGAGCGACTTCAAACAGTGGTGCGTCGATGCCGAAGCAACCGGTATTCAAGCGCTGCGGGATTTCGTTACCGACCTCAAGTCGTACACGGTCCCGAAGCTGTCTCGCGCCTGACCCCCGGTCGTTTTGAATGAAGAAAGGGCCCGAATCGGGCCCTTTCTCTTTCGTGTAACGAAATCGAAAGGGCTACATGCGCTCGACCGTGTCGATGCCGAGCAGCGACAGCCCGTGTTTCATCGTCTCGGCGGTTCTGCGGCACAGTAACAGCCGGCTGGTTCGTTTGTCGGCTTCCGCGTTCAATACCGGACACTGTTCGTAGAACTGCATGTAACGCGCGGCCAGCTCGTACAGATAGCCGCACAGGTAGTGCGGCAATGCGTCGGCCACCACGTCGTCGATAATCTCCTGGAACCGCGCGAGCGTGAGCGCCAACGCTCGCTCGCTGGGAGCCTCGATCGATATGTGTCCTTCGAGTTGTTCGGCCCATACCTGCCCGCGTCGAAACAAGCTGACGATCCGCGTGTATGCGTACTGCAGGTAGGGTGCGGTGTTGCCGTCGAACGCGAGCATCGTGTCCCAATCGAACACGTAGTCGCTCGTGCGGTGTTTCGACAGGTCTGCGTATTTCACCGCGCCGATCCCGACTGCACGCGCAATGTCGCGGCGTTCGTCATCCGGCAACGCGGGATTCTTGGCGGTGACCAGTTCGTATGCGCGCTGTTGCGCTTCTTCCAAAAGGTCTACGAGTTTCACGAGACCGCCGTCGCGCGAACGGAACGGCCGGCCGTCCTTGCCCAACATGACGCCGAAGGGGTGATGTTCGAGCGAGGTGTTCGCGCCAACGAAGCCGGCGCGCCGCGCTACTGCGAATATCTGACGGAAATGCAGGCTTTGCCGCGCGTCCACGAAATACAGTACGCGATCGGCGTGCAGCGTTTGAGATCGATAGCGAACGGCCGCCAGATCGGTCGTTGAATACAGGTAGCCGCCGTCGGACTTCTGCACGATGACCGGTTGAGGTGTTCCGTCTTTCGCCTTGAACTCGTCGAGAAAGACGCACTTCGCGCCATCGGAAATCGTCAGCAGGCTCGCGTCGTCGAGCGCGCGAACCACGTTGGCGAGATCGGCGTTGTAGGCGCTTTCGGCGTGTACGTCCGATCGCGTCAACGAGACACCGAGCAGAGCGTATACCGCCTCGCAGTGGCTCATCGAAATGTCGATGAACCGATGCCACAGTGCGTTCGTCTTCGCATCGCCGGATTGCAGCGCAACGACCTGGGCGCGCGCCCGCTCGGCGAATGTCGGGTCTGCGTCGAAACGCCGTTTCGCCGCCTGATAGAACTGTTCGAGGTCGGTCAGCACTTCGGAGGCGTTGCCCGTCTCTTCGAGGTACGCGAGCAACATTCCGAACTGTGTGCCCCAGTCGCCAACGTGATTCTGGCGGATCACGCGATGGCCCGAGTCGCTCAGCGCGCGCACCACGGCGTCGCCGATGATCGTGCTGCGCAAATGGCCGACGTGCATTTCCTTCGCGAGATTGGGCGCGGAGTAGTCCACCACCATCGTTTTCGGCGTAGCTACGACAGCGAGCAGCGGTGTACCGGGATTGGCCGCATCCTCCAGCAGCGCGTCGCTCAGACGAATGTTGATGAAACCGGGGCCCGCGATGTCGACACGCTCTGCGATTCCGTCGAGATCGAGTTTCGCAACCACCGCGGCGGCGAGTTCGCGCGGATTGCGCCCGATGCGTTTCGCGGCCTGCATTACGCCGTTGGCCTGATAGTCGCCGAACTCCGGGCGCGCGGCCGGTGTGATCGCCGCAACGGCATCGAGTACGCCCGCAGCTGCCATCGCGGCGCGAACGCGCTCGTCCAACAATGCGCGCAAGTTGCGGCTCACGATTCTCGCACCACCGAAACGTGTTCTGCCTGCAACCCTTTGTCATGCTGCGCGACTTTGAAACGCACGAGTTCGCCATCCTTCAGGCTACGTCGTCCGGAGCCGTCGATGTTGCGATGGTGGACGAAGATCTCGCCGCCGTCGTCGCGAACGATGAAACCGAATCCCTTCGTCCGGTTGAACCATTTGACGCGTCCGGTTTCGCGATCGTCGTCGACATCGCTATTGGCAGCGGCACCCCCGGTGCCGGATCGCGCGCTCTCTTCGGCGTCCGATTCGATGAGTTGGAAGATGCGATGCATGGCGAGGCCGCCGATGAAGATGCCGATCACGGACAGCACGAGCAGCGAAAAATACCGGCCAGCGAACAGGCGCGAATGGAGTTCGGTGACGACGGCGCCGACAAAGAGCGCGGTAGTCGCCGCGGCAAAGAGACGCGTCATGGCGACTTGCTGTCGACACGCCGCGCGGAAAGGATCAGGACCGGTTGCAGCGGAACGTCGTCCATGCGGCTCACCGAGCCGGTCTCTACGCCTGCTATCGCTTTCACGATGTCCATGCCCGATGTCACTCTGCCGAACACGGCATAGCCGGGGCGACCTGCGACGTAGTCGAGGCTCTTGTTGTCGGCGACGTTTATGTAGAACTGCGCGGTCGCGGAGTCGGGGTCACCGGTGCGGGCCATCGCAACCGAACCGACCACGTTGCTCAGACCGTTCTTCGATTCGTTGGCAATCGGCGGGTTGGTTTTGCGCTCGGTCATGTTCACGTCGTATCCGCCGGCCTGAATCATGAAACCGTCGATGACGCGGTGAAACGTCAGCCCGTCGTAGAAGTGGGCGTCGACATACTTCAGGAAGTTCGCCACCGTGATGGGCGCTTTAGTTTCGTCCAGTTCGATCTCTATGGCGCCCTTCGAGGTTTTCAGCAGAACGCGCTCGTTGGCCGCCGCCGCGAGCGGTGACCCCAACAGTGCGACGAGCGTGCACAGCAAGCCGACGCGCAATCTGGTTTTGATCAGCAATGTCATGGTTTTAGCACTCCGATGTAGGCCGCCACCGCGGCGGCGAGGCCGATGCGCAACGCGTCGCCGATCAGCGCATGGCCGATTGAAACTTCCTGCACTTCTGCAATCTGACGGAATAGCTGCAGGTTAATGAGATCGAGATCGTGGCCGGCATTCACTCCGAGGCCGATCGATGCCGCGTGAGAGGCAGCGCGCGCAAACATCGCCCAGCTCTCTTTTGCCTCGGCGCTGTTCACGCCGTGAGCACTGACCGCCTCTGCAAAGGGGCCCGTGTAGAGTTCGATTCGTTCGACGCCGATCGCCGCCGCCCGATCGATCTGTTGGAGAACCGGGTCCATGAACAGGCTCACTCGGGCACCGCAGCTTTGATAACGCCTGACGCACTCGACCAGCCGGCCGGTGTCGCCGCTCAAGTCCCAGCCGTGGTCGGACGTCAGTTGATTGTCGCCATCGGGGACAAGCGTGCACTGGTGTGGGCGCGTCGAATCGATCAATGCGTCGAAGCCTGGGTAACCGTTGTCGCGTGCGCCGGCAAACGGATTGCCTTCGATGTTGAACTCGATGCCGCGATGCCGCGCACGCAGCGCCGCAGCCAGATCGGTAACGTCGTGCGGACGTACGTGTCGCTGATCGGGTCGAGGGTGCACGGTGATGCCGTATGCGCCGGCGCCGATCGCGACGTCGGCCGCTTCGAGCACGCTCGGCTGATCGCCGCCACGCGAGTTTCGCAGCAGCGCGATCTTGTTCAGATTTACGGAGAGTTCGATCACGACCAGCCGCTGCGACGCGGACGCGCTTTGATCGCGACGCCGGCGAGCATTCCGCCGAGCACTAGTACGCCGCCGATGAGCAGCCACTTCTGCTCGGTGTTGCTCTCGAGCCGCTGCGACTCTTCGGTGAGGTTGTCCACCTCGGCCCGCAGTCGCGCGTTCAGGTTGGCGAGTTCCTGAGCACGTGCGTGCTCTTCGAGCGCACCCGCAGATACACGCCTGACGTCCGCGAGTTCGGCTTCGAGCCTTGCCACTTCGGCGGCCAGCCGATCGCCGTTCGATGCCGCTTCGCTGCTGGTGCTCTTCAGTTCGCTCAGAGCCTCACCGCGTTGCGCAAGCTGACGCTCGAGCGCCTGAATGCGGTTGTTAGCCGTGACGAGTTGTACCTGCGCGATGGGATGCTTTATCAGGTACTGCGAACTGATCCATCCTTCGAGCCCGCCGCCGGTACGAACGCGCGTGTATTCGGCGTCGGAATCGATGCCCAGCACTTCGAGCTCGGTGCCGCTCGGCAGACCACGATGCACGATACGGTGCCGTTCGGACGGTCCGCTTCGCATCGGTACGGTGAACTCATCGGAGATCCACCTCGTCTCGGCCCATGCGACAGGGCAGAGCAGAGTGACTGCAAGCAGGAAGGCGCCGCGACGACTCACAGCGGATTGCCGGTGTCTTTGGAAGGATCGCGTACTGCGTCCGTTAGATGGCCGCGAAAGCCGAGATACGCGATGGTGATCAGCATGTAGATCAACGTGATCGCCACGCCGCCGATCAATTTGTAGTTGACCCAGAATGCCTCCGAGAAATTCCGCGCCACGTAGAGATTCAGTGCGCCGGCCAGAAAGAAGCCGGCAGTCCAACCGAAGTTCAGGTGCGACCACACGGCCCTGGGAAGGCTCAACTGGTTCGCGAACACGCGTTCCACCAGGTTGCGTTTCGAGAAGAAGTGGCTGGCCAGCAAGGCGCCGGCCATCGCCCAGTTCACGATCGTCGGTTTCCACTGGATGAAGGTCTTGTCGTGCAGCAGCAGCGTCAAACCGCCGAATACCAACGACAGCCAGAACGTGACCTTCGTCTGTCCGGAGATCGGTCGCTTCATCAGCCACAACACGACCACCTGCGCCGTCACCACGATCATCAACGCGGCGGTCGCGTAGAAGATATCGAATGCGTAATAGACGGCGACAAAGACTAGAATGGGCAGGAATTCGACCAGCTGCATGCAAGGCTACTGAGTTTGCGGTCGCGCGATGATAAGAGATTCATCGGCTCCGCTAAAGAAAACCGTTCCGGGACCGTTCCGGAACCGTTCCGTGCCCGGAACCGCTCCGGATCCGTTCCAGAGCCGGAACGAGTCGCAAATCACCCGCTGAGTCATCGTGAGCCAATACTTTTCCGTGCATCAGACGCATCCGCAGCGTCGACTGCTGGCGCAAGCCGCCGACATCGTTCGCGGCGGCGGCGTGATCGTGTATCCCACGGACTCGACGTATGCGCTCGGCTGCCACATCGGCGACAAGAATGCGCTCGATCGAATTCGGGCGATTCGGCGCCTAGACAAGCTGCACCACTTCACGCTCGTCTGTCGCGATCTGTCGGAGCTATCGATTTACGCGCGCGTCGACAACACGAGCTATCGGATTCTCAAGCACTACACGCCGGGTGCGTTCACGTTCCTGTTGCACGCATCGCGTGAGGTGCCGAAGCGGCTCGTGCACCCCAAACGCCGGTCCATCGGCATTCGTGTTCCCGATCATGTCATTGCACAAGGGCTGCTCGAGGCGCTCGGCGAACCGATCATGTCGACGAGTCTGATCCTCCCCGACGCCACTGAAGCGCTGACCGATCCGCAGGAATTTCGTGCAGAGCTGGAACGGCGCGTCGATCTGATCATCGATGGAGGATCGTGTGGCTTCACTGCGACGACGGTGGTTGATCTCACCGAGGTACCGCCGGTGGTGGTGCGTCCCGGACTCGGCACGTTCTAGTGATCGGCGGGCCGCCGTGCATGATCCGTCGGGTATACTGCCGCGATCAAAATTCTAAGGACTCGGATTGAGTAGCAATGACTCGGAACGTCGGGTCGTGTCGGGAATGCGGCCGACCGGCCGACTTCACCTCGGGCACTACCACGGCGTTCTGAAGAACTGGATTCGCCTCCAGCATGAGTACGAGTGCTTCTTCTTCGTGGCTGACTGGCACGCCCTGACGACGCACTACGACGAGCCGTACGACATCGAGCAATACACGTTTGATACGGTCGTCGACTGGCTGGCCGCGGGGGTCAATCCCGGATCGGCGACTCTGTTCGTGCAGTCGAAGGTACCCGAGCACGCCGAACTGCACTTGCTGCTGTCGATGATCACGCCGGTCAGCTGGCTCGAGCGGGTGCCGAGCTACAAAGACCAGCAGGCAAAGTTGGGCGAACGCGATCTGTCGACGTACGGGTTCCTCGGTTATCCGGTGCTGCAGTCGGCCGACATCCTGATGTACAGGGCGGCGAACGTACCGGTCGGTGCGGATCAGGTCGCGCACGTAGAAATCACTCGCGAGATCGCGCGCCGGTTCAACCACGTCTACGGTCGTGAACCGGGCTTCGAGCAGCACGCCGAAGCGGCAGTGAAGAAGATGGGTAAAAAGGCAGGCCGTCTGTACAGCGAGTTGCGCAAGACATACCAGACCAACGGCGATGTCGATGCGTTGCAGAAAGCCCGCGCATTGCTGGCCGAGCAACAGAACCTGTCGATCGGCGATCGCGAGCGTCTGTTCGGCTATCTCGAAGGCGGCGGCCGCATCATTCTGCCGGAACCGAGAGCGTTGCTGACGGAAGACGCGAAGGTGCCCGGCCTCGACGGCGAGAAGATGTCGAAGTCGTACGGCAACACGATCCGGTTGCGGGAAGAGCCGAACGTGATCGAACAGAAGATCAAGACGATGAAGACCGATCCGGCGCGGGTGCGCCGCGACGATCCAGGCAATCCCGATGTCTGCCCGGTGTTCGCCTTGCATCGGATCTACTCGAACGACGAGACTCGTGCGTGGGCCGCCGAAGGCTGTCGCACTGCCGGCATCGGCTGTCTCGAATGCAAAGGACCGCTGATCGACGCGATCAAAGCCGAGCAGGCACCGATCCGCGAGCGCGCGGCACAGTACGAACGGGACAAAGACATGGTGCAATCGATCCTAATGGAAGGATCCGAAGAAGCGCGTGAGGTGGCTCGCGAGACGCTCGACGAAGTGCGCGCTGCGATCGGAATCTCGCATCGGTGAGTAGCGAAGTGTCGGATCAGGCGCTGGCGCCGGCTCCCGGCGAACGGTTGCGCGCACTGCGCGAACAGCGAGGCGACGACGGCGACGAACTGTACGCAATCGTCAGCGGCGAGGCGTTCACGCAGCTGCCTACCGACCTGTACATCCCGCCCGACGCGCTCGAGGTCTTTCTCGAGACGTTCGAAGGGCCGCTCGATCTGCTGCTGTATCTGATCCGCCGTCAGAACCTCGACATCCTCGAAATCAAAGTCGCCGAGATCACCCGCCAGTACATGCAGTACATCGAGCTGATGACCGCGCTGCAGTGGGAACTCGCGGCCGAGTATCTCGTGATGGCTGCGTTGCTCGCCGAGATCAAGTCACGCATGTTGCTGCCGCGGCCGAGCTTCGACCTCGAAGACGAAGACGATCCGCGAGCACAGCTGATCCGCAGGCTGCAGGAATATGAACGCTTCAAGAGCGCAGCGGAGCAACTGGACGCGGTTCCGCGGCTCGAGCGCGACGTGTTTCGTGCGTATGCCGAACGACCTGAGCTGACCCGTCAGCAGGTGGAACCGGAAGTCGATCTGAAGGAAGTGCTCATCGCGTTGTCGCGTGTACTGCACCGTGCCGAGATGTACACCCGACACGCGGTGAAGTTCGAGCCGCTGTCGGTCCGCGAACGCATGTCCGACGTACTCGCGCGCGTCAACGATGCGCCGGAGGAGTTTGTCCCCTTCGTCAGCCTGTTCAACGTGCAGGAAGGACGGCTCGGTGTGATCGTCACGTTCCTTGCGCTGATGGAACTGGTCAGGGAACGGCTGATCGATCTGGTTCAGAACGAAGCATTCGCGCCAATCTATCTGCGCGCCGCCACGAACTAATTTCGGGACTCTCAGGACACCGCATGCTGGAACTACAACGCATCAAACAGGTCGTCGAAGCAGCACTGCTGTGCGCAGACGAGCCACTCACGCTCGACCTCCTCGAACGGCTCTTCGCGGAAGGTGAGTGCGACAAGCCGGCGCTGAAATCGGTAATCGAGAGCATCGAAGAGGAGTGCGCCGGGCGCGGCATCGAGCTGAAACGCGTCGCATCGGGTTACCGGTTTCAGGTGCGCCAGGAACTCGCGCCGTGGATGAGCCGCATGTGGGAGGACCGGCCGCCGCGCTATTCGCGCGCAGTGCTCGAAACACTCGCGCTCATCGCCTACAAGCAGCCGGTTACGCGCGGCGACATCGAACAGGTGCGTGGCGTCGCGGTGAATTCGAACATGGTGCGCGCATTGCTCGAACGCGACTGGATACGCGTCGTTGGCTATCGCGAGGTTCCCGGCCGCCCCGCAATGTACGGCACTACGAAGACGTTCCTCGACTACTTCAATCTGAAAAGCCTCGACGAGCTGCCGACGCTGCCGGAGATCCGCGCGCTGATCGAACCGATCGAAGCGGAACTGGCAGGTGCCGGTCCGGAATACGTAGAAGGTCCACGCGTCGAATTCCCCACCGACAATGTGACCGTAGAAGGCGTGACCGTAGACGATGTGACGGTAGAGAGCGTGACGATCGAAGACGCCCCCGCGGAATCCGACAACGAGTTCCTCGATGCGCGCAGCGCGGAACAGGAGCGGTGAAGAAGACGCGCTCGTCCCGTAAGCCGTCTCGCGACGCGGCTCCCGCCCCGGCGGTCGAAACTCCACAAACCGAAAAGCTCCACAAGGTCATGGCCGATGCGGGTCTCGGCTCGCGGCGCGAAATGGAGCGCTGGATCGAAGCGGGTCGGGTTACGGTTAACGGCGAGCGCGCCTCGTTGGGCGACCGGATCGGCGCCGAAGACCAGGTGACGGTCGACGGTGCGCCGTTGCATCACCGTACCGTATCCACCGCTCGCGTGCTGATCATGAACAAGGCCGACGGCGTGGTGTGTACGCGCCGCGATCTTGAAGGGCGGCCGACGTGCTTCGACGGGTTGCCGAAGCTCGCCGGTGGGCGCTGGGTTGTCGTTGGTCGTCTCGATATCAATTCGAGCGGTTTGCTGTTGCTGACTAACGACGGTGCTCTGGCGCACCGGCTGATGCACCCCTCGACGGGGATCGATCGCGAATACGCAGTGCGCGTTGCCGGAACAATCGACGAGGACATGGAGCGCGCGCTGCGGGAAGGCGTGTTGCTCGACGACGGGATCGCCAAATTCACCGATATCGAGAAACACGGCGGCACCGGGTACAACAACTGGTATCACGTGACGTTGATGGAAGGGCGCAACCGCGAAGTGCGCCGTCTGCTCGAATCGCAAGGCGCACGAGTGTCGCGCCTCAAGCGCGTCAGATACGGCCCGGTCGTGCTGCCCTCATCGCTGCGGCGCGGCAATTGGGACGAAATGTCGGCGGCCGACGTCGCGGAGCTCTACCGCATCCTCGGCTTGCCGAAGCCCCGCCTCGAAAAGCGCGGTGCACGCCGCGGCGCAGGTTCGGTGTTGATCCCGTATCCCGAGTTGCGCCGCGCTAAAGCGTAACGACCCGGTTGCGCAGATCTGCGCGCGCGGCGAGTTCCAGTTCGACGCGAGCGAGCGTCGTCTCCGCTGCCTCCGTGTCGATGGTCTCCGCAATTGCCACTGTGACCGATGGAGCGGGAAGTGCAGCGGGCATTGCTGCCACCATCAAACGGATACGCTCCGCCAGAAACCGCGCTGAATCGATCTCGCCTAAGGCAACTGCAAAGGCGCACTCGCTGATTGCGTATGCGCGATCAGGGTCGGCGAGTACTGCTGAAAGCTGCAGCGCGACGCGACGTCTCACCTCGGCGCTCGCCGCATCGTCGATCCGCACCACCAACAGAGTGCTCGCCCGTGCGGTAGGAGCGCGCGCGAGGTGCCGCAGTAGCGCGTTTCGTGTCTGCAATCCGGTATCGGTATCGATGTCGCTCGATGCGTCGCTGGTGAGCCACTTCAATTGCCCAGCGAGTTGTGGAATTGCGCGTGCGAGGATGGACTCGAAGCGACCGATTTCGGCGGCGCTGAAGCGGCGGCGGTATCGCAACGTCACTTCACCGAGGAACGTGCCTTCGTGCCGCAGGCGATAGCTCAGCTGATTGCGACCGCCGCCGTTGCGGATCACTTCGATGCCGTGTTCGGCGTGGTGGTAGTAGACCGAGACCCCGGGCAGCGCCGCCTCGAGTTCGTCCGCCAACGAAGCAATGAATGCGCGCGGATCCTCCTGAAAGGCAACCGTGACCAAGCGTGGAGAGTCGATGCTCATGGTGTACTCGCGTCAAAAGCCCGCCGCGGCCAGGCGTAAGTGATCTTCGAGTAACGGTAGCGCACCAACCGTGCCACGCCAGTGCGTTGACAATTTCTTTTTTAATCATTGTGTTAGACGACCTGTGCGATCCGCCGGTGCGACGGGAACTTGACGATAGTCAATGCGTCGGCACGGATTGTTGTCACGGCTTCCACTCTCTTGCGTCCCACTGGATCTCGCTGCGTCCGCGCGCCTGCGGACCCATCAGAAACAGATAGATGTCCATACGCGCTTCGGGTGGCGGAACGGTCATCGGGTCTTCACCTGGATACGCCGTCGTGCGCATCGTTGTGCGCGTGGCGCCGGGATTGAGCGTCGTTACGCGAACCCGACCTTCGTCTGCGAGTTCGTCGGCAAGCACCTGCGCGAATCCTTCGGCCGCGAACTTCGACGCAGCGTATGCACCCCAGTAGGCGCGGCCGGCGCGACCAACACTCGACGACGTGATCACCACCGACGCATCCGTCGAGCGACGCAGAGCCGGCAGCACGCCTTGCGTGAGCAGGAACATCGCTTCGACGTTGACTTGCATGACGCGCCGCCAGCTCGTCGCGTCGTAGAATTCTATCGGCACGCGCGGCCCGAGCATGCTCGCATTGTGCAGCAATCCGTCGAGCGCTCCGTAGTGGTCGACGATCTGCGCGTTCAACTCCGCATAAGCTTCGGTCGTGGCGACTTCGAGATCGCACGTCACGATGGTTGGATCGGTGTCGGTTTCGGCTTTGATCGCATCGAATACCGCTTCGAGTTTCTGTTGGTTGCGTCCCAACAGAACGACGTTGGCGCGATGAGCGGCAAACGTGCGCGCGGCGCAGCGGCCGATGCCGTCGCCGGCGCCGGTGACGAGCACGGTTCGACCCACCAACAGATCAACAGGGGGCTGGTACCGCCAGTTGGCACGGGCGGCTTCGAGTTCGGTGTACATCAGGTTACTTCGGGTTTGGTGGCGTGGAGAAAGTAGTTCACGTCGACGTCGGCGCCGAGCGCGGCTTTGCGCGTGAGCGGGTTGTACGTCATGCCGATGATCTCGCGTGTATCGAGCCCCGCGTCGCGCACCGCGCGAGCGAGTTCGGAGGGACGGACGAATTTGCGGTAATCGTGCGTTCCACGCGGCACGAGATTGAGCAGATATTCGGCGCCCACCACCGCAAGCGCCCACGCTTTGGGATTGCGATTGATGGTCGAGAAGAATACGTGGCCGCCCGGCTTCACGAGCGTTGCACACGCGCTCACGATCGATTGTGGATCCGGCACGTGCTCGATCATCTCGAGACATGCCACCACGTCGAATGCCGACGGTGCTTCCGCCGCGAGGGCTTCTGCGCTGATCTGGCGATACTGAACGTCGACGCCGGATTCCACCGCGTGCAGCCGCGCAACCGCGAGCGTGCCTTCTGCGAGATCGGCGCCGAGTACGTGAGCCCCGCGCGCCGCCAGTGCCTCGGCCAGAATGCCGCCGCCGCAGCCGATCTCGACCACTTGCTTGCCAACGATTCCACAGCGTCGCTCGATGTAATCCACGCGGAGCGGATTGATGTCGTGCAACGTACGGAAGTCGCCTTCGGAGTCCCACCACCGATGCGCCAACGACTCGAACTTGGCGATTTCCGATTGATCGACGTTGTCGGTCACGAAGCGTCTCGAGCTCTAATTGAATGGCGCGACATCATGCCAGCGCGGCGAGCCGCGTCGTCCAGCGCGTGGCGCGCGCATGAATCGCCGCTTCGTCCAACGTCGCAGGTTTGCCTTCGACCAGCACGTGCTGGCCGGCGATCCATGCGTTGCGGACGTGGTTGCCGGAAGCCCCGTATACCAACGTCGCCTCGGGACGATGCACGGGTAGCGCCGCGGAGTAAGTGAGGTCCACGGAAATCAGGTCTGCGGCTTTGCCTTCTTCGATCGAGCCGATCGTTGCATCGAGGCCAAGCGCGCGAGCGCTGCCGAGCGTTGCGAACTCCAGCGCTTCGAACGCGCCGAGTGCGCTCGGGTCGCCGGTAATCGTCTTCGCGAGCAGTGCGGCAACACGCAATTCCGTGAACAGATCAAGCGTGTTGTTCGCGGCGGCCCCGTCGGTGCCGAGTCCGACGATCAGCCCGCGTCGCCTGAGGCGCTCGATGTCGCAAGTGCCGCTGCCGAGCTTCAGGTTCGACTGCGGGCAGTGCACTGCGCGCACGCCGGATTCGGCCAGCAGTTCGAGTTCCGCATCGTCGACTTGCGTCAGATGCACTGCCTGGAGCCGCGGCACCAGCAAGCCGAGTTCGGCGAGATAGTGGATGTGGCTGGTGCCGAGTTCGCGATGCGCCGCTTCGACCTCGGCCGCCGTTTCGTGAAGATGCATGTGAATCGGCGCGTCGATTTCTTCGGCGTATGTCAGCGCCTTGAGCAGATCGGCCTTGCCGAGCGCGTACGCGGAGTGGGGACCGAATGCGACACGAAGCAGCGGGTCACCCCGGTGCTCGTCGTGCAGTGCGAGGCCTTTGTGAAATCCTTCTGAGACGTTGCTCGACCACGCGTTGGGAAACTGGATCAACGGAAACACGATCTGCGCGCGCATCGCAGCTTCGTGCGCAATGCGGGCCGTCACTTCAGGGAAGAAGTACATGTCACTGAAGCAGGTCGTGCCGGACTTCAACATTTCCAGCAACGCGAGTGCGACGCCGTCAGCGACGAAATCCGGCGACATGCATTGCGCCTCGATCGGCCAGATGCGCTCGCGCAACCATGCTTCCAGCGGCATGTCTTCCGCGAGACCGCGCAACAGCACCATCGCGGCGTGACCGTGCGCGTTGACGAGCCCCGGCATCAGCACCTGACCGTCGAGCCGCTGGATCGCGGTCGCGTGAAACTGTTCGTGGATCGCCGCGGTTGGACCCATCGCGATGATTTTTCCGTCGCCGACGGCGACGCTATGGTCCGTGAGCACAGTCCGCGACGGTACGATCGGAAGTATCCAGCTTGGATCGAGAATGAGGTCGGCGGTGGGCTTCGGCATCGCGCGATTATATGTCGCGACTATAGTCGATGGCTCGGTTTCGAAAGCGATCGTGTTAAGCTAGCGCGTTTTTCGCACCCTCCGGTTTACAGCTCAATCCATGGCCGAATTCGAGAAAGAAATACTGCCCGTCGCGATCGAAGACGAGCTGAAGAAGTCATACCTCGCGTATGCGATGAGCGTCATCGTCGGGCGCGCGTTGCCCGACGTTCGCGACGGTTTGAAGCCCGTGCATCGGCGCGTTTTGTTCGCGATGAACGAACTGAACAACACGTACAACAGACCGTATGTGAAGTCGGCGCGAATCGCCGGCGACGTGATCGGCAAGTACCACCCGCACGGTGAAGGTGCGGTTTACGACACGATCGTGCGAATGGCTCAGTCGTTCGCGATGCGCTATTGCCTGGTCGACGGCCAAGGTAACTTCGGATCGGTCGACGGCGACCCCGCGGCGGCGATGCGCTACACCGAAGTGCGGCTGTCGCGGATTGCCGGCGAGCTGCTCGAAGACCTCGACAAGGAAACGGTGCCGTATGTCGCGAACTACGACGACACGCTGAAGATCCCCGAGGTTTTGCCGACGCGGGTACCGAACCTGCTGGTAAACGGATCGACGGGTATCGCGGTGGGCATGGCCACCAACATTCCGCCGCACAACCTGCGCGAAGTGATCGATGGCTGCCTCGCATTGATCGATGATCCCGAGATCACGATCGACGGCTTGATGGAGTACATCAAAGGGCCGGATTTCCCGACGGCGGGCATCATCAACGGTCGCGCTGGTATCGTCGAAGCGTACAAGACCGGCCGCGGCCGCATCTTCGTGCGCGCGCGTGCCGAGGTCGAGTCCGACGAAAAGACCAACAAAGACACGATCATCATCACCGAGATCCCGTATCAGCTGAACAAAGCGCGGCTGATCGAGCGCATCGCCGAACTGGTGAAAGAGAAGAAGATCGAAGGCATCACCGAGTTGCGCGACGAGTCCGACAAGGATGGCTTGCGCGTGGTCATCGAGCTGCGGCGTGGTGAGTCCGGTGAGGTCGTCCTCAACAACCTCTATAGCCAGACGCAGCTGCAAGGCGTGTACGGGATCAACTGCGTCGCGCTGGTGGACGGACAACCGCGCGTGCTCAATCTGAAGCAGGTGCTCGAGGCGTTCGTCAAACATCGCCGCGAAGTGGTGACGCGGCGCTCTGTGTTCCTGCTGCGTCGAGCGCGCCAGCGCGGCCACATCCTCGAAGGGCAAGCCGTTGCGCTGGCGAATATCGACAGCGTGGTGGAACTGATCCGTTCGTCGCCCGATGCAGCGGAAGCTCGTGCACGTCTGATGGCGCAGGGCTGGACGTCTGCGAACGTCACCGAGTTGCTCGCGCGTACCGGCAGCGATGCGTGTCGCCCCGAAGGGCTCGATGCGCAATACGGTTTCCGCGACGGTCTCTACTATCTTTCGGAAGAGCAGGCGCAGGCGATTCTCGATCTGCGTCTGCATCGGTTGACGGCTCTCGAACAGAGCAAGCTGATCGAGGAATATCAGGAAATCCTCGATGAAATCGCCGAGCTGCTCGCGATCCTCGCGTCGACCGAACGCCTGCTCGAAGTAATCCGCGAGGAATTGCGGTCAATCCGTGAGGCGTACGGCGACGATCGCCTCACCGAAATCGTTAGCAGTCATCTGGATCTATCGGTTGAAGACCTCATCACCGAAGAAGACATGGTTGTGACGGTTTCGCATCACGGCTATGCGAAGACGCAGCCCGTCAGCGACTACCAGGCGCAACGCCGCGGCGGTCGCGGCCGTGCGGCCACGGCGGTGAAAGACGAAGACTTCGTCGAGCATTTGATCGTCTCGTCCAGCCACGACACGCTGCTGTGCTTCTCGAACTTCGGCAAGGTTTACTGGATCAAGGCGTATCAGATTCCGCAGGCGAGCCGTGGCGCGAAAGGTCGCCCACTCGTCAACATGTTGCCGCTTGATGCCGAAGAACGGATCACCGCGATACTGCCGATTCGCGATTTCACCGCGGACGCATTCGTGTTCATGGCAACCGCGAACGGCACGGTGAAGAAGACGCCGTTGGAGCAGTTCTCACGGCCGCGAACCAGCGGGCTGATCGCGCTCGATCTCGAGGAAGGCAATACGCTGGTCGGCGTCGCGCTGACCGACGGTCATTGCGACGCGCTTTTGCTGTCGAGTTCCGGCAAGGCTGCGAGATTCAAAGAATCCGATGTGCGCGCAATGGGCCGAACGGCGCGCGGCGTGCGTGGCATCCGGTTGATCGGCGGACACCGTCTGATTGCGCTGATCGTTCCGCAGGAAAACGGCTACATCCTGACGGCCAGCGAAAACGGCTATGGCAAGCGCACGCTCGTCAGCGACTTCCCGCTGAAAGGCCGCGGTACACAAGGTGTCATCGCGATGCAGGTCAGCGAGCGTAACGGCGCGTTGGTCGGCGCGGTGCAGGTATTCGACGGTGACGAACTGATGTTGATCAGCGACCAGGGAACGTTGGTGCGAATTCCCGCCGACCAGGTTTCGTTGGTAGGTCGCAATACGCAGGGTGTGCGGCTGATTGCGCTGCGCGACGATGAACGCCTGGTGCGCATAGCACGCATCGTCGAGTCGGAAGTGAACGGCGACGATACGATCGTGACGCGCGCGCCCGCATCAGGCAGCGCGGAGGCTGTCGATTCAGCCACTGAAGGCGAAGATGCCGCGGATGACGAGATGGATGACGACGTGATCGACGACGATTCGTCGGACAGCGACGACCCGGAAGCGGAGTAGCCGATGAAACGTGCATTCAATTTCTCCGCAGGTCCGGCGGCGTTGCCGCTGGAAGTGCTCGAAGAGGCGGCCGCGGAACTGTTCGACTACCGCGGCACCGGCATGTCCGTGATGGAAATGAGTCACCGCAGCGACGAGTTCGTCGAAATCGCGCAACGCGCCGAAGCGGATTTGCGTGAACTGCTCGGTGTGTCGGACGACTACGCGGTGTTGTTCCTGCAAGGCGGTGCAACGGCGCAGTTCGCCGCCGTGCCCCTCAATTTACTCGGTGACAAAGTCGCGGCCGACCACGTAAACACGGGTGCGTGGGCGAAGAAGGCGATCAGCGAGGCAAAACACTATTGTCGAGCGAACGTCGTGGCCAGTTCCGAAGCAACCAACTTCGATCGCGTGCCGCCGCGCGCCGAGTGGAAGCTCGATCCGAACGCGGCTTACGTGCACATCATCGGCAACGAGACGATCGGTGGCGTCGAGTATCACGACATTCCCGACGTCGGCTCCGTTCCACTCGTATCCGATATGTCTAGCACGTTGCTGTCGCGGCCGATCGACGTGTCGCGGTTCGGCGCAATTTATGCCGGCGCTCAGAAGAACATCGGCCCCGCGGGACTGGTGCTCGTGATCGTCCGCCGCGACCTGCTCGGACGCGCGCGTGCCGATACGCCGAGCGTACTGGATTGGAAACTGAACGCCGACAACGACTCGATGTACAACACGCCGGCGACGTATTCCTGGTACATCGCAGGGTTGGTATTCCGCTGGATCAAACGGCAAGGCGGCCTTGCGGTCATGGAACAGCGCAATCGGGCGAAAGCGCAGAAGTTGTATCGCGCCATCGATGCGAGCAACTTTTATCGCTGTCCGGTGGTGGATCGCGATCGTTCGCTGATGAACGTCACGTTCACGCTGGCCGACGAGGCGCTCGACAATGCGTTCGTCAAAGGCGCCGAAGCTGCCGGCATGCACACGTTGAAAGGGCATCGCAGTGTCGGCGGAATGCGCGCAAGCCTCTATAACGCCGTTCCCGAAGCGGCCGTCGATGCATTGATCCAGTACATGGCGGCGTTTGAAGCGGAACACGGCGCATGAAACCTGAACCCTTGTCCGAGTGGCGAATGTCCGAGTGGCGAGACCGACTCTGCTGCCGCAGAGTCGGGAAGTAATGGCCGACGCGAAAGACGGAAAACTCGATCAGCTGCGTGAGATTCGCGCACAGATCGACACGATCGACAGGGAATTGCAGCGCCTGATCAATGCGCGCGCCGCGTGCGTGTTGCGTGTGGCTGAAGTGAAAACCGCCGACTCCGGCGACGAAGCGCCGGTGTTTTATCGGCCGGAACGGGAGGCCGAGATTCTCGCCCGGGTCAAACGCGAGAACACCGGGCCCCTGCCCGATAGCGATATGGCGCATCTGTTCCGCGAGATCATTTCGTGCTGCCTGGCGCTCGAGCAACCGTTGACGATCGCGTACCTCGGCCCGTCCGGTACGTATACCGAGGCGGCCGCCATCAAGCAGTTCGGTCATTTCGTGTCGACACGTTCGCTCGCGACGATCGACGAAGTATTCCGCGAAGTCGAAGCAGAGGCGGCGCACTACGGTGTAGTGCCGGTGGAAAACTCAACCGAAGGTATGGTGAACCACACGCTCGACTGCTTCATGACCTCGCCGCTGCGGATCTGCGCCGAAGTCGAACTGCCGATTCACCACTCGTTGATGGTGGGGCAGAACACCGAGCGCGCGGCGATTGCAACGATCTACTCGCATCAACAGTCGTTGGGCCAATGCCGTCGCTGGCTCGATTCACACTTTCCCGGCGTCGAGCGGGTTGCGGTGAACAGCAATGCGGAAGCCGCACGTATGGTCGCGACGCGCAACGATTGCGCGGCGATCGCCGGCGACATGGCGGCGCAACGATACGGTCTGCGCGTGCTGTCTGCGAACATCGAAGATCGCCCGGACAACAAGACGCGCTTTCTGGTCATAGGACGGCAGAAGGTCGGGCCGAGTGGCCGCGACAAATCGTCGATTCTGGTATCGACACGCAACGAGCCCGGCGCGTTGTACCGCGTGCTCGAGCCGTTCCATCGACATGGCATCAGCCTTACGCGGATCGAAACCCGACCGTCGCAAACAGGCAGCTGGACGTACGTCTTCTTCATCGATTTCGACGGGCACGAAACAGCGCCTGAAATCGAAGCTGTGCTGCGCGACGTGCGCGCAGTGGCGATCGAGGTGAAATCGCTCGGCTCGTATCCGCAGGATGTCGTATGACTGAGTTCGTAGACCGTTGGGCAAATCGCGACGTGCTGACGCTACAGCCTTATCAGGCGGGAAAGCCGATCGAGGAGCTTACGCGCGAGCTCGGCATCACAGACGTCATCAAACTCGCCAGCAACGAGAACCCGCGTGGTCCCGGTCCTGCGGTGCATGCCGCGATCGCGCGCGCTTCTACGGCGCTGTCGCGTTATCCCGATGGTAGCGGCCATCGGCTGAAGCACGCGCTCGCTCGGCATCTGGATGTCGATGCAGACCGCATATCGCTCGGCAACGGTTCGAACGACCTGCTCGAACTCGTCGCGCGGGTGGCGTTGTCGCCCGGAAATGAAGGCATCGTCTCGGCGCACGCATTCGTCGTCTATCCGCTCGCGGTGATCGCGCACGGCGGCAGGCTCGTTACCGTACCCGCGAAGAACTGGACTCACGATCTCGAAGCGATGGCGCGTGCCGTCACCGCCAGCACCCGAATCGTGTTCGTTGCGAACCCGAACAATCCCACCGGTACGTGGGTGAACAAGCAGCAGCTAACGACATTCCTCGACCGCATCCCCGATCACGTGATCACCGTGCTCGACGAGGCGTATTTCGAGTACGTTGGGCGCGAGGACTACCCGAGCGGCGTCGAGTTGCTGGATCGTTATCCGAATCTCGTCGTAACGCGTACGTTCTCGAAGGTTTACGGGCTCGCTGCGATGCGCGTCGGCTACTGCGTGTCGCATCGCGACATTGCCGACCTGATCAACCGCGTTCGTCAGCCGTTCAACGTTTCGTCGTTGGCGCTCGAGTGTGCCGAAGCCGCGTTGGGCGACCAGGAATTCGTGCGTACTAGCAAGCGAATCAACGACGAGGGTATGGAACAGCTGCACCGTGGGCTCGACCAGCTCGGCGTCGAGTACATCCGATCCGGCGGCAATTTCCTGTGCATCGACCTGAAGCGACCCGCGGCGCCGGTGTATGAACAGCTGTTGCGCCTTGGCGTGATCGTTAGACCGGTCGCCGGTTACGGCATGCCGAATCACCTGCGTATCACCGTCGGTCTGCACGAAGAGAACGCGCGCTTCCTGGATGCGCTGGCGCGAGTCGTCTGACCCGGCCATGAATCGTCTCCTCGTCATCGGAACCGGCCTCATCGGCGGCTCCTTTGCGCTGGCCACGCGGAAGGCCGGATGTTTCTCACACATCGATGGACACGACTCGGACGCGTCCGCCGCCGCCGCAGCATTGCGGCTCGGCCACATAGACGCAGTTGCACCGGATCTTAGTGCGGCGATCGCCGCAGCAGACTTGGTGCTCGTCGCCGTACCGGTTGCCACGGTTGCGTCGATGGTACGGCGCGTCTGCGAGTCGAATCGGACTGCAACGGTGATCGACGCCGGCAGCGTCAAAGGCAGCCTGCTCGAAGAACTGCGAAGAAGCGGCGCCATGCCCCCGCGTTTTGTGCCGAGCCACCCGATGGCCGGCTCGGAGAAACGCGGGCCGGAAGCGGCGAATGCCGGTTTGTTCCGCGATCGTCCGGTCATCCTCACACCGCAGCCGGAGACCGATCCGCATGCACTCGCACGAGCACGCGAATGGTGGAGCGCGACAGGCGCGCGAGTGGTCGAGACGAGTGCGGCGATTCACGATGAAATGGTTGCCTTGACGAGCCATCTTCCGCATCTGATCGCGTATGCGTTCATGAACTGGGTAGGCAAGCCGCATGGTGGCGTTCCCGCCGACTTCGCCGGACCGGGGCTCAATGACTTCACGCGTATTGCCGCCTCGGATGCGGCGATGTGGCGGCGAATTCTGTCCGGAAACCGCGCGGCAGTGCTGGCGCAATACGACGGCCTGGCCGCCTCGATGAATCGTTTCGTCGAATTGCTTCGCAGCGAACGCTTCGACGAATTGGAGACGCTGCTCGCACAAGCGCAGGCGACGCGGCTGCGCATGATCGAAGCGGGCGGGCAGCCGGATGACTGAAGTGGCGGTGATCGCGGTCGACGGACCGAGCGGTTCCGGAAAGGGAACGCTCGCGGTGCGGCTGGCGCGCCGGTTGGGATGGCATCTGCTCGATAGTGGAGCGCTCTACCGCGCGGTTGCCTGGGCCGCACTCGACACATCCGTCGCGCTCGACGACGCAGACGCGCTCGCACGACTCGCAACGCAACTCAGGGCGCGATTCGACGTCGTCTCCGACGACGAGGTCATCGTGTGGGTGGGTTCCTCCGACGTCAGCAAGGCGATCCGCGACGAATCGGTCAGCATTGCCGCGTCGCGAGTGGCGGCGTTGCCGCCTGTGCGAGCCGCGCTACTGCAGACCCAGCATGCGTTCCGGATGTTCCCCGGGCTCGTCGCCGACGGTCGCGACATGGGCACGGTCGTGTTTCCCAATGCGCCGCTCAAAATCTTCCTCGATGCGAGTGCCGAGCAGCGTGCCGAGCGTCGTTATAAGCAGTTGAAAGATAAGGACTTGGGTGTTAGTCTCGGCGCCCTTCTCGAAAGCATCCGGGAACGCGACGAGCGCGATCGATCACGGGCGGTGTCACCGCTCAAGCCGGCAGACGATGCGGTGGTGATCGACAGTTCTTCGCTTTCCATCGATGCCGTTGTCGAACAGGCGTGGCAACTCGCAACAATTCGCGGGCTCACGCCGGATTCGAAGACGTCGTCGTAGCCGCGTTCGAAGAACGCAATCGAAGAAGAAACAGGTGCGGCGGGGATTTCCCGTTCGTTAATTTTGAACAACCGATGATCATTTGGCATGAGCGAAAGTTTTGCGGATCTATTTGAAGAAAGCCTGAACACCATCGAGATGGCACCGGGCTCCATCGTGACCGGCACGGTGGTCGATATCGACAGCGACTGGGTCGTTGTACACGCCGGACTGAAATCCGAAGGGGTGATACCCCGTATTCAATTCGTCGACGACAAGGGCGACTTCAAGCTCAAGATCGGCGATCAGGTCAAAGTCGCGATGGAAGTCGTCGACGACGGCTTCGGCGAAACGCGCCTTTCACGTGAAAAGGCGCGTCGCGCCGAGTCGTGGATGATGCTCGAAGAGGCGTTCGAGAAGAACGCGGTCGTCACCGGCATCATCAATGGCAAAGTGAAAGGCGGCTTCACCGTCGACATCACCGACATCCGCGCATTCCTGCCGGGTTCGCTGGTCGACATCCGCCCGCTGCGCGAAACCGCGCACCTCGAAGGCAAGCCGCTCGAGTTCAAAGTCATCAAGCTCGACCAACGACGCAACAATGTCGTCGTATCGCGTCGCGCGGTGCTCGAACAGGAAAACAGCGTCGAGCGCGAAGCGCTGCTGTCGTCGTTGCAGGAAGGCCAGGAAGTCAAAGGTGTGGTCAAGAATCTCACCGACTACGGCGCGTTCGTCGATCTCGGCGGCGTCGACGGTCTGCTGCACATCACCGACATGGCATGGCGTCGTATTCGTCATCCGAGCGAGATGGTCAACGTCGGCGACGAAGTGGCCGTGAAAATCCTCAAGTTCGACCGCGAAAAGAACCGCGTGTCTCTCGGCATGAAGCAGCTCGGCGACGATCCGTGGGTCGATCTGATGCGCCGTTATCCGGAGGGTGCGCGCGTCATGGCAACCGTGACGAACCTGACGGACTACGGCTGCTTTGCCGAAATCCAGGAAGGCGTCGAAGGTCTCGTGCACGTTTCGGAAATGGACTGGACGAACAAGAACATCCATCCGTCGAAAGTCGTCTCGGTCGGCGATCAGGTCGAAGTGATGGTGCTCGACATCGACGAAGAACGACGCCGCATCTCGCTCGGCATCAAGCAATGCCGTCCGAATCCGTGGGGCGAGTTCGCGCAGAAGTATGCGAAGGGCGACCGCATCAAGGGCAACATCAAGTCGATCACCGACTTCGGCATCTTCATCGGTCTCGAAGGGGGCATCGACGGTCTCGTGCATCTCTCCGATATCTCGTGGAACGAGCCGGGCGAAACCGCGGTGCGTCGCTACTCGAAGGGCGAAGAGATCGAGACGCTGGTGCTGTCGATCGATCCCGAACGCGAGCGCATTTCGCTGGGTGTCAAACAGCTCGATCAGGATCCGTTCACCGACTACGCCGCAGCGAACGATCGCGGCAGCGTCGTGAAGGGCAAGATCCTCAGCGTCGAGCCGAAGGAGGCCCAGGTGGAGCTGGCGTCCGACGTGATCGGTGTTCTGAAGGCGTCCGAGCTGAGCCTCGATCGTGTGGAAGATGCACGCAACGTGCTGAAAGTCGGCGACGAGATCGAAGTCAAAGTGATTTCGATCGATCGCAAGAACCGCAGCATCGGCTTGTCGGTGAAGGCGAAGGACATCGACGACGAACGCAGCGCTGTTAAAGAGCACAAGCAGAAGGAATCGGAGCGCCCTGGCCCAACCACGTTGGGCGATCTCATCAAGGCGCAGATGGGGCAGGATCAGAACTGATCCGACTCTGGGTCGAGGGGGTTGCACATGGGCCCCCTCGTCTCGACTCGACACGCATTCTGCGACTTACATTCAACTGCATGAAAAGTAAGGATTTTTTTGTTGAGCCTCCGAATGGGCCGTGATAGCCTGCAACGCAGGAAGGCCGCGCAGTGAACGAAACTGCCATGACCAAGTCGGAACTGATCGAACGCATCACCTCGCGCCAGTCGCAGCTGTCGGCGAAGGATGTCGAGCTGGCGGTCAAAACCATGATCGAGCACATGGCTCAAACGCTCGCGCAGGGTTATCGCATCGAAATCCGCGGCTTCGGCAGCTTCTCGCTCCATTACCGCGCACCTCGTATCGGTCGCAATCCCAAGACCGGTGAGTCGGTCGGCCTTTCGGGCAAGTACGTCCCGCATTTCAAGCCAGGCAAGGAACTGAGAGACCGCGTCAACGAGAGCCTCGTGGAGTATCCGACGCCCGCTGCGCCAGTAGGTCGCGCTCGCGCCGATGGCGAAAGCCGATCGCGCTGACGTCTCATGCGTAAACTCTCGCGCTGGATCACAACGATCGCATTCATTCTGATCGTGGTGATCAGCGTGCTTGCAGTGATCGACAACCGCGGTGGCGTAGCGCTTCACTTCCTCGCATGGTCGACGCCGGAACTCGGCATCTATTGGTGGATCATCGGCGCATTCGGGCTCGGCCTGGCAGTCGGCTGGCTGAGCGCGGGTGTACAGCTGTTGCGGGTGTTGTCCGGCAACCGCCGATTGCGGCGTGACCTCGACCGCAGCCGGACGGAACTGGCGCGTGGTAAAAGCGACGTTGCCGGCATCTGATGCTCCAACATCTCGATCTCTATCTGATTCTGGTCGTCGCGATCGGTCTCGGTTTCATGCTGGGGCGCAGGGACCGCGCGCGGCGCCGAGTTCGCAGAATCACCGATCTCGGGCGCAACTACTTTCAGGGCATCAACTACCTGCTCGATGACCGGCCGGATATCGCGATCGATGGATTCATCGATGCGTTGCCGGTGGACGAGGCGGGAATCGATACACATCTCACGCTCGGCGCGGTGGTACGTCGCCGCGGTGAACTCGAGCAGGCCATTCGAATACATCAGAATCTGCTTGCGCGCCCGCACTTATCCGCCGAAAACCGCGCGCTAACCGAACTCGAACTCGCGCGCGATTACCTCGGCGCGGGACTGCTCGATCGTGCGGAACAGCTGTTGCGCGAACTCGTCGAACGCGGCGGTGCAACCGACCGTGTCGCTTTGGAACATCTGTTGGAGGTGTATCAGCGTGAGCGCGACTGGAGTCGCGCGATCGAGATCGCGACGCAGATCGTACGGCGCGGCGATCGTGAAGGTCGCAGCGCGCTTGCACACTTCCATTGCGAACTCGCAGAGCAATTGCGGAGCAGCGGCGATCTCGATGCTGCGCGCCATCGACTTGCTCAGGCCCGCCAACACGACCGCGCGTGTCCGCGAATTGGTCTTGCGCTCGCGGAGCTCGATCTGGAAGCGGGTCAGTGGCAGAGCGCGCGCGATGCGCTGCGCGACGTTGCGAAGACGACGCCCGGTCTGGCCGGCGAAGTGATCGACGCCTACGCGCGCGCGTGTGCCGAAGCAGGTGATCCCGACGAACTCGTGCCGTTTCTGGAACAGAGTCTCGCCGCGCAGAGCGACTCGCGCGTGGCCTCTGCGCTCGCGTTGCGCTACGAAAGTCTTGGTGAAGTGGAGCGCGCGGAAGACCTGTTGATTCAGCAGCTCACGAAATTCCCGTCGATCTCCGCGTTGCGCGCGTTGTCGGAATTTCAGATGCGACACGGCGGCGCGGTGGCTGCCGGACATGCGTCGTTGATCGTCGACTATGCGAACGACGCGCTCGCACACCGCGCACTGTACCGGTGCGGCAACTGTGGATTCGCCGCGCGTCGGCTGACGTGGCAGTGCCCCAGTTGTCGCAAGTGGGGCCGCTTCAGTTACGTCGCGGACGCGATCTGACAACGCGCATGATTCGCCACCGTCACTCGCGGCAGCGATTTCGTACGTGGACTCGCGCATAGGGCTGTGCACGCATCGACGGCTCCGATTCTAGGGTTGACGTTCGCCGCGTTCGGCGGCGAATCCACCCTTGAGAACGGAGAAGACGACATGTTGAAACTGTTGAATGCAATTGTGATCGCGCTGCTGCTGCCGATCGGTGTACCCGTGTTTGCGGCTGACAAACCTGCGCCCGCGGCGGTTGCGCCGATGTCGGTGAACATCAACACCGCCGATGCCCAAACACTTGCGGCCGCGCTCGACGGCGTTGGCGCATCGCGTGCCAAGGCAATCGTCGAGTACCGGGATTCCCACGGCCCGTTCCGATCTGTCGATGATCTCGCGCAGGTGAAAGGTATCGGTGAACGTGTGGTGGATGCGAACCGCGCGCACATCACCGTCAAGTAGCGTCGTACCTCGTGTGGGGCGCGTGCGCCCCACAACTCGAGTTAGCACCTCGAACTCGCACGGTTATACTCCTGAGAAAACGCGAACCTGAATCGTTATGCCGCGCGAATCGAACAGTGAGTTGGTCGGCCCTGCCGCGGCTCCGGATTTGAACGCGCCGGGCTACACTGAAAAGCATCGGCAGTCCCGCAGATCCCTCGTGACCCACAGCCGTCGCAAGGTCCTGTTCGTCGTCAACGACGCGGGATTCTTCAGATCACATCGCTTGTGTCTGGCGAAGGAAGCGCTGCGTCGCGGCTTCGAGCCGGTCGTTGCGTGCGGCGAATCGACTGGTGAAGGCGCTCTCGAGGAAATGGGTATTCGCTATCGCGTGTTCGACCTTTCGCGAAGCGGCTTGAATCCGCTGCGCGACGTAAAGACACTCTTGGCGCTAATACGCATCTACCGCGACGAAGTGCCGGACCTCGTCCACCACGTTACGATCAAGCCGGTCATCTATGGAACGCTGGCATCGCGTTTTGCACACGTGCCGGCGGTGGTGAATGCGATTCCCGGCATGGGTTTCGTGTTCACACAACGCGGGCCCAAGGCGCGTGCCGTTCGCGGCCTGGTGAATCTGTTGTATAGAATCGCACTCAACCACGACAACATGAGGTTCATCTTTCAGAATAGAGAGGACCTGCAGAACTTCGTCGAGAACACGGTGATTCCCGAGCAGCTGACGCATCTGATCCGCGGTTCCGGTGTCGACCTGAACGAGTTTCCATTCGTCGCAGAACCCCCGGAACCGGTCACATTCGTGCTGGTGGCGCGCATGCTGAGCGACAAAGGTATTCGTGAATTCGTCGCGGCCGCGCGCAGGGTGCGGATGCTGCAACCGACCTGGCGTTTTCAGCTGGTTGGTGGAATCGATCAAGGCAATCCTTCGTCGTTGTCCGAAGGGGAACTGAAGGCATGGCATTCCGAAGGCATCGTCGAGTGGCTTGGTCACAGGAGCGACGTTCGGGTGTTTCTCGGACGCTCGCACGTCGTGTGCCTGCCGTCGTACCGTGAAGGCTTGCCGAAGTCGTTACTCGAGGCATCGAGCGTCGGGCGACCGATGATTGCGTCGAATGTGCCGGGTTGTCGCGAGGTGGTGCGCGACGGCATCACGGGATTGTTGGTGGAACCACGCGACAGCACCGCGCTGGCCGACGCGATGTTGCGCCTCGGCCTCGATCCGGTGCTGCGGCGTCGGCTTGGAAAAGCGGCGCGCGAGCGAGCGGAAGGTCTGTATTCCATCGACGATGTCGTGCGCGACACGTTCCTCATATACGACGAGTTGTTGCGAGCATGAATCTGGCCCTCGTGACTGGAGCCGGTGGCTTCATCGGCAGCGCATTGTGCGAACGGCTTCGTTCGCTCGGATGGAAGGTGCGTGCGGTCGGTCGAGGCGAGGCGTTCTTTGCCGACCGCAACTCGATCAACTGCGACGACCTCGCGGCGGAAAGTCCTTCTCGTATGGACGAGTGGTTCGACGGCGTTTCCGTCGCTTATCACCTGGCCGGCCGCGCGCACCGCGACGACCGGGGCACTGAACTCGAACGGTACGAGCTGTATCGGCGCGACAACGTCGCAACGACGCGATTGCTGTTTGCTGCCGCGCAGCGCAATTCGGTCGAACGGTTCATCTATCTGAGCAGTATCAAGGTGTTGGGCGACGTCAGCGAAGTGCCGTTGAACCCCAACGACGATCCCGATCCGCAAGACGTTTACGCGCAAACCAAACTCGAAGCGGAGCGCTTTCTCGAAGATGCGCGCCGCCCGGGTGGAACGCGCGTCACGATCGTGCGTCCACCGCTCGTCTACGGTCCGGGAGTGAAGGGCAACTTTGCGACGTTGTTGGCGGCCGTTGCGCGCGGCTGGCCGCTGCCGTTGGGACGTGCCGATGCACCGCGCAGTCTGATTGCGCGCTCCAATCTGGTCGATCTGCTGACCATCGTTGCGCGCGACACAGCGGAGTGGCGAGTGCTTCATGCGCGCGACGACGGCGACTGCTCCGTTCGTGAACTGGTGACTCAGATGGCGCGTTCCTTCGGGCATGGGCCCCGATTGTTGCCGGTGCCGCGCGGCTTGATGCGAGCCGCTACCCACATGACCGGCCGCGAAGCGTTGTTTCAAAGGCTGTTCGAACCGCTGGTGATCGCCGACGACGAAACGCGTCAGTCGCTCGGATGGACGCCGGCGCTCGCGCAGGCGAACGCGATCGACGAGGTGATCGCATGGTGGCGAACGCATCGATGATCGAGGGGACCGTCGCAGAGGCTGTCGCCGCGATGGCGGTGGCCGCGTGTTTGACCCGCATCGTCATCGCCGTGGCGGTGCGAGGCTCGGTTCTCGCGGTTCCGAATCAGCGTAGCTCACACACCGTTCCCACGCCGACGATGGGGGGCATTGCCATCGCGCTGCCGGTGCTCGCGTGGTGCGTATATCGTATCGGTCAGGATCCGCTGTGCTGGGCGGTGCTTGGCGGCGGCGGAATCATCGCCTTGCTCGGTGTGGTGGACGATCTGCGCGATCTGAGTGCGCGCGTGCGACTACCGGTGCAGGCCATTGCGGTTGCGGTCGCGCTGGGCGCACTGCCGATCGCGATTCCGCTGGTAGTGCCTCCGATTTCGATTCACCCGACGTGGCTCGTAGTGAGCCTCTATTTCCTGATCGTGCTGTGGATGGTGAATCTGTACAACTTCATGGACGGCATCGACGGCATCGCGACCACCCAGTGCATCGTCTATTGCGCCGGCGTTCTGCTCATCGGACACACAGCCGCATTCACGTCGGAACTGTTGTGGGTGCTGCTCGGATCGGCGGTGGGATTTCTGTGGTTCAACCGATATCCGGCGCGGATCTTCATGGGTGACGTCGGCAGCGGTCTGCTGGGGCTGCTGGTAGGAATTCTCAGCCTGACGCTGGATGCGCGCCATCAAATGCCGCTGATCGCGTCGCTGATACTGCTCGCAGGATTCTGGTTTGACGCCACTTACACGCTCTGTGTCAGAATCGGGACCGGTCAGAAATTCGCTTCGGCGCACCGCAGTCATCTGTATCAGAAGTGCGCGCAGCGGTTCGGTCATGGACGCACCACATCGATGTTCGTTGCATTCGCCGTTGTCTGGTTGCTGCCGCTGTCCTGGCTTGCAGTGGCATTTCCTCGCAATGGTCTCGGTTGGCTCGCCGTCGCAGTGACGCCGATTTTCGTCGCGAGTGTGCGAATGGGCGCGGGTAGGGCTGAATACGGAGCGCCAGCGTGAAGTCGACACTTCCTGAAGCCGCAGTCGGCATGATCGAGCACTTGTCGCGGCGAAAGAAGCAACTGATCGCGGTCGTGGCCGACGCGGTGATGCTGCCGGTGGCATTGTGGTCTGCATTGGCACTGCGGCTGGGTGAGATTTCCCCAAGCGTCGTGCAGTTCTGGCCGGCGTTCGTCGCAAGCGTCGTCATCTGTCTGCCGGTGTTTCTGCGCCTCGGACTGTATCGGCAGGTCGTTCGCTACATGGGTAACCACGCGATGCTCGCGGTGGTGAAAGGTGTAACGATCGCGGCCCTCGGGATCAGTCTGGTTGCGTACATGACACCGCTTCCGGGCTTCCCACGTTCAGTGCCGATCATTTTCTGGCTGCTTTCGCTCGCTTACGTCGGCGGCACGCGTTTCGGCGTACGCAGCTACTTCAACTGGCTGGCACAACGTTTTCGCGCGAAGGCACCGGTCGTCATCTATGGCGCCGGCGTGAGCGGGGTCGAACTCGCCCGCACATTGCTGCAACACGGCGATCGCGTGCCGGTCGCATTTCTCGACGACGACCCGTTGCTGCAGCGGCGCACCATCAATGGCGTCTACGTCTACGCGCCGCGGGCGTTGCCGGCACTGCTAAGCGATACACAGGTGCGAGAAGTGCTCGTCGCCGTGCCGTCCACAGCCGCGGCAGATCGCAAACGCATCATCGAGTTCCTCGAACCGTTCGCGGTGCACGTCAGGTTGATTCCCGACCTGGCCGACCTCGTCGAGGGTCAAACCGTGGCCAACACGCGCGACGTCGCGGTTGAAGATCTGCTCGGACGCGATGCGGTGACGGCGTTGCCGCACCTGTTGTACGGCTGTGTACGCGCCAACGCGGTGCTGGTCACCGGCGCCGGCGGTTCGATCGGTTCGGAGTTGTCGCGCCAGATCGTGCACGGATCCCCGCGCATGCTGGTGCTGCTCGATCAGAACGAATACGGCCTTTACGAGATCCATCGCGAGTTGCGCAGCATCGTCGAGCGACACGCGCTTGACGTACCGACGCTGGCGGTGCTGGGATCGGTCACCGATGCTGCTCTGCTGCGGCGTACGTTCGAGAGCTATCAGATCGATACCGTTTATCACGCAGCCGCGTACAAACACGTGAGTCTCGTCGAACGTAATGTGATTCAAGGGCTCAAGAACAACACGTTCGGCACGCTGTATGCGGCAGAAGCGGCGCTCGAGGCGGGCGTCAAGAACTTCATCCTGATTTCCACCGACAAAGCTGTTCGCACGACGAACGTGATGGGTGCGTCGAAACGTCTGGCGGAGCTCGTGCTGCAGGCACTACAGGGACATACCACCGGAACTCGCTTCTCGATGGTGCGGTTCGGCAACGTACTCGGGTCGTCCGGTTCTGTGGTGCCGCTGTTCCTCGAGCAGATCAATCACGGCGGACCTGTGACGGTCACGCACCCCGACGTCACGCGGTTCTTCATGACGATTCCGGAAGCGGCGCAACTCGTGCTGCAAGCCGGCGCGATGGCGAAGGGCGGCGACGTGTTCCTGCTCGACATGGGCGAGCCGGTGCGAATCCTCGATCTGGCGCGCCGGATGATCCGTCTGAAGGGCTACACCATTCGCGATGCGGAACATCCCGAGGGCGACATAGAAATTCACTTCACCGGTTTGCAGCCGGGCGAAAAGCTGCACGAAGAGCTGCTGATCGCCGATGCGGCGTCGGGCACCGAACATCGCAAGATCATGCGCGCGGAGGAGGCCTTCGTTGCGTGGTCGGAATTGCGCGGAGCCCTGAACACGCTCGAACAGGCCTGCGACAGTTTCGACTATGACGCGATCAAGCGCTTCATCGAGCGCCTCGTAGAGGGCGCAGACCTCGCGGAGCAGCTGATGGATCTGAGCGGCCAGCTCACGCCCGCGCCGGTTGTAACGCTGCCGCGCGGTCGCGGCACCGAGCACCGTTAGCACCCCGTCGAGGCACTACCTCAGCGATACGTCGCGACCTGCGCCATCGTCACTCGCAGTGCCCGCACCGAATCGGCGCCGTTCAACGCGTCTGAGTGGTCGACGCCGCACGGCATACCGTCGCAATTGCGTTGCGGATCGGAGAGCACCGGGAGCTGCACGGCATTGAACATCGTCGGGCTGGCCATGATCGTCACGAAATCGTTGTCGCGACCGTAACCCGCGCCATAGCTCAAGCTGCCGCCCTGTGGCGATTCGCGGCGCGAATGCACCAGTCCGAGGTTGTGTCCCAGTTCGTGCAACAGCACGTAGTCGGAACAGTCCGACGCGGCAACGGCGTAGCCGAAGTCGGCGTTGGCGGGTGCAGAAAGATTGCCCTGCGTACCCAGGCCGCCGGTCCACGCATAACCGCAGTAGCCGTCGTTTGCGTAAGGGCGAATCAACACGACCAGGTCGGCATGAGTGGTGTCGCGCAAAGCGGCGACGCCGCCGAGCGACGGATCGTCGCCGAACGTGAGGTCATCGAGCGCGGCCGGTGCGCCGGGGCCGTCCGGATAACTGACGGATTCGATGTGTGCCACGTTGAACTCGAGCGCGACATCCGCGCCCTCGAGCACGTCGTTCGCAACGGCAAACAGGTGACGCACGCGCAAAGCGGGATCGGCGTACTGCTGCGCTACCGAGGTGCTGACGAGCGCAAGCACGTCGATGCTGATGCGCGCAGCCTGTGGCGTCGGCGGCGGCACCGTTTGTGGCGTGCCGGGTCCGCTGCTCGGACTCGAGTCGGTCGTTTCGCCGCCCCCTCCGCCGCCGCAGG
>JBGSNQ010000021.1:0-42726 GCA_041739525.1 Pseudomonadales bacterium | reverse complement strand
GCGTGCGCTGCGCGGAGTGCCGGGCGTCACCGCCGTCGCCGAGCGTGCCATGGCGTTTGCGCTGGTCTCGGTGGGTGACCTCAGCTACGGGGCGCAGGTGATGGGCATCGATCCCGAAAAGGAACCTTCGGTCTCGTCGCTTGCCAACAGAGTGGTCGAGGGGCGATACATCGAGGGGCCGGATGACGCGCTGATGGGTTCGGTGATGGCACACAACCTCGGCATCGGCGTAAACGACGAGTTCATCGTGCTCGGCAGCCGCCTCGACGGCAGTGTGGCCGCGTTGTCGCTGCGCGTTGCGGGCATCGTGGATTCTGGCTCGGCGGAACTCGATCGCGCGCTTGTGCAGGTCCAGCTGGCCGCGTTTCAGGACGAGTTCGGCCTGGGCGTCCAGGTGCACGTGGTGGTGTCGCGGGTGAACGACTTCGAGCATGTCGATGCGTTGCTGCCGTCGGTGGAGGCGGCAATGGCGCCGCTCGGAACCGGTGTCGTCGTGCTGCCGTGGCAGCGGTTGATGCCCGAGATAGCGCAGACGATGCAACTGAAGCGCGCGGGCAGTCTCGTGATGTTGTCGCTGATCGCGCTGCTGGTGACGTTCAGCGTTTTCAACAGCTTCATGATGACTGTGTTCGAGCGCACGCGGGAGTTCGGCATGCTGCTAGCCATCGGCATGCGGCCGGCCGGAATCATAGGCGTTTTGCAGATCGAAGCGGCATGGCTCGCGCTGCTCGGCGTATGCGTTGGCCTCGCGCTCGGCGCCGCCGTGGTGAGTGCGATACACCAGGTCGGCATTCCGCTCGGACAGATGGCCGGTGAGATTGCGCATCGTTATCAGTTGCCCGATCGGATCTACCCGTCGCTCAACGTCGGCGCGATGGTGCTGGCACCGTTGTTGATGCTGATCGCCACGCAGGTTGCGGCGCTGATTCCGGCGCTGCGCATCCGCAAATTGGTGCCGGTAGATGCGCTGCGCGCGGAAGCCTGAGCGATGCCGTTGAAACTGTTGCTGCAGCTGAGTTGGCGCAATCTCTGGCGCCACCGCCGCCGCAATCTGATTCTGTTCACTGCAATCCTGGTTGCGATTGCCGCGTGTGTACTGCTCGGCAGCCTGATCCGCGGCATGCAGGTCGACATGATGAAAGACGCGGTCGAGAACCTGTCGGGCAACCTCAAGGTGCTTGCCCCGGGATATCGCGAGGATCCGTCGATAGAGAAGGCGTTCCCATTGCGCGACGGCTATCGCCCCGACATTCCGGACGACGAAATGGTGGGTTGGACGCGGCGCGTGCGGGTTCCTGCAGTGGTGACCTCGGAACGCGAGACGCGCGGGATTTCGCTGGTGGGGATCGATCTGGGAGAGGAACGGGCCATATCGTTCCTCGCGCAAGTCACCATTCGCGGCGAAGCGCTGGCCGACGAGAACGACGACCGCATCCTGCTCGGCGCAGAACTCGCCGCGCGCCTCGATACAGATGTTGGGCGGCGTGTGGTGATCATGACCCAAGGAGCGGACGGACGGAATCGCGAAGCCGGCTTCCGTGTCGCGGGCTTGTACGATGCACCGGGTACCGCGCTCGAAAAAGCGTATGCGTTCACCGGTCTCCATCCCCTGCAGAAGCTGCTGGGCACCAACGACGTCACCGAAGTATCGATCCGGCTGCGCGACGACCGCTTCAGCGCGGCCGCGAACAGCTCGCTGATGAAAGAGATGAGCGGTCTCGAAGTGCTGAACTGGCGCCAGCTGGATCCGCAAGCCGCTGCGTTCTACGAGATCGCCGATGTCGGCATAACCATCTGGTACGTGATTCTGCTGCTGGCGCTCGCGTTCGGACTGATCAACTCGTTGATCACAGCGGTGCTGGAGCGCGTGCGCGAGTTCGGCATGTTGCGTGCGCTCGGCATGCGGCCGCGTGCGGTGGTCGTACAAGTGGTCATCGAGTCGGTGCTGATCGTCGGATTTGCACTTGCCGGCGGAATCGCGGTAGGCATCGCGCTGGTCGGGCTTTTTGCAGAGGGAATCGATCTGTCGAACTACGCGGCCGGCGCCGAATTGGCCGGGATGAGGAGCAGGTTGGTGCCGCATCTGGTTGCGCGCGACGTGTTGCTGCTGAGCGGGCTCGCAGTCGCACTGGCGGTTCTTGCGAGCGCGTATCCGGCATGGCGCGCGGTCCGCATCAAACCGCTCGATGCATTGAGGAGATGAGCGATGGGCAATGAAACGCCGGTGGTGATGTGTCGCAACGTCGGACGCGTCTACGACATCGACTCGATTCCCGTAAATGCGTTGCGTAGCGTCGATCTCATCGTCGAGAGTGGCGAGTTCGTGAGCCTTGCCGGGCCCTCGGGTTCCGGCAAATCGACGCTGCTCAATCTGATCGGTGCGCTCGACCGGCCGAGCAGCGGCGAAGTGATCGTCGATGGCGTTGCACTGGCGACGCTCGACGAAACACAGCTCGCCGATCTGCGGCTGAACAAGATCGGCTTCGTGTTTCAGGCATACAACCTGATCCCGGTGTTGTCCGCGCGCGAGAATGTCGAGTTCATCATGCAATTGCAGGGCGTGCCTTCCGGCGAGCGTCGCGAGCGCTCGCTCGAAGTGCTTGCATCGCTCGGCATGGCCGAGCTTGCCGACAGGCGACCGGGGCAGATGTCGGGCGGCCAGCAGCAACGGGTTGCAGTAGCGCGTGCGATCGTGACGCGACCGGCCTTGCTGCTGGCCGACGAGCCGAGTGCAAACCTCGATTCGGAAACGACGAAAGGACTGCTGGAGCTGCTGCGACGCGTCAACGTGGAACGCGGCGTTACGATCGTAACGGCGACGCACGATCCGATGGTCATGAGCTACGCGCGCAGACGAGTGCAGTTGTTGGACGGCCGCATCGCATCGGATCAGAGGGTTGCGGCCGAAACGGCATGAAGGCGAGGCTGCAACGCGCACTGCTGTGCCTGAGTGTGAGTTCTGTGATACCGGCGTTTGCCTGGGATTTCGATGCGCGGGCGCGTGTGTTCGGCAACGCAGAATCGCTGCCGGAAGACGATTTGCAGCGGTCCATCGACGGCACGCCGGTGTACGAAGCGAGCGCAGATCTGCGCCTGATGTTTCGCGACGAATACGGCGGCTGGCATCTGAACGCCGCGCTGACGACGCTTTACGAGGTCGGCGACCAGTTCGCGTTCATCAGCAATCCGCAGGACACACTGGATCAAACGCCGCGCAACGATCGGCTGCGCTTCATGGATCTCACGTGGACGCTCGAAGACGGGCCGCGGCACGAGAACATCCAGCGTTTCGACCGGCTTGCGGTGGAATATCGCGCCGAACACTGGGGCATGACGGTAGGACGCGACGCGATCAGCTGGGGCAGCGGCATCGTGTTCCAACCGCTCGACATCTTCGCGCCGTTTGCGCCGACCACGGTGGATCGCGACTACAAGCCGGGCGAAGACCTGGTGAAGTTCGATGGTGTTACCGGGCATGGCAGCGACTGGCAACTGCTCGGCGTGTTCCGGCGCACGCTGCAAGGCGAGCGGACGACGTCGGTCGATTCGTTCGGCGGCAAATGGCACAGCCTCATCGGCGACTACGAAGTGGAGGTTCTCGGTGCCAAACACTATCGCGACCGGGTGGCGGGCTTGAGCGTGAAGCGCGCGATCTTTGGTGCGATGCTGCGCACCGACTGGCTGCTCACCGATCTCGACGAAGGCGGTTACAAGACCTCGGGAGTGGTGAACCTCGACTACAGTTTTGTGTGGCTCGACCACAACTGGTACGCGTTCGGCGAGTATTTCCACAGCGGCTTCGGCGTGAATCATCAACCGGTGGACCTCACCAGGTTGCCCAAGGCACTAACGGTACGACTTGCGCGCGGCGAGTTGTTCACGCTGTTGCAGGATTACACGGCGCTCGGCACACGCATCGAATGGCATCCGTTGGTGACGCAAAGCCTCACGCTGATCACGAACCTGCACGACGGTTCGAACCTGGTGCAGACGCAGTTCGCATACGAGCCTACCGACGCGCAGCACGTCGACGCAGGATATGTGCGTAACCTTGGCGGAACCGGCAAGGAGTACGGCGCCATCGAACTGCCGCCGCCGACCGAAGCGTTCACCACCGGCGGAGGATCGCAGTGGTACCTGCGCTGGACGTATTACTGGTGAGCGGCGTCTGCCGGAACAGACGGTATCAGTCGATGACGATGGACTTGCCTGCAGCCTTCACTGCAGCGTCGTGCGCTTTGCGCGCTTCGATGAGCTGAGGCACGTAACGGTCGAGCTCGGCGAGTGTCCACGTGCCCTTGCGCTTCGAGAACGACTTGATGATGGCCGGCTGCTGCATGATGCCGATGCCGCCGCGACCGGTGTGGAAAATCTGGTTCGACACGCTGCCCGACCCTTCGGTTGCGAGCCACGCGACGATCGGCGCGATGTGCTGCGGTCCCCCGGCTTCGAGTTCGTTGCTTGCCACTGTTTCGCCGCGCGCTTCGCGCAGCGGAATGGTCATGCGGGTGAGCGCGCCAGGCGAGATGGTGTTGACCGTGCAGCCGTATTTCGCGAGCTCGAGCGCGAGTACACGCGTGAAGCCGGCGATGCCGGCTTTCGCCGCGCCATAGTTGGCTTGTCCAAAGTTGCCGAAGAGCCCGGATGTGCTCGAGAAGTTGATGATGCGGCAGCCCGTGCGGTTGTGATCGCGGATGTACTTCGCGAACGGCCGCGAACAGCAGTAGTGACCCTTTAGGTGCACGGCCATCACCGCGTCCCAATCGGACTCTTCCGTGTTGTAGATCGACTTGTCGCGCAGAATGCCGGCGTTGTTGACGAGAATGTCCATTCCGCCGAATGCATCGAGCGCGGTCGCCAGCAGCGATTCACCGCCCTTAACCTCGGCGATCGACTGCGTGTTCGATACTGATTCGCCGCCGGCGGCACGAATCTGCGCTACGACTTCGTCGGCTATCTTGCCGGTGCCGGTGCCATCGGTGTTGCCACCAAGGTCGTTCACCACGACCTTGGCACCTTCGAGAGCCATCAGCTTCGCGATTTCGGCACCGATCCCACGACCGGCGCCTGTCACAACTGCGATACGACCGTCGAGCCTGCCCATGCTGCCTCCCCAGTCTGCTCCCGCTTCAGTGAGCCCTTAGCTTCAGTGAACCCTTACCAGACGTCGGTGCGCGGCGGATCTTTGTCGGGGTATCTGCCGAGCTCCATCCGCGCCACGGTACGGCGATGCACCTCATCCGGGCCGTCAGCGAGCCGCAGCGTTCGCATGCCGGCGTACATCCTGGCCAGGGGGAACACTTGCGACACGCCGGCGCCGCCGTGCATCTGAATGGCGTCGTCGATGACCTGCAGCGCGATCTTCGGAACCGCAACCTTGATCTGCGCGATCTCGCTGCGTGCCACCTTGTTGCCGACCGTATCCATCATCCACGCGGCCTTAAGCGTCAGCAGCCGCGCCATTTCGATGTTGATGCGCGCATCGGCGATCTTGTCGAGGTTGCCGCCCAGTTCGGAAAGCGGCTTGCCGAAAGCGACTCGGGAAACGGAACGCCGGCACATCAGTTCCAGCGCGCGCTCGGCAACACCGATCGAACGCATGCAGTGGTGAATCCGACCCGGTCCGAGGCGCCCTTGTGCGATTTCGAAGCCGCGGCCGGAGCCGAGCAGGATGTTGTCCTTCGGAACGCGTACGTCCTTGAAGCGCACGTGGCCGTGGCCGTGGGGCGCGTCGTCGTAGCCGAACACGGTCTGCATCTTGATGATCTCGATGCCTTTCGCGTCGCGCGGGACGAGGATCTGCGACTGGCGCGAATGGCGCGCTGCGTCCGGTTCGGTCACACACATGACGATCAGCACTTTGCAGCGCGGGTCGCCGATGCCCGACGACCACCATTTCTCGCCATTCAGCACCCACTCGTCGCCATCGAGTCGCGCCTCGAGGGAAATGTTGGTGGCGTCGGACGATGCGACCAGCGGCTCGGTCATGCAGAAGGCGGAGCGGATTTCGCCGTTCAGCAGCGGCTTCAGCCAGCGCTCTTTGTGCTCTTCGGTGCCGTAGCGCTCGATCACTTCCATGTTGCCGGTGTCGGGCGCCGCGCAGTTGAACACTTCCGACGACATCGGATACATGCCCATGATTTCGGCGAGGTGCGAGTAGTCGAGGTTGTTGAGCCCCGCACCACGTTCCGAGTGCGGCAGGAAGAAGTTCCAGAGCCCGCGCTTCTTCGCGCGCTCCTTGAGGTCTTCCATGATCTGCGCCGGTTGCCAGCGATCGCCGGCGTTGATCTGTTCGGTGAAGACGCGTTCGTTCGGAACGATGTTCTTGTCGATGAAGTCGAGAATGTCGTCGCGGAGCGGTTTGACCCGCGCGGAAATACCAAGGTCCATTTAACTTCCCCAGTGTTTTGATTGGAAAGCGACGTGTCGTGCGCGCCTAAGAGTTTCGAACGTGGCGCGACACTTGTCATCGCGAGAGCCTATGGATACTAATACAGCCGAATTAGCCCTGTCATGGGCCCCATCATGGGAATGACGCGTGACCCAATACGGAGAAGCCACACTTGCGTTGATTGCGGACGTGTACCGCGACGGCGCCGATCACGTCGCGGCGCTGATACGACACTCGGCGCGCGAATTCGAACCGGGTCGCCACGATCTGCTGAATCCGCTTACCGATGAAGGGCGCGTCGTTGCGGAGAATTTCGGGAAAACGCTGCCGAAGGATCTGCTGGTGCGCGGCTATGCGAGCCCAGCGGAACGCTGCGTGGAAACCGTGCAACTGATTCTGAAAGGTCATGGCGCTGCGGGAGGTCGCGTGACGCGGCATCGGCCGATAGAGGCGCTCGGCGTGTTCTATGTACTCGATCAAATGCGCATGTTTCGCGCGATGACGGCGGCCGCGGGGCAGGTCGCGTTTCTCGCGCAGTGGTTTGCGGGTGCTGTGCCGGGCGACGTGATGATGCCGGCCGATCTGGCGGCCAGACTCGTTGGCCGCGTAGTTGCGTCGAAGCTCGAGGCGCCACTGGAGCGGCCGCAACTCGATGTGTGCGTTTCACACGACATGTCGCTGTATCTGGTGCGCGATCGCCTGTTGGGGTTGGGCGTGGAGACGGCCGGCGCGGTCGACTTTCTCGACGGCGTGGTGTTCTACCAACGCGAGCAGCAGCTGTGGATGCGCGGTCTTCACGGTGATGCGCAAATGGTGGAACTGGCGATTTGAACGACGATTTGAACGAGCAAGCGGCGAGGGGGGAGCGAATGGGGCAGGGGAACACGAATACGGGCAGCGGTTCGCCGAGCGCGCTGGAGCAGGCGGCGCTGCAGGGCATGGTGGTTGCACACGTCGCGGCGCGATTTCCCAACAAGCTGGCGGTGGCGTCGCCGTTCGGCAACCGGACGTTTGCGGAACTCAACGCGCGGGTCAACCAGCTCGCACGTCTGCTGCGCGCGAACGGCATCGGCGCCGGCGACTCGATGGCGCTGGTGTCGCGCAACCGGCCCGCATTCGTCGAGGCGTATCTCGCTGCGTTGCGCACCGGTATTCGTTTCACCCCGGTGAACTTCCATCTGACGGCCGAGGAAGTCGGCTACGTGGTAGACGACTGCGAAGCGAGCGTGGTGATCTACGACGGCACGCTGCCGACCGCAGCCGATGCACTTGGATATGCGCCGCGCGCGCGGCTCAGGCTGATCGTCGACGGCGCGGTTGAGGGATTTACGAACTACGAGAGCGCGATTGCTCCGTTTGCCGGTCGCGACATCGAAGATCCTGTGCGGGGTACGCAGATGTTGTACACATCCGGCACCACAGGGCGGCCGAAAGGCGTATATCGGCGCGAGCAGCCGATCGTGCGCAGCGCATCGCAGATTGCGGCAGCCTGGAACCTCGAAACCGACGTATGCCTGTGCACGGGGCCGGCGTACCATGCCGCGCCGCTCGCGTTCAACGTCGCCGCCCCCCTCAGCGCGGGCGTTGGAGTGGTGTTCATGGACAAGTGGGACGCAGAGGAAACCCTGCGCCTGATAGCCGAACACCGTGTGTCGCATACACACATGGTTGCGACGATGTTCCATCGCCTGTTGCAACTACCGGAAAGCGTGCGGAGCAGGCACGATCTATCGAGCCTGCGTTTCGTATTGCACGGCGCCGCGCCAACGCCGGTGCATGAAAAGCGCGCCATGATCGAGTGGTTGGGGCACGTGGTGTACGAGTACTACGCCGCCACCGAAGGCGGCGGGAACTACTTCGTAGATTCTAAAGAATGGATGTCGAAGCCCGGCACGGTTGGCCGGTCATCTACTCCCGAACTGACGCGAATTCTGGACGACGACGGCAACGACGTGCCGCAGGGCCAATCCGGCACGCTGTACTTCAAAGCACCGGAAGTCGGCCGCTTCGAGTACTTCAAAGCTCCGCAGAAAACCTCGCAGAGCTATCGCGGCGATTGGTTCACCTTGGGCGACATGGGCTATCTCGACTCGGATGGATACCTGTTCCTGAACGGCCGGAATGCGGAGACGATCATTTCCGGCGGCGTGAACATCTATCCGCAGGAAATCGATTCGGAACTTTTGAAGCACCCTGCCGTGGTCGACGTGTGCACCGTCGGAGTGCCCAACGACGAGTGGGGCGAAGAGGTGAAGAGTGTCGTGCAGCTGAAAGAGGGGCATGTCGGTAGCCCCGAACTGGCCGCGGAGCTGATCGCGTTCGCACGCACGCGTTTGCCGGGATTCAAAACGCCGCGGTCGATCGATTTCGTTAGCGACTTGCCGCGTTTGCCGAGCGGCAAGATTCAACGCCGGCACGTGAGAGCGCCGTATTGGGCCGGCCGAGACAGGCAGATCTGAGGCTAGCGGCGCCGCCAGTCGCCGCGCACGAGGTCGACGAAGGGCTTCCACATCTCTGCAACGGAATGGGTTGCGTGGCGGCTTTCCCTGAAGACCACCTCGACCGTACGTGTGAGCCCGTCGGCGATGTGCGTTGCCCTGCGATTCCAGTGATCGAATCCAAGCCGCGCGAAATCGAACGGCGATTTGATCTGCAGCAGCGCATCGTACGTTGCGCGATGGTCGGCGAGGAGCGTGCGCAGTTGTTCCGTCTGAATCTCGCCGATCTCCGACACCGTGGCGAGAATACCGCTGACGTTCTCGATCGCCTCCTCTGTGGCGATGAACTCCGCAGCGACCGCTTCATCCGCGACCGTTTTGACTTTCTCTGCAACGGTCTGTGTCGCCCCCGCGTCTTTGACGAGCGCGCGAACGTCGCGCTCGAGTTCCGCGAGGTCTGCGTTCAATGATTCGATCGACACTGTAGGTATACCCGGATTTCGATGATCGACGCGCGAGTCTACAAGAGACTCCGGATGGCATCATTGCGTGGATCGTTGCCGATCTACCGAGAATGATCCATACGGGGAAGTGCGGGTAACCTGACGGCTTCTTCGGTAGGGTTGTTTGCTCGATGAACGACGCGAGGTGGTCGTCCTTGACCACCGTACGACGTCCATGTCACATGAAAGGTTAGTCACGAAGTTGCGGTTGTCGAATCGGAGGCAGCGATGAGCGAGGGTTTGTATTCCCCGAAAGTGAAGCCGGATGGGTCTTACGAGACGCTGACGGTCGTTAAGGAAGGCGCGATCGATTGGCTCACGCTGAACCGACCCGCGGCACTGAATGCGATGAGCCGCACGATGATGCTGGAGTTGCAGCATTACTTCGGTGAGCTCTACACCGATCACTCCGTGAGAGTGGTGGTGATGACCGGCGCGGGGCGCGGCTTCTGCGCGGGACTGGATCTGAAGGAAGACCGTGTCGACGGTGAATCCGGAGCCGTGGCCGGGTTGCGTGTGCAACGGCGCGTCAGCGAGATCGTAATGCGTATGCGGCGCGCACCGCAGCCCGTGATTTCTTTGATCAACGGACCGGCAAGCGGCGGCGGGTTTGCGTTGGTGCTTGCGTCCGACATTCGTATTGCGGCGCCGGCCGCCCGAATGAATGCGGCCTTCATTCGCATCGGATTGACTGCATGCGACGTCGGCGTGTCGTATTTCCTGCCGCGTCTGGTGGGTTCGGCGCTCGCGTCCGAACTGCTGCTGACGGGCCGCTTCATCGATGCGGAACGGGCGCAGCGGGTCGGACTGGTTTCTCAGGTGGTTCCGCAGGACGAGCTGCTTGCCGCTGGACGCACGATGGCGCACGAGATACTCGGCAATTCACCGGTCGGCGTTCGGCTGACGAAAGAGTGTCTCAACATGAGTGTCGACGCCGGCAGTCTGGAAGCCGTCATCGCAATGGAAGACCGCCAGCAGATTCTCGTTGCACAAACCGGCGACATGCGCGAGGGCGTCGGCGCGTTCCTGGAGAAACGCAAGCCCGACTATCGCGACCGATAACGGAATTGTTAAGGGGCGGTACCGGTGACCAGCGGCAGATTCGGGTCGCGCACCCAATCGGACATGGAGCCGTCGTACACCGCGACGTTGTCGTAGCCGATCAGCTTCAGCGCGAACGCGTCGACCGTAGCCGATATGCCGCCGCCGCAATACGTGATGATGCGATCGGCGGTTCGTGCGCCGACCCCTTCGACGGCTGCGGCGATTTCGTCGGCGCTGCGGAACGACTGACCGTCGAGGATCGACCCGAAGTAGAGGTTCTTGCTGCCGGGAATGTGTCCCGGCCGGCCGTAGTTGGTTTTGGACGTGCCCGCGTAAACATCAGGCGACAACGCGGTGATGGTGCAAACCGCGTCGTCGCCGACCGCGGCCAGCACTTCTTCGCGGGTGGCCCATAAGCCAGGCTGCGGCACCACGGTCATGTTGCTGGTCGGATACGGCGTCGGGTTGTTGTCGATCGGCAGGCCGGCGGCAATCCACCCGGTGTAACCGCCGTCGAGCAACGTCACGTTTTTGTGGCCGGCCCAATGCAGCATCCACCACAAGCGCGTCGCCCACATGATGTGAGTGGTGCTGTAGAGCACCACGAGGCTGTCGTCGGCAACGCCGTATTTGCGGAACTCGTCCTGCAGCTGCTGCGCGCCGGGCAACGTAAACGCGAGCGGACTCGTTGCATCGGACATACCCCGCGTGAGATCGAGCAGACCGGCCGTCGGGATGTGACCCTTCAGGTAGTTTGCGACGCCGCTCTCGACGCGATATCGCGGCGGATCGGGATGCAGGTAAACGGTGGTGTCGAAGATGCGCAGGCGTTTGTCGCGCCGTTCGATTCCGTCGAGTACGTCTTCGGCGGACGTGAGGTATTCCGGGTGGCTGTAGTTCATAAACGCTCCGGTCGGTCGAGGATTAGATACCCGCTGAGAGCGCCGTGCGTAGCGCGCTGGTCCAGTCGCGGGGTGAGACTTTGACCATGGTCACCGATTCACAGCCGTTGAACGTCGCGAATTCGCGTGCGGTCTTGGCGAATTCTGCAACGAATCGGTCGCGGTCGGGAATGTCTCGCTCGACGTGCAGATGCAGCAGATCGAGGCGGCGTAGCCTTCGCTGTGCCTTGCAGTCGACACGGCCGATCAGGCGGTCGCGGTACAGGATCGGCAGGCAGAAATAGCCGAACTGTCGCTTCGGCGCGGGCACGTAGCACTCGATCTGATAGTCGAACTCGTGCAGGGCGACGTTGCGGTCGCGTTGAATCACGGCGTTGTCGAACGGCGACAGCAGCCGCACGCGCGCGGTCGTTCGGGGCGCCGCTCGGTCGAGCAGGTCGGGGCGGGTGTAGTAGTCGGTGCCGCCCTCTTTGAACTTGATCAGCCTGCCATCGCTCACACCTGCGTCGAGGCGCGCGCGCAAAGCGGTACGAATGGCTGCGCCGCGGCGCAGATAGGTGACTTCCTTCGGAACCGCAAAGCCGTGGGCACGCAATGCGGTGTCGAGCAGGTAGCCGGCGAACTCGTCGATGGTCGGGGTGGACGTATCGACGTCGGCAGGAAGTACACGTTCCGGCAGGTCGTAGATCTTCTGAAATCCGTCGCGTCCGGCGGCCATCAGGTCGCCCTGCATGAACAGCTGTTCCAGCGCCCGCTTCGCCGGCTTCCAGTCCCACCAGCCCTGCTTGGTACCCTTCGGTGTTTCGAAGTCGCGTGCGAGCAGCGGTCCTTCGGCGCGAATCCGGTCGAGCACCGCGCGCATCATCTTGCGATCTTTGGCGAACCAGTGCCGTTCGCCGCTCTTGAGCGCGTGCATGCGCGGCAATGCGTAGCGATAGTCGCGCATCGGCAGATACGAAGCCGCGTGAAACCAGTATTCGAAAGCCCGGCCGCTGCTAACAAGTCTGTCGAGGTGCGAGGGATCGTAGTTTGGAACGCGGTTCCAGAACGTGTGGTGATGTGCGCGCGCAACGATGGAAATCGTGTCGATCTGCACGTAGCCGAGCTGTTCGAGCGCGCGGTGGGTCGCTTCGACCCCTCTGCCGAACGGTTCAACACGCGTCAGGCCCTGCGCGTCGAGCGCGATGCGCCGCAATGTGTTGGCGGTCGGCGTAGCCATCCGTCAGAATCGCTGCCTTTCCACGGACTGAGGAATCGCATGTATAGCACAGCCCGCCGGCTGGTCGCGTTCGTGGTCGTCGTTGCCTTACAGAGCGTCGCGTTGCAGAGCGTTGCGTGGGCGGCGAGTCCCGAAGCGGTTCGCGGCCAACATGGCATGGTTGCATCGCGCTCCGCACTCGCGTCGCAAGTGGGCGCCGACATCATGCGCAGCGGTGGTACCGCCATCGATGCCGCGGTTGCTACCGGATTTGCACTCGCAGTGACGTATCCCGACGCCGGCAACCTGGGCGGCGGCGGATTCATGGTGATCCGTCTTGCCGACGGACGCGTCGTAACGAACGATCATCGCGAACGCGCACCCGGTGCAGCGCAGCGAGATATGTACCTCGATGCGTCGGGCAACGTTGTAGCGGGTCTCTCGACACAAACTCATCTGGCCGCTGGCGTGCCGGGCAGCGTTGCCGGTTTGCTGGACGTGCTCGAGAAATACGGCACTCTTCCGCGCAAGACCGTGATGGCGCCGGCGATTCGGCTTGCGAGCGAGGGCTTCGTGCTCAACGCCGACCTCGCACAACAGTTCGGCGAAGCGGCCGGGGAATTCGCGAAGCACCCGGGCAGCGCGCGTGTATTCCTCAAGAAGGACGGCAGCTCGTATGCGCAGGGCGATCGGTTCAAACAACCGGAGCTCGCGAAGACGCTCGAACTGATCTCGTCGAAGGGCAAGGACGGCTTCTACACGGGCAAGACGGCAGAACTGATCGTGGCCGAGATGCAGCGCGGCCGCGGACTGATCACGGCAAAGGACCTCGCCGACTACCGCTCCGTATGGCGCGAGCCGATCAAAGGTACTTACCGCGGTTACCAGATCTATTCGATGGCGCCGCCGTCATCGGGCGGTGTGCTGCTCGTGCAGATGTTGAACATGCTGGAGCCGTTCGACATCAAGGCTTCGGGTTACGGATCGGCGGCGACCATTCACCTGATGGTGGAAGCGCAGCGACGCGCGTACGCGGACCGGGCGGAGTATCTGGGCGACCCCGACTTTTATCCCGTGCCGGTCGCGAAGCTGATCGACAAGGCTTACGCGATTCAGCGCTTCTCCGATTTCGATCCGACGCGGGCAACGCCGTCGGCCAGCGTCGGTCCCGGGCTGCGACAAGAAGGCACGCAAACCACGCATTTTTCGGTGATGGATGCCGCGGGCAACGCGGTCGCGTGCACCACCACGCTGAATCTGTCGTTCGGTTCGAAAATCGTCGTCGACGGCGCCGGGTTTCTGCTCAACAACGAGATGGACGATTTCTCGGCGCGCGCGAACACGCCGAACTCGTATGGCTTGATCGGCCGCGTGGCGAATTCGATAGAACCCGGCAAGCGTATGTTGTCGTCGATGACGCCGACGATCGTCGTCGATGCCGATGGGCATACGCGGCTCGTCACCGGATCGCCCGGCGGCAGTACGATCATCACCACGGTGTTGCAGGTCGTCATGAACGTGATCGACCACGGCATGGACATTTCCGACGCGGTCGGCGCACCGCGATTCCATCACCAGTGGATGCCGGACCGGGTCATTTACGAACCGTGGGGCATTTCGCCGGATACGCTGAAAATCCTGCAGAGCCGCGGCCATACATTCGTGACGTTGCCGTGGCGTCTCGGCGACGCGAACACGGTGATGCGTTCCGGTGACGAGTTGTTGGGCATGAGCGATCCGCGCAACCAGGGCGGCACCGCGGGATATTGAGCGATGCAGAAGGAATTCTGGCTGGAGCGTTGGCGTACCAATCAGATCGGCTTTCATCAGGCGGACTACAACGCGCGTCTGAGGCGGCATTGGCCGACGCTGGGGGTGCGAAAGAACGAGAAGGTGTTCGTGCCCCTGTGCGGCAAGAGTCGCGACATGCTGTGGCTCGCGCAGCAGGGGCATGCGGTGCTCGGGGTCGAACTCTCGCAAACTGCCGTCGAAGCGTTCTTCGCCGAGGCTGACGCGACTTATCAACGCCGTCAGGCCGGCTTGTTCCAGGTTTTCGAAGGCCAGTCTTTAGAAGGCCATTCTTTAGAAGGCGATGGCATCGAGATTCTCTGCGGCGACTTCTTCGAGCTGATGCCGCTCGACCTGGTTGGTGTGGCCGGCGTATTCGATCGCGGTTCTCTGGTCGCCCTGCCGCAGGAGATGCGGCACCACTATGCGGAGCACCTGCTGACGATACTTCCGCTCGGCGCGCAGATACTGCTGCTGACGGTCGAATACGATCAAGGCGTTGCCTCCGGACCGCCGTTTGCCGTACACCCGGACGAAGTGACCGCGTTGTTCGGCGCGCGCTGTGCGGTTTCGATGTTGGACCGCACGCCCGAGGAACCGATGCCGCCGCGTTTTCAGGCACAAGGCATCCGAACGGCGGGCGAGAGCATTTACCGCATCGTCAAGGAGCGCTGACATGCCCATGGCCAGCGCGAACGGAATTTCCTTGTGCTACGAAAGCCACGGCGACCGCAGTTCGCCAACGATCGTGCTGATTCGCGGCCTGGGTACACAACTCATCGAGTGGCCGAACGCGCTGATCGATGGATTCGTGCGGAACGGCCTGCGGGTCGTCGTGTTCGATAACCGTGACGCCGGTCTCTCCAGCGAAATGCCCGATGCAAAGCCGGGTTATCGCGTCGAGGACATGGCGGCCGACGTGGTCGGTCTCATGGATCATTTGGATGTGCAGCGCGCGCACATCTTCGGCATCTCTATGGGCGGCATGATCGCGCAGCACGTTGCCCTCCGGCATGCGGCGCGCGTGCGTTCGCTGATCTCCGTGATGTCTAGCACCGGCAATCCCGATCTGCCGCAGCCATCGCCGGAAATGCGCGCACGGCTGGTCGAGAACGCGGACTCCCCGGAAGCGTTGATCGAACTGAACGCGAAGAACCGCGCGGTGTTCGGCAGCCCGGGTTATCCGGAATCGCTCGACGAACGTATGGTCGCCGCGCGTCGTGCACACGCACGCAGCTTTCGTCCGGCCGGCGTTGCGCGGCAGATGCGCGCGGTGATCGCCGACGGTAGCCGGGTGGATCGGTTGCGATCCGTCAACGTACCGACGTTGGTCATCCACGGCGCCGACGATCCGCTGATTCCGGTTGCCGCCGGGCGCGACACGGCTGCGGCCATTCCCGGTGCTCGGCTCGAAATCATCGAAGGGATGGGCCACAACATTCCCGAAGCGCTCGCGCCGCGGATCGTCGGTATCGTGACCGCTTTCCTGCCGCGCTGAACCGCTCGGTCAGAGCCGCATCTTGCCGTAGTCGACGGCGAGCCATTGTTCCGGACGAATGCGCACGATCACGCTCGCCTCGGCCTCGCCTGCGTCGGTGTACTGGTCGCCGAGTTTCTGCCCGAGATAGCGGTGCGCCATGGGGCGACCGTACTTCTCCCGATCGGATGGTGCGATGGAAACGATGGGTCCTTCGATGCTGACGTACTTATAAGGGGGCGTTTCGGTTTGTGCACACAGGCTGATGCGAACGCCTTGTTTCAGCAATTTACCTTTTCGTGACGTCGGGCCGGTGAGGAACCAGAGGTCGCCGCCGGGTTTGTAGTCGTACCACACCGGTACCGTCATCGGTCCATGCGCCGCGTTCGGAATGGCGAGAACGCCGACGTGCAGATCGGCGAGAAACAGTTCCTTTTCCTGCTGGGTCATCTTCGTCACGGAACGCCTCCTGTTAAAACTTGCTCGTTTGGGGATCGAGAGGGTGTTTTTCAATCCCTTTGAATTCATTGACCGTCCCCCATTGTTGTTTGCGTGCCGGGGTCATGGTGATCCCGAGTCAGGCAAAGATCGTGGAGGTCAGAGAACATGAGCATTGTACGTTGGAATCCGTCGAGGGAACTCGATCAGTTCTTCAACCACTTCGTCGATCAGGGCTTCAATGGTTGGGGCGAGAACATCGCAACGAGCGATTGGAATCCGTCGGTCGACATTCGCGAAACGGACGAGGCTTACCAGATCGATCTGGAAGTACCCGCAGTGCAACCCGCGGACGTGAAGGTGACGTTCAAGGATGGCGTGCTCGCCGTAACCGGCGAACGCAAGTACGAAAAGGAAACGAGCGGCAAAGTGCACCGCGTCGAGCGTCGCTATGGTCGATTCACCCGAACGTTCCGCTTGCCGGAAAACGTCGATGAAAACCGCATCGAAGCGAACTCGAAGGACGGAATGCTGTACCTGAAAGTACCGAAGCGCGCTGAAGTGAAACCGCGCGCGATCGAAGTTAACGTTCAGTAAGTAGCCGTCAGTAAGACCGCTGCTCGTGCCCGGATCGTCGCTCGACGATCCGGGCCTCGTTATGCCCGCTCAAACTCATTCCGCGACGGCATGTGTTAGTTTTCGTGCTTTCGCTTTTCTTTCGTTTTCACGCCTTTAGAATGCGCAGCCTCGATGAGCAAATTCGAGGGGCGATGCCCCCGGTTCGACCGCAGGAGATAGCACGGCAATGAGCGACGACACCTTCAAGACCCGCAAGACGCTGACGGTCGGCAAACAAACGTTCGATTACTTCAGCCTTCCGGCTGCGGAGCAGGCCGGCGTCGGCGCCGTTAGCCGTTTGCCGATGTCGCTGAAGATCCTGCTCGAGAATCTGCTGCGCTTCGAAGACGGCAGTACCGTGAGCAAAGAAGACATCAAAGCGCTCGGTAACTGGGCCGTCACGCCGCCTCCGGCCGAAGAAATCGAATATCGCCCCGCGCGTGTATTGATGCAGGACTTCACCGGCGTTCCCGGCGTGGCCGACCTCGCGGCGATGCGCAGCGCGGTTGTAGCTGCCGGACTCGATCCGAAGATCATCAACCCGCTGTCGCCGGTAGACCTGGTCATCGACCACTCGGTGATGGTCGACAAGTTCGGCACCAGCAAAGCGTTCGACGAAAACGTCGACATCGAAATGGAGCGCAACCGCGAGCGCTATCGATTCCTGCGTTGGGGCCAAACCGCATTCGACAACTTCCGCGTCGTGCCGCCGGGCACCGGTATCTGTCACCAGGTGAACCTCGAGTACCTCGCGAAGGTCGTATGGACAAAAACCGAAAACGGCCGAACCGTCGCGTATCCCGATACGCTGGTCGGTACCGACAGTCACACCACGATGATCAACGGTCTCGGTGTACTCGGTTGGGGCGTCGGCGGTATCGAAGCCGAAGCGGCGATGCTCGGTCAGCCGATCTCGATGCTGATTCCCGACGTCATCGGCTTCCGCCTCGTTGGCAAACTCAAGGAAGGCATCACCGCGACCGATCTCGTGTTGCGCGTCGTCGAGATGCTGCGCAAAAAAGGTGTGGTCGATAAATTCGTCGAGTTCTTCGGCGCCGGGCTCGATCACCTGCCGCTCGCCGATCGCGCGACGATTGCGAACATGGCGCCTGAATATGGCGCAACGTGCGGCTTCTTCCCCATCGACGCCGAAACGATCAACTACCTGAAACTGTCCGGCCGGCCCGCCGATACCGTTGCGCTGGTGGAAGCCTATGCGAAGGCGCAAGGCATGTGGCGCGATGCGAGTTCGGTCGACCCTGTTTACACCGATACGCTCGAGCTCGACCTTGGCACCGTGGTGCCGAGCCTGGCCGGACCGAAGCGTCCGCAGGATCGCGTGGCGATGACCGGAATGCGCAAAGCGGTCGACGACGAACTCGATCTGCAGGGCCGCAAATCGAAAGACGCGCGCACCAAAGTGGCGGGGCGCAGTTACGACCTCGGCCATGGCGACGTGGTCATTGCGGCGATCACATCGTGTACGAACACCTCGAATCCGGCCGTGATGCTGGCGGACGGCCTCGTCGCGAAGAAGGCCCTGGCGCTCGGTCTCACTGCGAAACCATGGGTGAAGACCTCGCTCGCACCCGGTTCGAAAGTGGTCACCGAGTATCTCGCCAAGGCAGGGTTGCAGACGGCACTCGACAAACTCGGGTTCAACCTCGTCGGTTACGGTTGCACGACCTGTATTGGCAACTCGGGCCCGCTGCCGGAAGAGATCTCGAAGGCCATCACGCAAGGCGACCTGGTGGTTTCGTCGGTGTTGTCGGGTAACAGGAACTTCGAGGGGCGGGTGCACCAGGAAGTGCGCACGAACTGGCTCGCATCTCCGCCGCTCGTGGTCGCCTATGCGATCGCAGGCACGATGCGAATCGACCTGTCGAAAGAGCCGATCGGTAAGGGCAGCAACGGCAAAGACGTGTTCCTGAAAGACATCTGGCCGAGCAACAAGGAAGTGGCCGACGTGGTCGCACAAGTGTCGGCCGACATGTTCGAGCGGCAGTACGCCGACGTGTTCACCGGACCGGCTGCATGGCAGGCGATCAAGGTGGACGCGAAGGGGACCTACGGCTGGGAGAACTCGACGTACATCAAACAACCGCCGTTCTTCAAAGTGGGCGCCGATCTCGATCAGCAGGTGGAAATCCGCGGCGCACGAATCCTCGCGCTGCTGGGTGACTCGGTGACCACCGACCACATCTCGCCTGCGGGTGAAATCCAGCCCGACAGCCCGGCGGGACATTACCTGGTGCAGCACGGCGTCGATGTGGCCGAATTCAACTCTTACGGTTCACGCCGCGGTAACCACGAAGTGATGATGCGCGGCACGTTTGCGAACATCCGCATCAAGAATGAAATGGTGCCCGGCACCGAAGGCGGCTACACGAAGCACGTGCCGAGCGGCGACAAGCTGTCGATTTACGACGCTGCCATGCGCTATCAGGGCGAGGGCACGCCGCTCGTCATATTCGCCGGTAAGGAATACGGCACAGGATCGAGCCGCGACTGGGCTGCCAAGGGCACGCGCTTGCTCGGCGTCAAGGGCGTGGTCTCCGAGAGCTTCGAGCGAATCCACCGTTCGAACCTGATCGGCATGGGAATTCTGCCGATGCAGTTCAAACCGGGCGACACGCGCAAGAGCCTGGGCCTGAAAGGTGACGAGATCATCGATATCGCGTTGCCGGCCGGAGTGAAGGAGATCAAGCCGAGCCAGGATCTGCTGATGACCATTCATCGCGCAGACGGCAAGAAGCAGGAAGTGACGGTGACAAGCCGCCTCAACACCGACAACGAAATCGAGTACTTCAAGAGCGGCGGCATCCTTCAGTACGTGCTGAACAATCTGGCCCGGAACGCCGCTTGAGGGAACCGTTCGCGCCGCAGGCCGTCGTATTCGACATGGACGGCCTGCTGCTCGACACGGAGAGCATCGCGCTAGCCACGTTCGAAGAGGCGTGTCGCGCGCACGGACTCGAAGTCGAACGCTCGGTTTACGAACGCTGCATCGGCACGAGCACGGCGGGCACACGCGAGATACTGGGCCGCGCGTTGGGATTCGACGTTTACGATCGCATCGGAAAGGACTGGTTCGAACGCTACGGAGCGCGCGTACGGACCCAGGCGGTCGACGTGAAGGACGGCGGTCACGAGATCCTGGAGTTGACACGCTCGCTCGGAATACCGGTTGCGCTTGCGACTTCCACGGCGACTGAACTCGCGCGGATCAAGCTGCGGTTGGTCGGCTTGCTCGACTTCTTCGTCGCGATCGTCGGTGGCGATGCCGTCGCCAATCCCAAACCGCATCCGGAGCCGTATCTGACGGCTGCCGCGACGCTTGGTTTTGCACCGAATCGGTGCTGGGCAATCGAAGATTCCGACAACGGCGTTCGTGCGGCGCACGCGGCCGGACTGTTCGTATTCCAGGTGCCGGACCTCGTCCAGCCGGCTGCGGAAGTACGCGGCATCGGTCACCCCGTGGTGCTGAGTCTGCGCGATGTGGCGCGCGTTCTGATCGAGCGCTTCGGCGAGCGCTCCGGCGAAAGGACTGTGACCTAGTGAGTGGAACAGAACTTTCCGGGCAGGCGATGATCTCACTGTTCGTCCAATCCCCCCCTGATGACGGTTTCGAGCGGCGCAGTTCGCCGCGGAGTGATTTCGATGATTGACCGGAGCGAGTCCCATCTCATCGCTCGAGAGCAACGCAACCGAGGCGGCGCCGCTTCGAATACCGACGCTGTTCGTGCACGTCGTGCACGCGCGCGCACGCATGATTCGGCGCGCGCGACCCGTGTCGAACCGACGCTCAGCGATCCTTCCAAACCGACGACTCCGCGCCCTCGCTGATTCTCGTGCGCCGATGGCGACCGCCGCTTGTGCGCGCCGCGTTTGTTGCATTCGGCGGATGCGTCACTATCATTACGCCGGTTTGCTGGAGTCGATGATGTATTGCTTGGCGCGTAACCAAACGACGACGACCACTGCCACGACTACGTGGCGGGTTGCCTGACGTCGTACGCGACAAAAGAGGCGGCCCGAATCTAGAGGTCGCCTTCGAACAGAAACCCCGGAAGGCGACCGCCAACGGGGTTTTTCTTTTTGTGGAGGATCCTTTTTTGGGAGGAAGAATGGACAGCTTGGAGCACAGCGGCGAACTGAGCCCCGACGACGCGCTATACCAGATTCGGCACAGCCTATCGCACGTGCTTGCGCAGGCGGTGCTCGAACTGCGGCCGGGCACGACGCTCGGATTCGGGCCACCGATCAAGGACGGCTTCTACTACGACTTCATTCTGAGCGCGCCGCTCACCGAAGAGGATTTTCCCGAGATCGAGCAGCGGATGCGCAAGATCCTCAAGAAGGGTCAGCGCTTCGATCGCGAAGAATTGCCGAAGGAGGCGGCACTTGCGCGCCTCGGCGACATGAAAGAACCCTACAAGCGCGAGTACGCGCTCGAGCTGTTCGAGAAGAAGCAGCTGCAAACGCTGTCGTTCTATCGCAATGGTCCGTTCCTCGACATGTGCGAGGGGCCGCACGTGCATACCACGAAGGAAATTCCGCGCGATGCGTTCAAGCTGAAGAGCGTCGCAGGCGCCTATTGGCGAGGCGATTCCAAGAACGTGATGATGACGCGCATCTACGCGTGGGCGTTCGCGAGCAAGGAAGAACTCGACCAGTACGTTGCACGATACGAGCAGGCGCTCGCGCGCGACCACAAGAAGCTTGGTCGCGAACTGGGTCTGTATCACCTCGATAACGACATCGGTAAGGGGCTGCCGTTGTGGCTGCCGAACGGCACGGTCATTCGCGACGAAATCGAGAAGCTGGCGAAGGAACTCGAATTCCGCGGCGGCTATCAGCGCGTCTCTACGCCGCACCTGGCCAAAGCCGATCTTTATTACCGCACCGGCCATCTGCCGTACTACGCCGATCACATGTATCCGCTCATGGAGATGCGAGAGTCGACCGAAGACGGCGGCGAAGTGCGCGAGTCGTATGCGCTGCGTCCGATGAATTGTCCGCACCACCATCGCGTGTACGCGTCGTCACCGCGCAGCTATCGCGAGTTACCGCTGCGGTTGGCGGAATACGGTCAGGTATATCGCTTCGAAGACTCAGGTGCCGTCGGTGGACTGGTTCGCGTGCGCGGCATGTGTATCAACGACGCGCACATCTACTGCACCGCGGCGCAGGTGAAAGACGAGTTCAAAGCGGTGCTCGCCATGTACAAAGAGGCCTACGCCATTCTCGGCCTCGACAGCTACACGGTGCGTTTGTCGCGATCCGACTTCACCGACCCTAAGGGCAAGGAAAAGTACATCGACAATCCGCAGGCGTGGGCCGAGTCGGAACGCATTCTCACCGAGGTATTGCAGGATCTCGGTATCAACTACATCGACGGCCCGGGCGAAGCGGCGTTCTACGGACCGAAAATCGACATCCAGTTCCCGACCGTGACGGGACGCGACGAAACCGTCAGCACGGTGCAACTCGACTTCGCGCAGCCCGCGCGTATGGGGCTCACCTATGTGGGTTCCGACGGTGCCGAGCACATGCCGTACTGCATCCACCGCGCGCCGTTCAGTACGCATGAACGGATGGTGGCGTTCCTCATCGAGCACTTCGGTGGCGCGTTCCCGACGTGGCTCGCGCCGATTCAGGTGCAGGTGCTCACCGTGTCGGAACAGTACGAAGCTTACGGACGCAGCATCGTCGATCGGCTGCGCAATCAGATGGTGCGCGCGGAACTCGCGACGCAGAGTGAAACGGTGTCGAAGAAGATCCGCGAAGGCACGACGCGCAAAATTCCGTTGCTGCTGATCGTCGGTGAACGGGAGCAGGCCGACGGGACGGTGACGCTGCGTCGCTATGGGCAGACGCAGCAACACACGATGTCGATTGCGGATTTCGAAACGGCGTTACGCCGTGCGATCGATCAGCGAACGCTCGACTTTGCCGTCTGACTACGAGGCCGCCTAACGCACGAGCGCTAGTGCGGCCGAAGGGTCACTGCATTGCGGTGTCGACCGACGGCTTCGCGATGCTCGCGATCTGGCGCGTCTGGTTGACGTAGTCGATCAGAACGTACGCGCCTTCCTTGATCATCGCGTCGTCCTCAGGCGTTTTCTTGCTGCTGTCGTCGGCGTCGTCTTCCGCTTCTTCGGCGTCGAGTTTTGCGTCGAGTTCTTCGATGCTCGTCAGCTTCGGCTCACCTTTCGCCGTGCGCAGCTTGTTCTCAATGTCGAGGCGCCACGCGTCTTCGTCCTTCTTCTCCTTGATGCGGACCGCTTCGTTCAGCGAGATCTCGGTCTTCTTCGCGTTTTCGCGGCTCTTGTCCATCAACGCGCGCAGGTACTCGAAGTCCGGGTTCGTCGCAACGCGGTCGCGGTGTTTGTCGACCAGTACAGGCAGCACGGTTTGCACTTGTGTTGCGTGCGGATATACAGCCGGTTTGATTTCATCCCACGGCATTGCATCGTCGAGAGAGCTCTCGCCGATCTTGTCGGTGTCGTAAACCTCGGGGAATTCGACGTCGGGCAGTACACCCTGATGCTGCGTGCTCTGTCCCGATACGCGATAGAACTTCGCTTGCGTGATCTTCAGTTGGCCGCGATTCAGCGGTATCAGCGTTTGTACCGTGCCTTTGCCGAATGTCTGGCTGCCGATGATCGGCCCACGGCCATAGTCCTGAATCGCACCAGCGAAGATCTCGGAAGCCGAGGCCGATAGTCGATTCACCATCACCGCCATCGGGCCGTCCCAGGCGATTGCGTCATCGGTATCGGCATAGATGTTGGCGCGACGATTGGCCGTCTTCACCTGCACGGTCGGGCCGGACTTGATGAACAGCCCCGTCAGCGAATCGGCTTCCTGCAGAGAACCGCCGCCGTTGTTGCGAAGGTCGATGATGATGCCTTCGACGCCTTCGGCCTTCAGTTGGTCGATCAGCGCGTGTACGTCGCGCGTGGTGCTCTTGTAGTCCGGGTTGCCTTCCTGCACCGCCTTGAAGTCGACGTAGAACGTCGGGATCTCGATGATGCCGATCTTGTGCGTCGTGCCCCCTTGCTGGAGCGTCAGCAACTTCTTCTGCGCCGATTGCTCTTCGAGCTGCACCGTGTTGCGCGTGATGCTGACCAGGCGCGATTTGCTGTCTTCTGCGGCGGCGGGAATGATCTCGAGACGAACTACCGATGCTTTCGGACCACGAATCAGCTCGACCACGTCGTCGAGACGCCAGCCGACTACGTCGATCAATTTACCGCTTTCGCCCTGGCCGACGCCGATGATGCGGTCGGACGGTTTCAGCGCGCCGGCCTTCTCGGCCGGACCCGCTGGAACGAGCCGCACCACTTCGGTGTAATCGTCTTCCGTTCGCAACACCGCGCCGATGCCCTCGAGGGACAGCGACATGTTGATGTTGAAATTCTCCGACGTACGCGGCGAGAAATACTGCGTGTGCGGATCGTAGGTGCTCGCATACGCGTTCACGTACACCTGGAATGCGTCTTCGCTGTTGGTCTGCGTCGCCTGCTTCAGGCGGTTCTTGTAGCGCTTCGTCAGCACGTCCTGAATTTCGGCAACCTGTTTGCCGTTCAGCTTCATGCTGAGCACCGCTGCCTTCAGGCGCTTACGCCACAGATCGTCGAGTTCTGCGGTGGTCGCCGCCCAGGGTGCGTCCTTGCGCTCCACCTCGATGGACTCGTCGGTATCGAAGGCCATCGTCTGCAATCCCTGATTCAACTGAGTGATCAGGAATTCGAGGCGTTCTTCGAGGCGTGCCTGATAGCGGTTGAAGATGTCGAATGCGGGGTCGAGGTCGCCGCGCTTCAGCGCGTCGTCGAGTGTGTAGCGATACTTCTCCAGCGCTTGAATGTCGGAGGCGAGAAAGTACGCATGGCCGCTGTCGAGTAGATCGATGTATTTGTCGAAGAGCTCACTCGACGCCGCGTCGTCGAGCGGTTTCTGCAGATAGTGGTTGTGCCGTAACTGTTCGACGATCGACAAACTCGTTCGTGGATGTACGTCGAGCGGATGCAGTGCTTCCGGGATCGGGAAACTGAGTGCCGGTGGCGATCCCTCGGCCGGCGGAGTAGGGGTCGCTGTCGTGGTAGCGGTTGCGTTGGGCAGTGCGGCGCCGTTGGGAGGTGGTGCTGCAAGCGCCAGCGTCGTCACCAACGCAGCTATCAGGCCGCTCACCATTTGCGCGCCGGTTCGTGTCGCACCGCTTCGTATCGCAACGCGCGCGGACACACCAAATCCGAGAGTTCGATCCAACATCGATCACCACCGCCTACTGCAAGTCGTGTATTCTGACGCCCGCGTCGCACCTTAGGTTCCGTGAGATCGAAGCTCTCACCCTGAGGTCCCACTCAAGACTCTGCGGATTCCGATCGGCCCCGACGATTCCAAGGCAGCCTATTCGAAGGTTCCTGGAGCCGCAGTAAGAAGATGTAATCCGGACGAGGAAACAACCTTATGAAGATTCGATTGCCCTCGCAAGTAGCGATACGTGCAGCGTCCATTGCATTCGGACGAACGACGTTCGTGATTGCGCTCGCGCTCGGCGCCGCCGCGTGCCAGAAGGCACCGCCGCCCGAAGCGCCGAAAGGACCCGCACTCGAGTCCGAAGTGGCGAAGGCAAGCTATGGACTCGGTTACAACATCGCCGGAAACGTCAATAACCAGTACGGCAGCGCGCTCGATTCCAAGGCCTTTCAGGCCGGCATCGAAGACGGATTCTCCGGCGCGAAGGCCAAGGTACCGGAAGAACAGGTGCTCGCTGCGCTCAACGCGTTGAACGACGCTCGCGCCGAAGAGCGAACCAAAACCGCCGAGACGAATCTCGCCGCCGCGAAGGCGTACCTCGAAGAGAATGGCAAGAAAGAAGGCGTCGTGACGACGAAGTCGGGCCTGCAGTACCAGATCCTCGTCGCCGGGACCGGTCCCAAGCCCAGCGTTACCGACACCGTCACCACCCACTACACCGGCACGTTGATCGACGGCACCGTGTTCGACAGTTCGGTGGAACGCGGTGCGCCCGCATCGTTCCCCGTGAACGGCGTGATCCCTGGTTGGGTAGAAGCGTTGCAGTTGATGCCGGTTGGTTCGAAGTGGCGCATCGTGGTCCCACCCGATCTTGCCTACAAAGAGCGCGGCGCCGGCAATCGCATCGGCCCGAACGAAGCGTTGATCTTCGAAGTGGAACTGATCTCGAAGGACCCGGCTTAAGGCGGTTCAACCGCGTCAGTCGATCTGAATCCCGATTGTGCGCAGCACCTCGAGCCCCTGCTCGGCGTCCATGCGCACGCCCGTGAGGTCGATTTCGCGTGGGTCCAGCCGGTTGAAGCGCGCATCGCGCAGATCGGCACCGCGCAGGTCGAGTCTGCGGGCTTCGATGTTGTCGAGGTCGCAACCGGAGAGATCGGCGTCCTTGAGCGATGCGTCGTTCCACAGGCTATGTGACAGGCGGCTGCCCGCGAACACGGCCCCGGTCAACACGGTGCTGCTGAAGTCGGCGTAAGCCAGGTTGCATTCGCTGAACGTCGCAGTGGCGAAGTCGCCGGCGCTCAGGCTGAAATCGGTCATGGAGAAATCGACGCCCGAAGCCTGGCAGCGGCGCAGTTCGATTCCGAACGAGCGCGTTCGGGTGCACACTGCAGTGGTCAGATCGCATGTCTCGAAGCGGCAGTTGCGCAGCACGGCATATGAGAAGTCGCAGTTCACCTGTTGATCACCGTCGTAGAACTGACACCGCTCGAAGTGCCCGTCGCTCAGATCGCTGCTGCGAAAACTGCACTCGGTGAAGCGACAATCGATGAAGTGGGCCTCGGTGAGCACGGCTTGCCGGAAGCTGGTTCGATCGAATGTGACGTTGCGTATCTCGAGCCCGCTTACGTCCTGCGGCCAGACGATGGATTCGCCCACGAGCGCATCGCGCAGCGCGCCCGCGGCGATGCCGGCATCGAAACGTTGTTGGGAAATGGCCGTGCGTTCGGGTTGCGTCACGTTGGGGAACTCGAATCGGTTGCGGGGGTTGCATCGGGCGCGCCGTAGAATAGCAGCGCCGCGACCAGCCAACTGCAAATGACTGCCAACCACAACGAACCCCGCTTTACGCGACCTCCATGGCGCACGCTCTTTGGATTGCTCGCGGCGTTGGCGGCCAGCTACTGGGTCGGACGGCGCCTGGGCTTGAGCAACGACGACCTGCTTGGATATCTACTGGCGAGCCTTTCGGTGGTGATCGCGGCCGTGCTGGTCGCACTGCTGGTGTTCGGTGTGACGCGGCTGTTCCGCCGGTAGCAGCAACCTCTCAAGAAGAGCCCGCCGAAGAACCGGTCGAAACGCGGCGGCTGGAAGGGGCTGTCCGCCGGTAGAAGGCACCGCACGCATCTACCCTGTGCGGCGATGACCTACGTTTCGCCTGGCACTACATACTCGCGCCGCCAGGTAGACCAGCGCCACGAACACCGCCAGACCGGCCAACATTTTCACAATGGCGCCGGCAGCGAACCAGTGCACACCAGACTCTCCTGCATGAATCGTGACTCTGGTGCTGACAGTTGCCCCGCGAGCATCGGTGATGGTCATGAACCAACCCGTCGCATCGGCGGGTGGAGCTTCCGAAGTAACGATGTCCCCGTCGATTGTTGCCGGTAGCGTCCGCCACGTCCGTTCGCTGACCGGATCGCGATCGCGGGTCAGGTGCAGCGCCGCCGTGTTCAGTTTCTGGGGACTGGTGAATCTCGCATGGATCCGCCTGTCTTGGATCCACGTCTCGCCGACCGTGGGCAGGGCCGTCATGCCCAGAAGGTGCTGATCGATGAATACCCCGATCTCCATCGGCGCCCGACCAGGGAGATTGCCATGGGGCATGTTGACCGTGATCCGCAACTGCTTCACACCGGGCACGACATCGAAGCTCCTCATGTAGCTGTCGAGCGGGTACGCCCTATCGTTGGTCCCGTTGACGAACAGAATCGGCATCGACACCGCCGGCAGATAGCGCGACGGATCCCAGAGCATCACCCACCGCTTCCTCTCATCGGTCGTCATCCTCGCGAACTGCGGCAGCCATCTGCTGTTCTCGAACAGAAAGCCGCAACCGTAGACCGTAACCGCAGCCCTGAAGCGGCTATCGACACCGGCCACGATGTTCGTTAGGTAGCCGCCCCAACTGATACCCATCACTGCCGTGCGATCCGCATCCACCTCGGGAAAACCGCGTATCAGCGAGTGCGCACGGACGGCAGCGGCCACCGCGTGAAAGGTCCATTGTTCCGTTACCGGCTCGGTAATGCTGCCGAATGTCGTTTCGTCCGTTTGGTCGGGTCCGCCGTCCGGCAAACGCATTCGATTCTTCTTGTCATACGCGTCGGCGCCTTCGATCGGCCGGCTCCCCGCAAGGTCCATGGCGATCGCCGCATAGCCCCGCTGGGCCCACTGCTCCACCCAATCTCTGAATGCGGTTCCGCCGCCGCCGTGTATCAGTACGACCGCAGGCAGGTTCGCGTCCTGCGACGCATCGCCGTTCAGCGAACCTGGCGTCGCGTAATACGCAAACACCCTTGTCGGTTTGCCGCGATACGGTTCTCCGTCGTACAGCACCGATCGCACTGGCGCCACGGCATCGATCCACTCGAACGTCGGCGGCTGGGCAAGCACTTCCAGGTTCCAAGGCATGGTGTCGTGCAGCATTGGAGACCGAGCAATCGGCTCTGCGCCGCAAACGATCGAGTAGCTCAACCACAACGTACCGATCGCGACCCCGTAGCGAATACGCTGCGTCATACGACCGGCCCCGCTCGTTGGTGCTCGACATCGCCAACCTGCAACGCGACGCAGCCGGTATCGGATCAGATCGAGTACCCTTCCTCGCTGAACGGCATCTTCCTTACGCGCTGACCCGTCGCCGCGAAGATCGCGTTCCCAACGGCCGGGGCAAGGGGCGGCAGCGCCGGCTCGCCGAGCCCTGTCGGGCGATAATCGCTCTGGATGAAATGCACATCGACGATCGGCGTCGATGGCAATCGCAGCACGGGATAGTCGTGGAAGTTCGACTGCTGGATGCGGCCGCCTTCCATGGTGATCTTCTGCGTCATCATCGTCGACAGTCCATCGATCACGGCGCCCTGAACCTGGGACACCGCGCCGCTGAAATTGATGATGGGGCCGACATCGACTGCGACGGTCACCCGCTTCACCTTGAGCTTCTTGTTGGCGTCTACTTCGACCTCGGCCACTTCCGCAATGTGACCGGCATGACTGAAGAAAAAGGCGAGCCCGAGCCCGCTACCCGCAGGCATTGGCTTGCCCCAACCGGCTTTTTCCGCGGCGAGCTTGATCACGCCGGCAGCACGCCCGGTATGCATCGCCCGGATGTTGCCTTCCTCGATCCAGCGCGCTGGCCCGAGAATTTCCAGCAGGAAGTCGCGGTAGTCGCGGCCGGCCTTGCGCGCAACTTCGTCGAGGAAGCTCTGCACCACGAACGCGTTCGTGTTCGAGCGAGGCGCGCGCCACGGGCCGCAGGGTGTCCTGAGTTCGAACAGCGTGTTGGTCACCAGTCCGTTTTCGATGCTCTCGAGCGGGAACTCGTTCGCGGTGAAGCCGCTGCCGATGACGGGCTGTCCGTTGGCCTGCATGCCGATGTGATGGTTTTCGAAAGCGATCAGCTTGCCCGACTTGTCCACCGCGGCCTTGACCGACTGGAACCCACCCACGCGATAGAAGTCGTGCCGGATGTCGTCTTCGCGGGTCCACGTCAGCTTCACGGGTTTGCCGACGCGCTTCGAGATTTCGGTCGCTTCGCAGACGTACTCGCTGAAAATTCTGCGGCCGAAGCTGCCGCCAAGGCGCATCTGGTGAATGGTGACCTGATCCTGTTCGAGACCGAACATGGTCTTCATGGGTCCGAAGGCTCGACTGGGGCCTTGTGTAGGTATCCACAATTCAACGGTGTCCTTCGTGCCGCCTGATCCTCTTTTGTAGTGGGCAGTGCAGTTCATCGGCTCCATGCAGAGGTGCGCGACGAACGGATACTCGTAGAAGGCCTCCAGGGTCGTGTTCTGCGGGTTCCCGAACGCTGCGTCCACATCGCCCTTTTTCACGACGGGCTCGCTGCCGCGTTTGCCATGCAGCGCTTTGGCATCGTTCGCGAGTTTCGACCAGCTGTCCTTTGACGCCTTCGTTTCATCCCACTGCACGTTGAGCTTCTGCTTGGCACTGAAAACGGCATGCGTGTTCGTGCCGACGATGGCAACGCCGTCGAGCAGTTCCATCACGTTGTCGTTGCCCTTGACGATGAAGGCGTCAACGATGCCCGGCAGCCGTTTGACTTCCTCGATGTTGGCGTCGACCACCTTGCCGCCGATGGCAGGGCACTTCTGATAGGCCGCATACACCATATCGGGCACGCGCGTATCGATGCCGAACAAGGCGCCACCCGTGACGATCGCCTCGTTGTCGACGCCGGAGATCGCGGTGCCGATGATCGTGTAGTCCTCGCGCTCCTTGAACTCGAGCGTGGCGACATCCGGGACCCGTTGCTTGGCGGCAAGGGTTGCGAGCTGCGCAAAAGTCCGGAAGTCACCTGATTCATGTGTGACGCGGCTGTTGGCTGCGGTCAGTTCTTCACGCGGTACTTCCATCACGATGGCACCGGCGCCGATGAACATCTCTCGGGCCGATGCGCCCATCTGGCGCATCTGATCCCAGGTGCGGGGAACAGTGGTTGAACCACCGGCCATCTGCTGTCCGAACAGACTCTCGTTTACCGGAGACTGCAGCACTTCCACGTCGCTCCAGCTAGCGCCCATCTCCTCGGCGATCACCATGGGCAGTGCGGTCTTGATCCCTTGCCCCATCTCCGCATTAGCGGAGTAGATGACAATTTTCCCTTCGGGCGTGACGCGGATGAAGGCGTTCAGTTCCGCGCTGGAGATCAGCGGTGCAGCTTCAACGGCGGCTGCGAACAGCGATGGAGTCATGGCCGCGAGAACGAAGCCGCCCCCAAGTAGACCCGTCAGCTTGAGAAATCCCCGGCGATCAAGGGGGGTGGCCGCAGCTCTGCGGACCGACGCCGCCAGGAGGTTCAGGTCGCTATTCATGCGTGCTGCTCCTCGCTTCGGGTGGCATCGTAGAACAGCGCGCTCTTCGTGCTCGCCGCCTTGTGAATCGCCGAGCGAATGCGAAGGTATGTGCCGCAGCGACAGTAATTGCCCGCCATCGCGGCATCGATGTCCTCGTCTGTGGGATCGGCTTTGGCAGCGAGCAGGGCCGCGGCGGACATGATCTGGCCGGCCTGGCAGTAGCCGCACTGCGCCACATCGAGGTCGATCCAGGCTTGCTGCAGCGCGGTCAACTGGGCACCGTTCGCGAGCCCCTCGATGGTGGTCACCTTCTGTCCGGCGATCGACGCCACCGTGGTCACGCAGGATCGCATCGCGGTGCCGTTGACGTGAACGGTGCACACACCGCATTGCGCGATGCCGCAGCCGTATTTCGTGCCGATCAAACCGAGCACATCGCGAAGCGCCCAGAGCAGGGGCATGTCGGGTTGGACGTCGAGCACCTGCTCGGTTCCGTTGATGTTGAGCGTGTATCGCGGCACGGCGTCTGTCCTTTCCGGTGCGGGCAATTGAGGGAACTGGATGCGGGGAAGGATAACCGTACGGGTGTGTCTGAACTAATCGGTCGGTCGTCAGGCGGCCGCCCGCTCAGCCAGGATCTCCGCCTGAATCTCCTTCACCCGCGTTTCGGTGAGCGGGTAGTTCCAGAGGAAAGGCATCGCTACGAACTTGAAGATCGCCGGCACGATCGAGTACAGCACGGCCAGCATCAGCAGCGCGAAGGCAGTGTTGGTCGTATTCATCGGATCCGCCTTGGGATCGAAGCCGAACCAGGCTGCGAGCCCTGTCCCTGCGAACACGCCAAAGGCAAGCGCGGACTTGGCCACCATCGACCAGATCGAGAAGAACGCGCCGGCCTGCTGCTTGCCCGATGTCTTCGAGTCCAGATCGACCACATCCGCAAGCATCGCGCTCGGCAGCGCGGCGAGCGCGCCGACGGCGGAACCCTTCAGGCACATCACGACAATGAAGAACAGGAACTTCCCGGTCGGGACCTCCGCGAAGTACACGGTGGCGTCCCGCGCGAGTGACTCGGAGAAGAACGACACGATGCGCTGTACCTCGAACGCGGCGAACCAGCTTTCCGGCGCGACGGCGATCAGCGGAATGAAGAGTGACCAGAACGAATACCAGCCGATGGCGGCCATCGTCGCGCGGTGCTTGCCGATGCGACGCGAGAGTTTCATCCATAGCGGTAGCGCTGCCACCTGGCACACGAAGTACGGGAAGAGGTACAGACCAAAGAGCTGTCCGGCGAGCAGCACGTGCGTCACGAAGAAGAGGCTCAAGGAATTCGTCATCTGCGTGCCGATGGCAGACACCGCGAAAATCGTCACGAGCATCACATAGGGGCGGTTCGAACGAACGAGGCGGAGCATTTCGCGCGTCGTGAGCGTTTCCTTGCGCCGTTCGACCGGCGGATATTCGGGAACGGCGACGACGGCATAGATCGTGAGCGGCAGCATCAGGATCAGCATTCCGACCAGCAGGAACCACACCGCGTCGAGCGGTTTCGTATAGCCGAACAGCAGGATCACGGCGGGCGTAAAGGCGGCCAGCAGCGAGCCGCTCACGGTGAACTGCTCACGCCAACCGAAGACGCGCGACCGTTCGTTGTAGTTGAAGGCGAGCTCCGCACCCCAGGCGCCGTACGGAATGTTCTTTATGGTCGAGCCCAGGTACACCATGAACAACGCCGCGCCGAGCCAGACGTAGCCGCTGTCGAACGTCATTCCCGCCCAGGTCACCTCCGAGAACTCGAAAGGCGGGAAGAAGAGGAACCACGCGGCCGCGACGTAGAGCGGCGTGCCGAGCAGCACGAACGGCTTGCGGCGGCCGAATCGTGTGCGCACGCGATCTGACCACACACCGATGATCGGGTCGGTGATGACATCGGTGATCCGAGTGAGCATGAGCAGGAGGCCGACAGCCGCGAGCGACAGGCCATAGTCGCCTGCGTAGATCTGCGGCAGATAGAGCGCGAGCGGGATGCCCGCGAGCGCGAGCGGCAATGCAGGTGAGCCATAGGCTGCGAGTTGCCAGCGCGTCAACGGCTGGCGGTCGAGCGCGGTCGAACCCGCGCCGTCTGGCGATGTCTGGTTCAGGTCGCCACCTCCCTTACTTTGCACGGACTGTAGCGACATCGCGTCGCGCGGGGCAATCGATGCGTTCCCCTCGTTCAAATCGTCAGCATGCCGGCTTGCGCTTTCAGGCGGGACGGTTCTTTGGCGTGATCCGGTTGTTTCGCCGGTAGCAGCCTCCTCTCAGGAGAGCCCGCCGAAGAACCGGTCGAAACGCGGCGGCTGGAAGTGTTCGTAGTCCCACGAAAACGCGATCGCGTGCGCGCGACCGAGAATGCGATACCGCTCGACCAAACCGATCACGCGGAAGTCGCCGCTGTCGTCGCGGTTGTCGCCCAACATCAGGTAGCTGCCCGCGGGAACTTGTGTGGGCGGGAACGACTGATACGTGGACTCGTCGCGATCGCGACGCAACATGATGATGTGGTCCATCGTGCCTATCTGCTCGCGGTAGAACTCGTATTGCGGCTTGTTCTCCACCTCGAGCGCGTTCACTTCCTCAGCCGTCAGCGGCGTGTATAGCGCCTCGACGCCGTTGATGAACAAACGGTTCTTGCGTAGTTCGACCACGTCGCCCGGCTCGCCGATGACGCGCTTCACGTACAGCGTTTCATCGCGCGGCGAAGGGAACGTCACCACGTCGCCGCGATGCGGTTCCGCCCAGCGCGCGATTCGGGTCATGGTGAACGGGATACGCAGGTCGTATGCCAGTTTGTCCACCACGATGCGGTCGCCGATCAGGATCGACGGTTTCATGCTGCCGGACGGCACCTGATTCCAATCGGCAACCGCCGAGCGGAACACCACCATCACCGCGATGAACAGGACGAAGCCGCGCCAATCGCGCCAGATCCGCTGCAGGCGTTGCCGGGTTGCGCTGTCGGTGCCGTCTTTTTCGGAATGGTTAGTCAAAGGCGAACATCAGGCAAAGGAGTTTGCGGTGCAGGGTATCGAATAACACGTATTCGTGGAACTCGAGCAGCGAGTGCGACCACTCGTGCGGATAACGGTTGTTTGCCGGATTGCTGAACCAGTCGCACGGCGACAGCGCGAAGATTTCGAAGGCCTGGGTTGCCAACACGTCGACGAAGTCGGTGACGTTCTGACGACGCTCCGGAGCGATCCGAGCCGCGCCGTAGCGCCGGTAATCGAGATGTTGCTCCACGCGTTGCTGGAACTCGGCGGCATCGATCGATACGAAGTCGGCGGGCGTCATTTCCGCGACGTTGAACGGACCGTGCTTATCGCTTGCGGGCAAGGTGTAGTGGGCGGCGATCAGCTCGTGGTAGAGGGGCGCGGCCAGCAGACTCGAGAAAAACAGCGTGTGTGGGAATTTATTCGAAACGGAGCCGCGGACGTCGGCGGCAATCACGCGGAACTGACCGCGCGGCGGCAACCGCTGGCTGCGCTTCATACGCTCGACGAATTCGAAACGGTCGGCCAGTGCGACCGTGCGATTGTCAGCCTGCGACATGGCGTTTGTTTCGCAGCAACCTGAATACGTGGCGCAAGCGCGGCGGCTTACCGGTCATCAACACGCCGGTTTCGAAGAGGCGCGCCGCCGCGCGCAGCGCCAGGAAGATCGAGACCAACATCAGCAGCGTGGTTCCGACGTAGGTGATCCATCCGGGCGGGAACGCCGCCCGGTTCATCATCACGAACGGCGTGAACGGCGGAAACCACGACAGCGCCTGCGCGAGCAGACCATTCGGGTCGCGACCGATCGGCACCATCACGACGAGCGGCACGATCAGCAGCAGTTGGATCGGCATCATCAACGTTTGTGCTTCCTTCAGGTTGTTCGCCAGCGAACCGATACCGCACAGCAACGAGGCGTAGAACAGATACCCGAGCACGAAATACACGATGAACGACACGAGATATGTCGGATCGTTGACCAACCCAGACAGATCGACGCTGCCGCTACCGCCGAGCAAACGCGGCAGCCACAGCGCAGCCGCAAGCAATAGTGCCAGCCACGAACCGACGATCGTCAGGCCGGTGGCCGCGATTCCGACGATTTTTCCGGCCATCAATTCCACCGGCGCAACCGACGACAGCAGCACCTCGACGAGTTTGTTGGACTTCTCTTCGACCGTATTCGTCAGCAGCATCTGCGCGATCGTGAATATCGATATCCACAACAGATAGACGAACGCGACCGGTGCCCATTGGCCAAGCGTGTCGGCGCGCTCGGCTTTCGACTCGACGCCGCTGTTGTCGAGACGCACCGAAGCGAACTGCACCGGTGTTTGAATCCAGTCGGCCACGGACTCGGCAATGTTCTCTTCGCGGATACGTCGGTCGCGCACCACGTCTGTGACCAGTTCGGAGTACCAGTTGCGGACATCCTGATTCGTCAGCTTGCGCGTGACATAAGTGGCGCCGGACGCATCGGCCACGGGGTCGTCGGGGATCTCGAAGTAGCCGATCAGCTGATCGTTCGCCAGCAGCAGATTGAGACCGGTTTTGTCGATTCCCGGAGTCGCGACGTACGAGTATTTGGCCAACGAAACGCCTGGCGCGAGCTTTACGATCTGATCGGAGTTGTCGCGCCACCATGCGGCAATGCGTTCCGCCGGCGTGGTTGGTGTGGCAACTGCAAGCTCGGCCTGGCGCATCAATGCCAGCAGGCGTGAAGTTTCTTCGACGAGTACCGCGCGGTCTTCCGGGGTATTCACTTCGCCCAGGTCCGCCAGCGCCTCAGGCCGCTCGTTAGGCTGCATGCGGGCGAGTGCGGCGACAAGGATCGCGACGTCGTCGTGGATGATGCGTGCTGCGACTTTGCGCTCGACCCAACCGGATCGATCGAGCACTGCGAAACGCGCCTTGCTCTCGGCGTCGCTCAGCAACATCGGTGCGGTCGAAACGACGGCCAGGATGATCGGCATCATCAGGATGCTGATCCAGAAGCCGCGCGTGCGGACGTTCTCGAGATACTCGCGCGATGCGACCAGCAGCGCCTTTGCCGGATCCAGTCGCGCGGTGTCACTTGCCATTGTCGTTCCCCACCGTGCGCACGAAGATTTCGTGCAACGACGCTTCGCGCGTGTCGAAGCGGCGGATCGTCAGCTGGTTCACCAATCTCGCGAGGATCACTTGCGGATCCGCGTCGGGCTGCAGGCTCAGTTCGGCGTGCCGCCCGGCGTCGTTCACGCGAGTTACGCCCGGCAGGTCTTTGAGACAAGCGCCATCGCCGTCGTAATCGATCGATATCGAGCGTTCGGCGGAGCGGCGTATGTCGCTCAGTGTGCCGTCGAGCAACTTGCGACCGTGATTGATCAGAATCAGGCCGTCGCAGATCTGTTCGGCCTGCTCCATCACATGCGTGGACAACAACACCGTGCGATTACGGGCACGCTGCGCCAGCACGATGTTGCGAACGAGTTCGACGTTCACCGGATCGAGACCGGAGAACGGTTCGTCGAGCACGATCAGTTCGGGGTCGTGTATCAATGTCGCGACGATCTGTACCTTCTGGCCCATGCCTTTCGACAGACTCTCGCACTTCTGCTCGCGCCAGTCGGTGAGGTCGAATTCGTCGAGCAGCCGGCTGCCTTGCGAGTATGCAGACGCGCGGCTCATGCCTTTCAAGCGCCCGAAGTACGCGACGAGGTCGAGCACCCTCATCTTCTTATAGAGTCCTTTTTCCTCCGGCAGATAGCCGAGGCGACCCTTGATTCGCGATGGGTCGTCGGAATCGAGCACGCGCACTGTGCCGCTGTCGGGGCGCAGGATGCCGACGAGCATACGGATGGTGGTGGTTTTGCCCGCGCCGTTCTGGCCCAGAATGCCGTAGATCGCGCCGCGCGGGACGTTCAGCGACAGTCCGTCGACTGCGACGACGTGGGTGAACGTCTTGCTGACGGCGTGCAGCGCGACCGCGGCGTCGACCATCAGTGGTCGTGCTTGGCCATTCCGGCAAGCTGCTCAGGCGAGGCAGCGCTCTGGAAGCGGCGCTTCCACTCGTCGTAGGGCATTCCGTACACGCGTTCGCGCGACGCTTCGTAATCGACGGCCATCCCTGCTTCCTCGGACGCAGCGGCGTACCACTTGGCCAGGCAGTTGCGACAGAAACCGGCGAGGTTCATCAGGTCGATGTTCTGAACGTCCTTGCGTTCGTCGAGGTGGGCCAGCAGCCGGCGGAACACTGCGGCTTCGATGCGCTGCTCGGTGGATTTGTCCATGCGATGTTGCTCTATGCAGGTTGCTCTATGCAGAAGTCCCAGGCGGATTGCGACTCGACTGCATGGCATGGTAGCCGATGCACGAGGCGCCGGGCACGCGAGGTTTCGAGCCGGCACGGCGTGTGATTGAATGCGCGTCCTTTCGTGCGAGGTATACGGCCTGCTATGGAGTTCCTATCCGACCCCCAGGTATGGCTCGCGTTTCTGACGCTGACGGTGCTCGAGATCGTACTCGGCATCGACAACATCATCTTCATCTCGGTGCTCACCGGTCGTCTCCCCGAAGAACAACGCGCACGCGGGCGCTTCTTCGGGCTCGCGCTCGCGATGCTGATGCGGATCGCTTTGCTGCTGTCGCTGACATGGGTAATGAAGCTGACGGACGACCTCTTCATCGTGATGGATCAGGCAATTTCCGGGCGCGACCTGATACTGATCCTGGGCGGTGCGTTCCTGATCGCGAAGTCCACGCAGGAAGTACACAACGCCCTCGAAGGGATGGTGGACGAACACAACGCGGCGGGCACGGCGACGTTCGGCAGCGTGCTGCTGCAGATCGGCCTCATCGACATGGTGTTTTCGCTGGATTCCGTGATTACCGCGGTGGGTCTTGCGCAACACGTCGAGGTGATGATCGCGGCGATCGTGATCTCGGTGGTGATCATGATGCTCGCGGCGAGTTCCATCGGCCGCTTCGTGGAGGACCATCCCACCATCAAGATGCTGGCCTTGTCGTTCCTGCTGTTGATCGGCGTCACGCTGATCGCGGAAGGGTTCGAAGTGCACGTTCCGAAGGGCTACATCTACTTCGCCATGGCGTTCTCGTTCGGCGTGGAAATGCTGAACATCCGGATGCGCAAACGCCGCACGGCACCGGTCAAGCTGCGGCATCACATCGTCGATGCGGTGAAAACGGCGCGCGACAGATGACGCGTCTGACGTCTCGTCGTGGTGCGACGCACCCGGTAAACTGTCGGTTCCCGCAATAGCAGCCAATCATGCGAATCGCCGCACGCTCGGATCAAGGAAAAGTCCGGGACAATAACGAAGATTGCCTCGCGTTCGACGCTCGTCTCGGCATTGCCGTGCTCGCCGACGGCATGGGCGGATTGCGGGCAGGCGAAGTGGCGAGCGCAACTGCCGTAGAAGCGGTAATGCAGCACCTCGTCGAGAACACGGACCGGCTCGGCACCGACGATGTCGGCGAAACCCTGCGCGAGGCACTGGAGCTGGCGAACCGACGTGTGTATTCGCTGGCCGATTCACGCCGCGAATTCAGCGGCATGGGGACGACGCTGGTCGCGGGTGCGATGCACGACGGACGTTTCGTGGCGGCGCACATCGGCGATTCCCGCGCTTATCGGTTTCGAAATGGCGAGCTCGCGCGCCTCACCTCCGATCACAGCCTCGTACAACAACTCGTCGAGCAGGGCATTCTCTCCGCCGCGGAAGCGCGCCGCGCGCCGAATCGCAACATCGTTACGCGCGCGATCGGCATCGAGATGGATGTGGAATGTGATCTGACGGAGGTCGACGCACTCGACGGCGACATGTTCCTGCTCTGCAGCGATGGCCTTACCGACATGATCGACGATGCCACGATCGCGCGATTCTGTGCGGCACACGCGGCGTCCGAACCGACGCGCATCGTCGACGTACTCGTCGACGCGGCGTTGATCGAAGGCGGTTTCGACAACGTTTCCGTGGTGGTTCTGAAGCCATGACCGTCCAAAGCACCATTGAAGCCAAGCTCACCGAAGCATTGGCGCCATTGCACCTCGAAGTGATCAACGAAAGCGCCAATCACAGTGTGCCGCGCGGTTCGGAAAGTCACTTCAAGGTGGTGCTCGTCGCGACCGAGTTCGAGGGGCAGCGTTTGATCGCGCGTCATCGGCGCGTCAACGGCGTGCTCGCCGACGAACTGGCCAAGTCAATTCACGCGCTCGCGCTGCACACGTACACGGAGGCCGAATGGCGCGAACGCTTCGGCGCCGCGCCGATGTCGCCGCCGTGTCTCGGTGGATCGCACGCGGGATGAATGTCGCAACGTTCTATCGCTTCGTCCGTGTCGATCAACCCGAGTCGCTCGCGGAAACGCTGCGCAACTGGTGCGACGAGCTCGAACTGCGCGGCACCATCCTGCTCGCGCACGAAGGCATCAACGCGACGTTGGCCGGAGCGGACACGGCAGTGCGTACCTTCGTAGAACGATTGCAATGCGACTCGCGGTTTGCGGCGCTGCGCGTGCGGCACTCGCGTGCAGACGCCCACAATCCGGTGTTCTTTCGCATGAAGGTGCGCGTTCGTGCGGAACTGATCGCGATGCACCACCCCGAGGTGGAGCCGGCAAACCGAACAGGCGTACACGTCGATGCGGCAACATGGAATCGTCTGCTCGACGATCCGGACGTGACCGTGGTCGATGCGCGGAACAGCTACGAGATCGAGCTCGGTACTTTTCCCGGCTCCGTCGATCCGCACACACGTTCATTCAAGGAATTTCCGCGCTTCGCCGATACGCTCGATCCGCGCGAGCACAAGAAGGTGGCGATGTTCTGCACCGGCGGCATCCGCTGCGAAAAAGCGAGCGCGTATCTGCTCGATCGCGGGTTCGAGCACGTCTATCAACTCGACGGCGGCATTCTCGAATACCTCGAAACCACCGGCGCAGACAATCGTTTCGCCGGCGAGTGCTTCGTGTTCGATCAACGCGTTTCAGTAACTGACGACCTTGCGCAGGGGCACTACGCATCGTGTCATGCCTGCCGTGCGGCACTTACGCAGGCCGACACCGAATCACCGGACTACGTGGTCGATGTGAGCTGCCCGAATTGCATCGGCGCACACACCGACCGGCAACGCGCTGCGTTCGCTGAGCGTGCGCGACAAGCCCAACTCGCCGCCGCGCGTGGGGACCGACACGTGGGTGCGGTCATGAACAGCGATCACCGGAGGCAACGCTGATGGATATCTTCTCGCTGCGAGGTAAGGTCGCCGCACTTTCCGGCGCATCGACCGGCATCGGCCGACATATGGCCGGAACGCTGGCTGCCGCCGGTGCGAAAGTGGTGCTCGGCGCACGCACTGTTGCAAAGCTCGAGGAGCGCGTCGCGGAGATTCGTGCTGCCGGCGGCGAGGCATACGCCGCACCACTCGACGTTTCCGATCTGGCAAGCGTGACCGCGTTCTTCGACGCAGCGGAAAAACACTTCGGCCCGGTGGACATTCTGGTCAACAACGCCGGTGTAGAAGCCGGCGCGCACACGTTCGTCACGCTCGATGAGGACGGCTGGGACCGCGTAATCGATACGAATCTCAAAGGCGTCTGGTGGATGACGCGCGAACTGACCCGCCGGGTCGCCGCGCACAAACAATCCGGCGCCGTCGTGGTGAACATCAGTTCGATCACGAGCGAACGAACGACCAAAGGCATTTTTCCGTATGCGGTATCGAAGGCCGGCGTGAATCAGGCGACGCGCGTGATGGCGCTCGAAGGCGCCAAATTCAATGTCCGCGTGAACGCACTCGCACCGGGCTACATCTACACGAACGTCAGCAAGGCGCTGCTCGACAGCGACGTCGCACCTGAGTTCGTCAAACGCATTCCGCAACGAAGACTCGGCGAGTTCGCCGATCTCGACGGGCCGTTGCTTCTGCTGGCGTCAGATGCTTCCCGATACATGACGGGTTCGATTGTGGTGGTCGACGGCGGACACACGGTGAGTTCGTTGTAGCGAAGGGGCGAAATCCTGGAGCGGGTGGGCGACGGCTGATCGGTGCGGCGGGGGCGCTCGAGCCGTCCTGTCTGTTGTGAATTGACAGGTCGCTCAGGCGCGGCCATCCATGGCCGCTTATGCCCCGCCGCACCGATCAGCCGTCACCTTCAAACATCAAAGGTCGCGCCTCCGCTCTTTGGGGGAAAAGAGGAAGAACGCGCGCTGACGCGCGCGTTCCGCACCAACGCGCTTTAGCGCGTTGGTGCATCCCAACCCACCCAAACTGTGCGACGGAAACTCAACCCAGGCGGACGTCGGGGAATGTTGGTGAGGACCATGAGATGAGATGGACGCTGCCCTCTCTACTCACCACCGACACCGAGGTTGTCACCGTGAAGAAGCAAAGAAGTTTGATAGGGAGTGTGGAACCCCTGGAGCCCGTACGGCATCGATGTGCCAAAGTGGAAGTGCATATCAAACACTTCAAGGGACAGGGGAACCACATGAACCACGTTACGACGTATGGCTTGGATTTGGCAAAGCAGGTTTTTCAAGTGCATTGGGTCGATACCGACTCCGGTGTGATCCATCGCAAGACCTTGTCACGCAACAAGGTGTCGGCGTTCTTCGCCACGTCAAAGCACGGTGTAGTGGCGATGGAAGCCTGTGGTTCAGCACATCACTGGGGGCGCGTGATCGCTCACCTCGGACACGAGGTCAGGTTGATCGCAGCCCAGTTCGTGCGGCCGTTCGTGAAGACCAACAAGACCGATGCCGCCGATGCCCAGGCGATCTGGGAAGCGGCACAACGGCCCGACATGCGCTTCGTCGCATTGAAGAGCGAGACACAACAGGCCGTGTTGTCGTTGCATCGACTACGGACACAGTGCGTGAAGACCCGCACCATGCAAGCCAATCAGATCCGTTCCCTGTTGTACGAGTTCGGAGTGGTGGTGCCACTCGGCTGGCGCACGTTGCTGAAGAACGCGACACACCTGTTGAGCGATGTCGATGGACCGGTACCGGAGCTGTTGCGCGAGGCATTGCTCGAACAGCTCGAGTCATTGCGCACGGCCACGAGTCATATCGATGCACTCGAAAAACGTATCCAGCAGTGGCAACGCAGCGAACCTGACTGTCAGCGCATTGCCGAGATCCCCGGCGTCGGTCCGCTCATTGCCAGTGCGGTCATCGCGAGCGTCGCCGATGCCAAACAGTTCCGTTCAGGACGTGAGTTCGCCGCCTATCTCGGCCTGGTGCCGAGACAGTCCGGCACCGGTGGTCGGGTCAAGTTGTTGGGCATCAGCAAACGCGGTGACGGCTACCTGCGCATGTTGCTAGTCCAAGGCGCCCGCTCGGTGTTGATCAGTCACGCGCGGCGACACCGCGATCGACCCCTGGATAGATGGCTCAGTGACTTGTTGCAGCGCCGGCCGAGCCATGTGGTCGCGGTTGCGCTCGCCAACAAGATGGCGCGCACGATGTGGGGGTTGTTGGCCCACGATCGAACCTTCGATGCCAGTTGGCATCGAGCCACCACGGCATAGCCGAGCACAGCAACAGTTCACAACGGTTGAGCGGGTGACACTCTCGTGATGGTGGAACGGTCGGACCGTGAGGAAGCAAACCTGACTGGCCGCATGGACCTCGAGTCCTGGCGTGAGATGAGGACTTCCTTCGCGAAATTCATCAAGGCCAGCAGACCCTCAGTCTGCACCAACAGGCCGAATATAAGACTGCATCCGTCTTCTCTATCGAAACGAAGTCTTCACTTGCCCAAACGGGCAGCGTCCATATAAGCGGCCATGGATGGCCGCGA
>JBGSNQ010000017.1:0-58935 GCA_041739525.1 Pseudomonadales bacterium | reverse complement strand
CACTTCCACTTTGGCACATCGATGCCGTACGGGCTCCAGGGGTTCCACACTCCCTATCAAACTTCTTTGCTTCTTCACGGTGACAACCTCGGTGTCGGTGGTGAGTAGAGAGGGCAGCGTCCATCTCATCTCATGCCCCTCAGCACCGATCAGCCGTCACCTCCATCATCGAAGTCGCGCCTTCGTTCAAAATGGGAAGAGAGAGGAACGCGCGCTAAGCGCGCGTTCTGCACCAACGCGCTTTAGCGCGTTGGTGTTTCTCCACAAGCTGGCGATTCAGTTCGACCTAGGCCGGCGTGGGGGAATGTCGGTGAGGACCGTGAGCGGCCATGGATGGCCGCGATCGAGCGCCCACGGACGGCTTGAGCGAGTCCGAACCGGCATTCCCCCACGCCAGCCGTCATTCGAAGCTCCATCCCACCACATTCCCGGTTAAGCTTCCGAGCGACACACAAGTACGTTCGGGAGGACCCCCATGGCTCAGTTGGATCTCAAAGCGTCTGAAAAAGACGCCGACATGTATCACCTGTCGATGTCGGAAGAAGCGATGCCGCTGCTCGCGGCCGTGAAGAAATTCATCGCGGAAGAAGTAGCGCCGATCGCGGACAAATTCTACGAACTCGGCGAGGGCCGCAAAGACCGTTGGAGTTGGGCACCGGGTCAGCTCGAACTGCTCGACAAGGCGAAGAATCAGGCGAAGAAGCAGGGACTGTGGAACTTCTTCCTGCCCGATGCCGAAACCGGTGAGGGGCTCAAGAACCTCGACTACGCATACATCGCGGCCGAGTTGGGTCGTCAGCCATTGGCGTCGGAATGCCTCAACTGCAGTGCGCCCGACACAGGCAATATGGAAGTGCTGGAACGCGTCGGGACGCCGGAACAGAAGGAAAAGTGGCTGAAGCCGCTGCTGAACGGCGAGATTCGTTCGTGTTTCGGCATGACCGAGCCGCACCTGGCGTCGTCCGACGCGCAGAACATCGGCACGCGCGCAGAACTAGTCGGCGACGAATGGGTGATAAACGGCGAGAAGTACTACATCTCAGGCGCAGGCGATCCGCGCTGCAAGATCATGATCTGCATGGTCAAAACGAGCCCGAACGCGTCGCGTCACCGCCAGCAGTCACAGATTCTCGTACCGATGAACACGCCCGGGGTGACCATCCTCGGCCCGATGATGGTGTTCGGCCACGACGATGCGCCGCACGGCCACATGCACATCAAGCTCGACAACGTACGCGTGCCCAAGGAGAACATCCTTCTCGGCGAAGGCCGCGGTTTCGAGATTTCGCAGGTACGCCTTGGACCGGGTCGCATCCACCACTGCATGCGTTCGATCGGACAGGCCGAGCGTGCGCTGGACCTGATGATCAAGCGCACGATGACGCGCGAGGCGTTCGGCAAGCCGATCATCCAACTCGGCAAGAACCTCGAGATCGTGTCGCGTGCACGGATCGAGATCGAAGCAATGCGGCTGATGGTGTTGCGTGCAGCTCGTGCAATGGACGTACTCGGCAATCAGGAAGCGCGCATCTGGGTGCACATGGTGAAAGCGATGGTGCCGGAGCGCGTGTGCCAGATCATCGACCAGGCGATTCAGATGCACGGCGCCACCGGTGTGTCGCAATGGACGCCGCTTGCCGACATGTACACCGGCCAGCGCACGTTGCGTATCGCCGACGGTCCGGATGAGGTGCATCACCTGGTCGTCGGCCGCGCCGAACTGAAGAAGTATCAGTAGCCGGCAGACCACGACGCCATGACCGATATCCCGACCGGTGAATCGATCACGGCGTCGTGGCTGACCGATCGGCTGCACGAGGCCGGCCACCACAAGGTCAGCGTCCATAACTTCACACGAACACACATCGGTACCGGCCAGATCGGCAAGTGCATCCGCTTTGCGCTCGAGCTCGAGGGTGACGATCCAACGGTTCCGCACAGTCTCGTCGGCAAGTTTCCTTCCGACGATCCCACGAGCCGCGCCACCGGCGTGGCGCTGAAGAACTACATCAAGGAAGTGTCGTTCTATCGCACGATGCAGCGACGGGTGTCGATATCGACGCCGCGCTGCTATTACGCCGAGATCGAAGGCGAAGGACCACACTTCGCGTTGCTGTTGGAAGACCTCAGTCCGGCGCGGCAGGGCGATCAGCTGGTCGGTTGCTCGGCCGATGTTGCGCGCGCGGCGGTACTGGAACTGGTTGGCCTGCATGCTCCCAGCTGGTGCGACGCTTCGTTGCTCGGCATCGATTGGCTCGGGCAGCCCGATGCCGCGGGTGCAGAAGTGATGCGCACGCTGTACCGGCAGCATCTGCCTGGTTTTCTCGACCGGTACGGCGCTCGGCTTGCCGAAGATGAAATTGCCATCATCGAAGCGGTAGGTGGATCGAACGGCGCGCCATTCGACGCGTTGCCGGTGCCGTTCTCGCTGATTCACATTGACTATCGCCTCGACAATCTGTTGATCGACGAACGCAGCCGGCCGCCCGGCATCAGCGTCGTCGATTGGCAGAGCATCACCTTAGGCAGTCCGTTGGGAGACGTTGCGTATTTTCTCGGTGCCGGCCTGATACCGGAGGTGCGGCGGGACGTCGAGCGCGACCTGGTGCGTGCCTATCACGCGCGACTCGGTGCCGCCGGAATCGAGAACTATCCATGGGCGCAGTGCTGGAACGACTATCGTCGCGGCGCGTTCGCGGGATTCTCCGTTACGGTGATTGCATCGATGCTCGTACAACAGACGGCGCGCGGCGACGAGATGTTCACGACGATGGCGCGTCGACACAGTCGGCACGCGATCGACGTCGGTGCGCGCGAGTTCCTCGGCTGACCTGCATTTTCGTATGAGCGACATTCAGCAGCGCCTGCGCGACGGCTACGCCGGCTTGACCGCCGGCCGCTTCGATGTGGCGATGAATGCGTGTCGCGAGATACTCGCGCGCGATCCGAAATCCGTCCCAGCGCATTTTCTCGTCGGACTGATAGGCGTGCAGCGCAGGGATCTGAAAACTGCGATCAGCGCATTCGGATCGGTAACACGCCTGCAGAACGATCACGTCGCTGCCTGGACGCAGCTTGCGCACGCGCTGCTTCAGTCGGGACTAAGCGAGCCGGCCGAGCAAGCGCTGGCGCGTGCACTGGCGCTCGGCAGTTCCGATCCTGTGGTGCAGGATCTGCTCGGCACCGTGCTGGGGTTGTTGGGCGATCGCATTGCGGCCGATGTATGGCATCGACGCGCTGCTGCTGCCCGTCCGGACGTGGCTGCACTGCAGCTCAATCATGCGAGCAATCTGATCGCACTCGGTCGCGCGGTGGATGCGCAGCAGGCGCTCGATGCCGCGCTCGCGGCCGATCCGGACAACGCGCAAGCGCACTGGATGTTCGCCAACGCGCGTACCGCCACTACTGCGCAGCACATCGAGCGAATGAAAACTCTGTGCGACAGATACGCCGGGCAGCCGGCCGCGCTCGCGTTCATCGAGTACGCGATCGGAAAGGAGTACGAGGATCTCGAACAATGGGACGACGCGTTCGCGGCATTTGCGCGAGGCGCGGCAGCGAAGCGAGCCACCGTCGACTACGACGAGGCTGGCGACCAGGCTACGTTCGACGCGATCGCCGCGACGTTCACGTCGCAGTGGTGTGCCGCGAACCGTAGCGGTTGCGACGACGCGTCACCGATTTTCGTCGTCGGTCTTCCACGCACCGGCACCACGTTGATGGAGCGCGTCGTCTCGAGCCACTCGCAGGTGCAATCGGCGGGAGAGGTGCAGCAGTTCCCGTTTGCCGTACGGCGCATGACGGGCGTTTCCGGTTTGCCGCGCCATGCGGCAGCCATCTTCGCAGCCGCCGCCAACGTCGATACGAAGGCGCTCGGCGAACTGTATCTCGGTTCGACGACGCGCTTGCGCCGTACTCAGCCGCGCTTCGTCGACAAACTGCCGCTCAACTTTCTCTACGTGGGGCTCATCGCGAAAGCGTTACCGAATGCACGCATCGTGCACGTCACGCGCAATGCCGTCGACAGTTGTTTCGCCAACTACAAGCAGCTGTTCGCGGATGCGTACTTTCATTCCTACGATCAACGCGAGATGGCGCGCCACTACGTTCGTTATCGGCGGCTGATGCAACATTGGGCGGCCGTGCTGCCCGGGCGATTCATCGACGTCGCATACGAAGACCTGACCGCCGATCTCGAACACGAGGCCCGCAGAGTAATCGCACATCTGTCGTTGCCGTGGGAGGACGCGTGCGTTGCCTTTCACCGAAACAGTGCGGCCGTCAGCACGGCAAGCGCCATTCAGGTGCGTGAGCCGGTGTACCGGCGTTCGGTAGATCGTTGGCGCCGCTACGAGACGCAACTACAACCCACGATCGATGTGCTGAGCGAGGCACGGCTGATCTGATTCGCTTGCGGCGATCGCGCCATCCAGTTTAGGTTTACGCCTGTGCGCAAAAAGACGCTCGACATGCAGGCCAGGCGTGCAGGAACGAGTGCAGCGACGCAAGCAAACCAGCAAACGCGATTGCAAAGGGGTCTCCAGTGAAATTCAAGCTATCCAGCTCGGGCATGCTCGCGCATTCCATCGCCGTCATCACCGCGATGAACGCGGTTGGCGTGCAAGCGGCCGACGAGGTCGAAGAGATCGTGGTGATGGCACAACGGCGCGCCGAATCGATCCAGGAAGTGCCGCTGGCGGTGTCCGCGTTCACGAGCACGTTCATACGTGATACGAAACTCGACGACATCAAGGACCTCGTCAAATTCACGCCGGGTATCACCGGCAATTCGAAGGACAGCTTCATCGACACGCTTTCGATCCGTGGCATCGTCACGAACGATTTCGGTATCGGCGGCGATCCGTCCGTGGGCGTGTTCAAGAACAACATCTATCAAGGTCGCAACGGTGAGGTGGTCACCACGCTGTACGACGTGGAACGCGCCGAACTGCTGCGGGGCCCACAAGGGTTTCTGTTCGGACGCAACTCGATCGGCGGCGCGATCAGCGTGTTCACTAAACGGCCGGAATTCACCGGCAACGACGGGTACGTCAGTCTCGACGTGGGTGAGCGTGGTCATGGCCTGCTCGAAGGCGGCATCAACCTGCCGGTGAACGAAAATCTCGCGTTTCGCGTGGCGGGCTTCCACTCGCAGGAAGACGGCTACGTGAACAACGTGTTCAAACCGACGCAGAACAACCTGATCGCGCACGACAACAGTGGCGGCAGGATCTCGACGCGGTATCAGCAGGACACGGTCGATGTGAATTTCATGATCGAGTATGAACATCGCGAGCAGTCGGGCTCGATGTATCGCGCCACCGAAAAAGGCGAGACCTGGGAAAACTGGTTGGCGTTGTTTCCGGACATCGGCATGCCGAACGACAATCGCAACATCAGCAGCAACATGGGCCTCGGCGAGGAAGACAACTCGAACATCTGGAGCTACAACCTGCAGGTGGACTGGGATCTCGACTTCGCAACGCTGACGTCGCAGACCGGCTACAAAGACCACGAGTACGTGTACGCGGAAGACTTCGACGCGATGTCGGTTGCCGTGAACGACTATGCGCAAGACCAGAAGGGGACCTATTTCGAACAGGAGTTTCGCCTCGTCTCGCATAGCGCCGATGCGTTTTCATGGTACGCGGGTGTGTCGTATTACCAGGAAGACATCGAGGCACTGTTTTCCCAGCACGCCGCCGAAGACGCGATGTGTGTGTACTACTACGAAGGTCAGACGTGTGCAGAGGCGTTTCCCGGATTCACCTACTCTCCGGTCGGCCTGCTCGAATCGAACCGCGACAAGGGCGAATACACCGGTTGGGCTGCGTATGTCGATCTGAGTTACGCCTTCAACGAACTGTTCGATGCGAGCCTCGGCGTCCGTTACACGTACGACGAGAAGAAGTTCAAATTGAACGCGCTGCCGGTAGAGAGCGAGCTCGGCCCGTTCTGGGCGATGGGGTTCACCACCGATGGCTATCTGAACGACACGAAAGACTTCGACGAGTTCACGCCGCGCGCCATCGTGCGTTATCACCCGAGCGCCGACTGGATGGCGTTCGCAAGCGTCACTCGTGGCTACAAGTCGGGCGGCTTCGGCAGCTTTGCAATCAACCCCGATCAGCCGTTCGGTACGGTCGGCGTCACGCAGGCGGATGCGCGGCCCGATACGTTCGACCCCGAAACGGTGTGGTCGTACGAACTCGGTGCCAAGGGCGAGGTGTATGACGGCCGCATTCGCATCGCCGCAAACGTGTACTACTACACGTATGAAGACCTGCAGGTGAACGTGCCCGGCACTGGCGGCGGCATCGTGGTGGACAACGTCGGTAAGGTCGATGGCTGGGGCCTGGAAACTACCCTCGAGTGGATCGCCACCGACAACCTCGATCTGTATCTCGCGGGCGCCTATGGCGACACCGAGGCGAAGCAGGCCGAGGCGCTGTGTGATGGCGATAGCGCGTGCGACGGAAAGCCGTTGCCGCAAGTGCCGAAGTACTCCGGCTCGGCGGTGATCAACGCGCATTTCCCAGCGCACGACGGCGACATCGTCTTTTCCGCTGAGCTCTACGGGCAAAGCCGAACGTACGGTGGCCTGCTGCAGTTGAACGAAGCCGTGAACAACGCGTATGTCGACCTCACGCTGCGCGGCGGCTACCGTGCGGAGTCGGGATGGTCGGCCATCGCCTACGTCGAGAATGTCACCGATCAGGTGTCATACGACGGTGTCGCAGAGGGTGGTGCCGCGTTGCCCGCGCACTACTTCGGCCCGAGCCGTCCGCGCACGGTGGGGCTGCAGGTCAGCTGGGACTTCTAACAGGCCGCTTTCAACAGCGCTAACGAGCGGATTCAGTCGCGGCCGGCTTGCGTGTGAAAACACGCGTGAGGTGCCGGTCGCCCATCCGCTTGCTGTTGAGCTCGATCACGATGGTCAGCGTGCTGCCTGCATCGCTCAAGCTATAGATCTCGCGAACGGTCATCGGCTGACTCTTGGTGACGATGACCAGCTGCTGCGCTTCCCACCCTGCTTCGATGGTGAAAAGGCCCCGCTTCTGTTCGCCCCATTTGATGTCGCGATAGGGTTCGTTCGGATACGCAACGCCCATCGATTTCGAATCCTGGTCGATGGTCATTTCGGTAGCGGTCACCATCGTCAGCAGCGGCGTCGGTCCGCCAAAACGCGCCGGACTCTGCCCACCACCGCCGGACGGCCGTCCTTCGCCCTCATCGGCTTCGGACCGGCGATGTCCCATCGGCGGCGGCGAATCGCTGCGTCGCGCATCGAGCACCCAGGTTCCGGATAGATCCGCATCGTTAGGCGCCACGGTCGCGAGATGCGAGCACGCAGACGCGGCCAGCAACAGCAATGCAACCAACGAGCGCTTCATGCGACCAATACTACCGCGCAGCGGTGAGCGGCGAGGCCGTGTCGTGTTGGGCGTGCTCGAACGCAAGCGCGGGGCTCGTTTGTCGTCCGGCAAAGTCGGTCCAGTGCCGCGCTTCATAGTCGTACAGCTTGCAGTGCGACACGCAGTCGCGAATCAACCGCAAGGAAAACAACTGTGCGACCTGCCCCGGCTCGTTCAACGTCCGATGTGCGGCTTCGAGGTTGTACAGCGGGATGCGCACGTCAAGGTGGTGCGCCGGGTGTTCCATGATGTTGTTCAACACGCGGCCGAGTTTTCCGGGAAACTGCACGTTCACGGTGTTACAGCCCGTATCGCGCGCCGCTTCCCACAGATCGATGTCTTCGTACCACGCGAGCAGCGGATGTGTGTGATGGAAGTAGATCACTGCGCCCATGATCCAGTTCCACAACAGGAACGGCGCCACGAATCCGGTGAGAAGCAGCAGCGCGACGCTCTGCTGGGTTGCGAGCGCGGCCGCAACGAGGCCGCCGATCCACACGAGCCCGAACGCGAGCGCGAGGAACGAATCGTTGAAGAACTCGGGACGCGAAGTCGGAATCTCGCTGCGCGCCGCGAAGAACAACTTGCGCCACCACAATTCGACCAGATAGTAGGCGCCGTGGCCAAACCCCGAGCGGTAAAAGCGTTCGAGACGCTGGCGCCATGCCGGCAACGCATCGAACTCGCGCTTCGTCAGCGGCGTCCAGACATAGTCCATTCCACGCAGGTTGGTGTACACGTGATGGCCGAGATTGTGGCCGACTTCCCACAGGCTGTAGGGCGTCAACGACGGCAGGAACAGCAACCGGCCGACCCAGCGATTGGCCTGCCTGTTGCGAAAGAGGCTCTGGTGACACGCATCGTGACCAAGCACGAACAAGCGCGCGATCTGAAGGCCGAGCGCAGCAGACGCCGCCACCTTTACGAAGATGTTGGGGATGAGAATCACGCCGGCGAGCAAAAGCGCGAACAGGCCGAAGTCCAGAGCGCAGAGGGCAGTGGCCTTTACGTCGGAGCTTTCGCGGAACGGTTTGATGCGCTTGCGTTGGGAGACGCGGCTCATCAGCTGATATTCGATCTGAGGCGATGAGGCACTGAATTCTCGAGTCGATGTGTGACGGAGTTTCGCGGCGTGCAGTGCTGCCGACGCAAATCGGGCGCAGTATGGGCCTTTTGATTGACAATTGCAGGTGCTTAGTGCACCGTGCGCGCCACATTGAGAACGCGCCACCTGCTTCCGCTGTGAAGCTCGTCATCTCAATCCCTCGTTAATCCCCCGTTTAGTCCAGTTGCGCGTGGATCACGGAATCGCGCGACGCCGCATGCGTTCGATTGTCGAACGCGCACGTGTGCGCTCAAGGAAGAAATTCAAGTGACAGACTCACTCTTTGCCGATCTCGGCATCATCGAACCGTTGTGCCGTGCTTTGGCCGCGGTCGATTACCAACAACCCACTCCGATTCAGACGCAGGCGATTCCGCAACTGCTTGCCGGAAAGGATCTGCTCGGCATCGCGCAGACCGGCACCGGTAAGACCGCCGCGTTCGCCGTGCCGCTGCTGCAACGACTCGTACAATCCGGCCCGCCGGCGGGTGCGGATACGGTTCGCGCATTGATTCTCGCGCCGACGCGCGAACTCGCGATTCAGATCGGTGAAGACTTCGAAGCGTACGGCAAGCACCTCAACCTTCGCGTCGCGACGATCTTCGGCGGCGTCGGCCAGAACCCGCAGGCCAGCGCTTTGCGCCGTGGCATGGACGTGCTGGTGGCAACTCCGGGGCGCCTTCTCGATCTCGTTGGGCAACGTCTCGCGCGGCTCGACAAGGTCTCGCTGCTCGTGCTCGACGAAGCGGACCGTTTGCTCGATATGGGTTTCATCCGCGACGTGCGCCGAATCGTGTCCAGCTTGCCGAAAGCGCGCCAATCGCTGCTGTTCTCCGCAACGATGCCCGAAGAGGTTGCGGCGCTCGCGCGCGAAATTCTGCGCGATCCCGTCCGCATCGATGTGTCGCCTAAAACCGTCACCGTCGATCTGACCGACCAGCACGTGGTATTCGTCGAAAATGGTGACAAGCGTCAGGTGCTGACGAAGCTGCTGCGCGAACCCGCTGTAACGCGTGCAATCGTGTTCACGCGGACGAAACACGGTGCCAACCGCGTGGCCCAGCAACTCGATCGCGACGGCATTGCCGCCGAAGCGATTCACGGGAACAAGTCGCAGAACGCACGGCAACGCGCGCTCGAGAGCTTCAAGAACGGCAAGACGTGGGTGCTCGTTGCCACCGATATAGCCGCACGCGGTATCGACATCGATGCCGTGAGCCACGTGTTCAACTTCGAGCTGCCGCACGAACCGGAGAGTTACGTGCACCGCATCGGTCGCACCGGCCGCGCCGGAGCAACCGGCATTGCAATGTCGTTGTGCGACAGTTCGGAACGGCCGCGCCTGCGCGCCATCGAGAAATTGATACGACGTCCGATCAGCGTGATGCAGGTCGAGGTGGATGCGTCGCTGCGAGAGGCAGCGCCGGTTCGGGAAGCGCAATCCGCACAACGCGGCAATCGTTCGTCCACATCGAGCCGATCCGGCAATGGGTCCGGCAACGCCAGCCGGTCAGCCAACGCCAGCCGGTCGGCCAACGGCAACCGGTCGGCCAACGGCAACCGGCCTGGCAGCGCCAACCGGTCGGCCAATGCCAATCGGTCCGCCAACGGCAATCGGTCCGCCAACGGCAATGGATCGGCTAACGGCGATCGGTCCGCAAACGGTGCTTCATCCGGTGCGCCGCGGCGCCGCCGCAGTCCCAGTCAGGGACGCAACGACGACCGCTCCGAGATCTGGTCCAACCGTTAGATCAGGGCCGCTGATCAGGCCTTGGCGCTCGGCCGTGACGACACGGCCGCGTGCCAGCGCCACAAGTTTGCCAGCGATGCATCGGGCTTCAGGTCTACCAACGAGCCTGCGAAGTCGATGGTGACGAGACCCGTGATGTCGGCAATCGAATACGCGTTGTCGGCCATGTATTCGCGGTGCGCCAACTCACCGTCGAGGCGCTTGTAGAAACTGCGAACGGCGGCGTCGCTCGACTCTTTCGCCTGCGGGTTCTGCTTGAAGCGTCCCGGCGCCATCTGCGCCACGATGGGCCCGTTCACCCACGACACACCGACCTGGCTCAGCAGCTCGAGTTCGAGTTGTCGATTCGCCATTTCGATGCGGCCGAGTCCTTTTGGCGTGGCGCCGAAAAGCGACGGCTTCGGATGCAGCGCTTCGAAGTAGCGGCAGATCGCCACCGACTCCGCGATACACGTACCGTCGTCGAGTTCCAGCACCGGAATCTTGCCGCTGGGATTCTTCTTCATGAACTCTGGCGCCTTGTGTTCGCCCTTGCGCATGTCGACCTGCACGAACGGCACGGTGATGCCCTTCTCCGCGAGGAAGATCCGCACGCGGCGCGGATTCGGTGCGGCGGTCATTTCATACAACTTCATCTCGATGCGTCCCCAGAAAAGAGTGACCGCCGAATATACAGCACGGCGCGATCAGACGGGCTTGATCGACTCGGACCGTTCTTCCTTCACGAACGCCATGATCGCGACGCCGCCGATGAGCAGCAGGAGAATCGACGCGAAGCCCGCGCGCTGGCTGTGATACAGCCCCGTTATTGTCGCCACGAGAATGGGCGCGATGAACGTGGTCACCTGTCCCGACAACGCGTAAAGGCCGAAGAACTTCGTCATCTCTTCTTCGGGCGCGATGCGCGCGAGCATGGTGCGGCTGTTGGCATATGCAGAGGTGATGAACAACGCGAACAGAACCGAGATCCACAAGTAGGTGATTTCAGGGATCGTGCGGAAGAACGGGAAATCCCACACGGGCTGATCGAGTCCCTGCATCTCGATGAAGAACATGCTGGTCGGTGTAATCGAGATGGCCGCGAACAGCGCCACGATGTTGCCGCCGATGGTGAACAGGATGGCCTTCTTCGAACCGAACAGATCGTCGAGCCAGCCGCCGATCAAACCGCCGATCACCGCGAACACCGTCAGGAAGATCCCGACCAGCAATCGTTCCGCGTCGCCCCAATGAAATACGCCGGACGCGTAGATCATGCCGAACGTCATGATCGCCACCTTGCCGTCGTTGAACAGCATGCGTGCGCCGAGAAACAGCGCAACATTTCTGTAGTGGCGCAATTGCCGCACCGTGCGCCAGACGTCGGCGAGTCCCTCGCGCACCGCTTGTCGCGCGGTGACGCCGGTGCCGGTCTGATCCGGCGTAAATAGAAACAGCGGCAACGAAAACAGCAGCAGCCAGATCGCGGTGATCGGACCGGAAATGCGGTTGTGTTCGAAGGTCGATGCGTCGAGGCCGAACAGCACGTGATCCGGCAGGAAGCTCCAGTGCAGCAGACCGTTCGCCGGCAATGCGAAGCAGTACAGCATGAACACGAGGATGATCAGCGCGCCGGCGTTGCCGAGACTCAGACCCAGTCCGGACAGGCTGCCCAAACGTGAATACGGCACGATCGACGGCAGCATCGCGTTGTGAAATACCTCGGAAAACGCGGAGCCCGTGCCTGCGATTGCAAGCGCAATGGCAACGATCACGATGCCGCTGCTCGCGGCGCCCGGAACGGCGAACCACAACATCATGATCGCGGGGATCATCATGATCACGAACGCGCCGATCCACGGTTTGCGCCGGCCGACCTTGTCCGCGATCGCGCCGAGGAATGGCGCAAGGCTCGCGGTGATCAGGCCTGCGAATCCGTTGATGTAACCCCACGTTTCCTGGCCGCGCACCGGATCACCGATGACTTCGGTACTGAAGTACGGTCCGAAGATGTAGATCACCACGAGGATGTAGTACGGATTGCGCGCCCACTCGAACAGCGCCCAGCTGACCTGTCCCAAACGACCCGATTTAGGTGCGCCGAGGGCGAGCGGGGTGCCGGCGCCGACTTCGCTCATTGAGGCTTCATCCCGGTCGCCTCTTCCCACGCGGCGCGGACTACGGAGTTGCGATTCAATGAAACGAGCATCGGGATCTCCGTTGGCTGATAGCCGGCATCTTCGGTCAGATTCGCCTGGCGCTGCGTATCGGCCAGGGACAGTCCTTTCGCCTTCGCATCCGCGCCAACAGCCCAGAGCTGGCGCATGAAGCGCTGAAATTGCTCGATGCCCGCGCGATCGGACAGCGCACCGTGCCCCGGTATGACGTGATCGAACTGCAGGGCCAGCACTGCGCCGAGCGTGTCGGCCCATTGTCGAACGGTGCCGCCGGCTTTGAGATCGACGCTCGGATAGGCGCGATTCGTGAACAGGTCGCCGGCGTGCAGCGTTGCGTCTTCGACGAACAGCGCCACCAGGTCGCCGTCTGTGTGGCCGCGTCCCGGGTGCAGGAGGCGCACGGTCTTCGAGCCGAGCCGGATCTCGAGATCCTTCTCGAACGTGTGGTTCGGCAGTAACGCCGCGGCGTCGCCGGTCCAATACGCAGCATCGAGCGCGTTCAGATGTTCGAGCGTGCGCGTCGTCGACAACACCTGCGTGCCGGGGGTAAAGCCCGGGTTACCGTGCGTATGGTCGCCGTGGTAATGCGTGTTGATCACCATCACGACCTTTTCGCCGGTGAGAGATTCCGCCAGATGGCGAATGCGTGAGCCCTGCAGCGTGAACGTCATCGTATCGACGATGATGGCGCCTACGCCGGTCTTCAGCACTGCAACGTTGCCGCCGATGCCCTTGACCATGTGCAGGTCATCGGTGATTCGTTCGACCTCGAGAGAGCGCAGTTGCACGAAAACGAACGCCGCGCCGGCGAGGAGAGCGACGAAAAGCGCCGAGGCGACCCACTTCAGCATCCTGATCATGCGCGGATTCCGGTCGCGGATGACGTCACAACGGGAACTGCGTTGCTTGTCCTGCAACCACGGACCAGGTGATCAGCAGGGAGTTGATGAACGCGCCGAGGTAAACGCTGCCGGTCGCGCGTTGAAAGATCGCGGCGATGATGCCGGCCACGGACAGCAGCACGACGAACTGAATGGCGAGAACCGTCAGCAATGGCTCGCCGAGCGGTAGCGGAATGCCGACCAGCAACGGTATGTACTGAAACGCAAGCAGCGCGACGAAACCGTTCGTCAGAATCAGTACACAGCGAAGGCACGCGCGGCGCATGCCGACGCCGATGACGAATTGATGCAACGACGTGCCGAGCACGACGAAAAACAGCGTCATCGGCATCAGATACATGAAGTACGGCGCGATGTGCCACGGTGCGAGTCGTTTGAACGCGATCACCCAGAAACGGAAGTCGACCAGGAATGCGGCGTCGATCGCGCGCAGCAGGCCGTATGCGATTCCCACGATGCCGAGCGCGGCGCCTGCGGCGCCCAACAATCGCCCGATGTGAAATCCCTGCGGCCACAAACCCACCGACGCGAGCGTGGCGGAACCGCGGCCGAGAACGCCCGTTGCCGCGGCGCCGATCAGCGTGTTCACGACCACCCACAACATCAGGCCGTTCGTCAGCTCTTGCGGTGCCAGGTTCGAAACCGGCCAGAACACCGGCGCGAGGTTGAACGAAGGGAAATACGTCAGCACTGGCACCAGCGTTATCAGCGCCGCGCTGACGCCTGGACGCACCAGGCGCGCAGTGGCTGGTAGGGGAACCGTCAGAAACTTCGCGACGCGCCATTGCAGCATCGTCAGGCCGAGGCCGATGACGGTAATGATCATGCCGGCGAGCGCCGCCAGCGTGGTCACTTCCTTCCAGTACCAGATCTGGTGGCGCGCCGGTTGTGGAGTGCCGCCCTTCAGCGTCATTGCGAACCAGTCGACCGCCGCGCCGATCGCTGCAGTGGAAAGGTGATCGCCCGGGTGCGTAACCGGCGGGACGTGCAGCATCCTTGCCGAGTCGTATTCGAGATATCCATACAGCTTCCCGGGTATTACCGGTTCGAGGGTGCCGAAGATCTCTTTCAGCTTCGGCGACCGCACCACGTCGGCGCCGGTCGGAACGCCCCACATCAACTCGGAAAATTCGTCGAAGGCGGAGAACACCACAGCCAGGTTGCGTGGAAACACCTGTGTGGCCGCGGGCGCACCGAAGCTGCCCGGCGCGGAGCCCTCGAGCACCATGGCTTTGTATCCATCGGGCTGATCGGCGGCGGCGGCGAGCACCGCCCAGCCGCCCATCGAGTGTCCTTCGAGGCCGATGTTGTTCGCATCCACCGTATCGAGACGGCGCAGATATCGCAGCGCATCGGGCCCGCCGAAACCGTTGCCGAACGCCGGCGGGCGCGACAATCCATGCCCGCTCTGATCGAGCGCCAGAACGACATAGCCGCGCCGCGCGAACTCGATCGCGAAGCCGCTCTGCGTTTCACGCGAATTGATGTAGCCGTGCACGGCGAGAATGCCGGGCGCCTTGTGCTCCCCATCGACGCCGTCGGGGGTATAGAGAAGGGCGCTCAAGCGCTTCCCGTCGGCACTCGGAAAACGCACGCTCTCCACACGCACGCTGCCGCCGACGGTCTGTATCTGGTGCGCGGTGAAGGCGCCGAGAAAAATCAGCAACAGACCGACGCCGATCAACGCATGGTGCACGCTCACGCGAGGGTGACCCTCGTCGATCACTGGCGCTGTACTACTCTCGCTCATGGATTTGCGCGACTCATTACTACCGTTGGGAAGCGTGCCGACAAGAACCTAGGGGTGCGGCAGCGGAACCTCCGCGTTGGCGTTGCCGTCTGAGCACTCACCGGTGCCGCCACCGTTTCCCGGGTCGGTAGGGCACGGATCGCAGACGTCGCCGAGATTGTCACCGTCGAGATCGGTCATGTCGCTGGATGCAAGCTTCGGACAGTTGTCGCACATGTCCTTCACACCGTCGCCGTCGGAGTCGTTGGTGTCCGGAAACACCGGCAGCGGCGCCGAGTTCAATATCAATCCATTGCCGTCGGCGCCTTTCTGCGCGGTGGCGTGAAGGCGTGCGTCTTTATCGGTGGCGGCGTCCGCCGGGATGGTGACGCGTACCGATAGCGCGCCCTGAGCATTCGACTTGGCGCTTTCCAGAGGACGTTCGGAGTCGGCTTGAGAGAAGGTGATCTCCACCGGTTCGTTCGGCGCGAAACCGTTGCCGGTGAGAATGACCGTTTCGCCACGGGCGACCACCGACTCGCGGGAACATTCAGTGAACTCGAGAGGGTTCACCCACAACTTGCCGCGCATACGCGACGGTGGGTCCTGTTCGGCGAAGGCCGGCGCCGCAAAGAGGCAGAACAGGGCGACGCCGATGGTCGAACGAAAGCGGATGTCTGCGGTGTGCTGGATCACGTTTCCCCCTACGCGACTCGACGCAGCGGCAATCGTAACCCAGGCTCGCGGCTTAGAGTGTGTCGGTTCCCATGTTGTTCACCGTCGCGCCGATTCAGCCCGGCCTGCTTGCCGGACGACAAAGTGGGCGGCGATGGAACGCGTTCGACACCACACGGCGCGCGCCACATCGAACAAAGCGTGTCTTACAACCGCGCGTAGTGGTCGAGCGCGCGCAGCACTGTGGCCTCGTCAGCAACCGGAAGACGCATGATGGAGCGGGCGGCGCCGGTGTCGCGCGCCTGCTTCAGCGCGTCGGCGTTCTGCAGTTTGTCTTCGAGGAAGAACAGCGAAACTTCGAGAGCATCGGGGTCGCGCCCCAGCGCGCGCATGCGCTCGTGAACGTCGGCAATGCTCGCGCGGGTGGTGGCCACATCGAACGTCAGCGGCAGCCAGCCGTCGCCGTACCTGGCGACCTGAGCGCGACCGAACGGCGTGTCGAGCGTGCCGAGCACGATCGGCGGATGCGGTTGCTGTATCGGCTTGGGGTATTGCCAGAACGGATCGAACTGCACGTACTTGCCGCGAAAGCTCGGCCGCTCTTCGCGCCAGATCGTCTTCAGCGCGTCGACGCGTTCGGCCACCTGCTTCCAGCGGTCTTCGAACTGCACGCCATGATGGCCCATTTCGCCTTTGTTCCAACCGGCGCCTACGCCGAAGATGGTGCGGCCGTCGCTCCGCCGATCGAGCGTCGCGACGTGCTTCGCGAGGTTGATCGGATGATGCTGATTGATGAGGCAGATCGACAGACCCAGCTTGATCCGCTGCGTTACGGCCGCCGCGGCTGCGAGGGACGTGAACGGATCGGACATGTGGCGATATTCGTGCGGCAGGATGCCGCCAGTGGGATCGCGCACCGTATCGCCGCCGTCGGCCGGCACCGGGATGTGCGTGTGCTCCGGCACCCACAGCGACTCGAAGCCGCGTTCTTCCACTGCGCGCGCCAGACGGTCGCACCGCAGGGTGTATTCGGTGTTGAACGTGAACACGCCGATGTGCATTTCTTCGAAACCCCCCTCTTCGAAAACCTCAGTGCAGTAGTTCGTTGAGCCGCCGGGTGGCGGTGTCACGCCGCTGGCTGTAGAGCACGTCGGGATACGTCGACACGACTTCTTGCGCGGATCTTGCCCGCATGCGCGGTACTCCCGGGAGAGGGCGCAGTCTAACAGTCGTTAGATTGACGGCAACGCGCGTGAGATGCTTGCCGGATCTCAGTTGCGACAGGAGCAGCAATGGATCTCGGTATCAAAGGGCGGCGCGCGATCGTCTGTGGTGGAAGCCGCGGCCTCGGTTACGGCTGTGCGAGTGCGCTGGTGCGCGAAGGAGTGGAGGTGCTGATTGTGGCGCGCACGCCGGAAACCGTTGCTGCTGCAGCGAAAGCGCTCAACGAACAGGGACCCGGGCGCGCGAGCGGCGTCGTTGCCGACGTCACCACCGATGCCGGTCGCGCGACATTGCTCGCTGCGTGTCCCGAGCCCGACATTTTGATCAACAACGCCGGTGGTCCGCCGCCCGGCGATTTCCGTCAGTGGGGCCGCGCCGAGTGGATCGCCGCACTCGACTCGAACATGTTGTCCGCAATCGAGCTCATCAAGGCAACGATCGATCCGATGATCGCGCGCAAGTTCGGACGTATCGTCAACATCACGAGTCACATGGTGAAGGAGCCGACCGCGATGCTCGGACTTTCGAACGGTGCGCGCGCCGGCCTCACCGGTTTCGTCGGTGGGCTCGCACGCGACGTGGCGCGTCATGGTGTAACGGTGAACAACCTGCTGCCGGGTCAGTTCGATACGGATCGGCTGCGTTCGAACCACGAGAAGTTCGCGAGCCGCACCGGTGCCAAACTCGACGAGTTCCGCGAGCGGATGCGCAACGAAGTGCCTGCACGACGCTTCGGCAACGCCGAGGAGTTCGGCGCGACGTGCGCGTTTCTGTGCAGCGCGCACGCCGGCTACATCACGGGCGCGAACCTGCTGCTCGACGGCGGCCAGTATCGCGGTCTGATGTAGCCGTGCGCAGGGACGCGTCTCAGGGTTTGATTTCGGGCCGCCAACCCGGCACGCCCGCGCGCCAGAACATGAAGCTGTAGGTGTCTGCGGCGAGTTCGTTGGCTTGCGTCGCCGTTGCGCCTACACCATGGCCGCCGTCGGTTTCGATGCGCAGCAGCACCGGGTTCGGCGTGCCGCTCGCCTGCAGGCGTGCGGCAAACTTCGCCGGTTCCCACGACGACACGCGTGGATCGTTGAGCCCGGTGGTGATGAGCACGGGCGGGTACCTCGTGCCGTCCTTGACGTGCTGGTATGAATCCATCGCGTACAGGTTGGTGAATCCCTCTTGCGTAGCGATGGTGCCGAACTCCGGAATGTTCGGCGGACCGTTTGCAGAGAACTCCGAGCGGGTCGTGTTCGCCGCGGGCACTGCGTCGATCACGCCGGCAAAGAGATCGGGGCGTTCGGTCAACGCCATTCCCACTGCGATGCCGCCGGCCGAACCGCCAGAGATGAACAACTGGCCTTTCGTGGTGACGCCGCGCGCGATCAGATTCTCGGCGCACGCGATCAGGTCGCGCCACGTATTCGGCTTGTTGGCGTCTTTGCCCGCGAGGCGCCACTGCTCGCCGAGTTCGCCGCCGCCGCGCACGTGACACGTTGCCACGTTGACACCTTCCTTCAGCAATACGGTCGTGCGCGGACCGAAGCCGGGGAGTGCGGAGATACCGTATGAGCCGTACGCGTCGAGCAGCGTGATGCGCGGCATTCTAGTGTCGTTCGGTTCGATCAGCGTCAGCGGCACGTTTACTCCGTCAGAGGCCTGCGCGGCAAGGTCGGAGACGACGAAGGGGTGGTCGAACGTCGGGTTCGTGCCGAGGTGCAGATCGGTGAACCTGTTCGATACGTGATCGTATACGAACGTCGCCGGCGCAATGGTCCAGCTCTCCTGCGTAATCGTGATGCCCGGCGCATTCGGATCGGTGAATGCTTCGGATACGTAACCCTTGAACGGCAGCGCTATTTCCGTAGCCGTCTTCGATCCGGTGGGGATGCGAAGCAGGTGCGAGTAGTTGCCTTCGAGCGTCAGCACGTACAGTGCGTCCGAGGCAGCGTGAATCGACTCGACCAAACGATTCGGCTGAGGGGCAACCAGCGTAACGGCGGAGGAGAGCGGGGCGCCGAGTTTCAGGCTCAATACCTTGAATGTCGGCGCGTCCGCATGGGACAGCAGAAATGCTTCGTCACCGCGCAGGTCCAATGACGTGATGCCGTCGTTGCGGTCGAAAAACGGTTGCCACGTGACGTGCGGGTCTTCGACGTTTGCGGGTGGTGCCAGCCATGCGGTCATTTCGTTCTGCACGCCGTTGACTGCGAGCAACAGCGCGTGTGTCGCGCCGGGAACGATCACGAGCACCGGGTTTTCGACCGGGTCGAGCTTTGGGCCGCGGCCGGTGTTGCCGCCGAGAATCGGCGCCGGTTCCGATCGCAGATTCCACGCGTCGAGTGTCGAGTCGAGATACTTGTCGGTCGGCGGTGCTCCGTCCGCGGGTTTCTTCAGGCGGATGAAATACAGCGTCTTCGAATCCGCGCTCCACGACGTGGCGCCGTACTCGGCGCGGTCGACGGGTCCGGCGATCTGCGCGCCGGTCGCGGCGTCGTAGACGAACAACGATGCTTCTTCCGATCCACCCGCGGAGATGCCGACCGCCACCTTCGAGCCGTCGGGCGCCGGCAGGAAATAGTTGATCGCATAGGTGGCGCCGCCGTTGCGCGCGCGCATCGCGCCGATGTCCACCAGCGTGCGTGTACCGTTCTCATCGCGAACGCGCAGGTTGAACTCGTCGGCGCCCGGTGCACGTTCCTGGTAGAACGCGCGCCCGCCGTGGATGCCATAGCCCTGCACGAATCCGAAGCGGCCCGCGAAGTCCGATATGCGCTGCAGCAGCGCAGCGCGCGGGCCGATCGAATCGAATACGCGTCGTGTGTAGTCGCCCTGCGCCTTCATCCACGCGACGGTTTTGCCTCCCATCTGTTCGAAGTAGCGATACGGATCGGTCAGCGTCGTGCCGAACAGCGTTTCCGTTACGGGATCGGGCGTTGCGAGCGGCGGTGGTGCGATGCCGAGCGGCGCGAGCGGATCGCGATCGGCCGCGAGTGCCGGAATCGCAAATGCCGGAATTGAAAGGATCGCGCAGGCGAGAAGGAGACGAACGGCGCGCGCCAACTACATGCTCCAGCCGCCGTCGACGACGTGAATGGCGCCCGTCGTGTACGACGACTCGTCCGATGCGAGGAACACCGCGAGTGCGGCAATCTCCTGCGCGGTACCGAGGCGTCCCATCGGTTGTCGTCGTATGAAGTCGGCGCGCGCGGATACCGGGTCGTCGAATGCGTTGATGCGATCTTCGAGCGACGGGGTTGCGACCGTGCCGGGACAGATCGCGTTGCAACGGATGCCGCGCGCCACGTAGTCGGCCGCCACCGATTTCGTCAGTCCGATCACGCCGGCTTTCGTCACGCCGTAAACGAAACGGTTCGGCGTGCCGCGAATGCTCGACGCAACCGACGACATGTTGACGATGCTGCCGCCGCCGGCCTCGAGCATGCCGGGCAGCAGCGCGCGGATCATCCGGTACATCGACGTGAGATTGAGGTCGATGGAGAACTTCCACGCGTCGTCCGCGCAATCGAGGATGCTGCCGTGATGCACGAACCCCGCGCAGTTGAAGAGCACGTCGACGGCGCCGATTTCACGCACCAGCGCATCGATCGCTGCTGCGTCGGTGACGTCGAGCAGGCGTGTGTCGATTGCACGGTTGGCGGCCGCGAGTTCGGCAAGCGTGTTCGTGTTGATGTCGGTGGCGACAACGCGTGCACCTTCTGCCGCGAACGCGAGCGCCGTCGCGCGGCCGATGCCCTGACCTGCGGCCGTAACGAGCGCGCGCTTGCCGTTCAATCTATTGCTCATCGTGTGATCCCCTTCGGATTGCGGTTAGCATAAAGCAAGTCGCAACGTACCCGCGCAGGAGTACAGATGATCAAGATCACGGGCATCGAAGCGATCGACGTGCGCTATCCGACCTCGCGCATGCTCGATGGTTCCGACGCGATGAATCCCGATCCGGATTACTCCGCCGCGTATGCGGTGATTCACACGAGCGTCGACGGACTGTTCGGTCACGGCATGACGTTCACGATCGGCCGCGGCAACGAACTGTGTGTGGCGGCGATCAACGCGCTGGCGCCGCTGGTAGTGGGCACCACGCTCGAACAGTTGACAGCCGACATGGCCGGTTTGTCGCGACGGTTGCTGGGCGAGAGCCAGCTGCGCTGGGTCGGTCCGGAGAAAGGCGTGGTACACCTTGGTGCCGCCGCGATCATCAACGCCGTGTGGGACTTGTGGGGCAAGCATGTCGGTAAGCCGGTGTGGCAACTCGTGGCCGATCTCGAACCCGAAGCGCTGCTGTCGACGCTCGATCTGCGCCACATCACCGATGCGATCACGCATGGCGAAGCGCTCGACATGTTGAAGGATCGCTCGCGCGGCAAAGCGGAGCGTCGCGCTCGTCTCGAACGCGAGGGCTATCCGGCGTACACGACGTCGGCGGGTTGGCTCGGTTATCCCGATGACAAGATCCTGCGGCTCACCGCGGAAGCGCGCGCAGCGGGCTGGAACGCGATCAAGATCAAAGTGGGTCGCTCGCTCGACGACGATCTGCGCCGCTGTGCGTTGATCCGCGACGCACTCGGCCCCGACGGACGGCTGATGGTCGACGCCAACCAGGTGTGGGAGGTCGATCAGGCGATCGGGTGGATCAAGGCGCTCGCGCAGTTCGACCTGTGGTGGGTCGAAGAACCGGTGCACCCCGATGACATTCTCGGCCATCGGACGATCATCGAAGCGGTCGGCCCTATTCGCATAGCAACCGGAGAACATTGCCATAACCGGTTGATGTTCAAGCAGTTCCTGATGGCCAAAGCGATCGATGTAGTGCAGGCCGACGCTTGCCGTCTGGCGGGCTTGAGCGAAGCGATGGCGGTGCTGCTGCTCGCCGCGAAATACGATCGCCCGGTGTGCCCGCACGCCGGTGGCGTCGGGTTGTGCGAGATCGCGCAGCACGTTTCGATGATCGATTACCTGTGCTTCTCGGCGTCGTGGGACGAACGGATGACCGAACACGCGGCGCACCTGCACGAACACTTCGTCGATCCGATCCGGATCGACAATGGACGCTACCTCGTGCCGCGCGCAGCGGGGCTCAATCTGGAGATGCGCCCGAAGAGCATTGCGGATTATCAGTTCCCCAACGGCTCCGTTTGGGCGCGGTGATCAGCCGTTGCGAGCCTTCGCCCGCAAACCGCCCCACACGAAACCGACCGCGAGACCGATCGGGCCGGTGTACAGAACGCCGAGAAGGGGACCCTGATTTGCGCCGGGTGCGAAGATCATCGGACCCACGAAGCCGACAAGAAAACAGATCCACGCAACCGTCAGCGTAAAGCCGGCCCACGTCTCCACGCGCCACCAGCGATTCCTGAACGGCCCGTGCCGCACGGCGATCACGATCGACAGAATCGTGATGAACGGCAGCAGCAGGCCTAGCAGGATCTCTATCACGGCACGTCTATCACAGCGTCGAGTGAACGACGCCGCTCAGCGCATGTGCCTGAAGCAGGTGCGCACCTCGTTGATGAACGTGGCGGGTTGTTCGAACGCGGCGAAGTGGCCACCTTTGTCGAGATCGTTCCAGTGCACGAGTTTTTCGAAGCGCTTCTCGGCCCAGCGGCGCGAGCAGCGGAAGATCTCCTTCGGGAAAATGCTGCAACCCGTAGGAATCTTCACCGGATCGCGGCTGACTTTGTTGAAGCTCTCCCAGTAGAGGCGCGCCGACGACGCCGCGGTGTCGGGCAGCCAGTACAACATCACGTTGTCGAGCAACTCGTCGCGCGTCGCGATGTTCTCCGGATGGCCGTCGCAATCCATCCACGACCAGAATTTTTCGATGATCCACGCGGCCTGGCCGCTGGGTGAATCGGCGAGACCGTAGCCGAGCGTTTGTGGCCGCGTGCTCTGCTGTTTCGAATAACCGGAGTCCCAGTCGGCGTAGTGCTGCATGCCGGCGAGCGCGGATTTTTCCCGGTCGGTGAGGTCGTTCATCGTTGCCGGATCGGGCGTGACGATCGGCATGTTCAGGTGAATGCCGAGGCAGTTCGCGGTGTCGTTCAGGCCGATCGCGGTGGTCACGATCGCGCCCCAGTCGCCGCCTTGCGCAACATACTTGTTGTAGCCGAGGCGCGGCATCAACTGACTCCATGCACGACCGATCTTCTCGACGTTCCAGCCGGTGGTGGTCGGTTTGTCCGAGAAGGCGTAGCCGGGCAGCGACGGGCACACGACGTGGAATGCGTCGGATGCCCGGCCGCCGTGTTTGGTCGGATCGCTGAGCGGTTCGATTACTTTCTGGAACTCGACGATGGAGCCGGGCCAGCCGTGCGTCATCACCAGCGGCAACGCGTTCGCGTGCGGTGAACGTACGTGAATGAAGTGAATTCCGACGCCATCGATGGTGGTGCGGAATTGCGGGAATCGGTTCAGCAGCTTTTCGCGCGCGCGCCAGTCGTAGTCCTTTTCCCAGTAGTTGCACAGTTCCTTCACGTACGCGAGCGGAATGCCTTGCGACCAGTCGGCGGGCGTTTCTTTGTCGGGCCAGCGCGTAGCGGCAAGCCGCCGCTTCAGGTCGTCGAGCTGCGCTTGATCGATGGCAATCTTGAACGGCGTAATCGCTTCGGACATGACGGTACTCGACGTGGGAGGTTGCGCGCATGGTGTGAACGCACGCCGTACGGTGTCAAGCCGCGCGACGTCCTCGTCGCGTCAAGTTGAGTCGCGCAGCCGTCGGCAAGCGCCGATCACATTCGCGACGCCGCGTTCGGATTTCCAGGACGTGGTTCAGCTGCGTTTCTTGACGAAGGCGGTGCCCCTCGTCGACAACCGGTAGCCCACTTCCAGACTTTCGGTGAGCCCGAGCGCCTTCAGTTTTCGCACGTGTTGCTTGAACGTGGCGGTGTCCCAGCCGATGCGCGCGGCAAGGTCGCCGGCGCGAATGCCGGGTGACTCCGCGATCATGCCGAGCACGCGTTGTGTCCATGCGCCATGCGGCGAGCGCGCGTCCATCGCGTCGAGCTTCGTGCGCAGTGCAACGCTTTCGTCTGCGCTCGCGGCGTGCTCGGCGAGTTGTGCGCGCGGGTCGGGCGTTGCGTCGCCGCAGTAGCGCAGGTCGATGCGATAGAGCGTCGTGTCCGCACCAGCGGTTTTCGCGTTCATGTATTCGAACAGTTCGCGAACGGACGCGAATCCCGCGCGCTTTGCGTCGGCCGTCTTGATGGACTCTCTGCTGACCTCGGTGATTCGCAGTACGTCGATGAAGCCGATCCAGGCGACGCGATAGCGCCGGCCAGCGACGACCTGTGGTCGCCTCCAGCAGCGGAAGCTGATCGTTAGTTCTCCTTTGCGGATCAGCTCCGCGAAGCGTCGTTCGAATTGCATCGCGAGAGTGTACTCACCGTGTCTTGTGCGTTTGGTCTGACGATTTGGATATCGGCCACGCGATTTCGGTGCGATACGCCGATGCCGCGACGCGACCCGGACCGACCACACACCATTCGCGAATCGGGCCGCCTGCGTAACGCGCGTTGCGCGCCACCCACGCACCGAGCGTGCGATACGTGTCGGGCATGGCGGTGTATTCGCCGGGATGAACCAGCACCGCGACGCTTGCCGCGGGAAGTTCACCGACCGCGATATCGGGATCGCGGCCGCTGTTCGCGATGAAGTTCGCCACCGGTTCGCCCACCGGAATGAACGCTTCTACGCGCTCGGGTTCGTCGAGCAGAATTTCCGGTGCCCACAGCGTGCCGGGCGGACCCGCCGCGCGTACGCCGGCAGCGTCGAGGCAGGCGGCCAAGCGATCGAACGCGTGCGTGAGCCACGCTTCGTAAGTGTCGGGGGTGACGTGCCCGATCATGCGCACCGTATCGCGCGCCGGCTCGTCGCGAACGTGCACCGGGGTGTGTGTCACCGGCGCGACGCCGCTCTGCAGCTCCTCGATGATCCGTTGCGTGTCGGCGAGGCGCTGTCGCATCTGCGTCTGGTGCGCTTCGAGTATTCGTCGCGTCAGTTCCGGATCGCGGCCGTGGAGGATTTCCTTCACCTGCGCGAGCGGCACGTCGAGCGCGCGCAGTCGCGCCACGATGGCGGCGTCAGCGAGCTGGTCTGCGGCATAGATGCGATAGCCGCTGTCCGGATCCACGCGGGCGGGAACGAGAATTCCCGCCTCGTGGTACGCACGCAGCGCCTTGATCGAGATCGAACTCGCGCGCGAGAACATGCCGATCGCGAGCGTGCCGTTGCTCATACTAAGGCGCTCATACAAGCGCGCCGGCGCGGTCGAGCGTACGTTTCATGGCTTGCGCTCCCTGTTCCATCATCGCCTCGATGTTACCTGCGATTGCATCGGGCAATAGATCGGCCGTCCAGATCACGCGGCTGCCGTGTTCGCCGTCGGGCACGATCTCGGCCGAAGCGTTGTGGTGCTCGAACGCGCCCCCTACGACGGTGTATGCAACACGTCGGGCCTTCTCGTCGATGCCGACGATCACTTCGCGCGCCTCCATTCCATTGGCGAATTTCACGATGCGTGCGTTGCCGTCGAGGCGGGTGTCGATGACGAAGCCGACGACGAGGCGCGTGTGCAGTGCGCCGATGTCGCGCATCGCGTCCCAGGCGGTTTCGGGGGCGGCGCTCGTGCGGATTTCCTTGCGGATGGTGGCCATCGGAACATTCCCTTTGCGGTTGAGGTAGGTCAACCTTCGGGTCTGCCGTTGGGGGAGAGTCAAGCGCCTGAGCGCCTGACTTTGGTATTTCACGAAAAGGGGTCCCGTCGTGTCCGAACGTTTGTCGATCGATGTGTTCTGGTCGTTCCGCAGTCCGTGGTCGTATCTGGCCACGCCGCGGCTGGTCGAATGGTCGCGCAAATACGATCTCGACGTGGTGTTCCGCCCTGTATATCCGTTGGCGATCCGTACGCCCGAGTTCTTCGATCGTGTACATCCGCTCTGGCTTCCGTATTTCATGACCGATGTGCATCGCGTTGCACAGATGCTCGAATTGCCATTCCGCTGGCCGCAGCCGGACCCGGTCGTTCAGGAGTTTCGCGACGGGCGCCGCATGACCGGCGAAGCGCAGCCCTACATCGCGCGCCTGACGCGTCTTGGAGCCGTTGCCGCGGATCTCGGCCGCGGCATTCAGTTTGCAGACGAGGTCTCGCGCGTGATCTGGGGCGGTACCGACAACTGGCACGAAGGCAGCCACATTGCCGACGCGGCCCGCCGCGCCGGGCTCGATCTCGCACGCATGGATGCACTGGCCGTCTCCGACGTGGACCGCCTCGAAGCGAACATCGCGCGCAATCAGATCGATCACGAAGCGGCCGGACACTGGGGCGTTCCCACCATGGCGTTCAAGGGCGAGGCGTTCTTCGGGCAAGACCGACTCGATGTGTTGTTATGGCGACTGAAGCAGAACGGACTGCACGAGGCCGGCTCGAAATGAAAGCACCCGTACTCACGTTGCTGATTCTGTGCGTCGTCGCGTGCGGCCAGCGTGCCGAGCAACCTGCGGTTGGTGCCGCCGGTACACCGGGAGCGGATGCTGACGGGCATGTCGAGGCGACCCGTTCCACGTCCGAAGCGAATGCCGCGGTCGGTGCCTCGCTTGCGTTGAACGATCAAGGCGATTTCGAGGCGGTCAACAGAGGCTTCATCGCAAAGGATGAGCCACTCATCGTCAAAACGAAGGATGGCCGCGTGATCTGGGACGTTTCGCAATACGCGTTCGTCGACGGTGAAGCGCCGCCGAGCGTGAACCCTTCGCTGTGGCGTCAGGCAAAGCTGAACAACGCATATGGCCTGTTCAAAGTCACCGACGGGATCTTTCAGGTGCGCGGCTACGACCTCTCGAACATGAGCATCATCGAGTCGCCGAACGGACGCATATTGGTCGATCCGCTCACGTCTACCGAAACGGCTGCTGCCGCGCTGGCGCTGGTGAATCGCGCGCTGGGCGAGCGGCCGATCGTCGCGGTGATCTTCACGCACAGTCACGTCGACCATTTCGGCGGCGTCGCGTCCGTGGTCGACCCCGAAGCGGTCCAAAGCGGCAAGACGCAGATCGTCGCGCCCGCCGGATTCATGGCGGAAGCGCTCAGCGAGAACGTGCTGGCCGGCCCGGTGATGAGCCGTCGCGCGCAGTACATGTACGGCAACAATCTCTCGCGTGATGCGCGCGGTCATGTCGATACCGGCCTCGGCAAAGGACCTGCAGTGGGTGGTCTGTCGATCATCGCGCCGACGATCACGATCGATCACACCGGCCAGGAACTCGACATCGACGGCGTGCATTTCGTGTTTCAGTACGTACCCGACTCGGAAGCGCCGGCGGAACTGACGTTCTTCCTGCCACGGCTGCAGGCGTTCTGCGGTGCGGAGATCGTGTCGCACACGATGCACAATCTGTACACGCTACGCGGCGCGAAAGTGCGCGACGCCGCGAAGTGGGCCGGCTACATCGATCAGGCGATCGACCTGTTCGGTGCAGATACGGAAGTCGTCTTCAACAGCCACCACTGGCCCGTTTGGGGCAACGCGCAGGTGCTCGACTATCTGCAGAAGCAACGCGACATGTATGCATACATCCACGACCAGACGCTGCATCTCGCATCGATGGGGCTCACGCCGCGGCAGATCGCCGAGACCATCAAGCTGCCGCAGAGCCTCGAACAAACGTTCGCCGATCGCGGCTACTACGGCATGCTGAAGCACAACGCGAAGGCCGTGTATCAGTTCTACTTCGGCTGGTTCGACGGTAACCCCGCGAACCTCGACCCGCTGCCGCCGCCGGAACTCGGCAAACGTTACGTCGACGCCATCGGCGGCCCAGCGAAAGTGTTGGCAACGGCACAGACCGCATTCGATTCCGGCGACTACAGGTGGGCTGCGACGCTGCTCGACAACCTCGTTTTTGCACAGCCCGACGATGCAGCCGCGAAGGATCTGCTGGCACGCACGTACGACCAGCTCGGATACCGCGCCGAGTCGGGTCCGTGGCGCGACTTCTATCTCACCGGCGCGCAGGAACTGCGACACGGCGTGGACGCTGCGAGCCCGGGCCTCGGCGGACTGCTCGCCAGTGTGCCGATCGAGTCGATACTCGCGTCGATGGCCACGCGTATCGACGGCGTCGCAGCAGACGGCAAGCACATCACCGTGAACGTGACGTTCACCGATCTGAAACGCACGTTCGTGCTCGAACTCGAGAATTCGGTGCTGCATCACAAGGAGATGCAGCCCAAGAAGGACGCCGACGTCACCGTGCGGCTCACGAAGGAATTCTGGTTGCAGTTCCTCGTGAAGCAGGCATCGGTGAAAGACCTCGTCTTCTCCGACGCGCTCGATATCGACGGCGACCGGCTGGCGCTCGTGTCGCTGCTGAGACTCGTGCAGAGCCCGACGCCGGGGTTCCCGATCGTGACGCCCGCATCGATCGCGCAGTGAGCGAATCGGGCGCAGGCGCAGGAGGGCTCACCGAAGCGCAGGCGCAGGCGCGCCTCGACAGCGAAGGCTACAACGAACTGCCGCAGGCCGATCGGCGCACGCCGCTGCGCATCGTTACGGAAGTGATGCGCGAACCGATGCTGTTGCTGCTGGTCGGCGGCGGACTCGTCTATCTCGCGTTGGGCAATCTCGAGGAAGCGCTGGTCCTGATGGTGTTTGCCACAATGTCCGTCGTCATAACGGTGGTGCAGGAGACGCGCACAGAGAAAGTTCTGGAAGCGTTGCGCGATCTGACGAGTCCGCGTGCGCTCGTCATCCGCGACGGAGAACGCCGCCGCATTGCCGGACGCGACGTGGTGCGCGGTGATCTCGTGGTGTTGTCGGAAGGCGATCGTGTACCTGCCGACGCCGTGCTGCGCAGGAGCCATGACCTGCAGACGGACGAGTCGTTGCTGACCGGCGAGTCGGTGCCGGTGCGCAAAGTCGCCGCGACCGAAGCGATTACGACTGCGCCGCGACCGGGCGGCGACGATCTCCCAGTCGTCTATTCCGGTTCGCTCGTGGTGCGCGGGTCGGCGCTCAGCGAAGTCATCGCCACCGGCGTACGCAGCGAGATCGGCAAAATCGGACTGTCGCTACGCTCGCTTGAAACCGAACCGCCACGTTTGCAGGCACAAACGCGGCGGTTGGTGAGGGTGTTCGCGATCGTCGGTGGTGCCGTCAGCGCCCTGGCGGTGTTGTTGTACGGAACGTTGCGCGGTGGATGGCTCGACGCGCTGCTGGCCGGCATCGCGCTCGGCATGTCGATGCTGCCGGAGGAATTCCCGGTGGTGTTGACGGTGTTCATGGCGATGGGTGCCTGGCGAATCTCGCGCGCGCGTGTACTGACGCGCCGTGCCGCGGCAATCGAAACGCTGGGCTCGGCCACAGTGCTCTGCACCGACAAAACCGGCACGCTGACGCAGAACCGGATGTCGGTCGTGGAACTGCGTCTGCTGGATGGCGCGCCCGTCCAAACGGGCGACGGCCCAGTACCGAAGACGTTGCGCAACGTGGTCGAGTACGGCGCGCTTGCGAGCGCCGTGCCGCCGGTCGATCCGATGGAACGTGCGATCGTCGACCTTGCCGCGCGCTCGCCGCAGGCCGGCCGCGACAACTGGACGCTCGAACACGCGTACGGACTCAGGCCCGATCTGCTGGCGATGACGCACGTATGGCGTGCCGGGACGGACGAGGCGTGTGTGGTTGCCACCAAGGGTGCGCCCGAAGCGGTGGCGGATCTGTGCCGGCTTGCCGACGTTGATCGCGTTGCGCTTCGCAACGCGGTCGATGCGATGGCGGCCGACGGACTGCGCGTGCTCGGTGTGGCGCACGCCAGGTTCAGCGGCGACGCGTGGCCCGCGTCGCAACGCGATTTCTCATTCGAGTTCGTCGGCCTCATCGGGCTGGCCGATCCGTTGCGACCGAGCGTGCCAGCCGCCGTTGCAGAATGCCGATCTGCAGGCATCCGTGTGGTGATGATCACGGGCGACTATCCCGCCACGGCGAGAGCCATCGCGCGGAACGCGGGTCTCGATGCAACGAACGTGGTGACGGGCGACGAACTGCGAACGTTCTCGGACGCCGAGCTCTCGCAACGCGTGCGCGATGCAACGGTGTTCGCGCGAGTCATGCCCGAGCAGAAGTTGCGCATCGTCAATGCACTGAAGGGTAACGGAGAGGTCGTCGCGATGACCGGCGACGGCGTGAACGACGCACCGTCGTTGAAGGCTGCGCACATCGGCGTTGCGATGGGCGGGCGCGGCACCGACGTTGCGCGCGAAGCCTCGTCGATGGTTCTGCTCGACGACGATTTCGGATCGATCGTCACTTCAGTGCGCCTCGGCCGGCGCATCTACGACAACCTGCGCAAGGCGATGGCGTTCATCTTCGCCGTACACGTGCCGATTGCGGGAATGGCGCTGCTGCCGTTGCTCACGGGGCTACCGATCGTGCTTGGCCCGATTCACATCGCATTTCTCGAGATGGTGATCGACCCCGTCTGTTCGCTCGTGTTCGAAGCGGAGACAGAGGAGGACGACGTGATGCGACGACCGCCGCGATCGCCCGAACAACCGTTGTTCTCGAGGGCGCTGATCGGCTGGGGCGTGCTGCAAGGTGCGATTGCCTTTGCATTCGTCGGCGCGATCTTCCTCATCGCGTCGTCGCGCGGTATGCCGGCAACGGAAGTGCGCGCGCTGGCGTTCGTTTCGCTGGTGCTTTCGATCGTCAGTCTGATCTTCGTCAACCGTTCCTTCAGCGCGTCGCTGATCGTTGCGGTGACGAGACGGAATCAGGCGCTTGCGTGGGTACTGGTCGCGGTAGCAGCGATCCTGTATCTCACGCTGCTGTGGCCGCTCGCGAGCGGAATGTTCGGTTTCGGGGCGCTGCATCTGGACGACATCGCAGTGACGTTCGGTGCCGCCGCGCTGGTGCTCATCACTCTGGAATGGATGAAGCCGCGCTGGCGCGCACGTTTACGTGCCTAGCAGGACGTTGAAAACGGACTACTAGCCCGGTGGTTCTTCAGGTCTTCGGGGGTACGAGAACCGCGGCCATCGCGTTCAAATGCACCACGAACGGATCGACCGTGGAGTCACGATGCCACGTGTATTCCGTACCGATCGCGATTGCCTCGGCGGCTTCGTTGCCGAACAGCCGCGCGATGATTGCGAGCGCCATGTCCATGCCGGCCGAGACGCCGGACGACGTGACGACGTTACCGTCGTCCACCCAACGCGCCGCCTCGATCCATTCGACCGCACCGCTTTGCGCTACCGCGAGACTGAAGATCTGCTTGTTCGACGTCGCCCGATGACCGTCGAGCACGCCGCTCTTCGCGAGTAACGCAGAACCCGTGCAGACCGAGGCGGTGATCTGCGCGCGGGGCGAACGTTCGCGCAGGAAGGCCATCAGCTTCTCGTTGGTGAGTTCCGGGAACGTACCGATGCCACCCGGTATCAGCAGCAGATCGAGTTGTGGTGCATCGTCGAAACCGTAGTCGGCGACTACGCGCGGCCCAATGTGGCCGTCAGCGACTGTGCCTGCCGGCACCGGGCCGGCCTGTTGCGCCACCATGTGGATGGCCAATCGTTCGCGGCCCACCGAGGCGAACATCTCCAACGGCCCGAATACGTCGAGCAGTTCGAAGCCGGGGTACAGAATCACGCCGAGCGTGAGGGGGCGGGAAGGAGGAGTGGTGTTGGTCATTTGGATATCCGTTCAATTCGTGGTGGGTTGCTGGCAAGATCCCGATAGGGGATAGATTCTAACTTCATCGATGAGTCGCCGCCGATGCATACACCGTATCCGGAACTCAACAGTCGCGCGCAGGGCTGGCTGAAGTTCGTGCATCGCAAGGCCACCACGCCCGACGACTGGTCGTCGAGCGGCGCGCCGCGAAGCTGGTGGGACCAGTATTCCACACCGCCGATGACGAACTTTCCGCGCTTCGATCTCGCCGACTCGGCATATGCGGTTGCGCTGATGGCGGACAAGACACCGGCGTGGCGCGAGGTGTACTCGAAGATTCTCGACGAGCTGGTGCAACGGCACACCACCTTCTGGGCCGCCGTCGACTGGTTGACGCAGATCGGCACCGATCCGAAGCGCAAGATCTATCCCGAGGCATGGAAGGGCACGCTGATCCCCGATCATCTGTGGGGCAACTACGATTCGCCCGGCTGGACCGCCAACGGTATCGAGCCGTGGGGTTTACAACCCGATCCGATTCGCGCCGACGGGATGTTGTTCTTCAAGGGCTTCTTCAACCTGATCATGAGCCTTCACCGCTACGTGAGCGGCGACGATCGGTGGAACCGCCCGTTCTCCGTAACCGGTCTCGAGAACCGTCAGTTCGAATGGACGCACGACCGTGTTGCGAATCATCTGACGGATCAATGGCGTCGCAATCCGGAAGGACCGCATTGCGAGAACACCAAGATCTGGCCGTACTGCCTGTCGGCCGCGGGACTCGGACTGAAGATGTTCGATCAGGTGGCGGGGCGTCGCACGCACGCGGTTGCTGAAGAGTGGTTCGACTTCGCGCGCGAACACTACATGGAATTCGAAGACGGCAAGCTGCAATCGGTGGCGCTCTACTACGACCCGGTCGTCAATCACGTGCATCACGTGGGTAAGGGCGGCGGGCTTGCGGCGGCCTGGTATGTGCTGCCTCAGAACCCGCCGCTTGCCGAATTGATGTACCTGGCCGCGGTCGAGAGCATCGGTTGGCGCAACCCACGCATGAGCGTTGCGATTCCACCGGATCCGCGCGGCCTCGTGATGGGGGCGATGCTCGCGCGCGAATTCGGTGACGTGATAACGCAAGCGCGCCTGCACGACACGCTGGAGCGCGTGGCCGATCCGCGTTACTTCGGCGCGGGCGACTGCGAGTTCGGATTCTGGTTCCACTACGACGAACCGTGGCCGCGCGGCCAGCTGAGCGCGAGCCTGATGGTTACCGAAGTGGCCGACCCCGGCGACTGGCAACGGCTGTTCAACAAACCGAACATGACCAAATTCGTAGAGCCGACCGTGGAAGGCGTCGATTTCCCAACGATCGGGTTGAGTCAGGCCTGGAACGATCTGGAACACGGCATGCTGCAGCTGCGCACGTACGCTGCCACGCAATCGGAGCGTGGCCGGCAGACGCATTTCAAGGTGGTGAACATTCCGGATGTGGATGACGTGTTCGTGCGCTGTAACGGAGAAGAGTTTCGCGGCTGGTCGCGTGTAGGTGATAGCGCCATCGACATCCAGACTCACGCCGACACGAATACGTTTCAGATCTTCACCGGTTACCGCGCCGCACCGCAGCGCAATGCGGTGCGAGATCTCGGCGAACTGACCGTCGGCGCTTCGCCGGTGTCGTTGTCGCTGAGCGGGTCGGCCGCAATGCCCACCCTCAGCCGCGGTTCGATCGCGCGCGCCACCTCGTGCCCGTGCTGTGTTTGAGAGCAGTTGTGTTTGAAACCATTTGTTGAGGTAAGGAGAAGCGATGGCCCTGGTCCGTTTACCCGCGCAACCTGGCGGTGTCGCTTGGCCCACCGAGTCCTGGTCGCACGCGAAGCTGCAGCCTCGCGACAGCGCCGCGTTCGAGCGGCATGCCGATGCGCTGTTCTCGCTGACGGCCGTGCAAGGGGTCACCTATGCGCTACTCATCGTGAAAGGCGGTGAGCTCGTTTACGAACGCTACGCGGCCGGCGCCAACAACTTCTATCTGCAGTATTCGTGGTCGATGGCAAAGAGCATCACGCACGCGCTGGTCGGCATTCTGGTACGGCAGAAGCGGATCGACGTGAACGCGCCCGCTGCGGTGCCGGAATGGCAGGGCGCAGGTGACCCGCGCCGCAAGATCACGCTCGATCAATTGCTGAAGATGCGCAGCGGGTTGAAGTTCGCGGAAGACTACGTGGACGGTGTGATCTCGGACGTGATTCCGATGCTGAACTTCGAAGGGCGCTTCGAGATGGGTGCGTTCGCTGCCGCGATGCCTTTGCAGCATGCACCGGATACGTTTTTCTCCTACTCGAGCGGCACCACCAACATCATCTGCCGGATTCTGCGCGACATTGTCGGCGGTCCCACCGAGATGCAGGCGTTCATGCGCAACGAACTGTTCGAACCGATCGGCATGCGCACGCCGCTGCCGAAGTTCGATCACTCGGGCACCTTCGTCGGTTCGTCTTATCTGCTTGCGTCACCCCAGGACTTTGCACGCTTCGGCTATCTGTATCTGCGCGATGGTGTGTGGGACGGGCGGCGGATTCTGCCGGAAGGCTGGGTAGATCACGCGCGCACGCCGAGCCACGCAACGGAACTCGAAGCGTACGGCGCACATTGGTGGCTGACGCCCGGGAAGTCGCGGTTTCACGCCGCAGGCTACGACGGTCAGCGCATTCAGGTCGTACCCGAGCAGGACATCGTGCTCGTGCGCTGCGGCCGCACGCCCGCGGCCGAAGCACCGTTCCTGTGGAAACAGACGGACGCGTTGCTGGAACTGTTGTAAGGAGATTTGCCTGTGATGAAGCGATATTGGCCGATTGCGCTCGGCATCGTGCTGATCGTGGCCGGCGTCGTGTACGAGCTGCGCGGCGCACTTGCGTTGAAACTGATGACCGCCGCGGCCGGGCGCGCGATGAGTGCGGATGCGATTGCGAACCTGCCTGACGGCCTGACAGTGGCGCTGTGCGGTGCCGGCAGTCCGCTGCCGGATCCGAACCGGTCCGGGCCTTGCGTCGTCGTCGTGGCCGGCAAGCACGTATATGAAGTCGATGCCGGCGCTGCCTCCGGCCGCAACATGACGCGGCTCGGTTTTGCACCTGGTCGCGTCGAAGCGTTGTTCCTGACGCACTTCCATTCCGACCACATCGATGGCCTCGGCGAGGTGGCCGAACTGCGGTGGGCGGGCGGTTCACACACCGAACCGTTGCCGGTGATCGGTCCGACCGGCGTTCAGGAGGTGGTCGACGGATTCAACCTGGCGTACACGCTCGACGCCGGCTATCGCACGGCGCATCACGGTCCGAAAGTGACGCCGCCCGAAGGTCGCGGCAGCGTCGCGCGATCGTTCGATCCCCCCGGTCCGGGCGCCGCACCCGTTGTGTGGTCGGCTGACGGCCTCACCGTCACCATGTTCAGCGTGCATCACGATCCGGTCGTGCCCGCCGTCGGTTACAAGTTCGAGTACGGTGGCCGAACGGTCGTGATCTCGGGTGACACCGCGAAGTCTTCGAATCTCGAGTTGTTTGCGCACAACGTCGATCTGTTGGTGCACGAGGCGTTGTCGCCCGAACTCGTCGGCATTCTGGGCACAGCGGCGGGTGAGGCCGGACGCGCAAACGTTGCGCAGATCATGGGCGACATCCTCGACTACCACACCGCGCCGGTAGAAGTGGCGCAGATTGCGGCGGCCGCGAATGTGCACCATCTGCTCTTCTATCACATCATCCCGCCACTGCTGGTGCCGGGTATCGAAGCTGCGTTTTTGAACGGCGTGGCCGACGTCTACAAAGGTCCGGTGACGCTCGGACGCGACGGCACACAAATCGTGCTGCCGAAAAACTCGACGGAGATCATCGTTGACCAACTCAGTCTCTGAGGGGCGCCGGGTCTTGCGGCGCTGCGCAGTTGTTGGCGTTGCACTCATGCTGGCGATCGCGAGCCTTGCGGTACGCGCGGCCGAGCCGGAGCCGTTGGGCGAAGCAGGGCAGGACCAGCCGAGGCTCGAACTCGTGATGAAGATCGTGGTGACGTGCGCGTCGCCGGCGGCCGTTGCGCCCACGAGCGCAAGTAAAGACGGACAACGTCAGGAGATCTGGCCCATCCTAGGCGGGCGTTTTTTCGGCAAGAACATCCGCGGCACCGTGGTTCCGGGCGGCGGCGACTTTCCGGTGACGCGTCCCGACGGCGTGGAGGTGATCGACGCGTTGTATCGGCTTCGCACCGACGACGGCGTGACCATCATCATTCACAACAAGGGGCTCGCATATCCGGCCGCGAAGATCGAAGACACGCGCTACCGACTGGTGCCCGAGTTCATCGCGCCGCAAGGCAAGTACGACTGGCTCAACCGTTACGTATTCGTCTCGACGCTGGTCGTGCCCGTGCCCGCCGAACTGGCGCTCGCCAAAGGGCCGAACGAGAACGACCGCGTGATCGAAGTTTATCGAGTGCTCTAGCCGGTATATCTCCCAGGTTCACGGACGTGCATACGCAGGAAAATCCTGCGTATGGTGTCATTTGTCGCTGCAATGGAAACTTGCGGCTTTCATCGGATCGCCGCTGCCGTTGTAGCGCGCGAACTTCGGAAACTCGCACGCGGGTCGTTCGAACGTGATCGCGTGCGATGCCCCGTCGCGCTTCGCGACTACGAGAGGGTCGAGTTTCGCCACCACGAGATGATCGGGTGCTGTGCCGCGCTCCACCCACGCGTCCATCGCACCGACCACATCGATCTCGGCAGGGCCGGGTCCGTTCATTTCGTGGCCGACGTGCGGTGTCACGAGGAAGCGCGCGAAGCTCGCCACTTTCTGATCGCCCATGGCCGCTTTGACGCGGTCGAAATATCGCGCGGTCTGATAGATCGACACGCAGGTGTCGGCCGTGCCGTACCAGATGAGCAGCTTGCCCTGACTCGCGAACGCGGATAGATCGGGGTCCGTCGGATCCATTACGCGCGACAACCTCAGGTATTCGTCCATGTATGCCGTCGCGTCGTGTGGGAACGCCGCCGCCTGCGCGTTGTGCTCGACCACTTTCGCCGCCTGCGTCCCTGCCATGTAGTTGAACGCTTCACGCGCCTCGAAGCTCGGGCCGAACAGATATTCGTGCCAATCGGTCGTTGCAGCGCCGCCGCGACCGAACCGCGCGTAACCGCTCGTTCCATCCGCCAGCGTCACCGGTACGTTCTGGTCCGAGTACACCATGCGGATGGTTTCGATCTGTCCCGCCGTCAGACACGCGTCGTTGTCGGCACCGCTGCACTGCAGATCGGTTGGTATGTACGTGCACGCAGCGATGTTGCCGATGACGCCGTCCTTCAGCCCGTCGAGTTCGTCGCACGCGGCGATTTCGGCTTTCGCGAACAGCGCCACTTTAGCTTCGTTCAGCCAGTTGTCGCGATTCGAGAAGATGTGCTTCATCGTGGTGGCGCCGAGATTCAGTTCGTGCGCCTGCTGATTGATGGCGGGTTCGATCGCAACGATGCCGTCGTAGTCGTTCGGGTAGCGCTGCGCAGCGACCAGACCGGAACGCCCGCCGTTCGATTGCCCCAGCATGTAACGGCGCGTGGGCTTCTTGCCGTAGAACTGCGCTGCCACCTGCGTGCCCACTTCGAGTGTCAGATGATTCGCCTCGAACGCGTGGTTCTTCAGCGCCACATCGTCCTGTGCCCACGGATAGAACGTGGGTACCTGATGACCCGAGTCGGACCCCATGCGCGCATACGGTGCAGATGCGGGTGTGGCCATGATGTGGTAGTACTCGGCGTCAGTGGGCATGAAGCCGTCGAAGCCACCGCCGCCGAACGTCAGCGTTTTACCGTTCCAAACGTCGCGTAAAGGCAACTCCACCGCCCACGTGATCGTAGATGTCGGCCCGCTTACGATCGTGCCTCGCACGATGCACGCTTCGGGGAAGACACCCTTCGCCGCGCGCATCTCGTTCTTCGTCACCGTGGCGCCGTGCGGCAGGCTCTTCGGAACGAACGTCACGCATTCGTCTGCATAACTCGAAGCGTGCGTCGACACCGCCCACGTCAAACACACCGCTCCCAGCGCACTCATCAATCGCATTCGATCTCTCCCCATGCCACACGATTCGAACGCAGCATTGAAACACGACATAGGGCGGTGGTGCGTATGTACACCGGCGTCGCGTGTATTCTTGACGTTCATTCGCAAACGGAGTCTCCGATGATCGACCTGCACTACTGGCCAACCCCGAACGGCAAGAAAGTCACGATCCTGCTGGAAGAATGCGGCATGCCGTACCGCGTCGTTCCGTGCAACATCGGCCGCGGCGATCAGTTCACGCCGGAATTTCTGAAGATCAATCCGAACAACCGTATGCCCGCGATGGTGGACAACGAGCCGCTCGGCGGTGGTGAACCGATCGCGATTTTCGAATCGGGCGCGATCATGATGTACATCGCCGAGAAGGCCGGGAAGTTCTACCCGCAGGCGCCGCGACAACGTTACGACGTGGTGCAGTGGATCATCTGGCAGATGGCGAACCAGGGACCGAAGACGGGCGAGTGTGGCCACTTCCGTCGTCTGGGCGAAGGCCAGGGCGATCAGTCGTATGCGATCCGTCGCTTCACCGACGAAGTGAACCGGATGTATGGCGTATTGAACAACGCGCTGTACGACAAGCGTTACCTCATTGGTAACGAATACACGATTGCCGACATGATCTGCTATCCGTGGACGATCGGCTGGGAAGGACAAGGTCAGGACATCAACGAATTCCCGTACTTCAAGCGCTGGTTCGAAGAACTGGGCGCGCGCCCGGCGGTGAAGCGCGGTATGGCAGTGGGCGCGGACTTCTCGCAGGACTTCTCGAAGCTGTCGAAGGAAGAAATCGAGAAGCTGCGCAAGATGCTCTACAACCAGCGTGCGCGGCCTGCTCCGGCGGGCGGGCTGTTGAAGGTCTGACGCAACGAAGACAGGGGCGGCGCGACGTTGTCGCGCCGTTGGGGAGACGGGAATGAAAGCAGCGTTGGCAATAGTTGCGTTGGCGTTGTCTGTTGCGGCACTTGCGGACAAGCCGGTGCCGGCGTCGTATCTCGACAGCTCGGGTCGCGACGACCAGCTCACCGGTGGTGTGCGGATGATCTCGATCGAAACGCCGGCGGGACCGTTTCGCGTGTGGACCAAGCGTGTGGGCAACAATCCGCGCATCAAGGTGCTGCTGCTGCACGGTGGCCCGGGTGCCACCCACGAGTACTTCGAGGCATTCGATGGGTACCTGCCCACCGTCGGCATCGAGTACTACTACTACGACCAGCTCGGATCGGCCTTCAGCGACCAACCCGATGTGCCGCAGCTGTGGGAGGTGTCGCGCTTCGTCGATGAAGTCGAGCAAGTACGGAAAGCGCTCGGGCTCGACAAGGACGACTTCTATCTGCTCGGCCAATCATGGGGCGGCATTCTGGCGATCGAGTACGCGTTGAGATACCAGCAGCACCTGAAAGGGCTCGTAATCTCAAACATGGTTTCGAGCGCTAAGGCCTACAACGCGTATGCGCACGATGTGTTGATGCCGATGATGGATCCGAAGGCGCTGGCAGAAATAGAGCGGCTCGAAGCGAGCGGCGATACCGAGAATCCTCGCTACATGGAACTGCTCGTGCCGCAATTCTACGTACAGCACATCCTGCGCATGCCGCCGGAACAGTGGCCCGATCCCGTCAATCGCGCGTTCGGGCGCATCAACCGGAACGTTTACGTGCCGATGCAAGGTCCGAGCGAAATGGGTCTTACGGGTACACTCAGCGAGTGGGATCGCACTGCCGATTTGCCGAAGATCACCGTGCCGACGCTGATGATCGGCGCGCGTTACGACACGATGGATCCCGCATACATGGAAAAGATGTCGAAGCTCGTTCCGAACGGACGTTATCTCTTCTGCCCCAACGGCAGTCACCTGGCGATGTATGACGATCAGAAGGTGTACATGGAAGGACTGATTCGTTTCCTGCTGGACGTTGACGGCGACCCGCGCCCATGAGCCGCAAGATTCTGCTGATCACGACGGATCAGATGCGCCATGACGCGCTCGGCTGTAACGGCGGCATCGTGGCGCGTACGCCGGTGATCGATTCGCTGGCACGCAACGGCATCAACTACAAGCGTGCACACAACCAGCACGTGGTGTGTATGCCGGCGCGCGCCACGATCATCACCGGGCAATACGTTGCAACGCACGGAGTGTGGATGAACGGCGTGGCGTTGCCGGAAGAAACACCGACCATTGCGCACTGGTTGTCGCAACACGGCTACCGCACCGGACTGTTCGGGAAGGCGCACTTCGAACCCTGGCTCGGCGCGCCGGAAACGTTCTACGAAAACCGTATGGCACGGCTCGGCGAAACCGGGCCGCACCGCGGCTTCGAGCGCATGGAACTCGCGAACCACTTCTATATGCGCCATTCGCACTACGACGTATGGCTCGAGCAGAACCATCCCGAGGCGATCGCCGGCTTCTATCCGATGCTCACGCCGCAAGGCATGCAGAACACGCAGGGAGCCGGTGCAACCGGGGCGATTCAAGTGTGGGATAACCCCGTGCCGCGCGAGGTGTATCACACGGACTGGGTTGCGCAGCGGGCGATCGCATGGCTCGACAGTCTGCCTGCGGAGGCAGACTGGTTCGTGTGGCTCAGTTTTCCCGATCCTCACCATCCGTGGGATCCACCCGCTTCGGAACGTTCGCGCGTGAACTGGCGCGACGTGCCGTTGCCCGATCTGTATCCGCGCGATTCGGAAACGGCCGCGCGTTGGCTGGCCGGCAAACCGCGCCACTGGCAGGGCTACTACGACGGTTCGCTGTGGACCAATCTGGAATCGCCGCGGGGTTTTCGTCCTTGCGACATGACGGCTGACCAGGTACGCGAGATCAACGCGATGAACCACATCGAGAACGAACTGATCGACGATGCCTGCGGCCGCGTGCTCGCGTGCATCGAACGGCGCGGCTGGGGCAACGACACCGACGTGCTGTTCACCACCGACCACGGCGAGTTTCAAGGCGACTACGGGCTGCTGTTCAAAGGGCCGTATCACTGCGATGCGTTGATGCGCCTGCCGCTGATCTGGCGACCTGCGCCGTCTGCGGGAGTCACGCCAGCCACCGTGACGTCACCGGTCGGCCACGTCGATCTGGCGCAGACGTTCTGTCGCATCGCCGGCATCGACGAACCGGATTGGGTAGAAGGCAAGCCGTTGCCAGTCTCTAACGAAGAAGCCCGGTCGCAACGCCGCGAACGCGTGCTGACGGAGTGGGACAGCGAGCACGGCCCTGTAGACATGCACATCCGCACGATCTATCGCGACGGCTACCTGTGCAGCGCGTACGAGAAGAGCGCGATGTACGACGGTTCGGAAGGGGAGTTGTACGACCTGAATGACGATCCGCGGGCGCTAACGAATCTGTGGGACGACCCGGCGCGGCGTGCGCTGCGGTCCGATCTTGTTGCGGACCTCTACGACAACTTGCCCCCGCGGCGCTCACCAAGGTTGGACCGCAGCGCGCCGGTTTGATGGGCGGTTGAGAAGGCGCTAGCGGAACCCGGGATTCGGAAGCCTACGCCCAGTAGTTCGCCAACATGGCCTTGAAGGCGCGCAACGCCGCTTCGAACCGCGCTTCGCGATTGACGGTGATCGCGCTGAGCGTCAACGCATCGAGCATCAGGCGGATGAGGTCGGACGCAACCTGGAGTTTTGCTTCGGCTTCGGGCGTCGTGATGTCGAGGAGTTTCCGCTGCGCGTTCATCGCGTGTTCGTCCAGCGCCTTCTGTGCGCGCTCGACGATCCGTCGCAGCATCGGTTCGCCGCGCGATGCGGCCACGAGGCTGAGCCATGCGATCTGGTCGGGATCGTTACGCAGGTCCATCAATCGATCGAATGCTTCGTCGTTCGATTGTCCGCTGCCGCTGTAGAGGTTCTCGAGATAGCGCCCCCACACCCGCGTCAGCAGCGCGTTCGTCGCATCCGATAGCAGATGTTCGGTGCTGTCGAAGTAGTACTGAACGCGGCTGCGCGTTACGCCGGCGCGGTCCGCGATGTTCGACATGTTCGTTCGGTGATAGCCGAGTTCGCGCAGGCAATCGACCGCCGCTTCCAGCACGTGCTCATAGGTCTGCTGGCTCTTCGGCGTGCTGAAGCGTTGGCCGGGCGAGGTGGACAGCTTCATCTGAAAATCATCACACCTGACTGATCCAGTTCGAAGTCGCGTGAATTAAACGACATTTTACGCGATCCGAGACCGAATGCACTTCGAATGATTTTCATTAGTATTGACTAAAACGCGGCCGACGCGTCGAATACGGCGAGCGTCGCCCACTCGAAAAAGGAGGTCCCATGACCATACCGTTCCCGAACGACCCGTTCCTCACCGGCTATTTCGCCCCGAGCGGCGTCGAGTGTGATGCACCGGATCTCGTGGTGGAGGGCACGCTCCCCACCGACCTGACGGGAACGTACTACCGCAACGGACCCGACCCGCTGCACCCGCCGCGCAAGGGCGACACTTATCACTGGTTCGACGGCGACGGCATGATCCAGTGCTTCAACATCGAAGGCGGTCGCGTCAGCTGGCGCAACCGCTGGGTCAAGTCCGAGAAGTTCAAACGCGAACTCGCCGCCGGCGAACGGCTGTACGGCGTGTTCGGAAACCCGATGATGTCGGACCCTTCGGTGGTCGGCGCCGAATACAACACTGCGAACACACACATCGTCGAGCACGCCGGCCGGCTGCTCGCGCTGATGGAAGGCGCGTTGCCGACGCAGTTGCGGCAACACTCGCTCGAAACGATCGGTACGCACGACTTCGACGGCGCCGTTGCGGGACCGGTTACGGCACACCCGAAATTCGACGTCGACACCGGCGAGATGATCTTCTTCGGCTACTCCGCGCAAGGTCCGGCCTCGAGAACGCTGCGCTACAACGTCGCCGATCGTAACGGTCGCATCATCCGCAACGAGTTCTTCGAGGCGCCGTTCGCCGCGATGGTGCACGACTTCTTCGTAACCGAAACACACGCGATCTTCCCGATCTTCCCGCTGACGATGAGCATCGAACGCGTAATGACCGGCGGACCGATGCTGGCCTGGGAACCGGACAAGGGCACGCACTTCGGCGTAATCCCACGCGACGGCACGGCAGCCGACGTGAAGTGGTACACGATGGAATCGCGTTTCATGTTCCACATGATGAACGCGTGGACCGACGGTACGAAGCTGCACGCCGACGTCACCGGCGCCAATGCAACGCAGTTCGCACCGAAGCTCGACGGCTCGATGGCGAAGCCGTCCGACGGCATCACCCCCACGTTCCGTCGTTGGAGCATCGATCTCGCCGACAATTCGGCAACCATCAAGGAAGAACTGCTCGACGACATCGCCTGCGAATTTCCGCGTACCGACGACCGTCTCAGCACGAAACCCTATCGGCACGGCTACGCGGCTGGAACGACCGCGCAAGCGATGGCCAGTTTCAGCCACATCATTCACTTCGACAAACAAACCGGCGCTCGCAAGACGTACACACCCGGCGACGACTACATGCTCGGTGAACCGGTGTTCGCGCCGCGACGCGGCGGTACGGACGAAGCCGACGGTTACCTCATCGCGCTCGCGTTCAATCAGGCGACGAACAAGAGCGAACTGATGATCCTCGATGCGCAGAACGTTCCGGCCGGTCCGATCGCCACCGCGAAAGTGCCGATGCGGATTCCGGCGGGATTCCACGGCAGTTGGATTGGGGGGAGTTGAGGAAGGCGCGAGTTCTTTCTTAGGGGCGGGTGACGGCTGATCGGTGCTAGCCGCTCAAGCCGTCCATAGGCGCTTAGGGCGCGGCCATCCATGGCCGCGGCATGCCCCTCCGCACCGATCAGCCGCCACTTTCATCCATCGAGGTCGCGCGTTCCGCACCAACGCGCAAAGCGCGTTGGTGCATCTCTACAACCCGGCGATGGAGTCTCGACCCAGGCGGGCGTGGGGGCATGTTGGTGAGGACCATGAGCGGCCATGGATGGCCGCGATTGAGCGACCAGGGACGGCTAGAGCGTGTCCGAACCGACATGCGGCCACGTCCGCCGTCATTCGAAACTCCATCCCCGAAACCAACACAACTAAGGTGCGTACACCGACTCCACCGTGTGGCAATCCGCACACCTACGCACCGGTCCCCCGTCTTTGCCTGTCGCATGCTTCTCGACGTGGCAGTCGCGGCAGAGGGTATGAAACATTGGTTCGATTTCGAGGCGCACTTCGCGATCGGTGCGGTGGCAGTCGATGCAGAGCCCCTGCCCGGTATCGTCGGAGAAGTTGTGATGGCAGGTGATGCAGTTGACTTCGCGATGGTCGAGATGCGCGAAGGTCAGCGGCAGCAGCGGGCGGGTGTCGACCATCTGCTGACGGCCTTGGTAGGCGGCGACCGCGGCAACTGCGACGAGGATGCCGACGGTCGTGGCGAATGTGGTGCGGCGAGTGGCGGGTTTCACAGCAGGTTGCGCAATGCGGAAAACGTTGCCGCGATTGCGAGTGCGGCGGCGCCGATGTAAAGAGTCTCGCGTCGCGCTTCGCCGGCTTCGCGCCGCTGCGCTGCAACCAATGGACGTTGCAGATCGGGTCTGCGGATCAGCCAAACCGGGGCGCCCACCATCAATGCGACGAATACGATTTGCTTGAATTGCGTATCGAAATAGAGCCCGCTTCCGGCGATGTGCCATGCCACCAGGCCGGTGAGGGCAATCGAGGCGATGCCGTGCGTGCGGCGAAATACCGTTGGGGTGGCGAACAACCAGCGACGCGGTTTGGGATAGCCGCCAGCGATAATTGCGGCCATCAATAACAACGCGACGATGCCGGCCAGCATGTAGGGCGGTGCCGACAGCTTCCAATACTCGATCGTCACCGCGTCATCCGCGAGTAGCACGACCACATGTACGACAACGAGAACGAGCGCCAGCAGCGCGACGTTGCTGTGCAGGCGCGCGTGAAATGCTGCTACCGGTGCGGGTCGCTTGCGCGCAGCACCCGTCTCGATGTGCAGGAAGATCAGTAGCGCGGCAGCAGCGAAGCCTACTGCGTTGGCGGCGTCCCAGATCCAACCCGCGCCGACCCACGCGCCGCCGAGAATGCCGATGCCGAGCAATCCTACGACGATCCCGAACAACAGTCGGCGGTGATCCATGCGACCTGATCCATGCGGCAAGGGTAGGCGACGAAACGATCGGCTATTCTAAACGCCCCCCGTGGATACGATCGAATCAGGAGACGACGTGACGGACGTGCTGAGGTTCTTCGACGAGGCGCAGATACGCGATCCGTATCCGCGCTACGCGCAGTGGCGTGAGCGTCATCCGATCTGGCGTGACGGCGATAGCCGCCGCTGGGTCTTGTCGCGCCACGAAGACGTGCTCGACGTCCTGAAAGACCACCGGCGGTTTTCTTCGGCCGCCATGGGGGCCGCGGTGCCCTTGCCGACGCTGACCGACGATCCGCCGCGGCATACGCAATTGCGCTCGATCGTGAACAAGGCGTTCACGACGGCGATGCTGAAGAGCATCGAACCGGACATCGCCGGAATCGCCAACGATCTTGTCGAGGCGCTGCCCGTTGGTCGTGACATCGACGTCGTCGATCGGCTCACCACACCGCTGCCCGTCACCGTCATCTCGCGGATGATGGGCATTCCGGAAGCGCGCAAGGCCGACTTCAAGCGCTGGTCGGACGCACTCACCGGAACGCTGGCGGGCGCGTCCCCCGCGGCACGTCAGGCCGAGTTGATGGAGATGGCTCAGTTCTTTCGCGACCTGATCCCGCAGCGTAAGGCCCATCCGTCGAGCGATCTCTTCAGCGCGGTTGCGAACGCCGAGGTGGACGGCGTGGGTCTTTCCGAGCAGGAGATCATCGGCTTCAACATCCTGTTGCTGATCGCCGGAAACGAAACCACCACGAACCTGCTCGGCAATCTGCTGAACGTGCTGGCCGACAGGCCGGACCTGTGGGAGCGATTGCGGCGTGAGCCCGAACTGATCGACGTCGCCATCGAAGAAGCGCTGCGCTTCGATAGCCCGGTGCAGTTCCTGATGCGCGAAGCGAAGGTAGACGTCGAACTGCACGGGCAACGCATCGCTGCGGGTGAGAGCGTCATCGTCGTGATGGGCTCTGCGAATCGCGACACGGCGGTGTTCGACACGCCGGACGAATTCCTGCTCGACCGCGTGCGCGGGAGACATCTGTCGTTCGGTTACGGCATTCACTTCTGTATCGGCGCTCCGCTAGCACGGATCGAAGCGCGCTTTGCAATGCGCGCGCTGCTCGAACGAGCGCCACACATCGAGCGCGGCAATGGCCACGAGCAGCGGGTGGGCTCGCACCTGCTGCGCGGGTTCGAAGCACTGTCGCTGCAACTCACCGATTGATCGACCGAGGTCCACACATGCAAATCGACTTGTTGTCACCGGCCAGCTTCAGCATCGGCCACCCGCACGACCAATATCGCTGGCTGCGCGAGCACGCGCCGGTGTATTGGCACGAAGAGGCGAACGGTTCCGGCTTCTGGGCGGTAACCCGCTTCGAAGACGTGCGCGCGATGGGGCGCGATCCGGAAACGTTCTCGTCCGAACCGACCATCATGATTCCCGATCCGCCGGAAGGCGGCACGATGGCGTTTGGCGAACACAAGATGATGCTGATGATGGATCCGCCCCAGCACACGGCGTTCCGCCGCCTGATCAGCCGCGAATTCACGCAGGCGCCGGCTGCAGCGCTGCGCCCCCGCGTCGAGGCGTTGGCGCGCCAGATCGTAGACCTGGTGATCGAACGGGGAGAGTGCGACTTCGTTGCGGACATCGCGGGCGAAATGCCTTCGTACGTCATCGCAGAGCTGATGGGTATTCCTCTCGACGACGGTCGCAAGCTGTATCAGCTCACGGAGACGATCCATTCCGCGCCGGAGGCGGTTCCGGAGGGCGCTCAAGGCGCTGCGGTGATGGAGATGTTCATGTACGCGCAACGTGTGATAGCCGAGAAGCGCGCACGCCCGGCCGACGATCTATCCAGCAAACTGCTCGCAGCCGAAGTCGACGGCCGCAAACTCGACGACATAGACTTTCAGCTGTTCTTTCTCTTGCTGGTGGACGCCGGAGGCGACACAACGCGCAACCTTGTTGCAGCCGGGCTGCTGGCGTTGCTCGAACATCCCAACGAACTCGCGAAGCTGCGGGCGAATCTCGACACGCTGCTGCCGTCCGCCCGTGATGAACTGTTGCGCTGGGTCAGCCCGGTCATTTACATGCGGCGCACGGCGCGCCGCGACACCGAGATTGCGGGCCAGAAGATCCGCAAGGGCGACAAGGTGGTGCGTTACTTCGGCGCCGCGAATTTCGACGAGCGCCAGTTCGCCAATCCCTATCACCTCGACCTGAGTCGCAGCCCGAACATGCACATTGCGTTCGGTGCTGGTGCGCACGTTTGTCTGGGCCAGCACATTGCGCGTGTGGAAATAGATGCATTGCTGCGGGAAGTGCTTACTCGGATGCACGACATCGAACTGGCGCAGCCGCCTGAATGGCTGGCGTCCAACTTCATCTCCGGGCCGAAGCGGATGCCGGTGCGGTTTCCCGCGGGCGCGCGCAGAGGATAGCGGCCCTAGAAGGCTCTCGGCAGTTCCTCGTGCAGGTCGTGGCACATCACCGCGAGAAAGATCACGAGTCCGATATAGAAGAAGGCGTAGTTGGCCCGCGCCTCGAAGCCGACGTTGTAGTACGCGCGTTCTTCGTCGGTTTGCGGACCTCGCCATGCCTTCATGACCTGCGGCAGCGCGAGTAACGCCATCAGTATCAGCAGCGGACTCGGTCGCCACAGGAACATCCCGACGAGAATCGGTGCGCCGACGAACCACAGCTTGGGCGATATGACCGCAGTTACGCGGCCGCCATCGAACGGCGAGAGCGGAATCAGGTTGATCAGATTGATGAAGAAGCCGGCATAGCTCAACGCGAGTAACAACGAGCTGTCGAAGTAGCGCGCGAGATAGAAGCACACCAACGCCCCGAGCGTACCCACCAACGGTCCTGCTAAGCCGACGTACGCCTCCACCTCGGCATCGTGCGGCATCTGCTTCATCTGAATCCACGCGCCGACGAACGGTATGAACGTGGGTGCGCCGACTTCGAGGCCGCGACGGCGTGCGGCGATGTAGTGACCCATCTCGTGAACGAAGATCAGCACCACCAAACCGACCGCGTACCACCAGCCGAAGAGCCATGAGTATGCGATGACCGAGATCAGCATCGTGCCGCCGGTCAGCAGGATCTTGCCGAACTTCAGCCCGCCCAGCAGGAGGAGCAGTGTTCTCACACGTGAGTACCGGAATGCTTCCTGCCGCGGCCGCGGATGCGCGACCAGAGGCCGCCGCCGATTGCCGCCGCAGCCAGCGCGAACACTTTCGCGAATTTCAGAATGAAGGCACCCGCCACTGCGAGAAGGCCGAGCTTTTTCGCGGCTACACCCGCTACCAGCGCGGCGAGTCCGTAGGCCGCCACTTTGTCGGTGGACGCGTCGAAATCCGTATAGCGTTTTCCGTCTTTGTAGGTAACCGCTGCCAGCAGTTCCTGCGCCGAGAGTTTGTCGGCGTCGACCGTCGACGATGATGTGACTAGGTTCAGCGAGATGTAGCCGTCGCGCCCCAGCGCATAAGTGTTGTAGTTGATGGTGGGGTCGGGGTCCTCGATGTCTTTGAGCATCGCTTCTGCCGACCACACGAGGCGATGATCGCGTGCCTCGTACTTCGGCTCCTCCACCCAGCGCGTCACCTTCAACGCGGGGATGCCCATCTGTGCGCGTTCTTCATTGCCTGCTTCGGTGCCGTCTTTGAGGCTTTGCAGCAACTCGTCGGCATTCCAGTTCTTCGCGTCGTCGTCTTTCACCTAGCCCGAGTCTTCGAACTGGATGCTGACGAACCACGGTGTCGAATCAATTTCGGGGAACACGAGCCCGATGAAATCGTCGCCGGTGAGATTGCCCATCGTGCGCATCAACGCCGCCGCCTGCTGCTGCGGTACGAAACCGTAGCCGGACGGCAACTCGAGTTGCGCCTGATCGCGCAACTCGATCGTGCTCGGGCCGTGAATCATTGCGGCGCTGGCGGCTTGCCATGCCGCCTGCGCTGGAGACGACTCCGGCTCCGCCTCCTCGTCGGCGGCGACGGGGAGAGCTTCCGTCAGCATGCATAACGACAACATCCAGGGCAGCAACGAGACTCGACTGAACGCTCGCACCTCGTTTCTCACCTCTGGTCGCAAATCTTTCTTTCGCAAATGAAGAGCGGAATGTCGCGCGTCGTGCGTTTCTGATACGCCTCGTACGGCGGATAGGCCGCGACGCAACGTGGCCACACGGCGGCCTTTTCCTCGCGCGATGCCAAACGGGCACGCAACTTCAGGGTGTTCTGCTTTACCTGCACCTCGATGTCGGGGTGCGCTACCAGGTTGTAGTACCAGACCGGATTCTTCGGTGCACCACCCAGCGACGCCACCAGAATGACACCGTCGCCGTTGGGCACATACATCAACGGCACATCGCGCCACTTCCCGGAACGCGCGCCCTGCATGCGCACCACGCAGATGTCGCTTGCGCCCATCTTGCCCATGATGCGGCCGCCGCTCATGCGATAAACGACGGCGTTGAGGCCGGCGAACAGTTTGATGATCGGATTGGTCATCTTGTCCCCCTCGGGTGGCTTGTTGGGCCGGAGTATTGGCGGGCGATATAGTAGATGCACCAGATGGGTGTGGTCACCGAGCAATGTTGAGCGCGCAACAACGGGACGAGTGGACGAACAACGGCTTCTTCGTGCTGAACGAGTTCGTAGAGCCGGCGCTAACCGGCGAACTGTTGCGCGCGGCGGAGACGTTGGCCGACCGCGTCGATGCAGGTGAGTCTATTGGCGATGCATATACGGTGCAGGAAGAAGCTCTTTCAGCAGCCGGCAAGCCGTTGTCCACGCAACTGTCGAAGATCTTTCGTGTGCATCGAACGGAACCCGTGTTCCGGCGCTTTGCGATGCGGGCACAAACGCTGGATCCGATCCGCGCACTGCTGGGCGATGACGTCGATTGCTTTCTGTCGCAGTTCATCTTCAAACTGCCCGGCGCACTCGGCCAGCCCTGGCATCAGGATGCGTTCTACTTCCCGCACGAGGGACCGGCAGCGGTCGGCTTGTGGATCGCCGTTACGGAAGCAACGCTGACCAATGGCCCACTATGGGTTCTGCCGGGCTCGCACACCAACGCCGTGCAAAAGGTCAGGCGCGATACACGCGAACATGCGCTGGCCGGTTATGTCGAAATCGTCGACTACGACTTTGCGGCGGCGATACCCGTGCTGATGCAACCGGGCGACGCGCTCGTGTTCCACAGCCACCTGATGCACAAATCGACCGACAACGTCTCGAAGGGGCGGCGCGCGGCGATGGTGTATCACTTCGCGGATGCCGCAACCGTCGATCGAACCGAAGAACGCTTCGGACGCCCGGCACCGAACGTCGACTGGATGCCCGTGCTGCGCGCGGGCCGGACGCTGTAGCCCGGCAGCTTTGCCTGGTTGGGACCACCTCAGCGTCGCGCTGCAAACGCTGCCGGTCGATGCCCGCGCCAATGTGTTGTGGCGCGCGGCCGAGCATCCTGATGTTCGGTTGATTGTCGAAGGCCAGCGCCCCCGGAACGCGAACATCGCCCCAATCAAACGCGGTGGTGGGTTGGTGGGGCAATGGCGTAGTAGAAATGGGCGTGATCGGCCTGTTCGAGCGGGCGGGTGCTTCAACCGCGGGATAGGACGTGATCGGCGGCTGCGACGTAGGAGACTTCGCGTCGGCAGGCTCGTGTCGACGCTCCCCAGCGCCCCTTGGAACATGGCCCGAATCAAAATGCGGCCCTTCAATGGCTGTCGCGGAGCGGTGCCTTGTGAACCTGAATCGATGGCTCATTCACGCCGGCATTTGTTAACAGGTGGGCGGAGATACAAGCGGCGTTTGCGTCGCACGAGCTGTCGCGTCGGTTGGGCGGTCGCCGGCGGCTCCGCCTTTGGACCATCGCCCGAATCATGTAGCGGGTCAATGTACTGAGCCGACGTGCGCATTTGCCGTATGCGCACTACGCGATGTCGGCAGCGCCGTGGCTCCGTCAGCCTGATCTCATCAACAACCGGTTTGATTTGGGTGATGGTTCAAAACGCGCCCAGCCGACGAGCCGATCGGCGCCACGTCGCGTCAATGCACTAGCGGACCGCACCTACACCTCAACAACCACCCGCCCGATTTCATCAGCCCAGCAAGCCGCCATTGAATGGGGCGATGGTCCAAAGCAGCGGCCGCCAGCAACGGCGCAACCCGCGCGACGCCCCACGCGCCGCCAGGGGCTCATGGCGCCACGGACCGCTCATTGGCAAACCAAGCCCGCTCAATCGAGCCGGCTCAGCCCGATCCACGAGACCACTCAGTCAAGCAGACACTCCACCGGCTGCCTCAAACTGCCGGTGATTGATGGGCCCGCTAACGCGTGCTTTTGAACCGGGGCCCGTGGCGCTCCCTGGAGCGAACATCCAACGCGGTGCTTGAAAACCTCCGCCGTTGCGGAGTTGCTCCTCAACCGTTCGCGAGTTCGGGGTTCCCCAGCGGAGCGCGTGCAGGGACGTGCTCCACGCCGTTCGCCACACGATGTCGCTCGTCGAGTTGACGACGGATTTCGGCGTGCGCTTCACGGGTGATGCGATAGCGTGAAATCAGCGAGAACGGGAACAGAAACAGCAGCGGCAACGCGATGCCCGCGATGACGCCGAGCATTCTGATGGTGGCGGGATCCACCGATTCGGGCGAGGCGCCGCGGGGAAAACTGATGATGTAGTCGAGCAGCAGGCCGCCGAGCAGCACACCGAGTCCCGAGGTCGCTTTCGTGGAGAACGACAGCGCCGCGGAGAAGACGCCTTCCTGCCGTCGTCCGGTGTTGAGTTCCTGTGCGTCCAGTGCATCGGCCACCATCGACCCGAACATGATTGCGACGACAGTGAACACACCGATTCGAATGATCTCGTTGGTGACCAGTAATGGCAGCAGCATCGGCGAACCGTTTGGCGGCAGCACGTCGAGGAACCGAAGGCCGATCATCGCCACACCGTTGAGGACGAGGAACGCCAGGCCGTAGATGACGAGCCGTTTCTTGTCGAATCGGGCCTGCACAACCGGGATCACGGCGAACGCCGCGAGGAATCCGAGGATTGCGAGCGCAAACCAGCGCAACGCTTCGCCGTTCAAACTCCAGAAGTACGTCTGCACATAGATGTTCAGGGCCTCGGTGGTTCCACCGATGGCCGATGCAGTGAGCAGCGTAATGAACAGCACCAGGAAGTCACGATTTCGCAGCGCAAGCAGCACTTCGCTGAACACGCGCTTCAACGAGAATGGCGTGGCGTGGCCGACCGGTTGCAGCAGATAGGGAATCTCGTTGCGGGTCAGGTGCGTCGTCAGGAACGCTGCCGCGCCTACCAGCAAACCGAGGATCGGCGCGAAGAGGTGATATGCCGTTGGATTCAGCTGCCCCTTAGCAAATTCGGCAGAACTCGGGAAAATGTACTTCCACGTGACGAACGTGAAGATGGCGCCGCCGGTCCAGCCGATCAGATAGCGAAACGTGATGATCGAGGTTCTCTCTGCATAGTCGTCGGAGAATTCAGCGAATAGCGCGTTCCACGGCACGAGATAGAATGCCATCGAAATGCGCGTAGCGATCGCGAACACGACAAGCCACGCGAACAATTCGATTTCCGACAGACCCTCGGGGGGCGAGAACACGAGGTATAGGAAGATTCCGAGCGGTACCGAGGCCAGGTACATGAGCGGGTGACGTCGCCCGAGGCGGCTGCGCAGGTTGTCGGAAAACGAACCGACCATCGGATCGGTGAGTGCGTCGATGACGAGCGCCACCATGATGGCGACCGATGCGAGCACGGCGCGAACGCCGAGCACCTGGTTGTAATAGAAGAGCAGAAACGTGCTGAACGCGAAGTTCTTCAACGTGTCGGGAAGGGCGCCGATGCCCTGAAAGAGTTTCGTTGCGAGCGGAAGGCGTCCCGAGCGCGTCTTCGCTCGGGCGTACTGCGGTGCGTCCAAGTGGTCCGTGTCCCAACAACCGGCCCGGATCATACCCCGGATCTTGGTTATCATTGCGCCTTCATATTTGGAGCCATGCATGGCTGCTGCAGACATCGTCGTCGGCGCCGAAGACAAACAGCCGGTGTTGCAACTCGGCGCGATGAGCAATCGACACGGGCTCGTCGCGGGCGCCACGGGCACCGGCAAAACAGTGACGCTGCAGGTGCTCGCGGAAGGCTTCTCACGCATGGGCGTGCCGGTGTTCGCGGCCGACGTAAAGGGCGACCTGTCCGGAATCGCCGCTCCCGGTAAGCCGAACAAGGAAACCGATCGCCGTCTCGGTCTGATTCCGTGCGAGGGTTATCAGCAACGCGGTTATCCGGTGGCGTTCTGGGACGTGTACGGAGAATCCGGCCATCCGGTGCGCACGACGGTGTCGGAAATCGGACCGCTGTTGCTCGCCAATCTGCTGGAACTGAACGACACGCAGAGCGGTGTGCTGTATGCGGCGTTCCGCATCGCCGACGAGCAGGGGTTGTTGCTGCTCGATCTGAAGGACCTGAAGGCGTTACTCGTGTGGATGGTGGAGCACAGCAGCGAGCTGCGCGCATCTTACGGCAACGTTACGTCGGCATCGGTGGGGGCCATCCAGCGCGGCCTGCTGGTGCTCGAAGAACAAGGCGCCGACCGGCTGTTCGGAGAACCTGCGCTATCGCTGTCGGATTTGATGCAGACCGATTTCTCGGGCAACGGTGTGGTGAGCCTGCTCGATGCAACACAGCTGGTGCAGAATGCGCCGCGCGTTTATGCCGCGTTATTGTTGTGGTTGATGTCCGAGCTGTTCGAAGATCTGCCCGAAGCCGGCGATGCGGACCGCCCGAAGCTCGTGCTGTTCTTCGACGAAGCCCACCTGTTGTTCAATGGCGCGCCGAAGCCGCTGGTCGACAAGATCGAGCAAGTGGTGCGGCTGATCCGCTCGAAAGGCGTCGGTGTGTATTTCGTGTCGCAAAGCCCGCTCGACATTCCCGAAACCGTGCTCGGTCAGCTTGGCCTGAAAGTGGAGCACGCGTTGCGCGCGTTCACGCCGAAAGACCGGCAGGTCATCAAATCGGTGGCGCAGGGCTTTCGTGCGAAGCCGGGTGTCGACGTCGAGCGCATCGTTACCGAACTCGAAACCGGCGAAGCGTTGATCTCCGCACTCGATGCGAAAGGTGCGCCGCAACCGGTAGCTCGCGCGCTGATTGCGCCGCCCGAGTCGCGCATCGGTCCGCTCGATGCCGCCGAGCGGGCCGACCGAATCGCACGCTCGCCGTTCAAGAGCAAATATGAACAGAGTGTCGACAGAGAGTCCGCGTTCGAAATTCTGAAGGCGCGAGCCGATCGCGCGAATGCAGACGTCGTGCAACAGAAAGCGGACGCGGCGGCGCGCGAAGCCAAGGCGACTGCGCCGAAACCGGCGGGGCGGCAACGACAATCCGCCGGCGAGGCAATGATCGCCAGCGCCGCCCGCGCCATAGGTAGTTCGTTGGGGCGACAGTTGATTCGAGGAATCCTCGGGTCGCTGCGGAAGTGACCCCTTCGAGATCATCCGTTTCGAGATTGCCCATTTCGAGATCTATTGCGCGTGGCTAGGTACTACTTCTTCTCCCGCAAGTTCGCGAAGCGGCGGCCGGAGTTCAACAAGATCGGCTGGCGCATCGAGGCGTGGGCGATTGCCGCGCTCATCGGCGTATTTCGTTGGCTGCCGCTCGAAACCGCAACGCGCTTCGCACACTGGTCCTTTGCCACCGTCGGTGCGCGCTCGGGCAAAAGGGTACGCGTGGTACGCAACCTGCTGGTAGCGTTCCCGGACGCGACCGAAGCGGAACGCAACGCCATGGTGAAAGACATCTTCGGCCACGTCGGCGTGGCGTTGGCGGAAATCGCGCAACTTTCGAACATCTGGAAAGACCGCGAGCGGCGCATCGAGTTCGTAGCCTCGCCCGAGATTCAGTTCTTGAAGCAAACCGGCAAACCGGCGGTGCTCGTTACCGCGCACATCGGGCCGTGGACGCTGACCAACTTCGCCGCCGGTCAATACGGCTTTCCGTTGTCGATTGTCTACGCGCCGGAATCGAACCCTTATGTGCACGACATGATGCTGCGGTTGCGCAGCGCCTTGCCCGTGCAACTGCTGGCGCGCGACAACAGCATGCGGATTCTCATGAGCGAGCTTTCTCACGGAAGATCGATAGGGCTCGGCTCCGACGTGCGGCTCGACTCGGGCGAGATGATTCCGATGTTCGGCCACGACATGCCTACCAACACTGTGCCGGCGCGCCTGGCGCTGCGGTTCGAGTGCGAATTCGTACCGGCGCGCGCCGAGCGGCTTCCAGGCGGACGCTATCGAATCACGTTGCACGCACCGGTGGTGCCCGACGAGGGTATCGAGGGCGCGGCCGCGCAGGCGTCGAACATGACGGCGAAACTGAACCGTCAGTTCGAACAGTGGATTCGCGAAACGCCCGGAGAATGGTTGTGTCTCGCGCGGCGCTGGCCGAAAGAGGTCGAACGCGAGGCAGAGCAGACAGCCGCAGAAACGGCGCGGTTGCGCGGTTCGTGAACCCGAGTACTCCGATGATCTCGCGTATGGCTGGGTCGCAATGGCGCGGTTGATCTTCGCGAGCGCGCTCGATCGTCAGGCGAAGCGCTATGCGTGGTTGCGCGTAGTGCTGTTTCAGATCGAGTCGTTCATCGTGCACCTTTTCTGGTGGTCGTTCCGCGCGTTGTCGCCGAAGCGCGCCGCGCGATTGGGCAGGTCAGTGGTCGGCGCATTGGGCCCGCGTTCGGCCAAAGCGCGACTCGTAACCGACAATCTGCGAATTGCGTTTCCCGAACTCGACCGGCCGGCGATCGATGATCTGGCAAAACGCACTTGGCAGAACATGGGACTGGTGTTCGGTGAGTATCCACACCTCGATCGGATTGCACGCTCCAAAGACCGACTGGAGGTCGTGGACAATTGCGGGCTCGACGTATATCGAAACCGCGAACGTCAGGCGATCTTCTTCGGCGCGCATCTCTCCAACTGGGAGATCATGGCGCTGGCGCTTGCGCGCGAGGGCGTACCGTTGCTCGCACTGCATGCGCCGCTACAGAACCGCCACCTCGGAAAACTGTTGGACCGGGCGCGTGAACAGCTCGGCTGCAAGATGTTGGCGCGCGGTGAATCGATGCGCGCGTTGATTACGCAGGTGCGGGAAGGAGGCAGCCTCGGCTTGCTGCTCGATCTATCGATGAAAGACGGCGAGCCGGTGCCGTTCTTCGGGCACCCGATGCTCACGTCGCTGACCCCGGCGCGGATGGCGAGCCGCTACGGATGCGACATCGTTCCGATGCGTACGGAACGGCTCGGTGAGGCGCGTTTCCGTGTGATCGCGTACCCGCCCGTTGCACTGGATGCGACCGGTGACGACGAGCACACGAATGCGATCGCCGTGACAACCCGGCTGAATGCGTTGATGGAGCAGTGGATTCGCGAGCAGCCGGATGAGTGGATGTGTGCGAACCGGCGGTGGGAAAAGTCGCTGCATCGATCGCTCCCGAGGTGATGGGTTAGAATTCCCGGCAGGTTTGCGGGCCAAGACTTTTTTTCGGGCCAAGTCTCTTTTCGGGTCAAGACAGGGATGGAAGGCAGGAATCGATGAACGTTCTGTTGGTCATACTCGGTATCGTCGTCGTGTTCGGCGCGGCGGGCGCGTGGCTGGTCCAGCGCTTCGAGAAAATGCCGAGCAAGAAAAAGAAGAAGCTGTTCACCAAAACGATCAACCAAGTGTACACGTGGTTCGAAGACCACGGTCTGATGCGCCGCAACCCCGCATACATCCGCGACTACCATCGCGAGTATCCGGAACTGAAAGTGCTCGAGGACAACCACGCGGTGGTTCAGAAGGAATGTCTCGAGCTCCTGAACATCAAAGATCGGCTCACCGATGTTCGCGCGCTGGGCGCAGGCTATACCGAAGGCGGCATCCACACCGCGAAGTGGAAGGCGTTCATGTTCAAGTCGGGCGACTTTCTCGAAGAGAATTGCCGCCTCGCACCGCAAACCGCAGCGCTGATCAAAAGAATCCCCGGCGTTTACACCGCATTCTTCTCGGTGCTCGATCCGCACCAGGAGATCACGCCGCACTGGGGTTACTACAAGGGCTTCCTGCGTTATCACCTTGGCGTTCGTATTCCGTACAACAACGAGAACAAGCAGTGCTGGATACGTGTGAACGGTGACCGTGCGCAGAACGAGATGCAGGACAAGAGTCAGATCGTGCACGGTGAGCGCTACTACTGGAAGAACGGCGAAGGCATCATCTTCGACGACAACTACTTGCACGACGCCGCCAACGAATCCGACGAGGTGCGAGTGGTGCTATGGCTCGACCTGCGGCGGAAGATGCCGTTCTACATCATGCCGCTGAACCGCCTGTGCCTGTGGCTGGTGTATCGCGACAAATCGGTGGAGAAGATCCGCCGCGGTGCGCTGATCGGCGCCGAAATGCCGGCTAATCGCGCAGCGTGAACCCGGCCGGTGAGCGGCCCATATAACGGACTACGCCGCGGCTGCTGTCGAACGCGATTGCGAGTTCGGCTTCTCCCTTCGTTACGCTCACTGCGTCGTCGAGCCCCAGCGCGGACATCATCGTTCGCAGGGGTTCCGGATCCGGTAGCGCCAGCCGCACCGAGGTCATCGGACCGACGCTGGGCGATGTGGTCGCCGGGTGCGGACACGCGAACCAGTCGATGAAAAACGGGGCGAGACCGCCGTAGCGGTGGTCTTTCAATCCGAACAACTCCCACTCGAGCTTGGCCGCGTTCGGCGGTGTGCGCGACATGCGTTGTATTTCGGTGGGCGCCCAGCCGAGTTCGCGCAGACGCTGCGAAAGTGCGGCCGTGCCGCTGCAGCGAACCGCCCAATGCATCAACGTCGGTCTGGCTAGCAGAGCCATCGGCTGCGACATCGACGTCGCCTGCTGTGCTGGGTCTGGTGCGATGATTTCCAGGTAGCTGCCGTTCTCGAATGCAACCAGGGCGTTGTGTGTGCCGCGTCCCGCATGCGCGCCGCCGAATGCGGGGCGCACGCCGGTGGTTGCCTCGAAATCGTCGCACGCGCGTTGCAGATCCGGCGCGGCGAGAACGAAGTGATCGACCTTGCAGGTGTTTGTGCTTCTCAAAACGGTACTCCAACAGCGCGACAGAGGAACTTCATCAACGGTTCAGCGGCCTCGAATCGCTTCGCGAGCCGCGCGGGGAAATCCCTGCGAAACAGTTCAGCGTCACCGAAGTCGCTCGTCGCAATGAAGTCGGTTCGTTTGATGTCGTCGATCATCGGATGATCCGATGGGTATCCGCGTGGCGGCCGCTTCAACGCGCCGCCATCGAGGGAGTAAGTCCAGATTGCCGCGTCGCGCGCGGCTTTCCACGGAGCGCTGCGTTCGACGATGGCATTGCGGATGCCGGCGAGCGCCACGGGGTCGGGTCGCCACATGCCGGCGCCAATGAAGTGTCGACCCGGCTCGATGTGCAGGTAGTACCCCGGCGCGTGCACGTCTTTGCCTTGGGTATGGCGGAACTGAATGCCTACGTTGGTCTTGTACGGCGTCTTGTCGCGACCGAAGCGTGTGTCGCGAAACACGCGCATCAGGGAGCCGCCCATCTTCTTGGCAACGGCTTCGAACTGCGGTGCGATCTTGTCGAGCAGCGGACCCATCGCGACGATGAAGTCGAGCGCAGGTTCGCGCACCAGTTTCTCGTAGCGGTCTTTGTTTTCGGCGAACCACTCGCGCTCGTTGTTCTGCGCGAGTTCGTCGAGAAAGTTCAGCAGGCTCGGATCGAATCCCCTAAAGGACACGTTATACGAAGAGTGCGGCACGTTTTGCGACGGGTGGTTGAGTCGCCCGGCAATGTATCACCAAGGCAACTCGATGCGCTGTACCACCACGCGGCCGTCGCGCAGCAACTTCAGTTCGAGCGATGCGCCGATGTCCTTCGAGCCAAGGAATCGGTGCAGGGCGTCGACGTGCGGCGTCGGCCGACCGCCGGCCGACACGGCCGTGTGCCAGCAGTTCCGACAGCACCCAGCCGGCGGT
>JBGSNQ010000003.1:0-4703 GCA_041739525.1 Pseudomonadales bacterium | reverse complement strand
ACGTTTTCTTTGGCTTCGACTGCCTGATGCAAGCCTTCTGACCAGCGCCGGCCCGGCATCGCGCGGCCTGTATGCTCGTCGACGATTACGACCTCGTCGTTCTGGACCATGTAGTCGACGTCGAGTTTGAAAAGATTGTGCGCGCGCAGCGCGGCGTGCACGTGGTGCAGCAAACCGAGGTTCGTCGCCGCATAGAGACTGTCGCCCTCGGTCAGCAAACCGAGTCGAACGAGTTCATCTTCGACGAAAGCGTGGCCACGTTCTGTCAGCTCGATCTGACGGTTCTTTTCATCGACGATGAAATCGCCTTCCTCGACGATTCCCTCAGGGTCGTCCACGGTACCGATCTGACGTTTCAGCTTTGGCGCGAGGCGATTGATCTTTTGATAGAGATCGGTGCTTTCCTCGGCCGGACCCGAAATGATCAACGGCGTGCGCGCTTCGTCGATGAGGATCGAGTCGACTTCGTCGACGATCGCAAAGTTCAAACCGCGCTGAAACTTGTCCTTCAACGTGAACGCCATGTTGTCGCGCAGGTAGTCGAATCCGAATTCGTTGTTGGTGCCATACGTGACGTCCGCGACGTACGCCTCTCGCTTCGACACAACGTCCTGACGCGACTGAATCACACCTACTGTCATCCCGAGCGCCTGCAGCACCGGACCCATCCATTCCGCATCGCGACGCGCTAGATAGTCGTTCACCGTGACGACATGTACCCCGGCGCCGGTGAGCGCGTTCAGATACGCCGGTAACGTAGCCACCAGCGTCTTACCTTCTCCGGTGCGCATCTCGGGAATGCGGCCTTCATGCAACGTGATTCCACCCATGATCTGCACGTCGTAAGGGCGCTGTCCGAGTACGCGCTGCGCGGCTTCGCGAACCGCCGCAAACGCTTCAGGCAGGAGATTGTCGAGTGTCTCGCCGGACGCGAGGCGTTGTCGGAACTCCGTCGTCTTGGCCCTAAGGTCGTCGTCGGACAACACCTTCATCTGTGATTCGCACGCGTTGACGTGTGCAACGAGCTTGCCCATTCGCTTCAGCTCGCGACCATTCTTGGTGCCGAAGACCTTTACGAAAATTCCACTGACCATAGGGGGTTAGACGCGAGAAAAGCGGCATGTTACCGCGTTTGGCGTGGATTTTGACGAACGGGAGACATCAGCGCGCGCCTGGAGCGACGCGCGAAAGGTCAAGTCTGTCGCGCGCGCGCGACGTATCGTGCGGGGTCGACTTGGCGACCGTCCTTGATAACTTCGAAATGAACATGCGTGCCGGTCGATCGGCCGGTGCTGCCCATGCGACCGATGACTTGACCCTTCTTCACAACATCGCCTGCAGCAACGAGCAACTCGTCGTGATGTCCGTAGCGCGTGATGTAACCTGCGCCGTGATTAATCTCGATCATGCGTCCGTAGCCGTTCTTGTCACCCGCGAACGTGACGACGCCCGATGCAACCGCGACCACGTCGGAACCGGGTTTGCCAGCGAAATCGACACCCGCGTGCCACGCCATTCGCCCCGTGATCGGATCGACGCGCCTGCCGAATCCAGACGACATCCAACCAAGTTTGATCGGTCGGCCGGCGAGCGCGACTTCCTCGCGGAACTTCCGATTCGCGAGCAACGACGCTAGTACTTCGAGTTCGTCTTCTCGCGCTCTGATTTGGCCCGCCAGCGAATCTGCCGCGAGCAGGAATTCCGGTGCAACCTGAGCCTGTGATCCGTCCGACTCCGATTCAGGCCCGCCGACCGCGGGTGCGTCGGCAAATCGGAATTCACCTTCATCGAGTTGCGCCACTTCGGCCACTCGCTCGCCCAACGCCTCGATTCGCAGCAGACGCGCTTGCATCGCAGCCAAGCGTCGACCCACCGCTTCCATCTCTACGCGGCTCTGCGACTGGATCCGTTCGATTTCCTGGCTCTGACCGTTCAGACGGTTCTGCCATTTCGCGATGACCTGACTATCGAGGAGATCGTTTCCGAGAAAGCGGGTGACTATGACGACATTGCCTATCAGGCCGGAGACCACCAACAGGGCGACTGCTACGACGAGCGGCCCGGGGATTCGCCTGGGCTGGGCTCGACCGCTCTTTTCCCGAAAGAGTATGATCTGCATCGTTCTTCTAATCGTGCCTCTCGCGCTTGGCTAACCGAAAGATAGACAGTCTTCTCTCGTCCAGCCATTCCCCGCACTCTTCCCTCGCTCGCTTGGTCAATCGCGCATCGCAACAAGATGCATGGACAGACCAACTTCGTGCCCTGCTGCCGCAGGATCTAGCTTCAGAGTGTCGAGTCGCGAACGTACGCGATCAGGTCCTCACTGTCCACATTAACAACGCCGCCTGGGCGACCCGACTGCGCTTCCTTACGGAGAGCTTGCTGCCGAATCTGAATCGCCTTGCTGACTTCACCGCCGTAAACGAAATTCGTTTGAAGGTGGTGCCTGTTGTCGCCGACGTATCTATGACGCCACGCGCCACGCAGTTACGTCCGCCGGACAGGGTTCCGCTCCTTGAACTCGCCAACGGGATCGATGATGCGGGCTTGAGAAGTGCGATTCTGAGACTTGCGGCACACGCCGAGGTGGATCCGCACGCCGACTGACGCTGTCGTCAGCCAAATACCGGACGAGCAAACGAAATGGGCGCGACTTCGCGCTCAGTTTCGAAGGTGACAACCTCCCACGCGTTGCGATTCGCCAGCACTTTTCTTAGCAACGCGTTATTGGATGCATGACCAGATTTGTAACCGGAGAACGCTCCAAGCACGCTGTGCCCCAACAAGTAGAGGTCGCCAATCACATCGAGAATCTTGTGTTTGACGAACTCATCTTCGAGACGCAGCCCCTCTTCGTTCAGGATCCGGAAGTCGTCGACCACTACAGTGTTGTCGAGGCTACCGCCCCGCGCCAGATCCATCCCGCGCAGCTTTTCGAAATCGGCAAGAAATCCAAACGTACGTGCGCGGCTCACTTCCTTCACGAACGTGGTACTGGAGAAATCCACCACCGCCGTCTTGGTATGTTTGTGGAACACTGGATGGTCGTATAGCAACGTGTACTCGACGCGAAAGCCGTCGTACGGAGACAGCTTCACCGAAATGTCGCCATCCGTATGCACGGTCTCTTCGAGAATCCGGATGAATTTCTTCGGCGCGTCCTGCTCAATGATGCCCGCCGACTGTAGGAGAAAAACGAACGGCGCAGCACTGCCATCCATGATCGGCAATTCGGCTGCATCGACCTCCACGAATGCGTTGTCGATGCCGAGTCCCGCAAATGCGGACATCAGGTGCTCTACTGTCGATATTCGCACCTTCCCCGCGGCCAAGGTGGTCGCCATCGTGGTATCGCCCACATGTCCGACAAGCGCGGGTATCACCACTGGCGGACTCACGTCTACTCGGTTGAATACGATTCCAGTATCTACAGGCGCTGGACGCAAAGTGACTACAACTTTGTCGCCCGTGTGCATACCGATTCCGGTCGCACGAATCGTGTTCTTCAGCGTTCTCTGAGTGATCATCGACGCGGCGTTAGCCGTCTCCCCATTCCTCAACAAGCGGTCTCGACAGCGCAAGGGCCGCACCCGCGGCCCGACGCGCATGTTAGCAAGCCCACCCCTCCCGGACCACGTCTTATGGCGGTCTCGAACTCAAACCCTTGAACTAAGGCTCAGTCCGCCTGGCGCCTGAGAAAAGCCGGGATGTCCAGGTAGTCGAGATCTCTCGCTTCAGCCGTGTCGACCGACTGCTCGACGTGGCGTGCGGCGTTTCGACGCTGCACGGCTGGACGATCGAATGCCGCGTAATCGATCTCCCTTGCGTTGTTTGCCACCGGAGTGTTGTCGACGATGACGTTCGGTCGGCTCAGGCCACCCAGACCTGTAGCGACCACCGTCACTTTCAACTCGTCCTTCATGTCCGGATCGATGACGGTACCGACGACGACCGTTGCCTGCTCCGACGCGAACTCGTCAATCGTCTCGCCGACATCGGCGAACTCGCCGATCGTCAGGTCGGGACCTGCGGTGACATTCACCAGAATTCCGCGTGCGCCGTGCAGATCGATGTCTTCCAACAAGGGGCTGCGAATCGCCGCCTCCGCCGCATCGCGCGCGCGGTTCTCACCTTTAGCGCGACCCGTACCCATCATCGCCATGCCCATTTCCGACATCACTGTTCTTACGTCTGCGAAGTCGACGTTGATCATGCCGGGACGAATAATCAGATCAGCGATGCCCTGCACCGCCCCCAGCAGAACGTCGTTGGCAGCTGCGAACGCCGCCAGCATGCTCGTGCGTTCGCCCAGCACCGCCAGCAGTTTCTCGTTCGGAATCGTGATCAGTGAATCGACGAAGCGCGACAACTGAGCAATACCGGCATCGGCGACGTCTGTTCTCTTTTCGAAACGAAATGGTTTGGTAACCACGGCGACCGTCAGGATCTCGAGTTCGCGCGCGATCTCCGCTACCACCGGCGCAGCACCTGTACCGGTACCACCGCCCATACCTGCGGTGATGAACACCATATCCGCACCAGAAAGCACTTCGGCAATTCGGTCGCGATCCTCGAGCGCCGCCTGTCGGCCGATCTCCGGGTTCGCACCGGCACCAAGTCCCTTCGTGAACGCTCCACCGATCTGCAGCGTGGTTTTTGCGTCGAGGCTCTTCAGTGCTTGCGCATCCGTGTTCGCCGCAATG
>JBGSNQ010000183.1:0-2149 GCA_041739525.1 Pseudomonadales bacterium | reverse complement strand
TCGTGCTTCTGTTTACTCAGCAGGCGGCCGAGACCGCGGCCGAGATTCTGCAGAGCGGCGCTACTCATTCTGGACCCGATTCAGGATCGCGAGTGTGTTGAACGCCGGCGTTGTCGCCGGATCACGCATCGCGTTGGCATGAAACACTACGCGTTTCGGGTCTTCGATCGGGACCGAACAGACATCGGGATTGCAGATGTACAGTGTCGGTCGACCACGATCTGGATACCGTCCGGGCGCCTCGTAGTGCGCCAGCTTGCGCGGATGGTAGACCCCGCGCACCGCGGCAAAAAGTGCCTGGGCGCGCGCGTCGTGGCTGTCGCCGACTATGGAGAACTCCACGTAGCCCGCAGTGAGCTTTTCGAGTGCCAGCGCGAGTTGGCCGGTGACCCGGCCTTCTCGGCGCACGATGCGCGGTGATGCGACCGCACGTATCGTTCGCTCGGCCACCGGGGCAAACCTTGGGTCCTTCGTGTAGACCGCAAGGTCGTAGAAGAAATGCGCCGCGCGTGCGTTGGCCTCCAGTGGCTTGCGACGTCCAAGCAGAAGGGAAGTCGGATCTTCCGTGGTCGAGAAGAAGCCACCGCCTTTAGGGTCTTCCAGCGTGTTCAGCATTGCGTTCGCGAGCTGTACCGCGCCCTCGAGCCAGACAGCGTCCGCGGTGACGCGATAAAGGTCGAGGAGACCCGCGCCTAGCCACGCCTGAGCGGCGAGAAACGGCCGTTCATCAGTCGCCAGCACGCGCATCCGTCGATCGGTTCTGATTTCCGCCGTTTCATTGGTTTGCAGAATCCAATTCGCATCGGTCTGTCGGGTGCTGATCAATGTCACTGCGGCGGCAGCGGCGGCGTCGGCATAACGCCGATCACCTGTCGCGGCATAGGCGTTTGCAAGCGCGGAGATGAGTTCGCCATTCTTGTCCGTGTAGACTGCGTGGTCCGTGACGGGTAGCCCGAATGCGCGCCGCTCGACGTCATCCAGGCGCCAGTACTGGCTGGTCGTCACTGCGGCAGGCAGCGCTGCCGGTCGATCCTCCTGGCTGGTGAAAAAGGTACCGTTCGGTGCGGTCATTTGAGCGCCCAGATACCGGTACACACGCTCGATACCTACGGCGAATCGGTTGTCTTCGGTTACCTGGTATGCCTGCGCGAGCACGTTCAGTGCGTGAGCCTGGTTGGATATTCGCTTTTCCGGCACGGGCGTTCCGTCGGGTCGAACGCCGACGAACACACCACCCCAGGTGTCGTCCATCATGCGAAGGTAACCTTCGGCAGCTTCGATTGCGCGCACTCGAAGCGCATCCGAACGCGACATATGCGCGCGCAGGAATACGCTGGCGATTCGGGCGCCGGATGCAGAGCTGAAGGCGTCTCGCGCAAGCGCACCATCGAATCGTTGACGCAGCTCGTCACGCAGTTGGGTAAGATCGGAAGGGGCCGGCTGTGAAGGCGCACCATATGGTGCGAGCTCGTCTACGCGCAACGTGCCGGACGCCTGCCGCTCCACCAACCCTTCGAGAATCGGCACGAAGCTGTCTGGCAGGCGGTTGCCGCGCAGTGCCAATACCTGAGCGCCTTCGGATGTCATGAATACGGTGGCCGGCCACGCCCAATCCGAGTATCGCTCACCGATGTCGGGGCGGGCCTCCGCGTCGACCTGAATCGCCACGAAGTTTGCGCTGACCAATTCGACTACGGTGGGCTCCCTGTAGGTGATCTCGTCCATTGCCCGACACGCGGTGCACCCTTCCATGCCCACGTCGAGCAGGATCATCCGCTTCTGCAATTTGGCCGATTCGAATGCCTCGGGTCCCCACGATTGCCAGGAAATCGAATCGCCCGCACCTGCTCGCATGGGCGCAGCGATGAGCATCAGAAGCAGAATCGAATTCGTGACTGCCTTCATGCGATGACCTTCGCCGCGTCTTACGCGGTCCTGCCCCAGCCCACGGCTACGTTTCGATCGGTAGTCGTTTTCGAATCCAATAATCGACGCTGGTGTACCGTCCGCCACCTGTGGCCAGCAGACTCAGCAGCATGATGAGATAAGTGGCCGCAAATTCGATGCCGTTGTTCAGCATGGTGATGCTGCCCTTCGCGGTCAACCAGGCGTAGTTACCATGCTCCTTGAGAATCTGGATCGCCTTGGC
>JBGSNQ010000160.1:0-8137 GCA_041739525.1 Pseudomonadales bacterium | reverse complement strand
CGGACTGCGCGTCAACGCAAGTAACGCGGCCCCTGCCATCAGCCCCGCCACCCAGCCGCGCAACTGTGGGCTGTCCGCTTCACCGTCGATCGCGCGCGACACGGTGTGTTCGCAGTTGTTGCCCAACAGACTGTATGAGCGGCGGCCCACATCGCGTTCGGCGTGCAACAGCGCCCGTTGCCGCGCCGTGCGATCCATGCGCGTGACGTACACGCGCTGTCCGGCGCTGAAATCGGCTTCGCTGCTGATGTGCTCACCCTTGAACGGCGTGTTGTGCAGTACGCGGCCATCACCCAGCGCGATGCCCCGATGCATGACGAAGCCTTTACGGCGCGACACGACGTCTCCCGGCAGATATCTCATGTTCGGTTTCTCTCGATCCTGTGGTTGAACTCCACCGCACGAAGCACGATTCGTTCCACTTCGAGCGGAGCATGGAATCAGCGACTTACGGGCAAATGGATCGAACCAACTGGTTCGCGGCGCGAACAGTTGGCGAGATCGGCGACCGTCATTGACTGCGAGAAGTCATGTAGTGAATGGCCTCGAGCAGTTCCCTGTCGGTACAGGCAACACACATACCTCGGGGGGGCATCCCCGACGAAGGCATTCCTTCCAGAGTGTTTTTCAACAACACATCGTCACCCTGCGCCACCCGAGGTGCCCACGCTTGCGCATTGCCGACCGGTGGCGCACCGCTGACGCCGGACGAGTGACACGAGACGCAAAAGCGCAGGTAAGTCTGCTCACCCGGCGCGAGCGGCTTCGAAGGCTTGTCCTCCGCGTCCCCACCTCCGCAACCCGCCATCGAGATCAGTAAGGCGGCGAGCAGCAGTCGTCCGAACATCCCGGAATCCTCGTTGAGAACGTATCAGAGGCGGCACAGGACTTCGGCCGCTCGAGCGAGCGTCGCGTCGTCCTTACAGAAGCAGAAGCGCAGCAGCCGCAACTCGGGAGCGTGTTCGTAGAACACCGAAACCGGAATGGACGCAACGCCTTTCTCTATCGTCAAACGCCGCGCCAGATCGACGTCGGGCTCGTTCGATACGTCGCCATAGTCGAGCAACTGGAAATACGTCCCGCCGCTGGGCGCGATCCCGAATCGAGAACCCTCGAGCAATCCGACGAACAGATCGCGTTTGCGCTGGTAGAACGCCCCAAGCGAGGTGGCATGCTCGGGCGCCACGGCCATGTAGTCGGCCAACGCGTGCTGAATCGGCGTATTCGCCACGAAGTTGACGTATTGGTGAATACGCCTCAGCTCGACGGTTAGTGCGGGCGGGGCCACGCAGTACCCCGTCTTCCATCCGGTGAGATGGTAAGTCTTGCCGAACGACGAAACGACGAAACTCCGCGCGTACAACTCGGGATACCTCAGTACGCTCTCGTGCCGCGCACCGTCGAATACGATGTGCTCGTAAACTTCGTCGGCAACCACGTAGAACGCATGATCGCCCGCCAGCGCCGCCAGCGCCCGCAGGTCGGACTCGCGCCAGATCGCGCCCGTTGGGTTGTGCGGCGAGTTGATGATGATCAAACGGGTACGTGGGGTAAGAGCGTCGCGCACGCGATCCCAATCGGGCAGGAATGAGGGTGCGATGAGAGGTATACGACGAGTCACCCCGCCCGAGAGCGTCACTGCCGGTTCGTAGCAGTCATACGCGGGGTCGAAGACGATGACCTCGTCGCCTGGCCGAACGACCGCGGTGATTGCGCAGAAAATGGCTTCGGTTGCACCCGCGGTGATGGTCACTTCGGTGTCCGCATTCGCACGGCAGCCGTATAGAGCGGCCACCTTCAGCGACACCTGCTCGCGCAACGCAGCGACACCCGGCATCGGCGCGTATTGATTGTGTCCGTGCGTCAGGTGGTACGCGGCGCGTTCGAGCAGGGCCGGCGGACCATCGAAATCCGGAAAACCCTGCGACAGGTTGATGGCGCGATGCTCCGCCGCGAGTTGCGACATCACCGTGAAAATCGTCGTACCGACGTGAGGCAGCTTACTGTCGATCATCGAGTGTTCGAACAACCAAAGAAGTGCCCGCATTGTCGCAGGTGCGCGGTCCGTCTCGAAGCCACACCGTGTTAACAAATCTATATTAATATATTTTGATGTTCCTTTGAGGCGGTGCTAGGATGCGCGCCATAATCCTGACCCGCCCTTCCATGCCCGCCCCCTCGCCCTATGAATCGTTTCTGAATGCGACGCGCGCCGCCGGCGATCCGTTGCGTGCAGACATTCTGCGCACGCTCAGCAGGGACTCGTTCGGCGTGCTGGAACTGGCGCACATCTTCGACGTGGCGCAACCCGCTTTGAGTCACCATCTCAAGATCCTCAGTCGCGCGGGACTGGTGGCGACACGTCGCGACGGAAACGGCATCTACTACCGGCGCGCACAACCGAAACCCGATTGCGCGATCTACGACTACCTCGTTCACCTCTTTGCCACCCTCGATGGGTTCGAGGCCGATCATCCACGTCAACGTCGCGTGAACGACGTGCACGCCGAACGCGCTGAACGCAGCCGAAAGTTCTTCGCCGACCATGCCGGGGAATTTGCGACGCAGCGCGAGCTGATCAGCACTCCGGTGACGTATGTACCCGCCCTGCGTGAACTTCTCGACGGCGCGAGTTGCGGTAGGAAACGCGCGCTCGACGTCGGCCCCGGCGACGGCGAGACGTTACTGGTGCTTGCCGAGCAGTTCGATACGGTGCTCGGCATCGACAACTCTTCGGAAATGCTCGAGCGCGCTCGTTCGGTGATACGGCACAGCGGTCACAAGAACGTCTCGCTACGGTTGAAGGATTTCGAGTCGCTCAAGTCGCCGCGGCAGGATCTGATCCTGTTCGCGATGGTGCTGCACCACGCAGCGTCGCCGCCGCGGTTCTTCGAACACGCTTCACGTCTGCTGAACGATTCCGGCCTGCTCGTTGTCGTCGAACTCATCACCCACGATCAGGAGTGGGCAAAGAGTGCGTGCGGCGACCTGTGGCTGGGTTTCGATCCAGTGGATCTCGACGATTGGGCGCAGGAATTCGGGCTGGCACCAGGCGTCAGCCAATATCTCGCGCAACGCAACGGCTTTCGTATTCAAATCCGGTCTTATCAGAAAGGAGCACGGCAATGACCCAACAGGACTACAAAGTGGCGAGCATGGAACTCGCCGAATTCGGCCGCAAAGAGATTCGTCTGGCCGAATCCGAAATGCCGGCGCTGATGGCGTTGCGGCGCAAGTATCAGCCCAAACAACCGTTGAAAGGCGCACGCATCATCGGCTGCATCCACATGACGGTGCAGACGGCAGTGCTCATCGAAACACTCGTGGCGCTTGGCGCGGAAGTGCGTTGGTCCTCCTGCAACATCTTCTCCACGCAGGATCACGCGGCCGCTGCAATGGCCGCTGCCGGCATTCCGGTATTCGCGTGGAAAGGCGAAACGGAAGAGGAATACTGGTGGTGCATCGAACAGACCATCAACAAAGACGGCAAGCCATGGGATGCGAACCTGTTGCTCGACGACGGCGGCGACCTGACGCAGCGGATTCACGAAACGTATCCGCGCATGCTCGACAAGGTGCACGGCATCAGCGAAGAAACGACCACCGGCGTCCATCGCCTCTACGACATGCTGAAGGCCGCAACGCTAAAGGTTCCGGTAATCAACGTGAACGATTCGGTGACGAAATCGAAGAACGACAACAAATACGGTTGTCGGCACAGCCTGAACGACGCGATCAAGCGCGGCACAGACATGCTGTTGGCGGGCCGTCGCGCGCTGGTCATCGGCTATGGCGACGTGGGCAAAGGATCGGCGCAGAGTCTGCGGCAGGAAGGCATGATCGTACGCGTCGCCGAAGTAGATCCGATCTGCGCGATGCAAGCCTGCATGGACGGCTACGAAGTGGTGTCGCCGTACCTCGATGGTCTGAACACGGGACGTATCGAAGACATCGACAAGCGCCTGCTCGGCAGCACGGACCTCGTGGTTACCTGCACCGGCAACTCGAACGTATGCGACGAGAGCATGCTGAAGACGCTGAAGCGCGGCGCGGTGGTGTGCAACATCGGTCACTTCGACAACGAGATCGACACCGCGTACATGCGTGCGAACTGGCGCTGGGACAAGGTGAAGGATCAGGTCCATCAGATCTATCGCAGCAACGAACCAGGTGACTACCTGATTCTGTTGTCCGAGGGGCGGCTCGTGAATCTCGGTAACGCGATGGGACATCCTTCACGCGTAATGGACGGCTCGTTCGCGAACCAGGTTCTCGCGCAGATGCACCTCTACGAACAGCGCTGGGCCGATCAGGCGCCTACTCAGCGCGCGCCGATCACCATCGAAGTGTTGCCGAAGAAGCTCGACGAAGAAGTGGCGCAACTGATGGTTGAAGGCTTCGGCGGCGTCGTAACGCGATTGACCGGAACGCAGGCGAAGTACATCGGCGTGAAACCGGAAGGTCCGTTCAAACCCGAATCGTACAAGTACTGATTCGGAGCATGTAGCCACGGACGCGCTGCTGCAACAAAAGCTGCTCTTCGTCACCGGCAAAGGCGGTGTCGGCAAGAGCGCCATTGCAGCGGCGCTGGCGGCGCAGTCGGCGCGCGCAGGCCGACGAACGCTGCTGGTCGTGCAGCATCAATCCGATCTGCGGCACCCGCAGTTCGGCGTGGTGGCAGCCTATCGACCTGCGCAGATCGAATCGAACCTCGACCTGTGCAGCGTCGACGGTCGTTCTGCTCTGAAAGAGTACGTGCATCGCACGATGATGCTGCCCGGTCTGTACGACTGGTTTCTGGAGAGCACGACTCTCAAGCATTTCACCGAAGCGGCGCCCGGCTTCGAAGAGCTGATGTGTCTCGGCAAACTCTACGACCTGGTATCCGATTCGAAATACGACCGCGTGGTTTTCGACGGACCTTCTACAGGTCACGCGGCGTTGATGCTGCGGGTTCCGCGCACCACGGGGGCCGCCGTGCGCACCGGCCCGCTGCACCACAACGCGCTGAAGATTCAGCTGATGCTGGAGAACGACGTGACGACGCGCATCGTCATCGTGTCGCTCGCGGAAGAGATGGCCATTCGCGAAGCCACCGAACTCGCCCGCTATGTCACCGGCGAACTCGCGATGCATCTCGGGCCGATGATCGTGAACAGGGTTACGCGGCAGCTCTTCGACGTTGCAGAGATCGGCGCACTGCGAGCGGTGAATTCCGCTTCGCCCGCGCTCACTCGAATGGTGCACGCTGCCAGTACCCGGTTCGAACGCGCCAGCGCAGAGGCTCAGTACGTCTCTGAGCTGCGCGAAGAGCGCCCGTGGCTCGTGCAGGTGCCGCAGGTCGTGCTCGCACGTCACGATGCGGCGTTGCTTATCGACGGGATAGTCGCAAGCCTATCGACCGACGAGGCGCACCATGCCTGAGTCGTCAGCGCTCGATCTTGCCGAGCTGACGCGCTCTCGTCGCGTCATCGTCTGCTGCGGCGGTGGCGGCGTCGGCAAAACCACCACAGCGGCCGCACTCGGGTATCTGGCAGCAAAACGCGGCCGCAAGGTTCTGGTGATGACCATCGACCCTGCGCGCAGGCTCGCGCAAGCGCTTGGTCTCGAATCACTCGGCCACGCGCCGCAACGCATCCACATCGAATCGATCGCGGGCGAACTGGACGCCATGATGCTCGATACGAAGCGCACGTTCGATTCGCTGATCGAGCAGTACGCGCCGAGCGACGCTGCGCGTGAAACCATCTTCGCGAATCGCTACTACCAGCACCTCTCCAATTCGCTGGCAGGCTCGCGCGAGTTCATGGCGATGGAGAAGGTTTACGAAATGGCCGAAGCCGCGACATACGACCTGCTGATCGTCGATACGCCACCCGCGCAACACGCGCTCGATTTTCTCGAAGCGCCGGAGCGCCTGTTCGATCTGTTCGAAGGTTCGTTCGTCAATTTGCTGCTGCAACCGTACCGCGTCGCGGGGCGAATCGGGTTCGACCTGTTCCGGCGCAGTTCTGACCGGTTGCTCAAGGTCTTCGAACGCCTCACCGGCTACGACGTGCTCGCCGACCTCTCCGACTTCTTTCTCGCATTCGCGGGAATGTCCGCGGGATTCAAGGAGCGGTCGCAGCGCGTGCTGACGATGCTGCGTCAGCCAGACACGAGTTTCCTGCTGATTTGCGCGCCCGAACCGGCGAGCCTGTCGCAGGTCGATCGCTTCTTCACACGGCTCACTGCGGACGGCATGCCCATCGGCGGCGTCATCATCAATCGAGTGCATCAAGCGGACGCATTAGCCGATCAGACGAGCTACAACCTCACCGAAAACGACCTGGTCGCGATAGGGACGGCGCCCGATGTGCGCCTAGACGGCACCGATCTCACGCACCGGCTGCTTACGGCTTACCGAGAACAACTCACGCTCGCGGCTCTCGATCGCGCTGCGATCGAGGCAGCGGACTGGTCGCGTGCGGCGCTGCCGGTGCATCGTGTGCCGCATTTCGATCGCGATCTGCACAGCCTCGCCGACGTCGCCGCAGTGGCTGCGTGTCTCCAACGCGAGCGTCAATCCAGCACTGCAACCGCAGCAACATAACGCTCCGGCATCGCGAGTGCGGTTGCCCGGATACGCTGCGAACCCGACATAAGACCGACGTCGCCGGTACCAACAACTTCATGAAGGCGCAAACCTCGCACTGCGACGAGACCCCGCCCGATTGCCTTCGATGCCGCCTCTACCAGCGTGAACGCCGAAATCGCGTCGACCGATGCTGCGGCGCACAGCTCGGAGACGATTCGCATCCGGCTGATGTGTTGCGTCTTTCGCTGCGCCGCCTCCAGGTCGACCCCCACCGGACGGTCGCCCCACCCAACCAATACGGCATTTGCACTGTGTGACAAGTTGAACTGAAGACCGCCCGCATGTTGCGGCTTACCCGCATCGTCAGGCGTGATCGGAATCGATGGAGGGACGACGCCTAGCACCTCGGCGAGCGCCCGCCGCAGGTAAGCACGCGAGGCGACGTATTCCACCCGTCGCCGTTCCAACTTCAATCCAGCCGCGCGCTCGCGCTCTTCCGCCGACAGATAGTCGTATTCGATGTCGCTCACCGCATCGGGCAGCTGAAAGCAGCGCAACTCGACACCGAGACCTCGTCCGCGCCACAACTCGACGGAGTGCATGCGCTACACCGGGATCGACAATCGCAACCCTTCGGCGAAGCCGACCTCGGGTTGCCATGCGAGCGCCTCGCGGATATCGGCAGTGCGACAAACCCAGTCGCGATGGAACAACTCGCGCACTTTGCCGGCGGTGAGCATAGGCGAGCGATGCAGCGCGCGACCGATCCACAGGTTCGCATAGCCGATCGAAGCAAGCACCGGCTGCGGCACGTTCACGCGACGGATCGAGGCTCCGCGCAACTCAGTGGCTATCGCGATCATCTCCGACCAGTCATATCCGTTGGGTGTGCCGTCATCGAGTTCGAAGCAGCGCCCGCTCGAAAGCGGCGCCGCCAGCCACGCGATCATCGCGCGCACGAGGTCGGCAACATAGATCAGCGAGGTGCGCCCGGCGTGCCCCGGCACAACTGCGACGCCTCGCATCATCAGACGGAACAACGGCAACAGTTCCTTGTCGCCCGGCCCATAAACAGCTGGTGGACGGAACACGGTCCACGGCACCGATGCGCCTTGGAGGACCGCTTCGCCGCGCCGCTTGCTTGATGCGTACATCGACAGCGTCGGCTCGCGTGCGGCCAATGACGACACCAACAGAATCCGTTTTACTCCCGCGCGCTCGGTGGCGCGCGCAACCGTTTCCGTGCCACCTACGTTGATGACGTCGAAGTCTTCCTGCCGCGCGCCCCGTACCACACCGGCGCAATGCAGTACGGCATCACATCCACCGACCAACTCGTCGATGCCGCGCCCATCGGCGAGATCGCCACCGATCCACGTAACACGTGCGCTCGGTTCGCGGCGCGCGCGCGTCAGCGCGCGGACCGTGTAACCGGAACGAACGAGGTGTTCGAGCAAGTGAGTGCCGATGAAACCGGTCGCGCCCGTGACCGCAACGCAACGCACGCGTTGGCTTACTTCAGATGCGCTCGGCTGCGTCAGGAACCGGTGCCGCCCGCGG
>JBGSNQ010000094.1:0-4262 GCA_041739525.1 Pseudomonadales bacterium | reverse complement strand
AGCGGCGTCGAACCTCGCGGGGCGCACCATGGCAGACCTCGTTACCGGCCGCGCCACGGCGCTCACCGAGTTGCCGTGGGTCGATGACATGGCGCGTCGCTGGGAACCGGAACCGCTGCGATTCATAGGCGCGAAAGCGATCGAGGCCTTCGGCGATCGGGCCGACCGCGCCGAGTTCGCATCCGGCAAGCGCTCGAAGTTCTGGGGCGGTCTCTTCAAACGCTTCGTCGGCTAGCTCCGCTCCAGCGGAGTTTTTAACTGCTTAGGGTCAACGCGCGAGCAACTCGAGCCGGCCCGAGATCGACGTCAGTTCGAGCACGCCGCTGCCGTTGCCGAGCGTCATATCCAGAGTTCCGCCGCCCGACATCTCGCGCGTCGGCTTATCGTCCGACAACAGATTCTTGATGCCGCTGCTGGTAGTGCGCAAATCGACCACCGCCCCAACGTCGCGATTCACCGCCAACCTGATGAAACCGCTGGTCGTCGAGCCCCGCACCTGCGCGCCGTCGGCGAGATCGGAGCTCACGTCGAGGTCGCCCGAAACCGAATGCATCGTCAGTTCCTTCAGCCGCGCATCCGAGCGGATGTCGGCGTTGCCCGACACAGTGGAAATCCGCAGTTGTTCGGCGTCCGTCTGCGCGTTGATGTCGCCGCTCACGGAGTTGAACGTGACCGGTCCTGCCGCGCCGGTGACCTCGATCCTGCCGCTGACGCTGCCGATGACGATGGTGCCACTCAGATCACGCGCGTCGATCTGGCCGCTCACGGTTCTGCCTTCGACTGAGCCGTGCAACGCCTGCATCGTCAGATCGGCCGATACCAGGTCCACACGCACACGGCTGGCCGACGGCACGTGGATGACCAGATCCGAACCGTTGCCGCGATTCAGATGGTCCGGAGTTTCGACCTTTACGGTCGTCGTCGATCCCGCTGTTTCGAACGTGAACGACTTGGTCAGATCATCGAGCGTGCCTTTGACCATCACTTCGCTGCGATCCCAACCCTGCACTTCGATTCGGCCACGAACATTGTCGATCCGCACTACGCCGTCCGGCTTCACGGCCAGTGTCTTGTCGATCGCCTCACCGGCGTGCGCCGCGCTCGCGATGCACGACAACAACAGTCCGATTTTCAACAACAGCTTCAACAACACGTTCAACGCTCTCACAGTGCACCTCGATAATGTGATTGATCCGGCGCGATCATCTGCCGCGGAGTCACCGCGTCGACGATTGCGAGTTCCTGGTCGTAGGTTCGTTGCAGCATCTGCCCCAACGCCGCGTCCGAGGGGCGGCTCGCCAGCGCCGTGCGGATTTCGGCTAACGCACGGTCGATGATGGCGAGATTCGCCTCGACGGTTTTGCGCAGTTCCGGATCGAGCCTGTCGGCGCCGGCGCGATAACGTTCCAGCGACGCATGCCGCAGTGGCTGATACGCGCTGTCGAGTTGCTCATAGGCCCACAACGGTGCCGGCACGCGCGGCTGTGCGTCGTGCGAGAAGCCGACGAACATCGCAGCGACGGTAACGGCCGCGAGTACTGCCGCCGCGGCGAGTTCCCAGGGACGCGCCCGATTGCCTTGCAGTGCAATCCGCGCATTGATGGTGGGCCACAAGTCGCGCGGCGGATCGATTGCGCGCGGCAACGCGTCAATCAATGCATCGAGTTCCGGATTTGCCCCATCGCGTTCATTCATGTCGCGTTCGTTCATAGCGAAAGCCACTCCCTGAGAAGCTGTCGTGCGCGGTGCAGATGTGCCTTGCTGGTGCCGATGGCGGTGCCCGTGCGCGCCGCGATTTCGTCGTGTTGCCAACCTTCCACGTCGTGCAGAACGAACACGGTGCGTGCGGCAGGCGGAAGCCTGCGAATGGCGGACTCGAGGTCGTGCCTGTCGGCGAGCCTCTCGGCGTTCGACACGGTGCGGGTCTGTTCGCTCGCAACCGCGTCGATCGCGTCGTCGATGGCAAGCAGGCGCCGGAACCACGGGCGTTGCGCGCGCTGCTGATCGAGAACGACATTGACGGTCAGACGATGCAGCCACGTCGCAAATGCACTGTCGCCGCGAAAGCTCGACAAACGTTGCCAGGCGCGAACGAACGCTTCCTGCGTCAGCTCCTCGGCGGTCTGCACGTTGGCGGTAAGGCGCAGGCAGATCGCGAACACCCGCCCGACGTGTCGCGTATACAACGATTCAAACGCGCGGCGGTCGCCTGCGCGGGCCGCTTCGACAAACCGGTCGTCTTCGCGCGGGAACGCGAGCGAGGCCACCCCGGTATTGAAGCTGTCGTCGTCGATCGCCGCGTCCACTACACCAGATCCGTGAGGATTGTCAGCTTAGACGGCGACTCCATGCCATTTGGTTTAGACGGACGTTGAGAAAGAGTCAGTGGCTGTCAGCGACCCTCGAACCGGGGCGCGCGCTTTTCGCGGAACGAGGCCAACCCTTCCGCAAAATCCTTCGAGCGGGCGGTGGCCGCACGCATCGCCGGAATCTCCGCGAAGGCCGCTTGTTCGCCCTGCTCGAGATACACCCGCGCGCCGCGCTTGATCTCCTGCACGGCCAACGGCGCCAACGTGCAGATTTCGGCGGCAATGGCCTGCGCGCGCTGCACCTGCTGGCCGGCCGGCACCACTTCCTGCACGAAGCCGATCTGCAATGCGCGCGCCGCGCCGAATTCGTCGGCCCGCAACAGGTGGTACATCGCGTTGCCCCAGCCCGCGCGTTCGACATAACGCACGTGCGCGCCGCCGAAGACGGCGAGTCCGCGTTTCGGTTCCATCTGACAGAAGCGGCAATCGTCGGCGGCGATGACGATGTCGGCGGCCAGCATCATCTCGATGCCGATGGTGAACGTGATGCCCTGCACCGCCATGACAACCGGCTTGCGGCAATTGCGCCGCAACGCGAAGGCGTCGACGCGAGGGTCCGGCGCGGCGTTGCCGCCCTCCGACGAGAACGCCGCAGCGAACCGCGGCAGATCGAGACCGGCCGTGGTGTGCGGACCTGCGAACGTCAGCACGCCGGCCCAGAGGTCCGGATCTTCGTCGAGCACGGTCATGGCATCCGACAGCGCATCGAACATCTCCGGCGTGAAGCCGTTCATCTTGCCGGATCGATCGACGGTGATCGTGAGCACGTGACCGGCGCGCTCGCTGCGCACCTCACCGAGATCGTTGGGCGTGCTCATCGGCCTAGCCCCTTCTGGCGCTCGATTTCTTCCTCGACATCGCGCAACCGGTCCTTGCCGAAATACAACTCGGTGCCGACGAAAAAGCTCGGCGAACCGAACACACCACGTGCCACCGCGTCGTCCACGTTGGCGATCAGCTGCTGCTTCACCTCCGGCTGCTGGGTACCGGCAAAAATCGCTTCTGCGTCAAGGCCGGACTCCGTGAGTGCAGCGGCGATCACCGCCGGATCATCCATTTTCTTCGGCTGCGCCCACATGTGGCCGTACACCGCATCGACATAACGTTCGAAAAATCCTTTGCGCTGTGCGAACACCGCGCCGCGCATGATGGCGAGCGTATTCACCGGAAAAAACGGGTTCGGCGCGTAGTTCGTAATGCCGTGCGCCTTCAGGAAGCGCCGCGTTTCGAGTTGCGTGTACTGCGGTTTGTTCTTGATACCCTGCAACGAAACCGCGGGCGAGACGTTGTTGGTCGCTTTGAAGACGCCGCCGAGCAATATGGGCACGTATTTGAACTTCACGCCGGTGCGCGCCTCGATACGCGGAATCACCAGGTGGCTGAGGTACGCATTCGGGCTGCCGAAGTCGAACAGGAATTCCGCGTTGATCGCCATGGTTGGGTTACTCATCGTCCATTGAATGTGGGTTTGCGTTTGCCGATGAAGGCCTGCACGGCCTCGCGGTGATCTTCCGTGCGCGTGCAGCGGACCATTCGATCTGCTTCGAGTGCCAGCGCGCTGCGCATGTCGGCGCCGACGGCGCGGTTGAGGTTCTCCTTCATGTAACGCAACGCGATCGGCGGGCCGGCGGCAATCGACTCGGCGAGTGCCTGCGTGCGCGCCATCAGCTGGTCGTCGGGAACCACCTCGTTGAAAATGCCGAGCGCGAGCCCTTCCTCTGCACCGACGCGACGGCTCGTGAAGTACAGCTCCTTCGCGCGCGCCACACCGACGAGTTGGGTCAGCAGCCAGCTGCCGCCGTAGTCGCCGGAGAGACCGATGTTCGCGAAGGCGGACGTGATGAAGGCACTTTGCGCCGCGATGCGCAGGTCGCACGCGAGCGCGATGGACAT
>JBGSNQ010000096.1:0-102380 GCA_041739525.1 Pseudomonadales bacterium | reverse complement strand
CCTGCGCCCCTTACGCACACCGCTCGAAGTACACCGCGCCCTACGCTATGTGCTGCTCAATCACCGGCATCACGCCGCGCAGCGGCGCAAGCCCGCACACTCGAAGAGTCAGCTCCAAGTCCAACCCGATCCGGCCAGTTCCGGCCGCTGGTTCGACGGCTGGCGCATCGCCACCGCCCCTCCGAACCCCACAGACACCTGCGAAGTTGCCCCCGCACGAACGTGGCTACTGCAAACCGCCTGGCGCCGGCACGGACTCATCCACCCCGCAGACGCCCCTTAGATCGCAGCACGTCCCTACGGCTTGCCGTCGAGAAACGAACAGTCAGTGAGCAGCAGCCTGCCCTTCCGCCACCGGTGCGCGTGACGCGCGTTCGCTCTGCAGCATCCGCATCACCCACACGTAGCTCGCACCCGCAACCACCACGTTGGCCACCGCGTTCGCGCCGAAGATGCCGAGGTAACCGAACAGCCGGTCGCCGAGCATCGCGAGCGGCACGTAGATCAACACCATCCGTGTGATGGTCAGCACCAGCGACGGCAGCGGCTTGCCGAGGGCGACAAAGCAGCTGCCCGATACCATCGACACACCCATGGTCGAATACGTGAGTGGCACGATCAGCAGGTAGTGATACGTCGCTTCCACTACGGCGGGATCGCTGTTGATCAAGCCCACGATGGCGCGTCCGAACACGGCCAGTACGGCAAAGATGAACACGCCCCACGCGAACGAAAAGCGGTAGCCGAACCGCAGCGCGTCGTCGATACGATCCTGCCGATCCGCGCCCCAGTTCTGGCCGACCATCGGCGAAATGCTCGACGACATCGCCATCAGGATCATCACCGCGAGCGATTCGATGCGTACTGCCACGCCGAACCCCGCCACCACGGCGTGGCCGTATTTGGCGAGCAGTCCGAACACCACGCCCATCGAAACCGGTCCAACCAGGTTGGTCATGATCGACGGCACGCCGATCTTCAGCACTTCGCTCCAGGAATGTAGAACGCCGCGCCAATCGCCCAACGGGCGAATCATGCCGCGGCGGGTCAGCACGTATGCGGTCGCGAGCAATGTAAGGAAGCGCGATGCGACGAACGCCCATGCGGAACCCGTGTAGCCGATGCCGTCGTGAATGCCGGGCACGCCGAAGATCAGCGCAGGTGCGACCAATACCTGAATCGCGGCGCCCGCTGTCATGAGCGCACCGGGTATCCGCGCGTTGCCGAGCGCGCGCAACATCGACATCGCGACCATCGGCAACGCGAACAGCGGCAGGCCGATGAACCAGATGTTCATGTATTCGGTCACCATCGGCAGGATGACCTCGTCTGCACCCATTACACGGAACAGATGCGGCCCGAAGATCCGCCCGAACACGGCCAGCGAAACCACCAGAATCAGCACCAGCAGCAGCGTGTGCGTGCCGAGCACGTAGGCGCGCTTGCGGTCGCCGCGGCCGAGCGTGCGCGACATGATCGACGTCGCGCCGATGCCGAGGCCCATCGACACCGACGACAATCCCATCACCATCGGAAACGAGAAGCTGACTGCGGCGAGTTGTTGCGTGCCGATCCAGCCGATGTAGATCGTGTCGATCATCGACGCGAGGATCATCGACGAAATGCCGAGGAACATCGGCACCGTCAGACGGATCAGATGTCGCCCGACAGGGCCGGTGGTTAGATCTTCGGAACGGCGCAAACGTGGAAATTCCGCGGGCTGCAAATCGGGTATTCTAACCAGCCTCACCAACCTTGATAGCGCCGTGACGTCAGACGCGCCCCGTACGGCAAGAATCGTGCATTCCATCGACGATATTCCCGCGCGGGTCTGGAACGCGTGTGCAATCCCCGGTGCGCCGATTCCGGACAATCCGTTCCTCGAACACGGCTTTCTGCTCGCGCTAGAAAAGAGCGGCAGCGTCAGCGCGCGCACGGGCTGGCAGCCGTTTCACCTCGTGCTCGAGCGCAACGGCGCAGACGTCGTAGGTGTGGTGCCCATGTACATGAAGAGCCATTCGCGCGGCGAGTACGTATTCGACAATGCGTGGGCTGACGCGTGGCATCGTGCCGGCGGCAAGTACTACCCGAAGCTGCAGATCAGCGTTCCGTTCACACCCGCAACGGGCCGACGCCTGCTCGCCCGCCCCGATGCAGATCCGGACGAGGTCGAACGGCAATTGACCGCCGCGTGTGTGCAGATCGCGAAGCAAAGCAACGTTTCGTCGCTGCACATGACGTTCCTGCCGGAAACGCAATGGCGCACCCTCGGCGAGATGGGTCTGCTGCAGCGCGTCGATCAACAGTTTCACTGGCAGAATCACGGCTATTCGTCGTTCGACGACTTTCTCGCCGAACTCGCATCGAAGAAGCGCAAGAATCTGAAACGCGAACGCCGCGAAGTGGTGGAAGCCGGCATCGATATCGAATGGGTGACCGGTTCCGACATCAAAGAACACCACTGGGACTCGTTCTTCGAGTTCTACACCGACACCGGCAACCGCAAATGGGGCAGCCCGTATCTGACCCGGCGCTTCTTCAGCCTGGTCACGCAGGCGATGGCAGATCGAATCCTGCTCGTGATGTGCAAACGCAACGGTCGCTACATCGCCGGTGCGCTGAACTTCATCGGCAGCGACGCGTTATACGGACGCAACTGGGGTTGCATCGAAGACCACCGCTTCCTGCACTTCGAAGCGTGCTACTACCAGGCGATCGATTTCGCGATCAGTCGCGGTTTGCAGCGCGTCGAGGCCGGCGCGCAAGGGCCGCACAAGGTGGCGCGCGGCTACGTTCCGCAAGCCACCTACAGTGCGCATTGGATTCGCGATGCGGGACTACGCGATGCGATCGCGCGATACCTCAAGGAAGAGCGCAACTACGTGCAGCAGGACATCGACTACCTGAACGAACACACGCCGTTCCGCTCCGATCTTCAGATCGATCCTGCTATCGCTGCTTCAGAAGATCACGAATCTCAGTGAGCAGCACTTCCTGCTGCGGTGCCTGCTGCACTTCGGGCGCCTTCGCCTCTTCTTTCTTCTTCATCGAGTTCATCGCCTTGATCAACATGAAGATCGCGAACGCGATGATCACGAAGTCGACGATCGACTGAATGAACTTGCCGTAGTTCCACGTGACCGCGGGATGCGCCGCGTCCACCGCGGGCTTCAGCGACACGACGAGATCGCTGAAATCGACGCCCCCCAGTAGCAGCCCTAGCGGCGGCATCAACACGTCGGCGACGAACGACGACACGATCTTGCCGAACGCGCCGCCGATGACGATACCCACCGCCATGTCGACCACGTTGCCGCGCATGGCGAATTCTTTGAACTCCGAAGCTAGAGACATGCTCTTCCCTCCCGTTTGGAACACACGAACAACGACGCGGGGTCAGAGATGCCCTTTGACCTGCGTCAGATAACTTTTGATACGCGCGAGATTCTGCGGCCCCATCCGCAACAGCTGCTTCTGGAGCGGCTTCAGCGACTCGAGATTCGGGTCGGCGAACTGGTAGTACACCTTCGGCTGCACCACTTCGATGTCGCCTTGCAGATCGGGTGTCGTCAACACCTGCTCGATGCCTTCCCGAATGGCCGCGGTCGGATCCGAATCCTTCGCGCCAAGTTCCTTGAGGGCTTCAACCAACAACGGCGACAAGGTGCGCAGCAGCGCGGCCGCCTTCTGCGGATCGATGCTGATGGCGGTGTCCACGAAGGTGTCGAACCGATGATAGCCCTCGGGATCGAGCAGCATCCGGTCACCGTCCTGCCGCACCGGGAACTTCGCCGACGGCGTGAGGAACACCAGTTGGCGGCGCGGGTAATCGCCGACGCGGGCATTGTCGATGACGACTGCGAAGCGGCGCACGAGATCGTCCTGCTTCAGCCATTCGGTCATGCCGGGCGACAGCGGACTCACCTGCTCGCGCACGAAATCGTCGCTTGCTTCGAGCGACGGCAATACCAGTCGTTGTACGTCGGGTGTCGACGGCACATCGGCGTCTTCATGCGGTATTGCGGGTGTTTCGGCGGGAGTCGGAACGCTTGTCGCCGTTGCGGGCGGCTGCGAACTCTTCCACCACCAGAGACCGCCGCCGATCAACACAACGATGGCTCCGGCAATTGCCATGATAGTGCGTGTCTGCATCGAACCTCCGTACTTCGGAACACGGCGCTCTGCGCATCGTGCCATGAAATCCATTATCATTTCCCGCTTTTCGAAGGACACGCTTTTCTAAGGACACTATGACGCGCACAGACATCCGCGATGTGTTGAGTCGACAAATTGCAGACGGCAGCGATGTGGTCATCGCAGGTTGGCTGCGAAGTGTGCGCACGTCGAAAGGCGGCTTCGCGTTTCTTTCGGTCAACGACGGCTCGAGTTTCGACGGCCTGCAGGTGGTTGCAGCCGCAGCGCTGCCTAACTACGAAACCGAAATCGTGAAGTTGACGACCGGTTGCGCCGTTGAAGTGGAAGGCACCGTCGTCGCGTCGCAGGGCAAAGACCAGGAACGCGAAATTCAGGCGACTCGCGTAACGCTGATCGGTGCGGTCGACGATCCAGAGACGTATCCGATTGCGAAGAAGCGCCACACGTTCGAATACCTGCGCACCGTCGCGCATCTACGCCCGCGGACGAACACGTTCGGCGCCATTGCACGGCTGCGCAACTCGATCACACAAGCGGTGCACGGCTACTTTCACCGCCACGGTTTCGTGTGGGTGAACACGCCGATCATCACTGCGAGCGATTGCGAAGGTGCGGGCCAGTTGTTTCGCGTAAGCACGCTCGATGCGCTCAATCCGCCGCGTGCGGGGAACGGCGTCGACTTCGAGCAGGATTTCTTCGGTCGGCAGACGTATCTGACAGTGTCGGGCCAGCTGAACGTAGAGAGTTACTGCCTCGCGCTGTCGAAGGTGTACACGTTCGGTCCGACGTTCCGCGCTGAAGACTCGAACACCAGCCGGCATCTCGCGGAGTTCTGGATGATCGAGCCCGAGGTCGCGTTCGCCGATCTCTCCGCCAATGCGGATCTGGCCGAAGACTTCCTGAAGACCGTCTTCAAGCAGGTTCTCCAAGAACGCCCCGACGACATGGCGTTCTTCGCCGACAGAATCGACAAGCAGGCCATCACGCGCCTCGAACATCTGATCAAGACGCCGTTCGTACGCATGGACTACACCGAGGCGGTGAACATCCTGAAGAACTGCGGCGAACGGTTCGAGTTTCCGGTTGACTGGGGACTCGATCTGCAATCGGAACACGAACGCTATCTGACGGAGAAACACGTCGGCGGCCCGATCGTCGTCGTGAACTATCCGAAAGACATCAAGGCGTTCTACATGCGGCTCAACGACGACGGCAGAACGGTGGCCGCAATGGACGTGCTGGTGCCCGGCGTCGGCGAGATCATCGGCGGCAGCCAGCGCGAAGAACGTCTGGCGATGCTCGATGCACGAATGGCGGAGCACGGGCTCGGCGACGAACTGTGGTGGTACCGCGACCTGCGTCGGTACGGCTCCGTACCGCACGCCGGTTTCGGCCTCGGCCTCGAACGGCTGGTTCTGTACATGACCGGAATGGAGAACATCCGCGACGTCATTCCGTTTCCGCGCGTGCCGCACAATGCGAGTTTCTGACAGCGCGAGTTTCTGACGACGCAAGCTTCTGACGACCGCATTCGGGCGCGAGGGTAGCCCGGGAACCAGAAGGAGAAACCACTCGCCAATGTTCCGTTCGCTGCTGCGGCTAAAAGCGTTTCTCGTACCCTACCGCGGCATGCTCGGGCTCGGCATCTTCGCGTTCCTGCTCGCGCGCATCTTCGAAGCCGCCATCCCGCTGTTCCTGAAGAAAGGCATCGATTCCATCGCCGCCGGTTCCGGTGACGTGCTGATCCCGGTGATCGGAATTGCAGCGGCCGTAGTCGCGCGATTCCTCGTGGTGACTCAGGCGCGCATTCTCGTTCGCCGCGTGGGCTTGAACGTCGCATTCGACCTGCGCGCGCAGCTGTACGCCCAACTGCAGCGTCAGGGCGCGAAGTTCTTCTCGCAATTCACCATCGGCGACATGATGACGCGCGCCATCGCCGACATCAGTCTGGTACAGCGGCTCATCTCCATGGGCAGCATCCTGCTGGTGGTGTTGGTGTTCGCAACCGTCGTCGGCTTCAGCTTCATGTTGTATCTGTCGCCGATGCTCACGGCACTGATCCTGCCGCCGCTGCCGTTCGTCTTCTTCTATGCGTGGTACGTATCGCGCGAGATGGGCGTTTCGTCGCGCGACGTGCAGGACCGCATGTCCGATCTCGGCACGCACGTGCAGGAAAATCTGTCCGGCATCAGAACCATTCAGGCGATGGTTCAGGAAGAGAACGAGATTCGTCGTTTCGGGGTGACGAACCAGCGCTACTCCGAAGCGTTCTACCGGCAGGCGCAGATCAACTCGCTGATGGCGGCGTGGATGCCGTCACTAGCCGCGGTCTGCTCGATCGTCATTCTCGGCTACGGCGGCAGCCTGGTTCTTTCGGGTGCGATCACGGTCGGCACGTTCACCGCGTTCTTCATGTACGTGAACATGGTGGTGCAGCCGTTCCGCGTAGCCGGCTTCATAGTCAATCTGTTCCAGCGCGCGGCAGTCGCCTCGGATCGACTGTTCGAGGTATTCGATCTGGCGCCGGAAATCCACGACGCACCAACGGGCAAGACGCCCGCCCAGATTCGCGGCGCCATCGAGTTCAGGCACTTGAGTTTCGCATACGACACCAAGCGCGAACCCGCACTCACCGATGTATCACTGACCGTTCGCCCCGGTGAATCGATCACGATCATGGGTCGAGTGGGCGCCGGCAAAACCACGCTACTCAAGTTGTTGATCCGCCTGCTCGATCCGCCGCCCGGCTGCGTGTTCGTAGATGGTCACGACGTCCGCGACTACCCGCTCTCGCAACTGCGCTCGCAGATCGCGTTCGTTCCGCAAGACCCGTTCCTGTTCGGCGAACCGCTGCGCGACAACCTGACGTACGACGATCCGGTGCGCGCGCTCGACCTCATCTGGGAAGCCGCCGCCTCGGCCGATTTCAAAGACACCGTCGAAGGCTTCGCCGATCAACTCGAGACCATCGTCGGTGAGCGCGGCGTAACCCTTTCAGGCGGCCAGAAGCAGCGCGCGACGCTCGCGCGCGGACTGATCCGTCAGGCACCGGTGCTGGTGCTCGACGATTGTTTCTCGAGCGTGGACACCGAAACCGAGGAACACATCCTGTCCGAGTTGAAACGCCTGCGCCGCGGGCAGACGACGTTGCTGATCTCGCATCGCGTCTCCACCGCGCGTCACTCCGATCGCATCGTGGTGCTCGACGAGGGACGCATCATCGAAGAAGGCACTCACAGCGAATTGCTGGCGCGCGGCGGCTCGTACGCGGAACTCGAACGCATTCAGCGCGAAGGCGCCGATGCCTCCGACTATGCAACGCCGGAGGTGCACGCATGAGCGAGATGGTAGTCGGCAGCGCACGTCCCGAACCGCCGCGTCGCGATCATGCGATGTTCGACGCCGAGTTGTCGGGCCAGGCCTTGAACCTCTCGCTGCTGCGCCGTCTGCTGCAGTGGATTCGCCCGTATCGCGCCACCGTTGCGCTCAGCTCCGTGCTGATACTTGTTTCGTCTGCGCTGCAGGTGATGCTGCCGGTGGTGATCAGCGTAGTCGTGGTCGACCACGTCATCATGGGTTCGACGCAGAACGTCACGCCCGACATGGGCATGATCGAAGCCACGCAGTGGATCGAACGTTTCTTCGGACTGTCGGAACTCGCGGCGGCATGCGTGCTGTTCGCCGTGCTGCAACTCGGCTGGGCCATCACCGGGCACTATCACCGTCTCACGCTGATCCGCGCCGTGATCAACGGCCTGCGCGACTTGCGCCTCGACCTGTTCCGGCATCTCGAAACGCGCCCTTCCTCGTTCTACGACCGCGTCGCGGTGGGCCGCATCATGACGCGCGTCACCAACGACGTCGAAGCGCTGTACGAACTATTGCGCGGCATCGGCACGTTGATCGGTGAGTTCGTACCGTTCTTCGTCGCGCTCGTAATCATGCTCGCGGTCGACGTGAAGCTGACGGTAATCATGCTGCTGGTGATGCCGATCATGGGCGGCGTGACGTACACGTTCCAACGCATCACGCGACAACTGTTCCGGCTGGTGCGCCAGTCGGTTTCGGCGCTGAACCAGAATCTGCAGGAAAACCTCGCCGGACTGCAGGTGGTGCAGCTGTCGCAACGCCAGCAGTACAACGAGGAACGTTATGGCGCGATCAACGCGCGCAATCGCGATGTGGAGCTGCGATCGATGCGCATCGAAACGCTTTACGGTGCGTTCACCGACAGCGTCTCGTCGATCGCGCTCGCCCTGGTGATCTGGTACGGCGCGGGCGCCGTGCTGCAGGAGCACGTCTCGCTTGGCGGCGTGATTCTGTTCACGCGCTTCATCGACATGCTGTTTCATCCGATCGTGGTGCTCGGCGAGCAGACCAACATCCTCTTCCGCGCGATGGCGAGCGGCGAACGCATATTCCAGGCACTCGACTGGGACGAGAAGATTCACGAACCGGCAACGCCTACGCCGCTGCCCGCGCGTTTGCGCGGCGAAGTCGAATTCCGTCATGTCGACTTCGGCTACGACCCGAACACGCCGGTGCTGCGCGACGTGTCGTTCGACATTCGTCCCGGCGAGAAACTCGCCATCGTCGGCCCCACCGGTTCCGGTAAGAGCACCCTCATCCGGTTGTTGGGGCGTTTCTACGATTTCGAAGACGGCCAGATCTTTCTCGACGGCATCGACCTGAATCACATCCATACCCGCGACCTGCGCCGCCGCGTCGGCGTGGTATTGCAGGACTTCCACATCTTCTCGGGCACGATCTACGACAACATCGCGCTGGGCGATCCGTCGATTTCGCGCGAGCGTGCAATGAACGCCGCTCGCACCGTCAACGCGGACCAGTTCATCCGCTCGCTACCGGACGGATACGACACCGTTCTGTCGGAGCGCGGCCAGAATCTCTCGCAGGGCCAGCGCCAGCTGCTCGCCTTTGCACGCGTACTCGCCGCCGATCCGGAAATTCTGGTACTCGACGAAGCGACCGCCAGCATCGACACCGAAACCGAACTGCTGATTCAGGACGCGCTCCGCAAGCTCACAACGGGACGTACCTCGATCCTCATCGCACATCGGCTGCAGACGATTCAGGAAGCCGACCGCGTGCTGGTGCTGCATCACGGTCGCGTCGAAGAACTCGGCACGCACGAGGAGCTGCTGGCGCGGCGTGGACTCTATTACACGTTGCACACCCTGCAGTTCCAGGCCGTCACGGACGCTGAGATCGATGACGCGATTCAGCACCAACCCGCGCAGTGACGAGCTATCGGTTCCCGGTGGAGGTGGGGACACCCACCTCCACCCGACGTGGCGTATCCACCGTCACTCGCAAGTGATGCCTGTAGCAGTTGATCAAACGATGCGTTTCGTTTGTCGAAGACATCACCGGGAACACCACGTCTCGATGGCCACCCCCTCCAACGACGTCGCACCTTCGAATTACACGTAGGCGAGTGGCGGGAGTTCGGTGCGCCGGACCGTCGTGCGCCCGGACGGCGCACGGCGAGCGCCAGGGATGGCTGTCTTGCGTGTCCGGCGCACCGAACACCCGCCGCTCGCCCCTCATCAAAGTCGAAGTCCAAGTCGAAGCGCAGCTAGAATGCACCCATGAGCGATCAACCCAAGAGCGGCGATAAATTCCGGACGCCGCTCGGCTTCAGCGCCATCAAGAACGGCATCAAACGCGATCCGGCGGCGAGTCGTGTCAGCGAACGCAAGCCGCCGTGGCTGCGCGCACGTATCGGCAGCGGTAAGAACTACGACGCCGTGAAACGCACGGTCCGCGACAATCGGCTGAGCACCGTTTGTGAAGAGTCGCATTGTCCGAACATCGGCGAGTGCTGGGACAACGGCACCGCCACGATCATGTTGATGGGTTCGGTGTGCACGCGTGCGTGCCGCTTCTGCGCGGTCGACACCGGCAATCCGAACGGCTGGCTCGACGCCGATGAACCGGCCAATGCCGCCGAAGCGGTGCGCTTGATGGCGCTGCGCTACATCGTGTTGACCTCCGTGGATCGCGACGATCTGCCCGACGGCGGCGCGGCGCACTACGCCGCGTGCGTGTGCGCGATCAAGGCCGTGAATCCGGCAACGGCCGTCGAAGCGCTCACGCCGGATTTCAACGGCGATCGCGCCGCCATCGAAGTGGTGGTCGATTCCGGCTTGCAGGTGTTTGCGCAGAACATCGAAACCGTGGAGCGCCTCACCCATCCTGTGCGCGATCCGCGCGCGGGCTACGAACGCACGCTCGGCGTGCTGCAGCACGCGAAACGGCATCGCAGCGACGTGCTGACGAAATCGAGTCTGATGCTTGGTCTCGGCGAAACGGATTCGGAAATCTGCGTCACGATGGACGATCTGCGCGCGCGCGATGTGGACATCCTCACGCTGGGTCAGTATTTGCGCCCGACGCTGAACCATCTCGCCGTTGCGCGCTGGGTGCATCCCGACGAATTCGCGCGTTATCGCGAATGGGGACTCGAACGCGGTTTCACGGAAGTCGCCTCGGGGCCGTTGGTGCGGTCGAGTTACCGTGCCGATCGCATCCTGGAAAAGAACAACCTCGGCCTCGTGGCAAAGAACTCCTCAACCATTCCCATCAAGACGCTTTAATCATGGCCAGCTTTGCCGACACCGCCTTGTGTTTCGCCGAAGTCCCTTCCGCAACACCGCTGCACCTCGTGCGCGCCGCCGACTACACCGCGTGGAGCGCCGAGCAGTCAGAACAGGTCCGCCGGTGGCTCACGTCCACTCACCATCGCGGCGACGCAGGCACCGTCGCGTGGCTGCCCGCGGACGGTTCCCGCAGCGCGGTTCTCGCGGTGGTCGGCAACGATGCGTTGTATGCGGCGGGCGATCTGCCGTTCCGTCTTCCACCCGGCGACTATCGTGCGGTCACACTGTCTGAAGCATCGGCCGAACTCAACGTGCTGGGTTGGGGATTCGGGGCGTATCGCTATACGCGCTACAAGACGGCCGATCGCGCACCCGCGCGATTGGTCGTACCGAAGGCGTGCAATGCGGCGCTGCTGCGCGACCAGCTCGACGCAACCGCACTCGTCAGAGATCTGATCAACACACCCGCCTCCGACATGCTGCCGGAGCAACTCGCCGACTCAGCCCTAACGCTCGCGAAAGAGTTCGGCGCCGCATGCAACGTCACCGTCGGCGACGACCTGCTCGCGCAGAATTTTCCCACCATTCACGCGGTGGGCCGCGCAAGCGCCAACGCGCCACGGCTGATCGATCTGACTTGGGGCAATGACGGCGATCCGCGCGTAACACTCATCGGCAAAGGTGTTTGTTTCGATTCCGGCGGCCTCGACATCAAGCCGTCGAATGGCATGCGGTACATGAAGAAGGACATGGGCGGCGCCGCACACGTGCTCGGCATCGCGCGTCTGGTGATGTCGCAGAAACTGCCGGTACGTCTGCGCGTGCTGATTCCCGCCGTGGAGAACGCGATCGCCGGCAACGCGTTTCGCCCGGGCGACATCCTCCGCTCGCGCAAGGGCACCACCATCGAGATCGACAACACCGACGCTGAGGGGCGACTGGTGTTGTGCGACGCCCTCGCACTCGCATGCGAAACCGACCCCGGCATCATCATCGACTTCGCAACGCTCACCGGTGCCGCGCGCACTGCGCTCGGCACCGACGTGCCTGCCTTGTTCAGCAACGACGATGCGCTGGCCGACGGCATCATCGAAGCCGGCCGGCGCGTAGCCGATCCCGTGTGGCGCATGCCGCTGCACCAGCCGTATCGAAAGATGCTCGACAGCAAAGTGGCCGACATCGCCAACGGTTCCGCCTCGCCTTATGCAGGCGCAATCACCGCCGCGCTGTTCCTCGAAGGGTTCGTCAAAGCAGGAACTCCATGGGCGCACTTCGATCTGATGGCGTGGAACCTGTCCACCAGTGCGGGCCGGCCCGAGGGCGGCGAAGCGATGGGACTACGCGCGGTGTATGCTCACCTCGCCAATCGGTTCGGCGGTTAGCAAAGATCAGGAGTAGACGATGTTCATCGCGATGAATCGCTTCAAGATTTCATTGGGGCACGAAGAGGATTTCGAGGCGGTGTGGCGCAACCGGGAGAGTTTTCTCGACGGCGTGCCGGGTTTCGAAACGTTCCACCTGTTGAAGGGCGCAACCACCGACGCGCACACGCTCTACGCTTCGCACTCGGTGTGGAAGTCGCGCGCCGCGTTCGTCGCGTGGACGGAGTCCGACGCATTTCGGAAGGCGCACGGTCAGGCGAATCCCCGCAAAGGCACTTACCTCGGTCATCCGGAACTCGAGACGTTCGAGTCGGTTCTTTAGTGCAATGTCCGCGCCGCTGTTCAAGCGCCTCGAACGCGCGCCAGCGGGCGAATCGGTCGCTCTGGCCGAAGTGCTCGACGCGCTGCAATTCAGCGAGGAGGGGCTGATTCCCGCCATCGCACAGCGCCACGATACGCACGAGATCGCGATGGTCGGTTACATGAACCGCGCCACGTTGGAAGAAACGCTCGCTACGGGTCGCGTCTGCTATTACTCGCGCAGCCGCAAACGGGTTTGGCGCAAAGGCGAAGAGTCCGGGAACATCCAGACGTTGCGCGAACTACGCATCGATTGCGATGGCGACGCACTACTGCTGATCGTGGAGCAGACCGGCCCCGCGTGCCACACGGGTCAGCGCAGTTGCTTCTACCTGAAAGTGGAAGGCGACCGCGTGACGGTGGCCCACATGCCTGAACGCGACCCGGAACAGATGTACGCCTCGCCGAAGTGAACCTATAATGCCGCGCATGTTCACCCCGCATGCAGACAGTTCCACCCCGCCGCGACGCTGCTGTTGTTCTTGTTGTTGCTGATTCCGTTCGGCTTCACAAAACGTCCACGTCGCGCAATCACCGGGAACCTTCCGCATGAACATCACCCTGTACAACACCCTCTCCGGGCGTAAAGAACCGTTCGAGCCGCTCGATCCGAACTGCGTGACGATGTACGTCTGCGGTCCCACGGTTTACAACCTGGTGCACATCGGCAACGGTCGTCCGGCCGTGGTGTTCGACGTGTTGTACCGGCTGTTGTCGGCTGCGTATCCGAAAGTGCGATACGCCAGCAACATCACCGACATCGACGACAAGATCAACAAAGCCGCGCTCGAAGCTGGCGAGTCGATCGCCGACTTCGCCGAACGCTTCACGGTCGCATACAACGAAGACGTTCGTGGACTCGGCAATCTGCTGCCCACGGTGGAACCGCGCGCAACGCATCACATCCACGAAATCATCGCGATGATCGAGCGGTTGATCGCGCGTGGCCACGCCTACGCGGCGCAAGGTCACGTGCTGTTCAACGTGCCGTCGGACCCGAACTACGGTGAGCTCTCGCACCGCTCGCTCGAAGACATGCTCGACGGCGCGCGTGTAGAAGTGGCCCCGTACAAACGCGATCCGAAAGACTTCGTATTGTGGAAGCCGTCCACGCCGGAGCTGCCCGGTTGGGACAGCCCGTGGGGACGCGGCCGCCCCGGGTGGCACATCGAGTGCTCCGCGATGATCCGCAAGCATCTCGGCAACACCATCGACATTCACGGCGGCGGTTCCGACCTGACGTTTCCCCATCATGAAAACGAGCTCGCGCAGGGGCGTTGCGTCGACGACGGCGAGAGCTACGTTCGTTACTGGTTGCACAACGGCATGCTGACGCTCGGCGACGAGAAGATGTCGAAGTCGGTGGGCAACATCATCACATTACGCGCGTTGCTCGCGCGTCACGGCGGCGAGGTGCTGCGTTATGCGCTGTTGTCGGGGAACTATCGCTCGCAGCTCGCGTGGTCCGACGATCTTCTGAAGCAGGCACAAGCGAGTCTCGATCGCCTGTATCAGGCGCTGCTCGACGTGCCGCCCGGCAACGCGACGAGTCCGGAGCAATTCCGCCACGCGCCGGTGGAAGCATTTCCGCCTGCGGTCATCGAAGCATTGGCCGACGACCTGAACACCACCGAAGCGCTCGCCGCCATGCACGGCATCGTCAGCGACATTCATCGCGCCAACGATCCGACTCGCGCGCGTGCGCTACGGGATCAGTTGCTTGCCGGGGCGTGGTTGCTGGGTTTGCTGACGAAGACGCCGGAGGCTCACTTCAAATCCGGCAGCAACGTCGACGCGGCCCACATCGAAGAACGCATCGCCGCGCGCAATGCCGCGCGCGCGTCGCGCGACTTCAAACTGGCCGATACGATTCGCGACGAACTGCTGGCGCAAGGCATCGAACTCGAAGACACGCGAGATGGCACGCGTTGGCGGACAAGCGGTGCGTCAACGGTCATCTCGACCACCATCAAACCGGATTGACGCTTCTTACTCTTCGTAGTTCAGCAGACTGCCGATGGTTCGAAATCCCAGCTTCGCGTAAACCGAGCGTGCCTGTTCATTGTCGGCGTTGAGCCACGCGGTGTCGCGGCCGCTTTCGAACACACTGCGCAGCAACGCGCTGACGATGGTCGCCGCCGCGCCGCGCCGGCGAAATTCCGGCAACGTTACGATGCCAACGATCTCACCAAGGCCATCTGCTTGCGCGATCCACCGCCCTACCGCTGCGGGGCGGCCATCGATCGTGCCGAGCACGCTCGTCTCCTCGCCGATGCGCAGCGTTTCGCGCAGTACCCCGATCGCCTCGTTCGAGACCGGACGCGACCCGTCGGCCGGGTGTTCATCGGCGATGTGCAAGTACGCCGCGAGGTCTGCATCGCTGTCGTCGGCAGACAACCGTCGTACGTTCACATCGCCTGCTTCGGCCGGCACGAACTCGCTGCTCGAACACGCCATCAGCGGCTCGCGCGCCTGCAGATGCAGTCCGGCGTGGTGCAGAGCTGCAGCAAGACCGGGCCACAGTTCTTCGACGAACTCGACGCGAACCTTGCGCGTGCGCGAGGCAAACAGAACACGTAAGCGCTCCACCGCGGCACCCAGAAATGCCGTTTCTATCGGCGTAACAGGCATCGCGTAGTTCAACTGCGGATTGTCCGTGTGCTGGTTGAACCACACGCGGAACGCTCCGCTGCGCACCGACTCGACTCCGGGAGCGGTCGGAGCCGGCGCGAGACTGATGCTCTGCTCCAGCTTTCGCGCGAGTGCGATGAGAGATGTGGTGTCAGCCATCTCAGTTCCACAGCGGGCAAGAGCCGCTACTGTCCGTTCTGTTCGATGTGAGCGCAACTCATCGCGGCATCGCATCGGCTTCATTGTCGGCGCTCCAGCGATGTTGGCTATACTGCCGCCGCGTTCAGGTGCTGAGGCGCGTCGATCGTCAGATCGAATGCGTTTCGGAGAATCGGGAAATCGGTGCGCGCCCCAGAATTTCTTGAAAGAAGGCGCAATTCCGATGCTGCCCCCGCAACGGTAAGTCCGCGACGAGAGTCCAACGCCACTGTCGGCAACGATGGGAAGGCGACCCTCAAGTGGTCTGCACACGCAGACCGCCGCGACGAGCCCGGAGACCGGCCTGAAAGGGGCGCGGCGTCACTGACGTTCGCGATATCGACATCGTCGCTCGGGGCGTAGCGACAGATCGAGGGTATCTCCATGACCTGCACATTCCGATTGAGGGCGGCGATTGCCCTCGTTGTGTTTTCTGCCATTGCTCCTGCGTTTGCATCCGAAGCACCTGCCGCGCCCGAGCAGATCACCGTTCTCGCCACTCGCACCGCAACGCCGGTCGACATCGCACCGGCGTCGGTCGAAATCATCGAACAATCCGCGATCGACGCGCGTCAATCCGGCGTTCCAGCGGACCTGTTAAGGGGCGCACCGGGATTCTCGGTCAGCCAGTCGGGCGGCATCGGCAGCGTCACCGAAGTGCGCTTCCGCGGCGCCGAAGCGAATCACCTGCTCGTAATGGTCGATGGAGTGGCGATCAACGACCCGGCGCTCGGCTCGTCCGTGGACTTCGCGAACCTCGATCTGATCGGCGTCACGCGCGTGGAAATTCTGCCCGGCGCACAGAGCGCACTGTGGGGCAGCGATGCGCTTGCCGGCGTGATGAACTTCGAGACGACTCCGGCACCGGGAGCGTCGATGCACAACGTGTGGCTCGAAGGCGGCTCGAACGATACGTCGCGCGCGTCGATCCAGCTGGCGCAGCGTAACGACGAGTGGTACTACGCGTTGAACGCGCGCCACACCGAAACCGCCGGTACCAACATTGCGGAGCAGGGCGGCGAAGACGACGGCTATCGCAACACCACCTTGCACCTGAACACCGGCTACACCGGTGAACGCGGCAGCGTCGCGTTCGTCGCGCGACAGGTCACCGCACAAAGCGAGTACGACCCAACACCGTTTCCGGATTTCGTGCCGGTGGACGGCGATCTCGAACTCGATGTCCGCCAACGCCTGTTTGGCCTCACGGTTAGCCTTGAAGCGACACCGGCGTGGACCAACCGCGTTGCGATCAAGCGGTATGAGTCGAGCAACGACAATGTGACCGACGGCATGCGCGACAGCTCATCCGATGGCGACAAGGTTCAAGCGACTTATCAGGGCGACTACTCGTTCGATCTCGGATCGACCCGCAACCTCGTCACCTGGGCGTACGAATACACGAACGAAGGTTTCAATCAGCGCGGAGCGGCCAGCGCCTTCGGCGATCCGAATCAGGATCAGCACATGGATACGAACAGCGTCATCGGCGAATACGTTGTCGATCTTGAATGGGCGAGCGCGTCTTTGTCGGCGCGCCACGACGACAACAGCGACTTCGACGATACAAACGACTATCGCGCATCTGTTCGTATTCCGGTGGGCACTGCAACGACCGTGTTCTTGAGCGCGGGCACCGGCACGAAGAACCCGACCTTCGTCGAACGCTTCGGCTTCACGCCGGATACGTTCATCGGCAACCCTGATCTGCGTCCCGAAAAATCGCGCAGCTATTCGGTGTCGTTGGAACACGACTTCGGCGAACCGGTACACGTACGCGTTACCGCATTCCATGACCGGCTCGAAGACGAAATCAACGGATTCTTCTTCGACGCGAACGCAGGCGGCTTCACTGCGGTGAACACGAACGGTGAAAGTCAGCGCGACGGCGTAGAGCTTTCAGTGAATGCGCAGCTCAACGACGTATTGCGGGTGCAGGCAGACTATACGTATCTGGACGCAACGCAGCCGACAAACGGAAATCAGCAGAACGAACTGCGGCGGCCGCAGAACAGCGGCCGCATCATCGTCGACTACGACGCGGTACCCGAGCGCCTTTCCTTGCAAGTGGGCGCGGCGTTCATCGGCGAACATTACGACGACGACTTCGGAACGTTCCCGGCGCGCCGGCTGAGCCTCGATGGATACACGCTGCTACACTGCACCGCGCGCTACCGCGTCAATGACATGTTCGACATCACCGGCCGCGTCGAAAACGCAGCCGACGAGAATTACCAGGACGTGTTCGGATATGCGACGCCCGGGCGCAGCGCGTATCTCGGGGTAAACATGAGGCTGTGATGAAAGCGTTCGAACAGATGATCGGCGGGGTTTGGGACGACAGCATCGTGCCGACGCTGTGTCGCTACATCGAGATTCCGAACAAATCGCCGATGTTCGATGCCGACTGGCACTCTCACGGCTATATGCGCGACGCGGTGAAGTTGTTGGAGGACTGGTGCAGGCGCAGCCCCGCCAAAGGCCTGGCTCTGGAAGTAGTGGAGTTGCCGGGCCGAACGCCGGTACTGTTCGGCGAGATCGCAGGCAGCACCGCCGACGCACCCACCGTGCTGCTATACGGCCACTACGACAAACAACCCGAATTCACCGGCTGGCACGATGGGCTCGGTCCGTGGACGCCGGTGATCCGCGACGGCCGTTTATTCGGCCGCGGCGGTGCCGACGACGGTTACGCAACGTTCGCAAGCCTCACCGCCATCGCGGCGGTTCAAGCGGAGGGGAAACCGCTGCCGCGCTGCGTGCTGTTGATCGAAGGGTGCGAAGAAAGCGGCAGCTTCGACCTGCCCGCTTACCTCGAACATCTCGGCCCGCGCATCGGCAAACCCGATCTGGTCGTATGTCTCGACGCCGAGTGCGGCGACTACGAACACCTGTGGCTGTCGTCGTCGTTGCGCGGCCTGCTGCTCGGCACGCTCGAGGTCGCGGTGCTCACCGAAGGTGTGCACTCGGGCGCGGCTAGCGGCATCGTGCCGTCGAGCTTCCGGATCCTGCGCATGCTGCTCGATCGTATCGAAGACGCCTCCTCCGGCCGCATGATCGAAGCGCTGCATGTACCAATCGACGCACAAACGCGCGCCAACGCACGCGCCCTGGTTGATTCGCTCGGCGACGTGATTGCCGAGCGCTATCCGTGGCTACCCGGCATGTCGCCGATGGCGCAGGACATGGTGGAACTGGTGCTGAACAACACCTGGCGCCCTACCCTCAGCGTCACCGGTCTGTCGGGCGCACCGCCGGTAACCGCGGCCGGCAACACCTTGCGTCCATCCACCTCGGCGAAGCTATCCATCCGGCTGCCGCCCACGCTCGATGCAAAGCACGCATCACAAACCGTGAAGTCGCTTCTCGAAGCGAATCCACCTTACGGAGCGCACGTCACGTTCGATTCCGACGGCGGTCAACCCGGTTGGGCGGCTCCCGCCGTCAACGCGATGCTGACAAAGGCGTTCGCAGACGCCTCGCAGAGTTATTTCGAAACGCCGGTGCAGTACATGGGCATGGGCGGCACCATCCCCTTTCTTAAAATGTTGGGCGATCGATTCCCGGAAGCTCAGTTCATGGTCACCGGCGTCTTGGGACCGCACTCGAACGCGCACGGGCCGAACGAATTTCTCGACATAGCAACCGGCAAGCGCGTAACCGCGTGCGTGGCACACGTTCTGGCCGAATACGCAGGCGGGAACTGAGAATCTACAGAAACGCCGCTAGCGCGGCTAGGCAGCCAGCAGGCGGCTATCGGCGCCGAACTGTGCCTTCAGGAAATCCATCTGATCGCCGAGAATGCGGCCGCTGTTGATCAGCGCCAGATACTCGGCGAAGTTCGGCACATACGGTAGCGCCAGCAATTCCATGTGTCGTTCGTGCAGCAGGCGATCGCCTTTGCGATGGTTGCAGCGCCGACACGCGGCCACGACGTTTTCCCAATCGTCGCTACCACCCCGTGAGCGCGGCACTACGTGATCGCGCGTCAGTTCCCGATCGAGGTGCTCGTCGCCACAGTAGAGGCAGATGTTGCGGTCGCGGCGAAACAGCGCCTGGTTGGTGAGCGGCGGTATGTGTCGCACCGGCGCCACCACTCTGCCCTCGCACGCGATGATGCTGTGAATGTCCATGTGCGATTGCGTGCCGTCGAAGCGCGACTCGCCGCCGCGGATCGCGAGCACCGCATCGCCGAGCGTCCACACCACCAGTTCACGCGCGTATAGACACACCGCGTCCTGCCAGCTCAACCACTCGACCGGTTGACCGGCCACGTTGAGCCGCAAGATACGCGGCGCTCGTTCGAAGTCTGCCAGTGTCGCGAGCACGAACTACCTCTGCGTTTGACGTTTAGTGGTGGTCCACCACCACGAACAAATCGGGGCGGCTAATCATGAACAAACTGTGGAGGCGACGCAAACACGCCGTATGACAATGCAATGACACGCGACGCCGTCGAAACGTCAGACGGCGGGCAGACAAAAGCGCTTCGCCAACGAGCGGCCGGAGCCGCCCGTCGGCGATATTCGATCAGCCGGCCGCGGCAGACTCGACGTCGTTCTGCAATGCCGGCAGAACCTTCGCCGCGAACAACCGCAGGTTCCGTTCCGCTTCGTCGTACGGCATGCCGGCGTAGCTGAATACCGAGGTGAACGCGTTCGACTGCGTCTTTTCGCAGGTCTGCCGAATACGATCGATACACATCTGCGGCGTGCCCCACACCTGCAGATCGAGATACATCTCGGTCATCTGGTTCGCACTGGCGCGCTGCGCTTCCGACATCTGGGCGTAGAACTCGTAGCCTTTCGTCTTCGCGAAGTGTTCGCCACCGAACTCGTAGTGCTTGCGCGCCGTTTCCCAGTAACCGCCGATCCAGCGCACCGCCTTTTCTCTCGCGCGCTTCTCGTCTTCGTCGCAGAAGCACCACCCGGCGATGATCGGTGCCGGCGCCGGTGCGTTGTTCACTTTCTGGAACACGGCGCGATAGTCCGCGAGTTCTTTATCAACCATCGGCCATGGCTTCTGCGGAATCACCAGAATGCCGATGCCGAGGCGCGCCATGATCTCTACGGATTCAGGTGAGACCGCCGCTGCGTACGTACGGCCTTTGAAGGTTTTTTCCGGCTTCGGACGGATGTCGGCGCGCGGTTGCTTGTAGTGCTTGCCGTTGTATTCGCAGTAGCCCTGCTCGAGTCCGGCCAGCACCATTTCCGCCGCTTCTACGAAACGTTCCCGCGACTCGTCCATCGGCACGCGGAATCCTTCGAACTCGACGCGGCCCGCGCCGCGTCCCATGCCAAGGATCAACCGCCCTTCCGAGATGTGGTCGAGCATCGAGATCTCTTCCGCGACGCGCATCGGATCGTGCCACGGCAGCACCACCACCATCGAGCCGAGCTTGATGTGTTTCGTGCGGCCGGCCATATACGTCAGGAACTGCATCACGTCGGGACACATCGTGTAGTCGGTGAAGTGATGCTCTACACCCCAGATCGAATCAAAGCCGAGTGGTTCTGCCAGATTCGAAAGCCGCAACTCATTGCGATACACCTCGCCGTCGGTGATGTGGTTTTCCGGGTTCTGAAAGATCGTCGCCATACCTACTTGCATTTTTCCTTCCCTCGTCGTGTGTGAACTATCGTGTGCCAAATGTCATTCGATGAGATTCTTCGGAACGTCGGACGGCGTCAACGACCACTTCGGCGCGCGTTTTTCGACGAACGACTGCACGCCTTCGCGCGCATCGCTCTGGTTGCCGAACCAGGCAAATGCCGGATTCTCCCGCTTCATCATCTCGGGCACCGACATGCCCATGCCGTCCCACAGAAACCGTTTCGTGACTGCGACCGACGCCGGCGCAGTGTTCGCGGCGATGTCGCGCGCCATTTCGAGCGCGGCCGGCAGCACCTCTGCCTGCGGCAGTGCGCGGCTCGCGAGGCCCATGGCTGCGGCTTCGGTGCCGGTGATCGTCTTGCCCGACAGCAATAGTTCGGCCGCGCGCGACAGGCCGATGACGCGCGTCAACGTGATGTGCGACGCGAGTTCCGGCAACACGCCCCGGCGCACGAACGCGAACGCGATCTTCGCGTTCTCCGCGACGATACGAACGTCGGCGAGCATTGGATACGTAATACCCACGCCAACCGCGTGGCCGTTCAATGCCGCAATCACCGGCTTCGAGATTTCGTAGGGATACAGCGTACGCAACGCGGGCTTGCGCGGCGCCGGCTGATCCCTTCCGCTGAACGTGCCGCCGCCGCGGCCGAGATCGGCACCGGCGCAGAACGCGCGATCTCCGGCGCCGGTCAGCACCACCGCGCGAATCGCGTTGTCGTCGTTGCAGCGATGCATCGCTTCGGTCAGTTCGTCCGACATGATCGCGGTCCAGGTGTTCATCGCTTCGGGGCGATTCAGCGTGATCTGGGCCACGCCGTCTTTCACGTCGAACAACAGTTGCTGGTAGCCCATGGTCGCACTCCCCCTCCCTATATCAGCATCAACGCTCGTCGATCAGCGGCTGCAATTTCGCGCGCCGCGCCTGCGCCGCGGCCATGTGCCGCTGCATTTCGTCCACCGCGCTCTCGTCGGCTTCCCAGCCGGCGCGCCCATCGCGAATGCCGCCGTCCATCAGCACATATGCACCGCTCATGAATGCACCGTCCGCGCCGGCCATGAAACTCGCCAGTCCTGCGATATCGGAGGGCCGGCCGACGCGCCCGACCGGTGTACGCGATTCGAGTCGTGTACGGATCACGCCGCCCGGATCGCCGGCGAGTCCTTGTGCGAGTGGCGTTTCGATCACGCCGGGACCAATTGCGTTCACCGTGATGCCGTGCGGACCGAGATCCTGCGACCAGCCGCGCACCATGATGCGCACGCCGGCCTTAGTCGCCGAGTAGGCGAACATCGGGCCGCTCGTGTTTTCCGCTGCCAACGACGAGATACAGATGATGCGGCCGCCGTTGCCGAGTTTGACCATCTGCTGTGCGGTCGCCTGCACGGTGAGGAACACGCCGGTGAGGTTGATGTCGAGTTGATCGTTCCAGTCTTTCAGATCCATCTCGAGCACCGAGCCGCCGCGGCCGATGCCGGCATTGGCCACCGCAATGTCGAGTCGTCCGAACTCCGCAACACACTGCGCCGCAGCCGCCTGCATCTGCGCCTTAGCTGCGACGTTGGCTTTTGTCACCACCGCGCGTCGGCCCAACTGTGTGACGAGATTCGCGGTCATCTCCGCACCCTCGTTGTCGATGTCGGCGCTGAAGATGTCGGCGCCGTCGCGCGCCAGACGCTCCGCGATGCCGCGTCCGATGCCGGAACCGGCGCCGGTGATGAACGCCACCTTGCCTTTCAGATCGGTCATGCTCTAGCTCCACGTTCGTTCAGATTCATCAGTCCGGTCTGCGGCGTCACGCGCAAGTGACTCAGCGTCTTGTCGGTGTGCCGCATGCGCCATGAAAGCAGGCGGCGCGAATAGTCCGCCATACGCAGTTGATGGCGCTCATCCTGCGCGAGATCGACCAGCTCGCCCGGATCGTTGCGCAGGTCGAACAGCAGCGGCGGCAGATCGGCGAAGTGCACGTATTTCGTATCGAGCCCGCGCACCACGTTCAACGAACAGGTTTCGAGCGTCAGCCCCAACACCTGCTCGTAGCCGGAATCGCGGAAGTCGTATTCCCAATGCGCTTCAGTGCGCCAGTCTTCGGGCACCGCGCGGCCATGCAGGAAACTCTGCAGACTGCGGCCGTCGCATTGTCGCGGCACTTCTAGGCCGAGCCATTCCAGGATCGTCGGCATTACGTCCACATGTTCGGTGAACGCGGTAACTCGCCCCTGCTTCACGCCGTTGGGGTCTCTCACGATCATCGGAATGTGATAGGACTGATCGAAGAACCCTGCTTTACCGTATTGCCAGTGATCGCCCATCTGCTCGCCGTGATCCGACGTGAACACGATCAGCGTATCGTCCCACTGGCCCAGCGATTTGAGGTGCGCGAACAAGCGGCCCATGTTGTCGTCCACCTCGGACATCAAGCCGTAGTAGCTCGCCTGCAACATGCGGTGCCGCAGATCGTCGGCGTGCGACGCGTGCCGCTCGGAATGCAATTGCGCGGCGAGCCAGGGATGCAACTCGCTCTCGCTTTCTACGTCGCTGCGACGCACCGGCGTCGGCAATGCGCGCAGCGGATAACGCGCGTTGTAGGGTTGTGCAGCCACCCACGGTGGGTGCGGCGCGCGTATCGAGAGATGCACCGCCCATCCCGGCTCGCTTTGCGAGCCGGGGTCGCCTCGCGAGCCCGAGTCGCCACGCGCATTCGCCGTAATGAAATCCATGGCGCTCTGCACGAGAAAACGCGTATCGGTGTGATCGGGCGAATACAGCGACGGTCGCGGCACCGCGGCGTCGTTGTGGTCCGCAACGCGCTGGCCATACGTAGCGCCGTGATCGTCGGGAATCCGATAGCCGAACTGTTTCAACCAGTCGCGCCACGGACCGCAGTGTGTGGCCATGTCGACCACAGGCATGATTCCGGGAAGGATGCCTTCATCCGTGCCCAGCCGCGGATCGTCGCTCGTCATGTAACGCGGATCGGGCGCGGTGTGCGTGTAACCGAACAGCGCCGGATCGTAACCGGCGCGGCGCAACTCGAGCGCCCAGTTCGTGAAGCGGCGATCGAGCGGCGTGCCGTTCGTGCCGGACCGGTGATTGTGCAGGTACATGCCGGTGTGCAGACAGGCGCGGCTGGGTCCGCACGGAACGGCATTCGCAAAGTGCCGTTCGAACAGGACGCCCTCGGCCGCAAGCGCGTCGAGATGCGGCGAACGCACCACAGGATGGCGGACCGCCGAAAGACAATCGCCGCGCCACTGGTCGGCCGTTATCAGCAGAACGTTGCGCTGCTTGTGCGTCGACGGAAGCGTCATTGCAGCGTCCGCGCGAGATACGCCTTCAAGCGCTGCCACGCATCGAGCGCGGGCGCCGTATTCGCCTTCGGGTCGCGATCCACGTACAACCAGAAGCCGTGCTTCACGTCGTCGTAGATGTGCACATCGTTCTTGATTCCGGCGCCGCGCAGTGCAGCGACGAAATGCTGCACATCGTCCGGCCTGATTCGCTCATCGAGCCCCGCGAACGTGCCATACAACTCGTGATGCAGATGCGACAGCTTTTCGGGATCGTCGAGCAGGCTGCCGTAGAACATCGCGGTGCCCTCGTGATTGGCGCTGTCGAGCGCGAAGCTCAATGCAACGCCGCCACCGTAGCACCAACCAATAGCCGCAACCTTTCCGGAGACGTCCTTGCGCGCCTTCAGGAATTTCACAGCCGCGTCGAGGTTTGCCGTGATCTGTTTCGGGTCGGCAAGCGTTTCCTTGACGAGCGCCATGTTCTTCTCCGGCGTGCCGCCGGTGCGTCCCGAATACAGATCCGCCGCAAGTGCGACGTAACCTTCGGCGGCGAACGCGTCTGCCACCTGCTTCACGCGCTCGCCGAGACCGTCCCATTCGTGGATCAGGATCACCGCGCCATGCTTACCGCTACCGGCCGGAATCGTTAGATAGCCCTGCGTCTTAGGATTCGCCGCAAAGTAGCCAACCGATTTTCCAACCGGCTTACCGCCCTTGCCGAGGATCGCCGCGGGCACGGCATCCGCGGCCGTGGGTGCAAAGGGAACAGGATCGGCGAATGCCGTCGAAGCCAGCAACATCGCACACATCAGCATCACACCGCGCATCACCCCTCCTCACTCAAGAATTGCTAACGGTTTCTCCCGGCCTCGCCGGATCCGCCTGCCTCATTCGAGAGGAATGAACAGGCACGTTCTCGCCTCGCCCGCCACCGCCTGGCTCTTGTGGCCGCGGCCGGTGGTGTCTTCGGCCAGCAGAATGCTCCCCGGTCCGAGGCGACGACGTGTGCCGTCACCCACTTCGAGGTCTACAGAGCCGGTGAGATTGACGACGTACTGGCGGCGCGGTGCATTGTGGAAATCGAGGTCGTAGTCGCCATCGACCTCGCGGAACAGCACGCCGCGCGCTTTGACCATCTTCGAGATTCGCCCGAACGCGCCGCTCTCGTCGAACGCAACCTCGATGTCTTCGAAGTGCGACTCGCCGTCGGCTCCGGTGTACACGCGCACGATCTGCATGCCGCAAGCTCTCTTCCCCGGGAAGGCGTTACCATACCACCGCGTCTCCTCCTTTCTGCAACATCCCGGCACGTTTACCGATCCCAGCAGGCATGACCTCGACACGACACATCGCGGCGCGCTGGTACGCGTTCGGCTACCTGCGCGAAGTGGTTCTGGTGTACCCCGTGTACGCCATCATGATGGGCGCGCACGGCATAGCGCCGTTCGAACTCTCGGTACTGTTCATCGTCTGGTCGGGCAGCGCACTGGTGTTCGAGGTGCCGTCTGGCGTGCTGGCCGACCGCTACTCGCGCAAGCGCCTGCTGGTCGCGTCCGGCCTCATCAAGGGCAGTGTGTTCGTCGTGTGGTGGTTCGCGCCGAACTTCTGGGGCTACCTCTGCGGTTTCATCGTCTGGGGCTTCGGGTCGAGCCTGGTCTCGGGCACGTCGGAGTCGTTTCTGTTCGATACGCTGAAGCAGCGTGCACAACCTGAGGCGTTCGCGCGCATCTACGGGCGCGGACTCATGGCGAACAGCCTCGGCGTTGCAACAGCGCTCGCCGTCGGTGGTTATGCGGCGCAAACCGGCTATGCGCTTCCGATGGCGGAGTCGGCACTCGCACCAATGCTGGCGTCGTTGATCGTGGCGCTCACGTTCGTCGAGCCGCCGCGATCCGGTATGGCGCAGGCGCACGCACGCGCCACCGATACGCTCGTTGCGGGCGTGAAGGAAGTGCGCGGCAATCGCGCGATGTTGTGGACGGTCGCGATGTTCGCGAGCCTGGTCACCGCATACGGCGTACTGGACGAGTACATCGGTCCGTTTCTGACCGAAACGCGCTCGTTCTCTTTGGGCGCGATCGGCGTGATCTACGCGGCGCTGTACGCGATGCGCACGCTCGGCATGGAGGCGGCACACCGGCTGCATGCCGGTTCGTTGCGAACCATCGCGGTGGTACTCGGCATCGGCAGCCTGGGGCTGGGTGCCAGCACGCTGTTCACGGGTTTCGCCATCGCGGTCGCGATCGGCATTTACTTCGCATTGACCGCCGCGGCGGAGGTGCTGCTGCAAACACAATTGCAGCAGCAGATCGAAGGCACGGCGCGAGCCACCGTCACGTCGCTCGCGAAGATGGCGCAACACGCCTGCGAACCCGCGTTTCTGCTCTTCATCGGCGGGGTCGCACAGGCGTGGTCGTTCAATGCAGCGTTCGCCGGAGTGGCTGCAATCACCCTTGCGCTGGCGATCGCATTTGCAACGCTTGCGCCCGCGCAGGGTCGTTAGCGCAGCCTATCGGATCGCGCGCGCCTTCTTCGCGGCCGGCCGCCCTGCACACTTCGCCAGCCACGCATCTACTTTCGGCCACTCGGCCAGGCTAAAGCGGCCGGCCGATGCCCAGTTCAGCACGCATGCGACGTTCAGGTCGGCAACGGTGAAGCGATTGCCGAGCACGTACTCGTGCTTCGCCAGATGGTCGTTCAGCACGCCGAGCGGTTTGCGGATTTCGTCAAAATATTTCGCCGCCACCGCCTCGTCTTTGGTCATGCCCATCATGCCGGTGCGCGCGAACAGCGCGTTCAACAGCGGCTTCTCGATTTCGGTCATCACCCAGAAGCTCCACTGCGTGGCGTGCGCTTCTTCGGCCGCATTCTTCGGCGCCAGTTCGCCGCCGTACTTCTTGGCGAGATAGAGGTTGATCGCCATCGACTCCCAGACAATGACACCGTCGTCGTCGATGGCCGGAATGCGCTGGTTAGGGTTGATCGCTTTGTACGCGTCGGACTTCGTGTCCGTACCGAAGCTCGTGGCAACGTGCTCGTACGGCACACCGCACTCCTCGACCATCCAGAGCGTTCGCGCGGCGCGGCTTTGCGGAACCCCATAAACCTTCAGTTTGCTCATCGGCTGTTTCGTCCAAGTGGTTGCTGTCGGCGCGGGATCATACAATCGCGGCTTCATCCGAGTAAGCGCGGCCGCCATGAATCCGATCCTGCGCGACATCATCGATCTGCTGGACGTGGAGCGCATCGAAGAAAATCTCTATCGCGGCCGCAACGCGGCCGAGTCGGAGCACGTCTTCGGCGGGCAAGTACTCGCACAGGCCATTGCGGCCGCGTACCGAACGATCGAGGAACAACGGCAGCTACACTCGATGCACGCGTATTTCCTGCGGCCCGGCGACTGGAACGCGCCGATCCTCTACGAGGTGGACCGCATCCGCGACGGCAAGAGCTTCACCACACGGCGCATCGCGGCAATCCAGCACGGCCGCGCGATCTTCAGCATGTCGTCGTCGTGGCAACGCGACGAGCCGGGCCTCGAACACTCGGTGCCGATGCCCGACGTACCGTCGCCGGAGTCGCTACGTTCCGACAAGGAGGCCTACGCCGAGATCGCAAAGGTGCGGCCCGAGGTGAAGCGCTTCGCGTACCGCTTCGACGCGATCGACAGCCGTCAGGTAGAGAACATCCTGATGGGCAACAACAGCCAGGTGCATCCGCCGTACAAGCACACCTGGCTGAAGACACGCGACCCGTTGCCGGACAACCCCGAAGTGCATCTGTGCATGCTCGCGTACATGTCCGACCTCGACTTCATGAGCACGTCGATGCTGCCGCACGGCCGCAGCCCGGGCGAAGGTAACTTCCAGGGCGCCAGCCTCGATCACGCGCTGTGGTTTCATCGACCGTTCCGCGCCGATGAGTGGCTGTTGTTCGCGAAGTCGAGCCCCAGCGCGTCGGGTGCGCGCGGTTTCGTGCGGGGTCAGTTCTTCAACGCGCGCGGCGAACTCGTGGCAACCGCGGCACAGGAATGTCTGATCAGGATACGGGACTGAGAGAGGGAGCGGCGCCGCCCAAGGAACGGCGCCGTCTGCGAGACTTGAGGTCAGATTGTCAGAGCGCCTTCATGATCGCTTCGGCGCTCGATACTTCGAACTTGCCGGGCGCCTCGACGTTCAGTTTCTTCACCACGCCGTTCTCGACGATCATCGCGTAACGCTGCGAACGCTTGCCCAGACCGAAGCCGCTGCCGTCCATTTCGAGGCCGACTGCTTTCGTGAAGTCGCCGTTGCCGTCGCCCACCATCAGCAGGTTCTCGGCGTTCTTGTCTTTGCCCCACGCGTCCATCACGAACGCATCGTTCACCGACAGACAGATGATGCTGTCGACACCCTTTGCTTTGATCTTGTCCGCGTTGACGACGAAGCCCGGCAGGTGCGCCATCGAACACGTCGGCGTGAATGCGCCGGGTACCGCAAATACGACTACCTTCTTGCCGGCAAACAGATCGTCGGTGCTCACCGCCGCGGGCTTACCGTCCTTCATCATGTTGAATTTGGCGGCCGGTAACTTGTCACCTTCTTTGATCGCCATGATTGCTCCCTTTGGCTTGGTGTTTTGAGGACGGCAGAGTGTGGTGAATCGACCGGCGAGCGTCAATCGCGCGCCCGCCTTCGATTGCTAATCGCGTAGTGCGAGGTACGCATCGCACAGCTGCACGAGGCGCTCGCGTCCGAAACTGGCTTCGTGCCCGCCGTGCACGACATCCACTGGCAGCGCGCGTAGTCGCTTCATCGTCGCGACGTAATCCGGAATGTTCGAGCCCGGCAGATCATCGAGCAGCGCACCGTCGTAGATCGCGTCGCCCGAAAAGAGCACGCGGGCACGGGCGTCCCACAATCCGATGCTGCCGGGCGAATGTCCGGGCAGATGCAGCACTTCGAAACTGCGGTCGCCAAGACCGACGATGTCGCCTGCCGCAAGATGCCGGGTCGGCGGCGCCGGCATCGGGCGATGCGAGCGCGGCTCGTAACCTTCGTGCGGAATCGCCGTGAGCATGCCGCCGCGCACTTCGTAACCGCTGGCCCGAAGCGACTCACGCAGTTCCTTCGGGAAGTCCTCTTCGGCGAGCGGAAGCGGATCGCTGCCGCGCACGAGCACGTCGGCCTCGAGCGCGTGCACCCAGCGCTCGGCGAATTCGTGCATTCCGCCCGTGTGGTCGAGGTGCGTGTGCGTTGCAACGGCGGCCAGCGGCTTCTCGAACAGATCGCGCGCCGCATCGCGCAGCGGTGCGACGCCGAGCCCGGTGTCGACAAGCAGATCTCGATCGCGCCCGCGCACGTGCCAGATATTGCAACGAAGCAGCGGATCTACGTGCGGCTCGGTAAGCAGCGTTAGATCCGGGCTCACCGTGCGGCGTTCGAACCAACGGTCGGCGATCGGTAACATCAAGCCGTCCTCGTGATGCAAATTCCGGGTTCGCCGCCAGCGTAAAACCGTCAGCGGCCCTGTCGATGTGTTGCATACTGTCTCGACCGTCGAACGAAGAACAGGGGGAGTTTCATGGCAGACCTGGAACTGTGCGGCCTCACCGTGGCGCGCGCTTCAAAAGCGATTCAGGCGCGCGAAATATCGCCGGTCGAGCTGACCGACGCATACCTGCGCCGGATCGAACAATTGAATCCGCGGATCAACGCGTACATCACCGTTACGGCCGAACGCGCGCGTGCGGATGCGAAGCAGGCGACCGAGGAACTCGCTGCGGGACGATCACGCGGTCCGCTGCACGGCGTTCCGCTCGCGTTGAAGGATCTGTACGAAACCGCGGGCATCCGCACTACGGGCGGCGGGAAGATTCACTCCAACCACGTTCCGGCCGACGATTGCACCGCGGCGCGGCGGCTGCGCGATGCCGGCACGGTTCTGCTCGGGAAGCTCAACACGCACGAATACGCGTACGGCGTCACCACGAACAACCCGCACTACGGTCCCACGCGCAATCCATGGAACCTCGAGCACATTCCCGGCGGATCGAGCGGCGGCTCCGGTACGGCCATTGCGGCCGGCCTCGCCACTGCGACGCTGGGCACCGACACGGGCGGCAGCATCCGCATGCCCGCGTCCGTGTGCGGCGTAGTCGGGCTGAAGCCGACTTACGGCCGCGTGAGCAAAGCCGGCGTTCTGCCGCTGTCGTACCTGTTCGACCACGCCGGTCCGCTCACGCGCACCGTGGAGGACGCCGCGCTGCTGCTGAACGCCATTGCGGGCTACGACCCGCTCGATCCAACGACGGTACGGACGCCCACCGAGGACTACACCGCGTCGCTGCACGGCGATTTGAGAGGACTTCGTATCGGCGTTCCACGCGCCTATTTCTACGATCACCTCGAGGACGGCATTGCCGGTCCGGTCGAAGAAGCCATCTCGACACTACGACGCCTCGGCGCCGACGTGCACGACGTGGTGGTTCCGGGCGTCGCAGAAGGCGTCGGCGCGTTGTTCGCGCTGGTGCTCGCGGAGGCACAGGAGATTCACGCGGACGCGATGCGGACCCGACCCGGCGACTTCGGCGCCGACGTGCGCGGATTGCTGACGAGTCCGCCGCCCGAAGGCGCTGCATTGATGCTCGGACTACGCGCGCGCGACGCGTTGTGCGTATCGGTGCGCAACGCACTGGAATCGGTCGATCTGCTCGTAACGCCGACCACTCCGATCGTAGCGGCGCGCATCGGCCAGGAGACCATCCGCTACGGCGGGATGGAAGAGTCGATCCTTTCGGCAATGATCCGCTGTACCGCGCCGTTCAACGCCACGGGTCTTCCCGCACTATCCGTGCCGTGCGGATTTACGCCGGCCGGATTGCCGATAGGACTGCAGATCGTCGGACGGTCGTTCGACGAAAGCACGGTGCTGCGCGCGGGGCACGCGTACGAACAGGCGACCGACTGGCACCTGCGCAAACCGGTACTCTGAGCGGCCGCCCCTCAATCATCCCGTCGGTCGGATTCACTGGCGGAATTCGAGCCCCTCGAATTCGCCGGACTTGCGCCATTCGTCGATGTATTTGAAATACGCCATCGCTCCGCCCGGATGTCCGACTGCGAGTTTGGCCCCGGGACCCGGCGCCTGACCTTCGTTGTTGTAGTAACCGGGAGTGCAGTCGGGCGATCCGATCATGCGCCCGGCGCCAGTGAGCAACAGTGCGATCCAGGCGTCCTCCGCTTCTTTCGTCACCTCCACCTGGTTCGCACCGGTGTCGAGCGCGCGACGGATCACCATCGCAATCGTCTTGCCGGACTCCGTGAGGTTGTGCGGCACGTTCGAGATCAGATTGGCGCCCTGCGTCGGTTGCACGAAGAACGCGTTCGGGAAACCGTGCACGTGAATGCCGTGCTTCGAACGCATGCCTTCTGCCCAGTACTGCGAGAGTTTCAGTCCATCGCGCCCCGTTAGATCGAAGCCGGCGCGACGCGTATACGGCGTGCCGACTTCGAAGCCCGATGCATAGATGATGCAGTCCACTTCGTATTCGACGCCGGCCACCACCACGCCGCGTTCGGTGATGCGTTCTACGCCCTTCCCGTCCGTATCGACCAGGCGCGCGCCGGGTGCGTTGTATGCATCGAGATACGCGTCGTGAAAGCACGGCCGCTTGCACAGCTGGCGGTACCACGCCTTCAAACGTTGTGCGGTCTCGCGATCCCTGACGATCGTATCCACCCGCGCGCGGATCTCGTCCATCTTCTCGTAGTCCGAATCCTCGTACGCCGCCAGCATGTTCTGCGGCGTCATCTTGTCGCGCGGCAGTTCCATGATCTTGCTGCGGATACGCCGCGCCAGATCGGTCCAGCCGTCCTGCACGAGATCTTCCTCGGCCATGCCGAAGCCGGCCTGATTGGCGGTGAAGTTCTCGAGCCAGCGTTGTTGCCAACCCGGCGTGGCGATTTCCGCGAACCATTCCGGATCGATCGGGATATTGGCCCGCACGTCGACCGACGACGGGGTGCGCTGAAACACCAACAGTTGTTTGCAGGCGCGGGCGAGGTGCGGCACGCATTGCACGGCCGTTGCGCCGGTGCCGATGATGGCGACCCGTTTGTCGCGGAGCTTGTCGAGCGGCGCACCGGACGGGTCGCCGCCCGTGTATTCGTAGTCCCAACGGCTGGTGTGGAAAGAATGTCCCTTGAACGACTCGATGCCGGGAATGCCGGGCAGTTTGGGGACGTGCAGCGGACCGGTGCCCATGCCGATGAACTGCGCGGTGAACGAATCGCCGCGGTTCGTGCTGATGCGCCAGCGCGAATGCTCGGCTTCCCACACGAGTCCCGTTACTTCCGTGTGGAACAACGCGTTGTCGTACAGACCGAACTGACGGCCGATGCGCTGGCATTGCTGCAGAATTTCCGGCGCGTGCGCGTACTTCTAGGTTGGCCTGTGGCCGGTCTCTTCGAGCAGCGGCATGTACACCATCGACGCGGTGTCACATTGCGCGCCGGGATAGCGGTTCCAATACCAGGTGCCGCCGAAGTCGCCACCCTTCTCGATAATGCGCACATCGGTAACGCCCGCTTCCACCAGCCGCGCACCGGTGACGAGCCCTGCGAAACCGCCGCCGACGAATGCAAACGTCACGTGGTCCGTCTTCGGCGCGCGTTCCACGAACGGCGTGTACGGATCTTCGAGATAGTGCGCGAGTTGGCCGGTGACGCGCAGGTATTGCTCGTTGCCGTCGGCGCGCAGACGTTTGTCGCGCTCTTCCAGGTATTTGCGGCGCACCGCATCTTTGTCGAGTCGGCGCGAGGTGGGTTCAGCTTTCGTCATGTAGTTTTCTCTTCCTTACTGCGTGACCAGACCAACGGATTCTTCGGGCCGTTCGCGAGTTCCCCGGCAGGTAAATCCGCGAGCCAGTATTTCAGATCGCCGCGCTGGAAGTCGGTTGCTTCCGCCACGCGCACACCGTCAGCGAAATAGATGATCGTCATGACGCTGCGCATCGTCGTCGACGGATTGCCTGCGGCGCCGTGAATCGTCCAACCGGCGTGGAATGTCGCGTCACCCGCACGCAAAGCGCCGTGAGTGTTCACCTTGAAGCCGCGTCGTTCGATCAGCGCGTCGAAATACGCCTGCGAATCGTCGCCGATCCCTTCCATTCCGAGATTGCCTGACGCGTGCGAACCGGACGCAAATCGCATCGACCCGACTTCAGGCGGGATGTCGAGCAGCGGCATCCACAACGTGATGGTGTGTGTGGTGTCGAGCGGCCAGTACGTCTGGTCCTGATGCCATGGCGTGAAGCCGCCGCCGGGTTCCTTGTACAGGGCCTGATCGTGGTAGAGGCGAACACCGTCGACGCCCATCAACTCGGCTGCAACTCGTGCAAACCGTTGCGCGAGCGTGAAGCCGGCGATCGGCGATTCGCGCCGCCACAGGTTCGGCGACTGCACGAATGCCTTGCCGTAGGTGTCGCGCTCTTCGAGCGGCCGCTTGTCGTAGCGGTGAGCCATCGTCGCTGCGTCGATCAGCGGACGATACGCGGCCACTTCGTCGACGCTCGCGAGTCCACGCACGCACACGTGACCGTCGCGCTGGAACGCTTCGATGGTTTCGCGAGTGAGCGAATACGGTTCGTCGAGCGCCGGCAACGACATCGTCAGCGCCATGCGAAGTACGGCTGTTCGTAGTGATGCACGCGCGTCGCACGCCCTGCGATGCAGACCTCGCGGAACTGGAACAACATCGCCGCCGTCGGCGCGGCGATCCAGCTGTCGCCTACGGGCATGCGCAATACCGGCCGATCGCTTTCCGGGATGTCTTCGAGCACGGGGGCGTCGGCGCGCATGAACTCGTCGATCGGAATGCGGTGAATGGTCTCCACCTCCGCCGGATTCCGCTGCAACTCGCGCCGCGGCCCTGCCCACACGACCACCGGCGTGATGGCATACCCGGAGCGGGTAACGAAATCGTCGAGGCGCCCCAATACGGAGCCGGTGTCGAGCAGCAGACCCACCTCTTCGGACATCTCGCGTAATGCGGTCTGCTCCGGCGTTTCACCTTCGTCGATGCGTCCACCGGGCAATGCCCACTGCCCTGCGTGATCGCGCAGCTGCGAAGAGCGGCGCGTGAGTATGAGAGCCGCACGCGACTGCCACTCCTCATACGCGGGCATACCCGAGAGGTCCGCGCCGTAGCCTTCGTCGGCCACCGTGATTGCCACCGCGGCCGAGCGATGTCGGTGATCGCCGCGTTCCTCCACGTCGAATCGCGCGAGATTGTCGCGGATCCGCTGCTTGAGCCGTTCGTCACACTCCACGATGATCTGATCCTTCCGGAAGCTGACCAGCATGCCAAAGACACCATGACGGCTCAAACGTTCTCGCCGCGTCGAACCGTGCTGCGGAGGCACTGATCAATCCAGTCGTATACGACGAACGCCGCGCCGTACTCTTCGGCATCGGCGCCGTGCTGTTGTGGTCCACCGTCGCGACAGGGTTCAAGCTCGGGTTGAAGGAGTTGGCGCCGCTCGAGCTGTTGTGGCTAGGCGCGGTTACCTCGTTCGTGTTCTTCGCGGCGGCCAGTCTTGCCACCGGACGGTGGCCGGCAATCCGCGCGTTGTCGGGCCGCGACTGGATGCGCCTCGGTGGGCTCGGCCTGCTGAACCCGTTCCTCTATTACCTGATTCTCTTCGAGGCGTACGCGCGCTTGCCCGCGCAGATCGCGCAGCCGCTGAACTACACGTGGGCGATCACGCTTGCCGTGCTCGCGGTGCCGGTGCTGGGGCACCGCATGTCGTGGCGGATGGGCATCGGCATGCTCGTGAGCTATTGCGGCGTGGTGGTGCTCTTGTCGCAGGGTCGTGCCGATGGATTTGCCGACGTGAGCAGCGTTGGAGTCGCGCTCGCGCTCGGCAGCACGCTGGTTTGGGCGACGTACTGGCTGGCCACCGTGCGCGCCAGCGAGGATCCGTTGGTGATGATGACGGCGGGGTTTGCGGTCGGCGCGGTTGCCATTGGCCTTGTGTGCGGGTTCACGCTCGGGTTGCCGGAGTTGAGCTTGCGACGGGTGGGAATCGGAGCATGGGTGGGGCTCGTCGAGATGGGCGTGACGTTTTTGTTGTGGCAGCAGGCGTTGCGCCTTACCGCACACGCAGGGCGTGTGGCTCAGCTGATCTTTCTTTCGCCGTTCATTTCGTTGGTGTTGATCGATCAGGTACTCGGCGAACACGTGCATGCGAGTTCCCTGGCGGGCCTTGCGGGAATCGTCGCCGGGTTGCTGATCGCTGGCCGGCCGCGATCGGACTGAGCGAGGACTGACTCCATGCGCCTTCCGAGATTCCTTCGTTCACGATCCTTCCTGTTTCTCATTGCGCTGTTTGCGGTGTTGCTCATCGGCCCGCTACTGCTCGATGTACCGCCGCTGACCAATACCGTCGATCCGATGTCACTTGCCGATGCCGACAGTCGCTTCGCCGAAATCGAGCGCGTCCGTATTCATTACAAGGAAGAAGGAAGCGGCGAGCCGACCTTTCTTTTGCTGCATGGCTTCGGCGCCAGCGTATTCACCTGGCGCGCCGTCATGCCGAAGTTCGGCGAGCTTGGTCGAGTTGTCGCATACGATCGCCCGGCATTCGGGCTGACCGAACGACCGCTGCAGTGGACCGGACAAAATCCGTACAGCGAAGCCGCTCAGGTGGCGATCGCGATCGCGCTACTCGATTCGCTACAGATCGATACCGCGGTCTGGGTCGCGAACTCGGCGGGCGCGCGGGTCGCGGTGGACGTCGCTCTGACCCATCCGAATCGTGTCGCAGCACTGGTGCTCGTCGATCCGGCCGTGAACTCACCAGGCCGGTGGCTGCGGCCGTTGCTGCAAACGCCCCAACTCGAACGTCTCGGAATGCTCAGTGTGCGCAGCCTCGCCGATCGCGGCGACGAGGCGATTCGGCGCGCGTGGCACGATCCAGGTCTGATTACACCCGAGGTCTACGCCGGATACAGAAAACCGTTGCGGGCGAATAATTGGGACAAAGCGCTGTGGCAATTCACAACGGCCGACCAGGCGGCGCTATCGACCCAGTTGTCGCAGCTTGCAACCACTCCCACACTCGTAATCACCGGCACTGACGATCGGATTGTGCCGCAACAGAAGTCGATCGATCTCGCTGCGCGAATTCCCGGCAGCCGTTTCGTCGCGCTGCCGGATTGCGGCCACCTGCCACAGGAGGAATGCCCCGGACCCTTCATGGATGTGGTGCGCGAATTCATGGCGCAGGTAGGGCAGCCATCGGATCGTTGATCAGCGTCGCGTGCTACGCGGCTGCAATCACCCTGAACGCTTACATCAGCGCGCGACACTCGTGAGCCAGGACGAAATTGCCGATGCAATTTCATCCGGCGAGTCTTCCTGCAGGAAGTGGTTGCCCTTGACGGTCACCTCCTGCTGATTGGGAAAGCCGCGACAGAACTCACGCTGCGAACCGACCAGAATCGCACCCGGCTCCGCATTGACGAACAGCTTCGGCAGCGTGCTCTTCGCCAGCCAATCCGCGTACTTCTGCACCAGCGCGACCACCTTTGCCGGCTCTCCGCCCAGCGGAATCTGCCGCGGCCACGAAAGCGTCGGACGGCGACTTTCACCAGGTTCGGCAAACGGTCGCCGGTACACCGCCATCTCTTCCTCGCTGAGTTTGCGCAGGATCGACCCTGGCAACACGCGTTCGACGAAGACGTTCTTCACCAGCGCCATGTCTTCACCGGCCGGCGAACGGAAACCTTTGAACACCGGCGTTGCGGATGCAGGCCATTGCGCCCACTCCATCGGACACACGATCGCTTCCATGTAAGCAATGCCCTTGAGCGCATCAGCGTGTCGACGCGCCCAGTCGAACCCGATCGACGAACCCCAGTCGTGCAGCACCAGCGTGACACTGTTAGAAGCGCTGTTGGCAACGCCGAGCGCTTCCATCGCCGCGTCGAAGTACCGAAGGTGCTCGGCGAGCGTGTAGCGATCCGGGCCCGACGGCGTGAGCTTGTCGGAGTCGCCCATGCCGATGAGATCGAGCGCGATGCAACGCCCCTGCTTCGCGAGCCCGGGCATGATGTTGCGCCACAGATACGACGACGTCGGGTTGCCATGCTGGAACACGATCGGATCGCCGCTGCCCATTTCGACATAGGCCATACGCTGGCCCAGCACGTTCACGTACTTCTTCGGGTGTTCCTTCGCCGACAACGTCATCACGTCTCCTGCTTCATGTATTCATCGTGCGCCCGGCATACGCGAAACGTTTGCCGTCGTGGCCGCGATAACTGCTCTTCCCGAACGGATCGTCCTGGCCCATCAGCGTGGAGAAGGCCGGCGGGTTACGCGCGTACATCGCTTCGTCGACGGCGCGGAAATCGTCGAGCTGCCGAACGAACACACGGTTGTACGTCACGTGAATCGCCACGCGTGCACCGGGCGCGCTGCGATCGCCCTGCCAGTGCCACACGCCATTCGCCCACAGCGCAACCGAACCCTTCGGCATCTCAATCGGTACCGCGCCTTCGCGTGAATCGTTGCGCCTCGGTGCGCGGCGGCGCAGATGACTGCCCGGGATCACCCATGTCGGACCGGCATCCACCGTCCAGTCCTCCAGCGCCCAGCACGCGACACAGATGAGACCGAATTCGGGATACGGTTCGCGCACGAGCGGGTAGTCCGCATGAATGTCGATCGCACCCGGACCGGTTTCTTTGTACGTGCCCGACATCGCACCGAGCACCATGCCGCGGCCCACGGCGCTCTCCGCGACCGTGCAGACGAGGGGGTGCAGCGCGACCTCTTCGAACATCCGATGCCGCATCATCAAACCGTTAGTGGTGAACGGATGGTGCTTGCGTACCTCATCCGCCACGCGCTCGCGCAGTTCGTCGGCGAACGCTTCGGTCACCGCCTTCTCGATCACCGTGTAGCCGCGTTCGTGCAGTTCGACGAGCTGACGCGCAAGGCCGAGGCGCTCGACGCGATGCGCGTAATCGGGATTCTCGATCGTGACCGACGCCATATGGTCGTGCAGGTCGTTGATCATGGTCAGCAGGGCAGGCTCCTTCGGCAGCGGGCCGGTGATGCGCAACGCATCCCGTCCTGCACGATGTCTGAACTCGCGCCGCGCGCGCCGTTGCGCCTCTTCCCCCGCGGCGTTCACACCCTGCGCCATGCTCAACACGTGCTGGTAGTCGCCGCGAATGTTCAGATCTGCGTCGGAGATCTCGCCGGCGCCGACATCGAGCGCGCCATTGCGCAATCGCCAGTACCACGCAACGCCACCGTTCGCTCCTGCCAGCTTCGGCGGCGCGTGGTCGAATGCTTCGCACATCGAATACGTTGCGTGGCGCAAATCCGGGTTCGATTCCACGAACGTCGTCAGGAACGACCGCGCGGAGTCGATCCAGCCGAATGAGACGAATTCGAATCGGCGATCCACTGGTGCGGGCAGCATGTCTGACTTTCCCCAATCGAGTGAACGAGCCTATGGCAAGCGGGGAAGCGTGGGCAACTCGCGCGATTGATCGGGTCACTCAGTCCAGGGCAACCCGGCGCCGAGAAGACTGTCGACACCGCGCTGCAGACCCTGCCGCACTTTGAGCGCCGAGCGCTCCGTCAGCAGTGGCCGCGAATGGCTCAGCGTAGTCCATGCCCCAAGGCACAACGTGATGATCTGCAGCGCGCGCTCGCGGCACTCCTCCGCCGCGAGCTTCGGACGGATCGCATGAATCAGTTCCGCGTAGTGGGCCGCGAGCCACTCGAACCACTCATGCGCCGGCTTGCGCGCCTGCGCATCACGCGCCCAATGCGCATAAACCTCGAACGTCAGCGCTTCGCTATGCGTCGCCACGCGTTCGAAGTGCGAATCGATCATGCGCGCTAGACGTTTGGCCGGCGTGCCGGAAGGCTCGAGCATCAAACGTTCCATTCCTGTGCGGAACAACACGAGCTGGTCATCGACCACGGCACGCACGAGCGTGTCCTTCGTCGGATAGTGGTGCCGCAACGCGCTCTGCGAAATGCCGACTCTGCGCGCCACATTTTCCTGAGACGCCGCGGACATGCCCTCAACCGCCACGATGTCGTTGACCGCGTCGATGATCGCGCGACGCGTGCGGTCGCCCTTGCTGCCGCGTGCACCCGGTTCATCGGCGGCTTTCGAAGAGTGTGTTCTCGCCATCGTTCGATACTCCTTCCGCTCAAGACGGGGCCTTCTAAACAGCGGAAATCATACCCGCTCGATCGCATGTTAAAAACCACTTGATTAAGCTGTTTTGTACGAATAGCATCCCCTCCGCACTTGCACATGACACCGGGAGAATCATGGCCACACTCAGACACTCGACGATCACCCCGAAAACCGGCTCGGAGCTCCGCGCTCTCGACCTTGCAACCGCCGACGCAGGCACCCTGGACGCCGTGAAGGCGTTGCTCAACGAACGCGCGGTGCTCGTATTCCGCGACCAGAAGCTGACGCGCGAGCAGCACAAGCGCGTATGCGCGCATTTCGGCACGGGCACGCTGCAGCGCCATGCGCTGACCCGCTGCGAAGACAAGGAAGTGCTCGACGTGCGTACCAACGCGCAGTCGAAGTACACGGCCGGCGAAGGTTGGCATACGGACGTTTCGTGCGACCGCAACCCCATCTCTGCGTCGATGTTGTACATCACCGAAGTTCCGGAATGCGGCGGGGGCGACACGGTGTTCGCAAACATGTACCTCGCGTACGAGTTGTTGTCCGACCCGGTGAAAGCGCTGGCCGCATCGCTGACGGCGGTCCACGACGGCGCACTGCCGTGGAAGGGTACGTACGGCATCGAACCGCCCGCCGGCACGCAGTACAACCGCACCGAACATCCGGTGGTAGTCGCGCATCCAGATACGGGCCGCCCGGTCCTGTTCGTGAACCGCGGCTTCACCACGCATCTCAAGGGTGTGAAAGGCCTCGAGCAGCGGCACCTGCTCGAAATGTTCTTCCATCACATCGAAGCAACGCCGCTTCTCCAGTGCCGCGTGAAGTGGGAACCGAACACGCTGGTGATGTGGGACAACGTGGCGACGCAGCATCACGCGTGCTGGGACTACTTCCCGGAATCGCGTTACGGCGAGCGGGTGTCGGCCGTCGGAGTGGACCTGCACGCGGCTGCCTGAGGTACGCATGAGCGCGGAAACGGCAGCTGACGCAACCAACGATCTAACGACGACGCCCTGGCGGCGCGCCGCTTCGGTTGGACCCGGCGTGCTGCTTGCGGTAACGGTGGGCCTCGCGTCCGCGTTCGTATCCGATCACTACGGTGGCCCCGTGATGCTTTACGCGCTGCTGCTCGGGATGGCGTTCAATCATCTTTCTGAGGACGGCGCGTGCGTGGCCGGCATCGAGTTCGCTTCGCGAAGCATCCTGCGCACAGGTGTAGCGTTGCTCGGCGCGCGCATCACGCTGGAGCAGATGTACGGACTCGGCGGCGCCACGTTTGCGCTGATTCTCGGCGGCCTGGTCGCAACGATCGTGTTCGGTTGGGGCTTCGCGCGCGTGCTCGGATTGCGCAGCGACTTCGGCGTGCTGACCGGCGGCGCAGTGGCCATCTGCGGTGCGTCCGCGGCACTCGCACTGTCGTCGGTGCTGCCGCGACACGAACGCAGCGAGGAACAAACGCTCGTCACCGTCGTCGGTGTCACGGCGCTGTCCACCATCGCGATGGTCGTGTACCCGATACTGGCGTCGCTGTTCGGCCTCGACACGGTGCACACCGGCATATTCTTCGGCGGCACCATTCACGATGTGGCTCAGGTGGTCGGCGCGGGTTACATGGTGTCGCCGGAAGCCGGCGACATGTCCACCATCGTAAAGCTCACGCGCGTCGCGATGCTTGCGCCGGTTGCACTCGCGGTGTCGTTGCTCTTTCGCCGACGCGGTGCTGCGAATGCCGGCGCGCCTGCCCTGCCCGCTTTCCTGGTGGCGTTCGTCGTGCTGGTGCTCGTCAACAGTACGGGCATCGTGTCGCAGGCCGTATCGTCCGCGTGCGCCGATCTCTCCCGCGCCTGCCTCATCACTTCAATTGCAGCACTCGGCGTCAAAACGTCGTTCAAGAAACTCTCGACGGTGGGTTGGAAGCCCATTGTGCTGATGTTCGGAGAGACGGTGTTCCTGGCGGCCGCAGTTCTAACGGCCCTCTCGCTCTAACGAGCCGATCTAACGGATGTCTTGCGGCGCGGTGATGAATTCGCGCCGCCAGTGACCCGATGCGCTACCCCCGCACCGCGTTCCACGCCGCGTCGGCAAACACGTTCTTCATCTTCGCGGGCGACTCCTTCACCTGCCCCGCCAGCCAGTAGCGCGTGTAGTCCTGAATCGGCCCGGAGATGATCGGCACGTACGTTTCGATCGGCAGCGCCTTCATATCACCGTCGCGCACGAACGGACCGAACCAGCGGAACACCTCGGTGATGTAGACACGATGGATCTCGCGGAGTTGATCCTTCGTGTCGGGTGGGAATGCAATATCCCGCGAATTCAATAGATAACGAGCGATGTCTCGATGCGCCGTCACCCAATCGGAGTATTGGGTGACGACGGTTCGCACGCTCTGCTCGGCACTCTTGCAGCGCTTCAGCTTGCGCAACAGATCAGCGTTCAGCCGTTGAATGCCGTCGATGAAGAGGCCGGCCGCGATGCCTTCTTTGTTGCCGAAGTGGTGATACAGGCTGCCGATGCTGCTGCCCGATGCGCGGCGGATGTCGTCGATCGTCGTCGCTTCTACGCCCTGCCCGATGAAACAGTCGAGCGCCGCCTTGAGGATCGTTGCGCGGCGCGCCGGCGTGGTCGCTCTCGGCTTGGGTTGTTTGGCCATCGAGAAGAATCCTAATCTAGAATCATGTTCTAGTAAAAGAACAGGCCATTCGTTAGAGTTGGGCCATTCTCATCTCACCGGAATGGAGCCACTCGATGGATATCGACCTCTCCGCAGCCGACCTCGCGTTCCGCGACGACGTGCGCGATTTCCTCCGCACCAATGCGTACAAGCCCGGTGCCGACTACGGCGAATGGCGCTTCGGCTGGTTCGAAAAAGCGAAAGCCAAAGGCGGCTGGGACGTGCCGAAGTGGCCGAAAGCGTTCGGCGGTCCGGGTTGGACGCCGACGCAGCACTACATCTGGGAACAGGAAACCGCGATTGCGATGTTGCCGTTCGACATGCCGTTCGGCGTCGGCATGCTCGCACCCATCCTCATGGGCTACGGCTCGAAGGAACAACAGGATCGCTTTCTGCCCGACATCCGCGCGCGCAAAGTGAACTGGTGCCAGGGTTATTCCGAACCGGGCGCCGGCTCCGACCTCGCCGCGCTGAAGACGAAAGCCGAACTCTCCGCCGACGGCAAGACGTACACCGTCAACGGCACGAAGATCTGGACCACGGCTGCGCACATGGCCGACTGGATCTTCTGCCTCACCCGCACCGAAGACACCGGCAAACGCCAGGAAGGCATCACCTTCCTGCTGTTCCCCATGAAGCAACCCGGCATCGAAGTGAAGCCGATCATCACGCTCGGCGGCAGCCACACCGTGAACATGGTGCACATCAACGACGTGAAGGTGCCCGTCGAAAATCGCATCGGCGAAGAAGGCAAAGGCTGGACGTATGCGAAAGGTCTGCTGCAACACGAACGCACCGGTCTCGCCGGCGTATCGCGCTCCATCGTTGCACTCGAGAGCCTGAAGAAGCAGGCACGCAGCGTGAAGCGCGGCAACGGTTCGCTGATGGATGAACCGGCGTTTCGCGCGAAAGTTGCGGCGCTGGAAGTGGATCTGATGGCGCTCGAATTCACCGAACTGCGCAGCCTTGCCGCGGCGTCAGCGGGCGGCGCGCTCGGGCCGGAGTCGTCGATCATGAAGCTGAAGGGTACGGAGATTCAGCAGCGCATCGCGAAGCTGACGGTCGAAGCCGGCGGCATTTACTCGGCCGGCTGGGGTCATCCGGTTGGGCCGAAATTCGCACGCAACGGCATGGCGAGCTATCTCAGCAGCCGTGCCTACACGATCTACGGCGGTGCGAGCGAAGTGCAGAAAGACGTCATCGCGAAGAACGTGCTCGGCATCAAGAGCGGCAAGAAGTAAGCGCGCGCAACAGAACAGAGAGACATGACATGAATTTCGATTTGAGTTCCGAGCAGCAACTGCTGAGAGACAGCGTCGAGCGCTTCGTGGCCGACAACTATTCCCTAGAGGCGCGCGTGAAAGTCACCGACGCGGAGCCAGGCTTCTCCAAAACGCATTGGAAATCCTTCGCCGACCTCGGTTGGCTGGCATTGCCGTTTGCGGAAGCGGACGGCGGATTCGGCGGAGGCCCGATCGAAACCATGCTGCTGATGGAAGCGTTCGGCAAAGGTCTGGTCGTTGAACCGTACCTCGCAAGCATAGTGCTCGGTGGCGGCGCGCTGCGGCGCGGCGCGTCGAAAGCGGTAAAGGACGCGATCCTTCCCGGCGTCATCGACGGCACCAAACAACTTGCGTTCGGTTATGCGGAAGAACAGGCGCGCTTCGATCTCGAAGACGTGATCACCACGGCGCGGCCCGAAGCGAACGGCTTCCTGCTGAACGGCACGAAGTCTGTAGTGCAGAATGCGGCAACCGCCGACTACATCGTCATCTCCGCGCGCACCTCCGGCGGGCAGGTCGATCGCAACGGCATCTCGCTGTTTCTGATCGATGCGAAGGCAGACGGCGTGGAGCGCGACAACTACCCCACCGTCGACGGTTTGCGCGCATCCGAAGTGAAGCTGACGAACGTGCGCGTGGATCGCGATCGTCTGATCGGCGAAGTGGGCAACGGCTTTGCCATTCTCGAAGCGGTCGCCAACGACGCCATTCTGGCGCTATCGGCAGAGGCGGTCGGCGCGATGGAGGTGCTCTACAAGGACACCGTGGAATACACGACACAACGCCAGCAGTTCGGCCACGCGCTGTCGGAGTTCCAGGTGCTGCAACACCGTATGGTCGAGATGTTCATGGAATACGAGCAGTGCAAGTCGCTGCTGTTCCGCGCAACGCTCGAAGCAGCACAAGGCACACACACCGCGCAACGCACTATCCACGCGCTGAAGCACCTGGTGGGCAAAGCCGGCACGTTCATCGGCGAAAATGCCGTGCAGTTGCACGGCGGCATGGGTATGACCGAAGAACTGCGTATCGGCCACTACTTCAAGCGCCTGCTCGTCATCGACGCGCAGTTCGGCAACTCCGACCATCACCTGCAGAAGTTCGCGGCCTGATCCGGCTTTAGTAGCGGGTTGCTGAAACTCCGCTCACGCCTTCAACGTCCGGCTAGGGCTGCCTGACGGCGCGAATCGCAATCGAAGTGGGCATCAGCGCGTCGAGCGAAGTCGACGCGCCTTGCCAATGGTCTTCGTACAGCGCGGTGAGCTGAAACCCGGCGCTCAGCAGATCGCCGATCTGTGCTTGCAGGCTATGGCTGAACTGCAACGCATCGCCCTTCGCAATCTGTTCGCGCCGCTCATCGGATAGCGGCGACATCGACTCACCCGCTTCGCTGTACGGCAAACGATGTCGCGCGACCAGCACTCCCGTGCGTTCGGCTTCGTCGTGATCGAACAGAAAAAACGCCGGATTCATGCAGCCGGCGAGCAGCACGCCGCCGGGCCGCAACACTCGATGACACTCGCGCCACACTGGACGTAAGTCCGGTACGAACACGTTCGATACCGCGTGAAAAATCAGATCGAACGCCGCATCGCGAAACATCGACAGGTCCGCCATGTCGCCACGCACGCAGCGAAGTGCGAGTCCGTCGCGCATCGCCACTTCCTGATCGCGCGCGAGTTGTTCCTCGGACAAATCGAAGCTGACGACATTGGCACCGGCCGCCGCGAGTATGGGTGCCTGCTGGCCGCCCGACGACGCGAGACACAACACCTGCGCCCCACGCAACTCGCCAAACCAATCGCGCGGCACCGGTTTGTCCGGTGTCAGGATCACCTGCCAATCGCCGCGACGCGCGCTTTCGATTTCGTCTTCGGTCACCGGAATCGACCAGCGTTCGCCGGCGATGGAATCGCGATTCCACGCGCGACGATTGTGTTCGAGATAGTCCATTGCTCTTCCGTCAGGTCACGTGAAAGTCGACGCCGATCAGCTTCATGCCGAGTCGCCGCGCCACCGCTTGCGACGCGAGGTTGTCCCACCAGGTGCTGTACAACGCGATCGCGCCGAGTTCATCCACTGCCCTCGCCCACCCGGCAACGGCTTGCGACGCCATTCCTCTGCGCCGTGCTGCGGCCAACGTTTCAGCGCCTGCGGCATGCGCCGCGGAAGTGATGCGAACGCTGCAGCACAACGCGGCGGCCGCATCGTTCTCCACCGCAACGACGAACGGTTGCCGTTCATTCAATTCGTCGCGCCAATCCGGAAACGTGCGCAGCAGATCGGCGTTTGCATCCGTCACGCGCACCGCCAGCGGTGCAGACGGCAACTCCTTCATCTCGATGCGGTACGCGGGACCCGACCACAATCGCACTACGGGGCCTTCCTGCGCCAGCAACGCCACGATCGCGTCACCACAATGCGGTTGTTGGGAGAGCGGCGCGTCCGACGGCTCCCGGTCCAACAGATCGCGTATTGCAGACACCGTCGCTTCAGGGACGTCGGATCGCCAGCGCAGTTCGTGACCGACCGCCGTACGCCCAACGAAGATCCGCGGCGCTCGCGGACCACGCGCTTCGTTCACGTGCGACATACACCCGTTCGCGTCGTAGGTGTACAGCGCATCGAGATGGATGCGCATCAGTTCGAGGTCGGATAGTTCAGCCAATGAGCTGCAGGAATTCCGAACGCGTCGGCGCGTTGTCGCGGAAGCTGCCGAGCATCACCGAGGTTTTCATCACGGAGTTCTGCTTTTCGACACCACGCATCGCCATGCACAGATGGCGCGCTTCGATAATGACTCCAACACCGCGAGCGCCGGCGCTGTTCATGATCGCTTCCGCGATCTGCTGCGTGAGCTGTTCCTGGATCTGCAGCCGTCGCGCGAACATGTCGACGATACGCGCCACCTTCGACAACCCCAGCACGCGTCCGTTCGGCAGATAGCCCACGTGGCACCGCCCGATGAACGGCAGCAGATGGTGTTCGCACAGCGAGTACATCTCGATGTCCTTCACCATCACGATCTCGTCGATCTTCGATTCGAACAACGCGCCGTTGACGATGTCTTCGACACTCTGCGAATAACCCCGGGTGAGGAACTGCATGGCTTTCGCCGCGCGCTCCGGCGTGTCGAGCAGACCTTCACGATCGGGATTTTCGCCAAGCCCTTTGATCAGCGCCCGATAGTGCGCGGCCAGCGTCCGCGTATCGGGCACATCGCCGTTGTTGTCGTCCTTCATATCGGTCACGTTTTTTAGTGAGCGGTCTACTCTGCATATCGACACTCGATCGGGCAAGCGCGCTCACTCCGCGTGAAATGAACCGGCTGCAATGCCCAAGTAATCGGTATCGGGTTGTTTCGTGCAGCTCGACAGGCGACACCCGGTCGACCAGCACGCCTCTCTCACTGCTAGATCGAATGTAAGGTAACAGCTATAAGTTACTGTTTATCAGATCTTTTTAGCTGCAGTTGCATTCCTCACAGGAGCGCCGACTTGATGACCATCATCTTGTCGATCTGCATGTCGTCGATCGTGTGCGGGATGCCTCCTACGCCGAGACCGGACTCGCGCAGTCCGGCGAACGGCATACCGTCGACACGAAACGCGGTGTGATCGTTGACCATCACCGCGGACGCATCGAGATGTTTGAAGCCGCGCAAAGCAGCATCGAGATCACGCGTGAAGATCGCGGCCTGGAACGAAAACGGCAGAGCGTTCGCCAAGGTAAAAGCCTGATCGATGTCGTCGTATCCGTAGACGCAAACCACGGGACCGAAGATCTCCTTTCGGCTGACGTCGGTATCGAGCGGCGGATCGAGCAACACGGTTGCGGGATAGGTACTCGGGCTCATGGGGTCGCCACCGCACAACCGTTCCGCGCCCGCCTCTACCGCTGCCACCACCCATTCGTGAATACGCTTCGTTTCGCCGTGTTGAATCAGCGGACCGACCTCGGTGGCAGCATCGGTGGGATCACCGATCTTCAATCGCTTCGCGCGATCCGCCAACGCCTGTGCCCAGTCGCGCGCTTGCGCGCGCGGAACATACACGCGCTGCACGGACACGCAGACCTGACCTGCGTGATAGAAGCCGCCCTTCAGAACGGCGTTGATCGACAACTCCAGATCTGCATTCGGCCCGATGATCACGGGTGCAACGCCGCCGTGTTCCAGCGCACAACGTGTACCAGGCGCGAGCTTCGAACGCAGCGCCCAACCTACTTCGCCGCTACCGATGAAGCTGAAGAACGCCACGCGGCGATCGGTGACCAGTTGCTCGGCCACAGCACGGCCACACACGGCCACCTGACACCAGCCGGCCGGCAAGCCGGCTTCGCGCAGCAACGCCACGAGGCGCAAACACGACAGCGGTGTGGTGCTCGCCGGTTTGACGATCACCGGGCAACCCGCTGCGACCGCCGCAAGTACCTGATGAACGATCAGGTTGAGGGGGTGGTTGAACGCGCTCACCGCCACAACGACACCGATCGGCTCCTTCTGCGTGAATGCGACGCGTCCAGCGGCCGCCGCCGTGGTTCCCATCGGTATCACGTCACCGGCGTGGCCGCGAATGTGTTCGATGCAGAGTCGCACGCCGTCGATGGCGCGCGTGACCTCGACGCGTGAATCAACAAGCGGCTTGCCGCCTTCGCGGGCCGCTTCCAATGCGAGCACCTCCTGGTGTTCGCTCATCAGTACTGCAAGGCGTTCGAGAATGGCAGCGCGTTGATGCAACCGCAGCCAACCGCCGCGATTTCGATACAGCGCGTAGGCCGCTGTCAACGCATCCTCGGCGTGCTTTGGTCCGGCGGTGTCCACCGTCGCAATCGGCGCGCCGTCGTATGGCGCAACCACTTTGATCGGGTTGGCAGCCGCGGCGCTGCTCTCGAGCATCAATCCCCAGTGTTTGGCCCTTAGCGCTAGTTCTTGCACGTGAGTTCTCCGAGTTTCTTCGTAAGCAGCTGGTTCTCTCTGTAGTCGATCGGAACTACGACGAGGCTTGGTCCGTCTTCAGTGAACGCTGCTTCGAGCACGCCTCGCAGGTCTTTGCTCTTCTTGCAGACATGACCGTTCCAGCCAAATGCGTTTGCGAGCTGCAACCAGTCGGGATTTCCGAACGCGAGGTTGGTGTGGCGTCCGAACTCGTTCGACTGTTTCCACTGGATCAATCCATAACCGCCGTCTTCCCACACCATCACCACGATACGGCTGTTCAAACGTCGCGCGGTTTCCATTTCCTGCACGTTCATCATGAATCCGCCGTCGCCGGCAATCGCAATGATGCGTCGATCCGGAAAGACCAGCGACGCGGCGATCGCACCCGGCAGCGCGCCGCCCATCGAACAGAAGCCGTTTGGAATGAGGCATGTGTTCGGCTCATGGCACGGGTAAAGCCGCGCGATCCACATCTTGTGGGCGCCGACATCGGACAGCAGCACGTCGTGCGGTCCCATTGCCTGACGCACGTCCCACAGCGCTTTTTGCGGCCGAATCAATCCGTCAGTGTCATCGGCGGAGTATTCGGCGATGTCCTCCTGCATTTCCCGGCGCATCTGGCGCTGTTGGGCCAGGTCGAACGAGAACTTGCCGTTCGCATCGGCGCGCTGATTCAGCATCCACAGTGAATGCGCCAGATCGCCAACGAGTTCGACGCGCGGCATGTAGCGATCGTCGATCTCCGCCGGCAGAAAGTCGGCGTGGATCACCACCTTGTCGCCGGCCGGATTCCACAAACGCGGATGGTATTCGACCATGTCGAGTCCGAGCGTGATGACGAGATCCGCATCGTCGATCACCAGATTCATGCGGTCGCGCGTGCCGAGCCCCACCGTGTACAGGCAGTAGTCGGCGTCCATGTCGACGCAGCCCTTCGCCATGAACGTGCTCACCACACCTATACCCGTCTTCTCGCAGAGCAGCCGCAGCTGTTTGCTGGCGCGACGACGAATGCAGCCGTTGCCGGCGATGATGATCGGTCCCTTCGATTTACGGATGAGATCGAACGCCCGATCGACAACCTTGTCGTCCGTCACTGCCCGGCGGAACCTGTGTACCGGCAACGGCTTTCCATCGGTCTGCTGCTTGGCGAGATCTTCCGGCAGTTCGATCAACACGGCACCGGGTTTTTCGGTTCGCGCAACACGCACCGCCTTGCGCACCATCTCGGGAATGTTATCCGGGTGTCGTACGCTCGATGCCCACTTCGTAACGGGCTCGAACATGCCGACCACGTCCATCACCTGGTGCGATTCCTTGTGCAGCCGACGCGTCGAGCCCTGTCCCGTGAGCACGAGCATCGGCGCGTGGTCCATGTCGGCATCTGCCACGCCTGTGATGAGATTGGTCGCGCCCGGGCCGAGCGTTCCGAGACAGCCCGCCGGATTGCCGGTGAGCTTGCCGTAAGTCTCCGCCATGAATGCCGCACCTTGTTCATGGCGGGTGAGAACGAACCGGATTTTGGTCGAGCGTTCGAGGGACATCATGAAGTCGGCGTTCTCCTCCCCTGGCACGCCGAAGATGTACTCGACGCCTTCTTCCTCGAGACACCGGACGAACAAGTCGGACGCTTTCATGAAGCCACCTCGGGTTTCTCGGCCGCCTCATCTTAGCAGCGCAACGTGCATCCTCCTGGACCGCAATGATGCGTGTGGTAGTGTCGAACGATCGATCCCAAGAGTTCGCCATGACCTACCGTCATTTGACCTTCGACCTCGACCGCGACCGCCACGTTGCCACGCTGACGTTGAACAAACCGGAGCGACTGAACGCGATCGATCAGAACGACAAGGTCGATCTGCTCGACGCGATTGCACGTATTCATGCGGACGACGACATCTGGGTGGCCATCTGGACCGGTGCCGGGCGCGGCTTCTGCAGCGGCGCAGACCTGCAGGGCCCGCCGCCCGACGATGGCGACAGACCGCTGAACGATCTGCTCGACGAGGAGTCGTGGATCAGCAAACAGGGCAAGGCGTTGTATGGCGTAGACAAACCGATGATCGCGGCAGTGAACGGCGTGGCCGCCGGCGCCGGCTTCTCGCTGGCACTCGCGTGCGACATGCGCGTGGGCTGTCCCGACAGCCGTTTCGTCACGGTATTTCAGGAACGCTCACTGCCGCCCGAAGGCGGCATGTCGTTTCTGCTCGCGCGCATCGTCGGCCTGAGCCGCGCGATGGATCTGTCGCTCACGAGCCGCCGGGTAGATGCCGACGAAGCGTATCGAATCGGCCTGCTCGACCGGCTGGTGCCAAGCGATCAGCTGTTGACGACCGCAAACGAACTGGCCGATCGCATCTGCTACCTGCCGCCGGCAGCCGTGCGTGTCACGAAGCGCGCGATCCAGGCGGGACTCGAAGCGAGCTTCGCCGAGGCGTCCGCGAATGAAACGCGATACGGTGGCATCGCGCGTCGGGCGAAGCTCGACGCGGAGGAATCGTTGCGCGCGTTCGCGGAACGACGCAAGCCGCATTATCGCGGTCGCTAGTGGGCTCGCGAGAAACGCGCCATGATCCGCCGGCAGCACTACTGAGGATCGCGTCCGTCGGAGTAACGTGACCCTCGTTCCACGGTCGAAAACGCTCGATCTTGCTGGACCGATGAGATGCCAACATTCGGCGCTTCCCCTCTAGCAGTCCGTTGGTGCCTGGTGCTGGCGGTCCTCGTCGCGGCGAATACGCTCGCGTCGGGCGCCCCGCTCCTGCTCCACTGCGATGCAATACATTCCGCGGGCTATCGGGTGCTCGCTCTCGAAGATGGGCGCAAGGTCGCGGTGTGGTATCCCGCGTCCGAGCCCGAGCGTCCCATGGCGTATTCGCGATCCGGACACGCGGGGCGGGTCGCCGTAGATTCACCGCCTCTCGGCGCGTGTCCGCCCATACCGCTCGTCTTGTTTTCGCACGAGTTCGGCGGTTGTGCGCTGCAATCGATCTTCATCACCGAGGAGTTGGCGCGCCACGGCTATGTGGTGGCCGCGCCGGATCATCGGGACGCCGGATGCCCGATCGGCAGCGACAGCCTCTGGCCACTCAGCTCCAACAAGTGGTTCCTGGCGCCTCACCTGTGGAGCGACGATAGCGCGGTCGACCGCCTGGACGACTTGCGCGCCGTCATACGTCTCGTTGGTCAGGATCCCGCGCTCGCCCCCATTCTCGATGCGTCGAACGTTGGTCTTGTCGGGCATTCGCTCGGTGGCTACACCGTCATCGGAATGGCCGGCGGATGGCCGTCGTGGAAAACACGCGAAGTGAAAGCAGTGATCGCACTCTCTCCGTTCGTCGAGCCATTTCTTGCACGAGGCATGCTTACTCAGATGGGCGTGGCAGTGATGTATCAGACGGCGTGGCTCGAGTGGGACAAGCGCAGGCTCGAAGTTGAAGACGAAGCCTACCGAATGACGTCGTCACCGAAATACCTGGTCGAACTCAAAGGCGTTTCCCAATTGGATTTCGAATGGACGAATCTCCTCTGCCTCGGTCAGCCCGACGTCGCTGCGTGTTTGGAGGACCAGCCGAACGCGGCCGCGATCGATCGTTATGTCATCGCGTTTCTGGATCGCTATTTGAAGGGCGAGCCGGAAGCGCTACTCGAGCTCGATGGAACGGATGTGAATCGGCTTCTGCAGTTGCCGTAACGTCATTCGTTCCATCCTGAGCCGATTGCCTTGAACGGCAACTCGAGACCGAGCTCGGGCACCTGCCTGGCAATCCATGCCGGGAATGTGTTGCTGTTCGGTCCGGGGAAAACGCGATACGTGTTTGCCCATGGATAAGCCCGCGCAGCCGCATCCACTGCGGTGATCAGCCCGTCCACGCCCTCGCCGCGCCTGTCCAACAGAAGCTCGGGCCGTTTACCGAACCAGTAACGGTCGGGTATGTCCTGCTCGATGCGCAGTACCGGAAGCCCGCGTCGCGCTCGCCAGCCGACCACCTCGTACACGTCGTAGTGCGATGCGCCCGAGGGTTTCATGGCAATCCACGTGTGAATCGCGAACCATCCGCGCCAGCCCCACGTCGGTGCGCCATATACCTGAATGACCGCTTCGGAGGAAACGACGGGGTCGGGTGCCATGCCCGCGGATTGCCGGCTCGCAGTGCGCCAGTCGCTCGAACCGCAACCGGTCAGGAGCAACGCCGAGAGCAGTACCGTGGGCAGTACCGTCAGTCGAATCGACACAGCTTCAGACTTCATACGTTCGGAAATCCTGAGCGCTCAACTTGCGCCACAACCTTCAATCGTCGATGAAGATTGCAGCGGGATGTTCCAGGCGCTCCTTCAGCGCCTGAATCAATGCGGCAGCGTCGTAGCCGTCGACGAAACGGTGATCGAACGACGACGACAGATTCATCATCAATCGGACTGCCACCGCACCGGCCACCACCATTGGTCGCTGCACCGCTTTGTTCACGCCGATGATGCCGACTTCCGGCGCGTTGATGATCGGTGTCGATGCGATACCGCCGAGGCGGCCGAGACTCGTGATCGTGATGGTCGAACCGCTCAACTGATCTTTCGTCGCCTTGTTGTTGCGCGCGGCTTCGCTGACGCGACGAATCTCGTTGTGCAGATCCCACAACGACAGGTCTTGCGCGTTGTGAACGACCGGAACTTTCAATCCATCGGGCGTTTGTGTGGCTACGCCCAGATGCACGCGCCTGTATCGCTGCACTACGCCGCGCTCCGCGTCGTAGTGTGCGTTGCACTGTGGAAACCCGGGTAACACGCGTACCAGTGCCATCGCCAGAAACGGCAGATAGGTCAGCTTCGCGTCGCGCTTCTCGTTCAGATGCGTGCGCAGCGATTCGAGTTCGGTGATGTCCACTTCTTCGACGTAAGCGAAGTGCGGGATGTTGCGTTTCGCCTCGCTCAACCGCTGCGCGATGACGCGCCGAACGCCGATCACCTTGATCTCCTCGACATCGCCGGTAGAAACGGTTTTCGCCTTTGCGGGCTTTGCGCGCGGCGCGGCGACGTACGCGTCGAAATCGGCCGCGGTAATACGCCCGTCAGGGCCGGTTCCGTGAATGTCCGTCAGATCGAGACCCGCTTCGCGCGCGCGACGGCGGATCGAGGGAGACGTCAGCACCGCATGTGGTGTCGACTTGACCTCCACAGCCACTTTCTCCGCAGCCACCCTCTCTGCGACGGGCGCTTGCGCAGGCTTCGTCGCGCGCCGCGGTGCCAGAGTCGCGACGGGCGCAGCGACGGCTTCCGCAACTGCAACGGGTTTGGGCGCCGCCGCTTTCGCACCGGCCACAGTCTCGAACACGATCAGAACGGCTCCCACGGGTACCCGGTCACCCGGTTCGCCGGTGGTCGACACCACCGTACCGCTGACCGGTGCCGGCACCTCGATGTTGGCCTTGTCGGTCATCACGTCGACGATCACGTCGTCTTCCTTCACGTTATCGCCGACTTTCACTTTCCACTCGACGATCTCGGCGTCCACGGTGCCTTCGCCCAGGTCCGGCAATTTGAATTCGAATCGGCTCATGCCGAGGCCTCCAATCGGTTCATGCCGATGCTACCAATCGGCTTCATGCCGATGCCTCCAATCGGCTTCATGCCGATGCCTCCAATCGGCTTCATGCCGATGCCTCCAATCGGCTTCATGCCGATGCCTCCAGTCGGCTTCATGCCGATGCGTCCATCACCGCTGTGAGCGCCGCGATGATGCGCGCCTGCCCGGGGAAGTAGTCCCACTCGAACACGTGCGGGTATGGCGTATCCCAACCGGTGACGCGCTCAATCGGCGCGAGCAGGTTCCAGAAACACTGCTCCTGCACGGTGGCCGACAACTCGGCGCCGAAGCCGCTGAAGCCGGTCGCTTCATGCGCGACCACACAGCGCCCGGTCTTCTTGACCGATGTGCAGATCGTGTCCACGTCGAGCGGCACCATGGTGCGGATGTCGATGATCTCCGCGTCGATCTGCGCTTTCTGCGCGGCCGCCTCCGCAACGTGCACCAGCGTGCCGTACGTCAGCACCGTCACGTCGGCGCCCTTGCGCACGATCTCCGCTTTGCCGATAGGCACGGTGTAGTAGCCATCAGGCACCTCGCCTTTCGGCTTCGTGCTCCACGGCACTGCAGGCTTGTTGGGGTCGCCGTCGAATGGGCCGTTGTAGAGACGCTTCGGTTCGAAGAACACCACCGGGTCGTCGTCTTCGATCGAACTGATCAGCAATCCCTTCGCGTCGTAAGGGTTCGAGGGCATCACCACCTTGATGCCGCACACATGCGTGAAGATACCTTCGGGACTTTGCGAATGCGTCTGGCCGCCGCGAATGCCGCCGCCGCACGGCGTGCGAATAGTGACAGGCGACCAGAAGTCGCCGCCGCTGCGATACCGAATGCGCGCCAACGTGCTCGTAAGCTGATCGAACGCCGGATAGATGTAGTCGGCGAATTGAATCTCCACGACCGGCCGCAACCCGTTCACACCCATCCCGATCGCAGCGCCGAGAATGCCGCCTTCCGCGATCGGCGTGTCGAGTACGCGGTGATCGCCATACTTCCGCTGCAGGCCTTCCGTGCAGCGGAACACGCCGCCGAAGTAGCCGATGTCTTCGCCCATCAGCACTACGTCGGGATCGCGATTCAACATGATGTCCATCGCGGAGTTGATCGCCTGCACCATGTTCATCTGTGCCATCAGCGTTTCTCCGGCGCTCGCTTTTCATGGGCTCGCTTTTCAAGGGCTCGCTTTTCAAGAGAAAGGGGCAACAGCGCCTTCATCTGCTCACGCTGCTTCTTGAGGTGCGGCAGTATTTCCTTGAACACGTCTTCGAACATCAGGTCGCGATCGAGCGTGGGCGCTTCGGTCATGGTTCCGTACGTGATGGCTTCCTGCCACGACGCGTTGACCAAATCGGTGAGCTCCGACTCCATCGCGCGTTGCCGCGCATCCGACCATTCCCCTATTGCAATGAGGTGGTTCTTCAGCCGATCGATCGGATCGCCCAACGGCCACTGCGCCGCCTCTTCCTTCGGGCGATACCGCGACGGATCGTCACTGGTGGAATGCGCCGACGCACGATACGTGACCAGTTCGATCAACGTCGGCCCGGCGCCCTGACGAGCGCGCTCAGCCGCCCAGTCGGTCACCGCGTGAACCGCGAGATAGTCGTTACCGTCGACGCGGATGCCTGGAACACCGTAGCCGGGACCGCGCGCCGCAAACGATTTGCGTTCGCCGCCTGCAAACCCCTGGAACGTGGAAATCGCCCATTGGTTGTTGACGATATTCAGAATCACCGGCGCCTGATACACCGCCGCGAACGTCAACGCATGATGAAAATCGGGCTCTGCACTCGACCCTTCGCCGATCCACGCAGCGGCGATATGGTCTTCACCTTTGATGGCAGCGGCCATCGCCCAGCCGACCGCCTGCGGATACTGCGTCGTGAGATTGCCGCCCACTGAGAAAATGTTGCCCGACCCCCAGTGGTACATCACCGGCATCTGGCGGCCTTTGCACATGTCGCGTGTGTTCGACAGACACTGGCACATCAGGTCGACAAGACTGCGGCCACGCGCAATCTGCAACCCCTGCACCCGATACGACGGAAACAGCATGTCGGCCGGCCGCAGCGCCATGCACTGCGCAACGGCCACGGCTTCCTCGCCCGTGCATTTCATGTAGAACGAGATCTTGCCCTGACGCTGAATGCGCAGCATGCGATCGTCGAAGATGCGCGTCAGCATCATGTGCCGCAGGCCTATCTGCAGATCGGGTGCGTCGAGGTGCGGATTCCACGGGCCTACTGCGGTGTGCTGTTCGTCGAGCACGCGCACCATTTCGGTAGACAGAAATTCGATGTCGCGCGTATCGGCGTTCACGTCGGGACGTTTCACCGCACCCGCGGGCGAAGTGGCGAGATAGCTGAAGTCAGGCGGCGCGCCGGGTCGCGCCGACGGATGCGGTATGTGCAGGCGTGATTCTCGGCTCATGGATGCTCCGTAACGACACAGGCTATCGACGTTCAGAGGATAGGTCGCGCGCGACGGTTTCGCACCCGTCTACGTTCGAATCGGCGAATGGCGGAGCCGGGTCGATCAGCCGAAGACGCGCGCGTAGGCGTCGCGGTCGGCCTTATAGCATCCACACGCGGCGGCTTTGAGGCCGCGTCGATCGAGCACCGCGATGTTGCCGCGGCTGTAGTGGATCAGTCCGAGGTTCTGAAGCGAACCGGCGGCCCGGGTGACGCCGACACGGCGCACGCCCAGCATCAATGCCAGAAATTCCTGCGTGACATGGAAGGCATCGTTGTGGACGCGATCCTGCGTCATCAGCAGCCAACGGGCCAGACGGGCCTCCACGACGTGGAAGCGGTTGCAACCGGCTGTCTGCGCAAGCTGGCTCAAATGCACGAAGGCATACCGATCGATCATCTGATGCAACACCTTGTTGCGTCCGATCTCGACGAGGAACTGTGCCGCTCCGATACACAATGCGAGGCCCGCACCTTGCACAACCGCGCGCACCGCCGATACATCGACACCGAGCGCGAGTGGTATGCCGAACATGCCTTCGTTGCCGATCAATCCCACCTCGAGTCCGTTTGCGCCCTCGATCGGCACGATCAGCGAAATAAGACCTTCGAGCGGGAAGTAGACCTCCCTCAACGTTTCGCCGGGTGTGTACAACACATCGGCAAACACGAGGTCAACGGTTTCGCCGGCAGCCAGCATCCGCTTGCGTTCATGTGCAGGCAGCAAATCGAGCAGGCGATTGGTGGCGATGGCACGTTGCGGGGGCGACATCGACGGACGGTAGGCCCAGTGGATGGCTCCGTCTGGGCGTTACCGAACATAGAGGCGGCGAACGCAGGCCGGATTCGATCAGTCCTTCTTCACTTCGTGACCGATCACGCCGCCCACCACCGCACCCGCGGCGGTACCCGCTGCACTGCCGCCTGTCAGAACCGCGCCACCGACGGCGCCCGCGCCTGCACCGATTGCGGTGTTCTTGTCCTGCCGCGACATGTCGGCGCACGCGCCGAGACCGAGTAACGCCGTCGTAACGACTACACCGAGTGAAATTCTTTGAATTGTGTTCATTTCATCAACCTTTTCCGGAAATTGGTTCTCGTACCACCGTGCAGGTTACCCCCTCCACTTCGTTCACTCGGTACGGCAGCACCCATAGCAATCCCCTCACTCGTGCTGTTAGATCCAGTGCTGAGTTCGTCGGCGTACAGACGTTGAACGCCCACTTTCGATACCGTCGGTCTGCACGAGCATATCGGGCAGAGTGCGTCGACGAAGCGACGCCAGATCGATTCGACATGACTCCCTGTGTGCGAAAGCGCACAGTGCACACCCTCGCGAACAATCGGAAACCATCCATGCAAATTCGTGTCGGCTTCGAAATCGTCTACGACTGCCCGCAGCCGACGCCGATGATTCTCAATCTGAACGTGCACTTCACACGCGTCTCCGACCTCGTCGGCCGCGACGATCTCGTGTTCGAACCGGGCGTTCCGATGGCCGCGTATCGGGACAGCTTCGGCAACTGGTGCACGCGCATCGTCGCGCCGACGGGCCGCACACGCATCACTGCGAACGCGCTCGTCAACGACAGCGGACTGGTCGATGCTTTTGTACCGTCCGCACAGCAGATCGCGGTGCAGGACCTGCCGGAAGAAACACTGCTTTTCCTGCTGGGGAGTCGGTATTGCGAAACCGATCGACTATCGGAAATTGCATGGAGCCTGTTCGGCAATGCACCGACCGGATGGGCGCGCGTTCAGGCGATCTGCGATTTCGTTCATCGCCACATCACATTCGGGTACGAACACGCGCGCATGACGCGCACCGCACTCGAAGCGTATTTCGATAGAACCGGCGTGTGTCGCGACTACGCGCACCTGGCCGTCGCATTATGCAGATGCATGAACATTCCGGCCCGCTACTGCACCGGCTATCTCGGCGACATCGGCGTGCCACAGACCGGTGCACCGATGGATTTCGCGGCCTGGTTCGAGGCCTTCCTCGACGGACACTGGTACACGTTCGATGCGCGCAACAACACGCGCAGGATCGGTCGTGTATTGATCGCACGCGGCCGCGACGCGGCCGATGTCGCCATCAGCAACGCGTTCGGCGTCAACACACTGGTGAGTTTCAGGGTCTGGACTGACGAAGTGGCACCTGTTGGCGCACGATGACGGGGGCTGCACGTTCGACATCGCGAATCGCCGATTTTCGTTCGAACAGAACATGGATCCAGTTCGCATGCGATCGGATGAACGGCCGTTGAATGCCCTTCGCGTAGACGGCCGCGCGCGCCAGCAGGCGTTGTCGCAACGTGCGCTTCTCACCTGGAGCGACCAGCGCCGCTCCACAGTGAATGCACGGTTCGTCCTGCGCATAGGTTCCGTATGGATTTCCGGCGAGATCCATCAGACGGCACGCTAGAGCGTTGGTTCCGGGATCCGCAACGCCGACGAACGACGTTCGCGCGACTTCGCATGACGGAAACAGGCTCCGCAATCCGAATTCATCGAACCGATTCACGTGACCCCAAGGCGGATTCACCCGACCACACGCAGCGCATGTAGTACGACCGACGCGCGTGTCCTGTTTGAAGGGTACACCCACGAGAACGTAGCGACGCGAGACGCGACTCAACTCGCTGCACGCTGTCGCGAGATGCTCCGGCGCGATGTGTTCGAGTACTTCCGAGCAGACGACAAGATCCGCAGAGGCGTGCGGCAGATCCAATGCACGGAGGTCTCCCTTGATGCAAACGATGCGATCGTCGTCGATCAACGGCACCTCGAGATCGAGTGCAGTGACGCGTGGTAAACGCTTCGCCAGCAGCTTCGAGATGAAACCATCCCGCGCACCGATGTCGAGCGCGGACTCGATACGCCGCGGTACGAGCGCAAGCAGGTTGGCGATCCGCTCTGTCTCGCGAGGCGTGTTGCGGTACTCGGGGGTTGCGATGCCACGGGCTTCTACGCGAAACGCCGGGGCATTTTCGCTGGAGGCACTCGCGCGCGGGTCGCCCGTCAGATGCTCCCCCAACCCGTCCGCAGTAAACTGCCGACGACACCCGCCCACACGGGTGTGTTTAGGCGCCCTTTTTCTTCGACCATCCGGGTCTCAGATCCGCCGACCCTGAATCAATCGAATCGCAATCACGACGACCGCCAGAACCAGCAGAATGTGAATGAACCCGCCAAGGGTGTATGACGACACCAACCCCAACGCCCACAAAATCAACAGAACAACTGCGACGGTTTCGAGCATGGGTGCCTCTCCTAGTGCAACATGACAACGAACCAACGCTACGCACCCGCCATGCCTGGTTCTGTTCGGTACCGAACATAGATCTGTTCATTCGACCAACTGTTCACACACCCCGTGAACAGCAAGTCTCTTTCCCCGAATCAAGAAAAAGGACCGCGCAGCGGCCCTTCGTTTTCTTCCTGAACGTCCCTCGGTGCGCTACCGCATCAGATCGTCAGGCCTTCCGATTCCACACTCGCTACACCCCGAACGTTCTGCGCCAGCTCGATCGCGAGCGCGCGCTCGGCGCCACTATCGAGCTTGCCGCTCAACGTGACGATGCCCTTTTTCGTCGTCACGTCGATGTCGGAACCATCGACATTGCTCGAGTACATCAATGTGGATTTCACCTTCGTGGTGATCCAGCTATCCGAAACCACATGAGCTTCCTCGTGAACGGCTGGCTTCGCTGCCCCGGCAACCACTGCCTTGGCGGGTTCTATCGTGAGGCGGTTGTCGACGGCCACTACACCTCGCGTGTTGCTCGCGAGCCGACCTGCGAGTTCCTTCGAAGCCGCACTGTCGGCCGAGCCGGTCAGCGTAACGTGGCCGCGCTTCGTATCGACTTCGGTGCCGAGACCGTCAGCGTACGTACTCCATAGGAGCTTCGACTTGACCGTTGCCGTTATGGTGGCATCGTCGATCTCTTCGCCGTAGCTGCGTTCTGACGACTTCGCTGGGGGGACATAGTCGGCCTGGACCATGATCTGATTGTCGACATCCTTGATTCCCTTGACGCCCAAGGCGATCTGCTTCGCGAGGTCTTTGTCCACGCCCTCTTCGACCTTGCCGCTCAGCGTGGCTTTGCCATCGTGCACGGACACCTTGAGATCGTTGGCGCGCAGGTAGGGACTCAGCGCGTACGTCGTCCAGATCTGCGTTTCCTGTCTGGCATCCGTGACGTCTTGCGACACCGGCGCCGCGGACGCATTCATCCCGGCGATCGCGATCGCGATGCCCGACACCATCAACAACTTACGCTGCGGAAGCACGGCCTTTCTCCAAATGGAAGACGATATGAGGGTTGAACGTGTCATAGCGTGTTTTCCTTGAAGAAGGATTTGACCTGTCGATCCGCTTCGTCGCGCGTGATCGCATATCGTTCCTGTACCAGACCCGTTAGGCGATCCTGCCGGCCTTCGAGTTTGAGCAGTTCGTCGTCGGTCAACTTCCCCCACATGATCTTGGCGGCGCCGACCTGCTGTTTCCATTTGCCCTTCATCTCGTCGACGCTGGGTACGATTGGTTTGTCCATGTGAACCTCTGAATGAATCCCGCAACCTGCGAATGTGCGAGGTGGCCAGGACGTTGGAACCGACACACGATGACGGTGATCGCAACGGGAGTCGGTACGCTGCCACGCATAGGCCTTCGAACGAAGTGACGGCCCGCAACGCTGGCGCCATGTGGCGCGTCAGGTGCGGTAACATTGCCGCTCTGTCACTTCCCAAAACCCCTGTTGGAGATCCGCGATGCAAGACGTCTACATCATCGAAGCTGTTCGCAGCCCCATCGGCAAACGTGGCAAGGGTCTCGCCGGCCTGATGCCGGCCGATCTGCTCGGCGCCGTGCAACTCGCCGCGCTGAAACGCAGCGGCCTCGACGGTAAGCAGATCGGTCAGGTGATCGGCGGCTGTGTTTCGCAGGTGGGCGAGCAGTCGTTCAATATCGCGCGCGTCGCGTGGTTGTCCGCGGGGCTCCCACTCGAAGTCGCCTCTACCACTGTCGATTCGCAATGCGGATCTAGCCAGCAGGCCACGTCGTTCGGTGCAGCAATGGTCGGCGCAGGTCTCGAAGACATCGTCATGAGCTGCGGCGTGGAGATGATGACGCGCGTGCCGCTCGGCTCGAACATGAAGGGCGGCGTGCCGATGGGGCCGAGCTACATGTCTCATTATCAGCCGACGAGCCAGTTCATGGGCGCGGCAATGATCGCCGAGGAATATCAGATCACGCGCGAAGATACCGATGCATTCGGCCTGCGCAGCCAACAGCGCGCCATTGCCGCGTGGGAAGCGGGCCACTTCGCACGCGAAGTCGCACCCATCACTGCCCCGACGCTCGACAAAGAAGGCAAGCCCACCGGCGCAACACAAACCGTTTCGCGCGACGAAGGTCTGCGCGCGACCACGATCGAGGCGCTGCGCGCGCTCGAACCGATCGCGGGCCAGAGCATTCACACTGCGGGCAGCAGTTCGCAGGTGTCCGACGGGGCGGCAGCGGTGATCCTCGCGTCGGAAAAAGCCGTGAAATCGCTGGGCCTGAAGCCGCGTGCGCGGATCGTCGCAACCACACTGATCGGCGTCGATCCGGTGACCATGTTGAAAGGTCCGATTCCCGCCACTGCAAAAGTGTTGGCGCAATCCGGCCTGAAAATCGACGACATCGACACGTTCGAAGTGAACGAAGCGTTCGCATCCGTCGTGCTCGCGTGGCAACGCGTGCACAAACCCGATCCCGATCGCGTCAATCCGAACGGTGGTGCCATCGCCATCGGTCACCCCACCGGCTCCACCGGTGCGCGCTTGATCACTACGGCTTTGCATACGCTGGAACGTACGAACGGTCGTTACGGGCTGATCTCGATGTGCTGCGGCGGTGGTCTCGGCACCGGCACCATCATCGAGCGGCTGTAACGTCATGCCGGCAATCCGCGACGAACTGATCGAGCTGCGCGGCTTGCGCTTCTACTATCGCGACTGGGCGTCGGCAAAACCGAACGCACCGACGTTACTGTTGCTGCACGGCTACACCGGCCATGCGCGATCGTGGGATTCGTTCGCTGCCGCGATGTCGTCGCGGTATCGCGTGCTCGCGCTCGATCAGCGCGGGCACGGCGAAACGCAATGGGCGCCTGCCACTGCGTACGACACGAGCGAGATGGTCGCCGACGTGGAAGCGTTCGTGAAAGCACTGGGCCTGAGCAACTTCGCATTGCTCGGCCTCTCGATGGGCGGGCTCGTCTCGATCGGCTATGCAGGCAAACGTCCGGCGGCCCTCTCGAAACTCGTGATCGTGGACATCGCGCCGGAGATCGACGTCGAAGGTCTGAAACGCATCCAGGTCGGCGTCGTTCGCAGCGACGTGTTCGACTCCGTCGAAGAAGCGTACGCGCGAGCGCGCGTCGACAACCCGATTCCACCCGACGACCAGCTACGGCATCGCGTCGAGTACTCGATGATGCGGCGCGACGACGGCAAGTTCACTTATCGGTACGACCGGGCGCTGCGCGATCCGGCAAACCCGCGCAAAGGAATACCGCCGGAAGAAGGTTGGCGGCTGGCGGCGAACATCAACGTGCCGACATTACTGGTGCGTGGCGAAGTCAGCGACATTCTCTCGAAACCGGTCGCCGCACAGATGGCAAAGGCAATTCCGAACTGCCGCCTCGTCGAAGTGGCGGGTTCCGGCCACCCGGTTCCGCTCGACAAACCCGACGCGTTTCTCGACGCGGTCGCAACGTTCCTGTAGCGAAGATTCCCTAACAACTGTTCCGAGGCGCGAACCGCCAACTCGTTCTTACGAGGGGGTCGGTTCGCGCAGCACGCCTTCTCGAACGAGTTCCTCGATACGCGTTTCCGCATAACCGAGGCCGCGCAGGATTTCCCTGCCGTGTTCGCCCAAATCCGGCGCACGACCCGCAGGTTTCTTCACGACGCCGTCGAGATGCAGTGGACTGTCGATCGTGCGCAGTCCCGGCGTGCCTTCCACGTCGCGGAACACGCCGTTCGCGTTGAGCTGCGGGTCGTCGGGCAGTTCGTCGATCTGAGCGATGACGCCGAACGTCACGGTGTGTCTGTCGAGCTCCGCGCGCCAATGCGCGAGCGGTTTACTCGCGAACACACCGTCGAGTATCACCACTAACGACGGCGCATTGGCGCGCCGCGAAGGCAGATCCGCGAAGCGCGAATCCGTCCGCAATTCGGGGCGGCCGATCGCATCGGTGAAACGCTCCCACTCGACAGCTTCCTGCACCATCGCTAGAAACAGACCTCGGCCGTCTGCACACACGTAGGGGCACACCAGCGCATTCAACGAGCGTGTCCGCGGCGGCACGGCATACGTCGAACCGCCGCACAGCGCAGCTTGCAACAGAATCGAGTTCGCCCACGCACCGTTCGCCAGCAACGATGAACGCACACGTCTGCCCTTACCGGTTCGCTCCCGGTCGAACAGTGCGAGCGCGATTGCACCGAACAATGCGATTGAACTCGGATGATCGCCCATCGCCGCGGTGGCCATCGGAAAGTCGGCACCGTGCGGACGGATCGCATCCATCAAACCCGAACGCGCCCACCACGCCGTTGCGTCGTAGCCGGGCTTCTCCGCTTCCGCACCCTGATCACCATAACCCGTCGCGTGCGCATAAATCAGCCGTGGATTGAGCGCGGCCACGTCTTCGTAACGCATGCCGAGTTTCTCGAGTACCGACGGATGCAGGTTCGTGATGAACACGTCCGCTCCGCGCACCAGATCGACGGCGATGTCGTGGCCTGCTTTGCTGCGCACATCGAGCGCGATCGACTTCTTGCCGCGCGCCGTGAGAATCCAGCAGTAGTTGTCGGCACACTCGGGTAGTGGCTTCAGTTGCGGCAGGTGTCGGTAGGCATCGCCGATCAGAGGATGTTCGATGTGCACGACGTCGGCGCCGAAGTCGCCGAGGATGGTGCCGGCGGCCGGCCCGAATACGAAGGTCGCGAGTTCGACGACTTTGATGCCATCGAGCAGATATCTATCGGTCATGAGTTCCCCTTTCCTCACCGCGGTTGCCAAGCGGAGGAATTCTCCGCGAGAACACACGGTTGTGGCATCCCCGTTCGTTCGAAGAACTTGACACAACCGTAAGTATCGACTTACGGTAAGCCATGGCTGACCGACACCTCGCATTCAAAGCACTGGCCGACGCCACCCGGCGCGAAGTCTTCGAACGACTCGCCGCTGGACCGAAAGCAGTGGGGGAACTCGCCGATGAGTTGCCGGTGACGCGCCCCGCCGTGTCGCAACATCTCAAAGCGCTGAAGTCGGCGGGCCTCGTGACGGAGCGCCGCGAAGGAACGCGGCGCGTCTATCAGATCGATCCGGCCGGGCTCGGGCAGATGCGCGCATGGCTCGATCAGTTCTGGGACACCGCACTCAACGCCTTTCAAGCGGAAGTGAGCCGCACCGAAAAACTCGACGCGAAGCACGAGCGAAGGAGCAGAAGAAAGTGAGCCGCACCATACAGCCCGCGCCGGTCCGCAAAATACTCACCGTGCCGGCCACGCCGCAGCGCGCATTCGAAGTGTTCACGGCCGGGTTCGATCGTTGGTGGCCGCACTCGCACACGATTGGCAAGTCGGCGCTGCAAGAGGTGGTATTGGAACCACGCGCAGGCGGGCGCTGGTACGGCATCGACGACGACGGCACGGAAACCGAGTGGGGCGATGTGCTGGTGTGGGAGCCGCCCGGCCGCCTGGTGCTCGCATGGCGGATCGGCGCAGATTGGCAGTACCACGCCGACTTGCTCACCGAAATCGAGGTCACGTTCACCGCGCAAGGCGGCGGCGCGACGCGGGTCGATTTCGAACACCGCCTGCTGGAACGGATGGGTGACGCCGCCGCTTCGGTGCGCGACGCCATCGACGGTCCCGGCGGCTGGACCTCGATCCTGCAGGACTATGCCGACGTCGTTCGCGCCGGCTGATTCATCGAACTCACGAACAGGAACTCACCACAGGAAAAGCACATGGAACCGATCATCATTCACGGCGTTCCCGGTAGCCCTTACGTCCGCATGCCGCTACTGGCGTGCGAGGAAAAAGGCGCACCCTATCGGCTCGCCGCTATGCCATTCGGCACGACGAAAACGCCGGAGCACCTCGCGCGCCATCCGTTCGGCCGCATACCGGTCATCGAACACGACGGATTCTGGCTGTACGAATCCGACGCGATCATCCGCTACATCGATCAGGTCTTCCCGGGTCCTTCGTTGACGCCGTCCGATCCGAAGAAGCAAGCACGCATGAATCAGGTGATGGGCATCGTCGACTGCTATGTCGCACCACCGGTGCTCGGCATCGGTTTCAACCGCATCGTCGCGCCGATGTTCGGCTTACCCGTAGACGAAGAAACGATCGCCAAAGGCATAGAGCCCGCCACGGTTTGCGTTCGCGCCCTCGAGAAACTGTTGGGCGACCAGACGTACATGACGGGCGATTCGGTGTCGCTTGCCGACCTGATGCTGATTGCCCATCTCGATATGTTCCCGGCTACGCCCGAAGGCGCGAAGATCATGAAAGGATCGTCGCTGCTCGGTTGGATCGATCGGATGCGTGCACGCCCGAGCGTTCAAGCTACCGACATGCAGAAGTTGATGGGGGCGGCGCGTAAGGCTTGAGCATCGTCGGCCGGCGAGACGATCGGATGCGGCGTGAGATTGCTTCGCCGCCCGCGGAGATTTCGGAAGGCCAAACACAGGCGTGAAGCGCGTTCAATAAGGCCACAAGAGCGCCGGAAACGGCGCTCCAGCGTATTTCTGCATCTGCACCCGTTCCAGCATCCACTTCAACCGGTGAGTTGCTGAGCAAGATCGAAACATGGCCCCAATCAATGTGGGCGCGTTGGTCGAGAATTGTTGATGTCGCAGGTGAGCTCGGGGCCGGATCGATTTGTTCGAACGGGCTGGGTTTGACACTGAGGGGACGGTGGTGTGATGAGCGGCGGCGGCGTTGGAGAGGTCGCGCGGGTTGGGCCGTTGCCGGCGGTGGCGGTGGCGGTGAGAGTGCACCATCGCCCCAATCAAAATCCGCTGAACCGAATACGGTTCTCCAGCAGATCTCTCGATTCCGGTCGCCCATGGCCGCAGTCACTCGATGTCATCAATGCGACACGGCGCATTGAATTGGGCGATGGTGCAAATGCCGCAGACAAACGGCCCAATCGACGAGACACCTCATGTGACGTCGGTGCCGATCGCATCACCGCCCCTTCATTGTCAAACCCAGCCCGCTCGAACGAATCGATCCGGCCTCGTTCACCGGTTTGCGCCTACTTCATCGTCGTGGAGCGTTGATTGATTGGGGCGATGTTTCGCGGCGCGGTGTATTGATGCCGAACCACAGCGTGGAGGGGAAAGCCGTACGAGATCTCGCACCCCACAGAGGGACGCTACCCGGCATCGGCATTTGCACCAGGGCCCCATTCTTTCATCCATGGCGCGATCAACACACAGGAAGAGACCCGAACAACTCACACTCGATTCGGTGCGATATCACTCGGGCCGCGGCGGACCGCGTCATGGCGCCGGTCGGCCGCGCGGGATACGGCCGCGGGTCATGCACCGGTATCGAGCGCGCATCGTTGCCCGGGTTCCGGTCCACGTGACGATCCGCTTGAGAAGCGGCATCCCGACCTTACGCCAACCCCGGTTCGTGCGACGGTTCCGTTCTTCCTTGAGCGAAGCCTGCGTCCGGCACGGCTTCCGGGTGGTGCACTACTCGATCCAACGCGATCACGTGCATCTCCTGATCGAAGCACACACCAATCACTCGATCGCCTGTGGGATGAAGAGTGTCGGCGCTCGCATCGGCAAGCTCGCCAACCGGCTGTTCCAACGCAAGGGCAAAGTGCTCGATGGCCGCTATCACCTGCGCCCCTTACGCACACCGCTCGAAGTACACCGCGCCCTACGCTATGTGCTGCTCAATCACCGGCATCACGCCGCGCAGCGGCGCAAGCCCGCGCATCGAACTGAGCACGTAAGAGTCCAACTCGATCCGGCCAGTTCAGGCCGCTGGTTCGACGGCTGGTGCATCGCCACCGTCCCACCGAACCCCACAGACACCTGCGAAGTCGCCGCCGCACGAACCTGGCTACTGCAAACAGCCTGGCGCCGCCACGGGCTCATTCATCCCGCAGAGATTCCCTAAACCCAACACGCAGGCGCCGTGCCCATCCTCTTCCAACGACGAACGCGACTAATCTCGTGCTCCCAACATCGTACTCAACGCCTCGATCAACGACCCGCGCCACAACGCCGCGTCGTGGCCGCCGCAGAACTCCCGGTAGGTGACGTCGTAACCTTTTGCTTCGAGTAGCGCCTTCATGCGCCTGTTGGGCTCGAGCATCAGCGATGGATGCTCCATCAGCCCGATCTCCAGCCAGAAGCGTAGTGGCAGGCGCGGCGATTCTGAGAACTTCTCGATGAGCCACTCTGGCGTGTAACCGCCTTCGCTTCGCGGGACTTCGATGCGGTAGCCCGGACCCCACCACAGCGACGCGGCCTGGCTGATGATGTTGCCGAACACGTGCGGCAATCGGTATCCCATCCACACCGACGCGAGGCCGCCGTAGCTCACTCCGGTCACGTAGTGATCTTCCCGCGCGTGTGACACGCGATAGTTCCGGCGCAGCCACGGCAGTATTTCTTCCTCGATGAAGCGGGCGAACGTCTCGTTGCACGGCAGTTCGTCGTTGCGCGAGGTCGGCGTCGGGTTGTCGATGAACACGGCCACCGTCGGCGCGATGCGGCCGTCGGCGAGCAGGTTGTCGAGCATGCGATGTACCGGAATCTGCGTCAGTGCGTTGCCGCCGTCGAAGACCACCAGCACCGGATACGTGCGATCGCTGGTTGCATATCCGGGCGGTGTGTATACCCACACGTTGCGCGAGTTGCCGATCAATCGGCTCTCGAACGTGTGCTTGTCGATGGCGCCGCGCGGCACGTTCTCGCGTTTGTGCGCGGCGGATTCGTCGATGGCGTCGCGCAGAGCCAACACGGATGTCGTGTCGAATTCGCCGTTGCCGGCGCGACTGACGAACTGGTCGCGTCCGTGCGGATCGTGCTGCGGCTTGTTGGCAGAGATGAATGCCTGCAGCTCAGCCAGCTCTTGCCGGTTCGCACTCGCCCATGAAATGAGCGGCATGTCGGGAACGAAGCTGTAGCTCGTACGGACATCGTTGCGATAGCGGTAGCTGGCGTGGCACACGCGCGTGCCTTCGATCTGTTCCATCACGTTACGTGTGGTGTCACCGAAGCCCGGTTGCAACACGACGTGGGTCGCGTTCTCTGGCAGTCTAAACACAAACGTGACGAGACTGTGCTGCGACGACGCGGGATCTGCTTCGATGAGCGGCGTACGCGTGCGTGCGACGTCGTCCCAGAATTCGGCTTCGTGCGATGGGTTCGCGCGAAGTCTCACGAGCGCGGGATGCAGGTAATCGGAAACGCGTTCGGCGGCGTTCATTCGTTCGGGCTTCGGTTCGACGGCAGGGTAGAGTAAGCGCATGGAGAACTCAGTGCGATGACGCCAACGGAATTGCTCGACTACTACCGCTCGCCGGGCCCGTTCACCAGGCTCGGTCGGTTCGCAGAGCAGGTGGACGCGATCGCGTTCGATGCCGCGACCGTTGCCGGAATCGTGCATGGTTTACTGATGCACGAGGCGTGGGCGCCCGCATACGGTGTAACGCTGCCCGACGAACGCCGTCCCGAAAAACAGTTGTGCGGTGTACACGCGATGCTCGATCGCGCCGAAACGCTGGATGCGGCGCCGCTGTGCAACGCACGCGCGCCGGATCGGCGTGTGGTCGGCGTGTGCAGACACTTCGCGACGCTGTTCGTGGCGTTCGCGCGCCGCAAGCAGGTGCCGGCGCGTGCGCGTTGTGGCTTCGCGAACTACTTCGAAGCGGGCAAGCACTTCGACCATTGGGTGGCGGAATACTGGAACGCCGCTCAACAGCGCTGGGTTCTGGTGGATGCGCAGATCGATGCCGTTCAGGCGCGCATCGTAAAGCCGCCGTTCGACGTGCTCGATGTTCCGCGCGATCGTTTTCTCGTTGCCGGCGATGCATGGGCAATGTGTCGTCGCGGCGCGACGGATCCGAAGACGTTCGGCGTCGCAGGCACCGATATGTGGGGCCTCGTCGAGGTGTTCGGCGACGTGTGGCAAGACCTCGCGTCTCTGCAGAAGATCGAACTGCTGCCGTGGGGTTGGTACGGACTCGCCACTGCCGACGGCGCTGCAGAGCGGCACGCTGACTTCATTGATCGTATGGCGCGAATCTCCAGCCTTGCCGATGCCGACGCAATCAACGAACTGTTGCGACTTGCGGCCGACGACGTGCGTCTGGTCATTCCGAAAACCGCACTCGACGCAATCGAGGCCGCTGAGGGGCGCGGCTGAATTCAGGCGTCGGAGTTGAAGGTCGGGTGGAAGTAGATCGGCCCCGTTGGTGCTGTCCCACGAAACAACTTCACCATGAAGAACTCGGTCGGTTCGCCCGGCGGCGTGTTGGAAGGCGACAAATGAAATCCGAAACGCACGTAGTACGCAGGATTACCGGTGAGGATGCAGCCGTTGGCGTGCAGTTCATCCATCGCGCGAAGCCACGCATGCACGAGCCCTGCGCCGATGCCCGTGCGTTGATGCGCTGGAGCCACGGCCAAAGGGCCTAACGCATACCAATCCGGTGATCCATCCGAAGCAGTAGCGGGTGAGAATGTGATTTGCCCGACCACGGCGCCCGCGAGTTCTGCTACCAATGAAACCGACAACGCGCCCTCGCGTCGAAGCGTATCCACCAGTTGATCTTCGTCACCGTCGGCATACGGCATTTCGGTGAAGGCGGCCTTGATCACACTGGCGATGACTGCATGGTCGGCGGGTCGTTCGGGCCGGATGATCGCCGCGCTGGTCATCGCTGTTTCCGCACGTCGTAACGAAGCGCAACCATTCCGTTCGTATACGCTTTCACTTCGACGAGGTGCAGCGCCACGTCTTTGTCGAGACCTTCGAAGAACGAAACCCCTTCGCCGATGAGAACGGGCACGATCGAATAGCGCACCTCGTCGGCGAGCCCGAGGCGCAGACACTCACCTGAAACCATCCCGCCGCCCACGAACCAGATGCCGGCAAATCTGGACCGCAATCGATCGTTCACCAGACGCGCGAGATCGCCCGAGTAGAACTCCACCGTATCTCTCGTGCGCGGCAGCGTGCGGCTGGTGAGCACGAACGTGGGCTTGTCGCCGTAAGCCCAGCCGAAGCCCCTGGTATCGAAATCCAGCGCGGTTTCGTAGGTACGCGAGCCCATCACGTAGCAGTCGATCGTTTTCAGAAACTCTTCCACATACTCGGCGCTCATCGTCTCGCCCGGTTCGTAGGTGTCTGAGGTTTCGAGCCAGTCGACACGTCCGTCGCGGCGAGCGATGAAGCCATCGAGGCTGGCCACCATGTGAATGGTTACGCGAGAAGGCGTGTTCGGCATCTGCCGTCTCAGCTCGGTTCGCGGTCGTAGTAGTCCACGGTGTTCTCGGCGCGAAAGATCTTTCGCAGACCGGGCTCGCCGCGCTGTCCGGTTACAACGAGCATCTTTTGCGAGTCTGGGTATTCGCACGTGTCGAGATCGGCGAGCGTCGATACAGCGAGATAACGCAGTGTCGTGGTGCCCGTGTTGATGATCTGGTGCGCGACGTCGTGGCCGCCTGTGGGGCATGCGATGACGTCGTGCTTGCGAATCGGATAGCGCTTTTCGCCGAACCGCAATTCACCTTCGCCTTCGATGACCAGGAACATTTCTTCCTCGCCGTGGTGGCAATGGAACGGGCACTGCGCCTTGCCGGGCGGCAACACCGTCAGGTTGTAGCCCAGCTTCTTCGCGCCGATGCCGGCGCTGAACAGTGCGCGGCTTGACGTGTAGAGGCCATTGGCCTCCACGTCGTCGAACGTGACTTCGTCGAGGTTGATGATTGGCTTCGTCATTGTCACCCCCTTAGTTCAGTTGTGCTGCATGTGCTCAGTCGCGAAGTAATTCGTTGATCGACGTTTTCGAACGCGTCCGCTCGTCCACCGTTTTTACGATCACCGCGCAGTACAGCGACGGCCGGTCCGGGCCCTGCGGCAACGAACCTGCGACGACGACCGAATAGGGCGGCACGCGGCCCTGGTGGATCTGCCCGGTGGCGCGATCGACGATCTTGGTCGATGCACCGACGAACACACCCATGCCGAGCACGGCGCCTTCGCCGACGATGACGCCTTCGGCTACTTCCGAGCGCGCGCCGATGAAGCAGTTGTCTTCGACGATCACCGGGTTTGCCTGCAGCGGTTCCAACACGCCGCCGATGCCGGTGCCGCCCGAGATGTGGCAGTTGCGGCCGACCTGTGCGCACGAGCCGACGGTTGCCCACGTGTCGATCATGGTGCCTTCACCCACGTACGCGCCGACGTTGACGAAGCTCGGCATCAATACGGCATTGCGGCCGATGAACGCGGAGCGCCGCACGATCGCGTGTGGCACCGCGCGAAATCCTGCGCGAGAGAACTCGTCGTTGGACCAGCCTTCGAACTTCGACGGCACCTTGTCGTACCAGGTGGCACCACCAGGGCCACCTTCTATCGGTGCCATGGCATGCAGGCGGAACGACAACAGCACCGCCTTCTTGATCCATTGATGCGTATGCCACTCGCCGCCGATCTTCTCGGCCACGCGCAGTGATCCGTGGTCGAGCGCATCCAGCGTTTCGTCTACCGCAACTCGAGTGATGCCGCGCGTGGACGGCGACACTGTGTCGCGCGATTCCCACGCGGTGTCGATCGTTTTTTCCAGCTCGTCTTCCGTCACGCCGCCCCCGTCATTGTCGCTGTCCCATCATTGTCGTAGTCCTGCAGATTCTGCGATGCTCCGGTCTGGAGTTGAACACGTAGCCTTACAACAACACAGGGGAAGCATGATGACGACACTCGAGTGGCAGGTCGGCGATGTGAAGATCACGCGCATCGTCGAGTCGGAAGTGCCGATTGCCTACAACCCGGACGCCGCGTTCCTGAAAGAAGCGACGCCGCAGAAGTTGCGCGACATGCCGTGGCTGTATCCGCACTTCGTGACCGAAGCCGGCGATCTGAAGCTGTCGATCCATGCACTGCTCGTGGAAGCGCCCGGATTGAAGCTGGTGGTCGACACGTGCGTGGGCAACGACAAGCCGCGCGCATTGTTCGGCAATGTCGGCCTGCAGACCGGATTCCTTACGAGCCTGGAAGCAACCGGTTGCAAGCGCACCGACGTGAACACCGTGGTGTGCACGCACCTGCACGTGGATCACGTCGGCTGGAACACGATGCTCGAAGGCGGCAAGTGGGTGCCAACGTTCCCGAATGCGCGTTATCTGATCGGCAAACAGGAATACGCGTTCTGGAAGCAGGAAGGCGACAAGGAACAGCAGGAAATTCTCAGCGATTCCGTGCAACCGATCTTCGATCGCGGCCTTGCCGATCTGGTGGAGATGGACCACCGCATTTCGCCGGAGATCAAACTGATGCCGACGCCCGGTCACACGCCCGGCCACGTCAGCGTGATCATCGAGTCGAAGGGCAAACGCGCGATGATCACCGGCGACATGCTGCATCACCCGTGTCAGTTCGGACATCCGGAGTGGTCGCCGAGCTTCGACAGCGATCCCGTTGCGGGCGCAACGATGCGGCGTTCGGTATTCGAAAAAGTGGCGGACCAGCCGACGCTGGTGATCGGCACGCACTTCGCGGCGCCTACCGCAGGGCACGTCAAACGCGACGGCCGCTCGTTCCGCTTCGACGTAGGTTGATGTCGATGGCGAACGAGCAATCGGGCCGGCACCGCAACGACACCTACGGCGAAAACATCGCGGCGCGCGACGGCGGTGAGCCGGCGATCCCGGCCGCTACCGTCGTGCTACTGCGCGATCAGGCGTCGCAACTCGAAGTGTTGATGCTGCACAAGGCGTCGCAGATCGCGTTCGGCGGCATGTGGGTATTTCCGGGCGGACGCATCGACGATGAAGACTACGATGTGAGCCGCGATGCGAACGTCGCGGCGCGCAATGCGGCCGTTCGCGAGACGCTCGAAGAGGCGGGGCTCGCGTTGTCATCCGACGGCTTCGTCTGGTTCGCGCACTGGACGCCGCCGCCCGGTACACCGAAGCGTTACGCGACATGGTTCTTCGCGGCGCGCGCCGATAGCCATGACGTGACCATCGACGGTGGCGAGATCCAGAACCATCAATGGCTCAACCCGGGCGCGGCACTGGAACGCCACGCCGCCGGCGAAATCGATCTGGCGCCGCCCACTTGGGTGACGCTGTATCAACTCACGAAGACGGCCAACGTCGATGGCGCGCTGGCACTGCTGCGTTCGCGCGAACCGCGCTACTACGAAACGCGCGTGGCGAAACGTGCCGACGGCGTTCGTGTTGCGATGTGGCGCGGTGACGCCGGATATTCCGACTGGAGTGCAGATGTTCCGGGTCACCGACATCGCCTCGCGATGACGCCAGGCGGGTTCTCGTTCGAGAACTCGGTCGAGGTTTATTGAACGAGACGCTGTTTCGCAGATCGGAGCGTGAGCCAACGTTCTCTAATCAGTAAAGGGGGTTAGAACCTGAGCGTAAACGTTTGGTCCGCCCGCATTGTGAAGTCTCCTAGGCACAGAATATCGCGGCCGATAATTCCGCGAATACTCGGCTTTCGGTAAAGAAACTCCCCAACGAGTAGATCGGCCCTTCGCCAAATCGTGTCGTCGCATCGAATTGCGATGTCGACAAGAAATGTTCGAACTGAACCGTGGCCCGTCGTGGTGATTGTGGCGCGGCGACCGAGTGGAGGGAGCGACGGAGCGGTGATCACGTCCGCAGATATGCTTGTACCGTCCGCCCCCGTATCCAGAAGCAACGGGAAAGTCCCACCATTGGGCGACCCGTGAGCAGATATCGTGACTTGTATGATCGGTCCTTCGTTTGGGTCATATGTCTGCGTAAGGACCGCCATGCGAGAAGTACCCCAAGTCGAACGGTCTTTCTCTTACTTCCTGCACCGAGAAGATGTGATCGCCAAAGGCTTTTCGACCGAACTGAATAGCGTCCGCGGCTGAGTCAAAAAGCTGAACGATGGCCCTATTGCGCATGAGCGCAAATTGACCGCTTCGATGCTCACGGAGCAGTCCCTCCAGCTTCTCCATGAAGGCCGCGTAGTTTCCGTCAATCTCGCTCTCTAGAACGTCAGAGCTAGGCATCTGCTCATTCCTCATCGAAGGATGCCCTCCCGCAGCAGGTCGGAAAATAGCACAGCCAAGCGCCGATCAAACAGAGATGAACCCGAGCCCTTCTGAGACATAACCCGTTCGCTGGCCGTTCATCGACGTCGAATCAACGTCCTTAGCTCGCCAGTGGGGGACCGTTCCAGCGCTCGAGCATTGCGAAGTCATCGACGGGCTTACGTTTGAGCCTGGTCAGCTGTTTCACCGGCTTCCGCAGCGGAATCATTGCGGCGAAGGCCATCTGCTTCGGCACACCGAGCAGCGTTTGCAGCTCCGCCTCTTTGTCGGCAATGAACGTGGTCGGCGTGCCACCGTAACCTTCGTTGCGTGCGGCGAGCAGGATGTTCTGTACGAACGGGTAGATCGAACCGCCGGAGATCACGCCGATATGTGCGACGTTTCGATCTAACGACGCGACCAGGGCGAGGTCGACGAACACGAACAGCACCACCGGTGCGTGGGTCAGCTTGCGAATCATGGGTTCGGGCACCGGCTGCGCCGCGATCTCGGCGTCGGTGAGGCGGGTGGGGTTGATCGTGTTCCAGGGCGATTCGCCCGCGCGCACCTGTGCTATGTATCGCTGCACTGCGCCTGCCATCAGCGGTACCAACGCTTCGCGGGTGGCCGCGTTACGCACGACGATCACCTTCCAACCCTGGCGGTTGCCGCCGCTCGAGGCGAACCGGGCGTGGTCGAGAATGCGTCGAATCACGTTGTCGGGAACGTCTTCGTCCACGAAATCGCGGGCTGCGAAGGTCGTGTGCATCACGTCGTAAAGATCCATGAGGGGCGTCCTGGCTTGGCTGACCGGATGGGATTCTATGTGATGCCCGAACCCGCGCGTTTGCCGGGGATAGTCACATCTGCGATTTGCTCGTATCTTTCGGGGCTCTTTCGGCATTCGAAACGGATCCCATCATGAGCAGACCGCGCCACCCGGACTCCTATTACGACGAGATCAAACGCAAGTTCGCGGAGGAGCGCGATCTGCGGCTCGCGTACCGGCCCGAAGGCACTCAACAGTTCACCTCCGATTTCGACGGCGAACGCGCGAGATACGGCGTGGATCCGTACAGCGGACCCGTTGAGCCGCGCGATCCGATTCGCGACACGGTGGAAGTGTTGTTCATCGGCGGCGGTTTTTCGGCGCTGTTGACGTCGGCGCGTTTGCGAGAGAAGGGTGTCGAGAGCATTCGCATCGTCGAACGCGGCGCGGACGTTGGCGGCACGTGGTACTGGAATCGGTATCCGGGCGCGGCGTGCGACGTGGTTTCTTACGACTATCTGCCGCTGCTCGATGAAACGGGCTATGTGCCGAAACACCATTACTCGCGCGCGCCGGAGATCTTCGCTTACTGTCAGCTGATCGCGAAGCGCTACAACCTGTACGACCTCGCGGTGTTCCAGACCACCGTGACGTCCACGGTGTGGAACGAAGCCGAACAGATGTGGCACATCGACACCGACCGAGGCGATCACATGCGCGCCCGGTTCGTGATCTGCGCCAACGGCACGTTGTCGAAGCCGAAGCTGTCGCGCATCGACGGCATGGATTCGTTCAAAGGCCATTCGTTTCACACGTCGCGCTGGGACTACGACTACACCGGCGCGAATCTCGAAAAGCTGAAAGACAAAGTCGTCGGCATCATCGGCACCGGTGCAACCGCGGTGCAGGCGGTACCCGGGCTCGGCGAGAATTCGAAAGAGCTTTATGTTTTCCAACGTACGCCCTCGTCGATCGACGTGCGCGACGACTGGCCTACCGATCAGGAGTGGGCAGCGAAGCTGAAGCCCGGCTGGCAGGCGAAGCGCCGGGCGCGCGCGTTGCAGGATCCGCAACTTACGGATGAACAGAAGGCGCGCTTCGCCGCCGAAACGCGCGAACAGAAGATCCAACGCCAGGAGCGCGGCAACATCGACTACATGATGCGCATTCACGAACGCATCGACGCGACCGTCAAAGAGAAGGCGACCGCCGACGCGCTGAAGCCGTGGTACATGTTCATGTGCAAGCGGCCGTGTTTTCACAACGACTACCTGCCCACGTTCAACCTCCCCTCAGTGCATTTGGTCGACACACGCGGCAAAGGCATCACGGAAATCAACGAGAAGGGACCCGTGTTTGACGGCCGTCAATACGAACTCGATCTGCTGATCTACGCGACCGGCTTCGAAGTGCAGAAGACCGGCATCTACAACCGCATCGTGGGCCGTAACGGCGTCGATCTCGAAGACAAGTATCGCGACGGGATCCGCACACTGCTCGGCATACACACGCAGGGTTTCCCGAACATGTTCATCATGGGCGGATACCAGGCGTCGTTTCAGTTCAACCTCACGGACATGCTGCAGACGCAAGGCGACCACATCGCGGCCTGCATCGACTACGTGCGTTCGAACGGACTCAAAACCATCGATCCGACGTTCGAAGCCGAAGAGTGGTGGGTGAACGAAGTGATCGCGCACCGCGGCAAAACCGGCCGCAATCAGGAGTGCACGCCGGGTTACTACAACTTCGAAGGCGAGTCGCAGCGCCGGCAGGACGGCAACTACAACGGCGGTTTCAAGCAGTACTTCGAGCACCAGGGCGAAGTGCGTGCACGCATGCGGGAGAACTTCGAGTTCGGCTGATTCGCGGCGTTGTATTGAACTGAACACCTGGACCAGAACCCGAATCTGCGGAGCATTTCTGATGCGCGTTGGCGTCTCGACATTCCCGACCGACTACTCGATCCACCCGACCACGCTCGGCCGCGCACTCGAAGAGCGCGGCTTCGATTCGTTGTGGGTCGTCGAGCACACGCACATCCCTGCGTCGCGCAAAACTCCGTATCCACCGGGTGGCGACCTGCCCAGCATCTATTGGGAAGCCTACGAACCGTTCACGTATCTGGCGCAGGTGGCCGCGGTTACGCAGCGGCTGAACATCGGCACCGGAATCTGCCTCGTACCGGAGCATCACCCGATTGCACTTGCCAAACGAATCGCGTCGCTCGATTCGTTGTCGAACGGACGGTTTCTGTTCGGCGTCGGCGCAGGCTGGAACCGCGAGGAACTGGAGAACCACGGCGTGCGCTACGAAGACCGCTGGGCGGTACTGCGCGAACACGTGCTCGCGATGAAGGCGATGTGGACCCAGAAGGACGCGGCATTCCACGGCAAATTCGTCGACTTCGATCCGGTGTGGGTGGAACCGAAACCGGCGCGTAAGCCGCATCCGCCGATCTACATGGGTGCACAGTCGCCGTGGGCAATTCGCCGGCTGGTCGAATACTGCGACGGCTGGTTCCCGATTGCGTTGCCGAACTTTCCGCAGCAGATGCAGCAACTGAACGAAGAGTGCGCAAAGGCCGGACGTAACCGCAGCGAGATCGACGTTAGCGCCCTCAGTATGCTCGCTGACGAGGCGGCACTGGCGCAGCTGGCCGAGCTGGGTGTGAATCGTGCGGTGATTTCACTGCCCACGCTTGGCGAAGCCGACACGCTGCGTTACCTCGACGACCAGGTGAACGTTGTCGAGTGGGCGCGCAGGGCGGAGGCGTAATCAGTCTTCGCTAAGGAAGCGAGAAGCGAGTAGCAGGTTGAGATGCGGCTTCGTAGAGAGTAGCCGCATCTCGGCCGCGCGACCTGGTCGAATTGCGTCGTGAGGCTTCCCTTCGATGCGAATGCGGGCGTTCCGTCCGGCATTGTCTTCGCGAGCTTGGTAGTTCCGCCGCACGTCGCGCCGACGTACGTTCCGGTCCCGCCGATGACACACCAATCGTTCGTCGAGTCGCTGATGTCCCGCAGCCATACCCAATTGATTGGGGCGATGGTTCCAGGCGGCCACCGGTGGCAGCCCAACCCGCACCAGGTAATCCAACGACGACCGCGCCGATTGCACCACCGTCCCCCTAGTGTCAAACCAAGCCCGCCCGAACAAGCCGGTCAACCCCGTTCACGCGCAAGATCGAGCCGACCGCCGCCAAGTAGGCTGCTGACGCCGAATCAAGTCGGAATTGAAAAGGGCGATGTTCCGCGGCGCCGTGAGGCCTCGCTAGCTGCATCAAGGGAGACGGATCGCTAAACCGGCCCCAGCGAAGCCGTTGGCAACTTCGCTCTTCGCCGTACGATCACGAAGAACACGGGCACGAAGAAGATCGCCAGCATCACCCCGGTGAACATTCCTCCGACCACACCTGTGCCGATGTCGTTCTGGCTGGCAGCACCCGCTCCAGTCGCCACCACCAACGGAAACACGCCTGCGATGAATGCGAACGACGTCATCAGGATCGGCCGCAATCGCAACCGCGAGGCGCGCAATGCCGCTTCGACGGCATCCACCCCGCTGCGCAGTTCCGCCTCGGCGAACTCGACAATCAGGATCGCGTTCTTTGCCGCGAGCCCCATGGTGGCGAGCAGGCCCACCTGGAAATAGATGTCGTTGACGAGGCCGCGCAACGTGGCTGCGAGCACGGCGCCGACAATGCCGAGCGGCACCACCAGCATCACGGCCACCGGCACCGCCCAACTTTCGTACAGTGCCGCGAGACACAGGAAGACGACGAGCAGCGAGATGGTGTAAAGCGCCGGTGCTTGTGCGCCCGAGAGCCGTTCCTGATACGACGCGCCGGTCCATTCGAGACCGAAGCCCTTCGGCAGCTCGGCGACGAGCCGTTCCATTTCGTCCATCGCGGTACCGGAGCTGACGCCGGGTGCACCTTGCCCTTGAATGTTGAGTGCGGGCCGGCCGTTGTAGCGTTCGAGCCGGGCCGGGCCCTGCTTCCATTGCCAGTTCATGAACGACGAGAACGGCGCCATCGTTCCGGTAGCCGATCGCACGTACCAGCGCTCCAGATCTTCCGGCGCCATCCGGAACGGCGCGTCGCCCTGCATGTACACGCGCTTCACGCGACCACGGTCGATGAAGTCGTTGATGTACGAACCACCCCACGCGGCCGACAGCGTCGCGTTGATGTCGGCTACCGAAATGCCCAGCGCGTTTGCTTTCGCCTGATCCACTTCGAGGTGCAGCTGTGGCGTGTCGTCGAGGCCGTTCTGGCGCACTTGTGCGAGTAGCGGGCTCTTGTGTGCAGCAGCGAGCAACTGGTCGCGCGCGGCCATCAACGCCTCGTGGCCGAGGTCGCCGCGATCTTCGAGCTCCATTTCGAAACCCGTGGAGTTGCCGAGTTCGCGCACGGGCGACGGCAGCAGCGGGAAGATCTGCGCATCGCGAATTTTCGAGAACGTCTTGAACGCACGGCCGACGATCGCTTGCGCGCTGTTCGCCTCGCCGGGTCGCTCGTCCCAGTCGGTGAGGTTCACGAAGGCCTGACCGGTGTTCTGCCCCTGACCCGCAAAGCTGAAACCGGCCACGATGAAGATCGTGTGCACGTTGTCTTTTTCATCTACCAGGTAGAAATGCTCCACCTGTTTCGCGACCTCGAGCGTGCGCGATTGCATTGCCCCCACCGGCAGCGTGATCGGCGTGAAGAGGCCGCCCTGGTCCTCGGCCGGGAAAAAGCCGGTGGGCATGCGTATCAGCAGCACCGCCATCACCGCCACGATGATGCCGTACAGCACCATCGATCTGCCGCGTCGGCCGAGAATACGTTCCAGCGCGCGCACGTAGCGGTCGCGACCGTTCTCGAACGTCGAATTGAACTTCGTGAAGAACCAGCCGTGGCGTTCCGCGTGTCCGAGCGGCACCGCCTTCAAAAGCGTGGCGCACAACGCCGGCGTCAGCACGAGCGCGACGAAAATCGACAGCACCATCGCCGACACGATCGTTACGGAGAACTGGCGATAGATCACGCCGGTAGAGCCACCGAAGAACGCCATCGGTACGAACACGGCCGATAGCACCAGTGCAATGGCGACCAGCGCGCCGGTGATCTGCTGCATCGACTTGCGAGTGGCGTCGCGCGGCGACAGCTGCTCCTCGCGCATGATGCGCTCGACGTTCTCTAGCACCACGATGGCGTCGTCCACGAGTAAGCCGATGGATAACACCAACGCGAACAGCGTGAGTGTGTTGATGGTGTAGCCGAATACCGCGAGCGCACCGAACGTGCCCAGCAACACCACCGGCACCGCGATGGCGGGAATCAGCGTAGTGCGCCAGTTCTGCAGGAATACCCACATCACGAGAATCACCAGCGCGATCGCTTCGATCAGCGTGTAGATGACTTCGCGGATCGAAATGCGGATGAAGCGGGTGTTGTCTACCGGGAACGACAGCTCCATGCCTTCGGGCAGTGAAGCGGCGAGTTCAGTCGCACGTTTCTTGACGGCGTCGATCGTCGTCAGCGCGTTGGCGCCGGGCGCCAGACGTACGGTCATACCGGCGGCCGGCCGGCCGTTCAAGCGGCTGATCACCTGGTAGCTGTCGGCGCCGATCTCCACGCGCGCAACATCTGACAACCGCACTGAGGCGCCGGAGCTTGCGCTCTTCAGAATGATGTTGCGGAACTGCTCAGGCGTGGTGAGGCGACTTTGCGCCGTGACGGTTGCGTTGAGTTCCTGCGCCGCGGTGGCCGGTTGCGCGCCGATTTCGCCGGCCGATACCTGCGTGTTCTGCGCCCGCACGGCGTCGCGCACATCGGCGGGTGTGAGGTTGTACGAAACGAGCTTGTACGGATCGAGCCAGATGCGCATCGCGTAAGGCGAACCGAACACCTGCACGTCGCCGACGCCGGGCACGCGCGAGATCGGATCGAGCAGGCGGCTGCCGAGGTAGTCGGAAATGTCGATGTTGTTGTAACGCCCCATCGTGTCGGAGATGCCGACGATCAGCTGAAAGCTGAATTGCGACTTCTGCACCACCACGCCTTGTTGCGTCACTTCCTGCGGCAGCCGCGAAGTCGCCTGCTGCACTTTGTTCTGTACCTGCACCTGCGCGATGTCGGGGTCGGTGCCGGCGAGGAACGTGGCGGTGATCTGCACCTGGCCGGTGGAACCGGTGGTGGACGCGAAGTACATCAGGTTGTCGATGCCGGTGAGCTGCTGCTCGATGACTTGTGTTACGGAGTTCTGCGCGGTCTCCGCCGACGCACCGGGATACGTCGTCTGAATCACCACCTGCGGCGGCGCGATGCTGGGATATTGCTCCACCGGCAGCCGAACGATCGCGAGCAGACCGGCGAGCGCGATGAAGATCGCGATGACCCACGCGAAGATCGGCCGGTCGATGAAGAAACGCGACAGCATGCTCTCTTACTTCGATCCTTCGTGTGATGCCGCCGGAGATGAGGGTGTGTCGTCGCGCGCGACGAATGCGACCGCGTTCGCTTTCTGGCCGGCATGCGCGTATTGCAGCCCTTCGACGATCACCCGATCGCCGGGATTGATGCCGCTCTTCACCAGCCAGTTCGTGCCGACCGTTTGCCCGACTGCGAGTTTGCGAATCTGAACGATGCCGTCGGCGTCGACGATCAACGCGGTTGCGTTGCCGCGTTCGTCGCGGCTCACGCCGCGTTGCGGAACCAGCAGTGCGTTCGGTTCGACGCCCTCGATGATGCGCGCGCGCACGAACATCCCCGGCAACAACACGCCGTCCGGATTCGGGAACTGCGCTCGCAGCGTTACCGAACCGGTGGTGGTATCCACCGACACTTCCTGAAACTGAAACGTGCCCTGATGCGGATACGCGGTGCCGTCGTCGAGCGTCAGCGTGACGTTGGCGGTGGTCGAGCCGTCACCTTCGTGTGCCACTGCGCGGCGCAGCGCAAGCAATTCGCTGCTCGATTGATTCATGTCGACGTAGATCGGATCGAGCGTCTGAATCGTTGCAAGCGCCTGATCCTGGTTTGCTTCGACCAGCGCGCCCTGGGTCAGATACGAGCGGCCGATCTTGCCGGTGATCGGCGCAGTAATGCGCGTGTAGCCCAGAGTGATGCGTGCCGACTCGACATTGGCCTGCTGCTGCTCGACGTTTGCGAGCGCCTGTTGCAACGCTGCCTGCGCGTCGTCGTAATCCTGTTGGCTGATCGACTTCTGCTCACGCAACGAAACGTATCGGTCGGCTTTGAGCTTTGCGGTGGTGAGTGCTGCTTTCGCGTTCGCGAGTTGCGCCTTGGCGCTGCTGTATGCGGCTTGATACAGCGTGTCGTCGATCTGATAGAGCGGTTGCCCGGCCTGAACGACACTGCCCTCGGTGAACAACCGCTTCTTCAGAATGCCGTTCACCTGCGGGCGCACGTCTGAAACCTCGTACGGCTGCGTACGCCCAGGCAGTTCGGCGGTGAGTACCGCCTCCTGAGGTTGAATCGTTACTACGCCTACTTCCGGCGTGCCGCCTTGCTGCGGTCCGCCGTTTCCGGCCTGGCCACAGCCTGCGCAGATCAGGGCAATGATTAACACACACCGGCTGGGGCGCCGCATGGAAACTCCTGCACTAGCGGTTCGTCCGATTGTCGTAGCGACTTACGCCGGATCAGTGGCCACGCTGACGGAGATGCCTGGCTCGCGGGCCTAACAGACTACTTGAGGGGCGATTGCTCGGATCTGAGGCGGCGATTGTACCTTGGCTAGGGCTCTCAGTCGTGCCCAGTCTCTGCCCGAAAGCGAGTGGAGACGCTTGCTGGCCGCGACCAATGTATGCACGATTGCCCGTCGGAATGGCTCGACAAAAAAACGGGGAGACCACCGGGCGATGAGATACGAAGCACCCAAGACCATCAAGGAAGCGGCGGGATTGCTGGCCAAGGCGAAAGGCAGTGCCTTCGTGCTGGCGGGAGGCTCGGACCTGTTGGTCCGCCTCAAGAGCGGCATGATCGAACCCGAACTGGTGGTCGACGTTAAGCGGATACCGTCCATGCAGACGGTTAGCAAGACCGCATCCGGCTTCCGGATCGGCGGGGCGGTACCGTGCGCGGCACTCGGGGAAAACGAGGCGCTCAAGAAAGCGTGGCCGGGGGTGGTGGAGGCGGCGAACCTGATCGGCTCCGATCAAATTCAGAGCCGCTGCACCATCGTGGGCAATCTGTGCAATGCGTCGCCCGCTGCGGACAGCGTTCCGGCGATGGTTGCGGCGGGCGCGAAGGCGGCGGTCGTCGGGCCTAAAGGCAAGCGCACCATCGCGGTAGAGGATGTCGTTACCGGTCCCGGCAAGACGTCGCTCAAGAAAGGCGAGGTGATCGAGGCGGTCACGCTGCCGAAGCCGGCGCCCAAATCCGGTGATGCGTATCTGCGGTTCATTCCGCGCACCGAAATGGACATCGCGGTGGTGAGCGCGGGTGTATGCCTCACGCTCGGGCCGAAGGGTGTGGTCAAGAAAGCCCGCGTTGCGCTCGGTGCGGTAGGGCCGACCGTGGTGCTGGTGCCGGCAGCGGCCAAAGCGATCGTTGGCACCAAGCTCGACGACGCAGCGCTCGCGAAAATGGCGGCGGCGTGCGAAGCGGCGTGCAAGCCGATCGACGACAAGCGCGGCACCATCGAATTCAGAACAGAGGTTGCGGGCGTTCTTGCACGCCGTGCGGCCGGAATCGCCTATCAGCGTGCAGGGGGTTAATGATGTCTGAGGGAATTCACGTCGCGACCACGATCAACGGCGATGCCGTCGAATACGTCTGTTCGCCGCGCGAGACGTTGCTCGATGTGCTGCGCAACCGGCTCGGGTTGACTGGCGCGAAGGAAGGTTGCGGCACCGGCGACTGTGGTGCGTGCAGCGTTACCGTCGATGGTCGCCTGGTGTGTTCGTGCCTCGTGCTCGGCGCCGAAGCCGAGGGCCGGGAAGTGACCACCGTCGAAGGCCTTTCGACCGGCGGCAAGCTGCACCCGCTGCAGAGCAAGTTCATCGAGCACGCAGCGCTGCAGTGCGGCATCTGTACACCGGGTTTTCTCGTAGCGGCCAAAGCGCTGCTCGACCGCAACCCCGATCCGAACGAGGAGCAGATCCGCTATGCACTGGCCGGTAACCTGTGCCGCTGCACCGGATACGACAAGATCGTTCGCGCCGTAAGCGCGGCCGCGAAAGAAATCAGGAAGCAACGCTAGTCGTTGCGACTATCACTGAGAGAAACGCCGGAGGCGAATCGATGGCAACCGATACGACATTCACCAATCAGGAATTCAAGATCGTCGGTACGCGACCGCCGCGGCCCGATGGCGTCGACAAGGTCACGGGGCGCGCGCGATATGGCGCGGATGCGTCCGCGGCGGGGCAACTCGTCGGACTGGTGCTGCGCTCGCCGCATGCCCACGCGAAGATCAAGAAGATCGATACGTCTAAGGCCGAAAAGCTGAAAGGCGTCAAAGCGATCATCACCAGCGCCGATCTGCCGGACCTTACGAAAGGCGACCGCGGCATGTTCGACATGCTCGAGAACTGCATGGCGCGTGGACGGGCGCTGTACGACGGCCACGCCGTTGCGGCGGTCGCTGCAATCGACGCCGAAACCGCGCGTCAGGCGTTGAAGCTGATCAAGGTCGACTACGAAGTGCTGCCGCACGTCACCGACGTGGACGAAGCGATGACGCCCAACGCGCCGATCGTGCAACCCCACGTCCGCACCACGGGCATCGAACCGAAGCCGACCAAAGCATCGAACGTGTCGCAGAAATCCGAGTTCGGACACGGCGATATCGAGGCCGGCTTCAAGCAGGCCGACGTCATCGTCGAACGCAGCTACAAGACCGAGCAGACGCATCAGGGTTACATCGAGCCGCATGCGTGTCTCGCCAGCGTCGGTCCCGACGGGCAGGGTGAACTGTGGGTCACCACGCAAGGGCACTTCACGTTCCGCAACGTCTGCGCCGCGCTGCTCGGGATGGACATCGCGAAGCTGAAAGTCACGTCGTCGGAAATCGGCGGCGGCTTCGGCGGCAAGACACACGTGTGGGTGGAACCGGTTGCGCTCGCGCTGTCGCGCAAGGCGAACCGCCCGGTGAAGCTGGTGATGACCCGCGACGAAGTATTCCGCGCAACCGGCCCCACCTGTTCGACGTCGATCGACGTGAAGATCGGTGCCACGAAAGACGGTCGCATCACCGCCGCGACCGCAACGCTGCGTTATCAGGACGGCGCGTTCCCGTCGATCTGGGGCATGCTCGGCGCGATGACCTCGTTCGCGTGCTACGACCTCGCCAACGTGAAATCGATCGGCTACGACGTGCTCGTGAACCGGCCGAAGGTGGCCGCGTACCGCGCGCCGTCGGCGCCGATGGCGGCGTTCGCGGTAGAGAGCACGATGGATCTGCTCGCCGCCGAACTGAAAATGGATCCGATCGACCTGCGCATCAAGAACGCCGCGAAAGAGGGCACCCGCGCATCCTACGGCCCGACGTACGGACCGATCGGCATCGGTCCGACGCTGCTGGCGGCGAAGAACCATCCGCACATGAAAGCGCCGCTCGGCAAAAACCAGGGTCGCGGCATGGCGTGCGGTTTCTGGTTCAACTTCGGCGGGCAAACGTGCACGGATCTGAACATCGGCGTAGACGGCACCGTGTCGCTGACCGTAGGCACCGTCGACGTCGGCGGTTCGCGCGCATCGTTGTCGCTGATGGCTGCCGAAGAACTCGGCATTCCGTACGACCGCGTCAAGTGCACGATCGCAGACACCGCGTCGCTCGGGCACAACGACACCACTGAGGGGAGCCGCGGCACGTTCTCGTCAGGCATGGCGACCATCTTCGCGGCGCGCAACGCCATTCAGGTGCTGAAGGCACGGGCGGCCAAGATGTGGGACATCGACGTCGCGGACGTCGACTGGAAGGATGGCCGTGCGGTCGCGCTGCGCGCTGAGCACGGCAATCTCAACGAGCTGACGCTGAGCGAGATCGCGGCTAAGTCGCCTCAGACCGGTGGGCCGATCGCCGGTCACAACGAAACGGTAGCGGACGGCGCCGGCGTTTCGTTCGCAACGCACATCTGCGACATCGAAGTGGATCCGGAGACCGGCAAGACGAAAGTGCTGCGCTATACGGTGATTCAGGACGCCGGCAAGGCCATTCACCCGGACTATGTCGAAGGCCAGTTCCAGGGTGCCGCTGCACAAGGCATCGGCTGGGCGCTGAACGAGGAATACGTCTACGGCAAAGACGGGCGTTTGCAGAACGCGGGGTTCCTCGACTACCGCATTCCGGTGTGCTCAGACCTGCCGTTCATCGACACGCAGATCCTCGAGATTCCGAACCCCGGGCATCCGTACGGCGTGCGTGGCGTCGGCGAAACGTCGATCGTGCCGCCGCTGGCCGCAATCGCCAACGCACTGTCGAACGCGGCGGGTGTGCGTATGACGCACATCCCGATGTCGCCGCCGCGAGTGCTGAAGGCGATCAAGAACGGGCGTCACTGACCGGCAGGCTGCGCTTCGAGGGCATTGAGCCGTGCAGGTCGAAGTGCAGCTATCGGCGTCGCTCCGCGAGTTCACGGGCGGAGCGGCGACCGTCAGCGTCGAAGCGGCGACCATCCGCGAGCTGTTGCGCAAACTCGTCGAGCGTTTTCCGCGTATGCAGAAGCGCATCGACGAGGGCGTAGCGGTTTCGATCAACGGCGAGATCTACCGCGACGATCGCAACCAACAGATTCCCAAAGGCGCTGAAGTGTTTCTGCTGCCCAGAATCCAGGGCGGCTGAAGGTTCGAAGAAGACTCGCCTGCCGCGCCCGAGCGGAACAGTCAGCTGCAGACCACCCGGAGAGCGGGCGCGGCTAGCCGTTCGGAATGAACGAAAACTCCAAACGGTTGTTCCGTTCCGCTTTGCGATTCCAGTCGCCGGCGCGGCTCACGTCGTTCGGCGTCGGTACCTGTGCCAATGAATGGGCGCGATCGTGCGCCACGAGTTGCACGGCGATGCCCGATCCGTTCACCAGCGGTGAACGCTCCATGAATTCTGCAAACCCCACGGTTTGCCGATCGGCGAGGAACGACGAATCGTCGAGCGGATGCCCGACCAGCGTGCACGCGTCGAGCGCGGCATCCGGATCGGCAAGTCGATAGCCGCTGCTTTCGTCGCCGACGAGACAGAACTCGCCGAGGTGCGACTCGATGCGAACGCGGCCTTCGAAGTCGAGCGCGACCAGGCGCTCCAGCAGATCGCGAATTTCCGCGGCGCGCGTATCGTCGAACGGCAACTCGTCGAACGGAATTCCCGCGTGCTGATTCACCGCCCATTGCAGCGCGTCGAGGCCTTTGAAATATCGCGCCTGCGCGCGCGTTTCCTCCGTGTGCAATGCCACTTCCAGATTACTGACCTGTGCGGCCTGCTCTGAGCCGGTGGGCGGCGACACGGCGTGCTCGATGCGCCGATCGTATTGCCACGCAAGCACCGCGACGATGAGCGTCGTCGCAGCGAAGAACGTGGTGAGCAGAGTCCATTGGCCTTGCGGTGGAGGCGGTGCGAACGGGACGAGCGGCACCGGTTCGGCAGCCGGCGGTCGTTCGGTTCGTTGCGCCTCGATGACCTCGGCAGCGACCTGACGAGCAATCCGGTCGCGTTCGGTACGCAGCTCTGCACGCAATGCCGCTTGATCTTCCATGATGCGGCTGACGAGTGCCGCGAGTTCGATGCCGCCGGGCTCTCCTCGTGGCTCACCGTCGTATGCAGGATCGGTGGCGCGGCGTTGCGGCGCGTCCGGCTCAGGCCGTGCAGTGGTGCGGTGGTCTTTGACCAATCCGAGGTTCAGCAACATGTCGAACAGAACGTGCGGCTGCACGTTCTTCGGCAACACACCGAGGCCGCCGAGCGCGCGTGCCTGACCGACGTACACTTCGCCTTCCTTGGTCGTGTACATCATCACGGGGATCGTCGCCGTGCGCGGATTGCGTTTGATTGCGGCGAGCGCCTGCAGGCCGTCCATCCCCGGCATGACGTGGTCCATGAAGATCACGTCGACGCTGTGACGCTCGAGGAACTCGAGTGCTTCTTCGCCCGACGCGGCAAGCTCCACGACGAGCTCGTGTTCTTCCAGCTGACTCTTGAGCGCGATCTGGGCCGTTCTCGAATCGTCGACCACGAGTGCGTGTTTGATTGACATCGTGCGCCCTGCGCGATGGTGCGGCTCGGCGTCCATTGTCGACCCAAATCGATCCGAGTTTTGCGCAATCACTCATGCCTGCCGCGATTGGTCCTACGCAAAGCGGTGAAGCGCTTCACAGAGATGACCAAAGGAGGCTGGGTATTCTCCGATTGGGACAAGCTACGGGGCCAGATGATGAACAAGACCGCACCGATTCGCGGCGTATGGCACGGGAGAGCCTACCGAATGAACTTCGAAGATCACCCTGCACTGGGCGACGACGATGTCGTGATGGTGCTTGCCGAACTCGACTCGTCGGGTGAGGTGGCGCGACAGACGCGCTGTGCGGTTCCGAGACGTGCCGGAACCCGCTATCAGAAGTTGCGCGACAACGAGTTGATCGAAACGCTGTTGCACGACTTCGTGATGGATACCAGCGACACCACCGTGTAGCGCGGGCGTGTGACTCAGGCGGCCGCTCGAACGTCGATCGGCTGCGCCACAGCGCAATTGTTGGGATCAGGAACACGGCGCCCACCGCGGCGCCGACCCAGCCGTTTCCGCGAGGATCCAGCTGGTTCCAGATCACCGTGCCGATGGCCGACTTCCGCGACAGCTGTTCCTTCGAGCCGAGTTAGCGGTTCAGAAGCATGGCGGTGACGCCGGCGCCGCTCGCGATTTCTCTTACGTCCGTGCCGTCGTCTTGTAGTAAATGGGCCGATCTTGTCGAATGCGGACCTTGCCGAGCGACAAGCTGTAACTGCACCCCACAAAAGGAGCCCGTCATGCGGTTTGCCTGTTTGGTCTATTTCGATCCCAAAACCATGTTCGGCCAGAGCGCCGAGGCGAACGCCGTGTTGGCGGAGACGGGACCGTACAACGCCGAAATCACCGCGAGCGGTAACCGGCTGTCGGGCGAAGCGCTGGTGCTGCCGGACGAAGCGGTGACGGTGCGCGTACGCAACGGAAAGATGTCGGCCACCGATGGTCCGTTCATGGAGACGAAGGAAGTGCTCGGCGGCTTCATCATGATCGAAGCGCGCGACATCGATGAGGCCAAGCAGATCGCTGCCAGGAATCCGATGGCGCGATTAGGCTCGGTGGAAGTGCGCCCAGTGGTCGATTTCAGTAAGCCGCGCCCGACGTTGTAGAAGTTCGTGCGTCTGATCGGCGCCGATCCGGCGTTGATAGAGATCTCGACCTGCCGCGCCGGCTGCCATACAAGAAAGGCAACGTCGACGCGAAGAGAGGCGGGCAGGTCGTGCCGGCGGGTCGTACCGTCTAACCAATACTGTTGAGGGACTGCGATGGACGTTGGCAAGCTGATCGTCGTCACCGGCCCGGCCGCGGTCGGCAAATCGACCGTTACGAATGCGCTGCAGAAGGAACTCACGCGCGGCGATGCGTTGTGGCTCGCGGTCGAACTCGATGTATTTGCGCGCTCGCTGCCGCGACCATGGATCGCGTGGGGCGACTATCGCGGTCGGAATGCTGCACAGGGTTTCGTCTATGCGCGCCGTGCGGACGGCAGCGTCCAACTCGAACTGGGCATAGACGGTCGCCGCGTGTTGTCTGCGTTTCATCATTCAGTGGCGGCGGTGGTGAACTCGAGTGTGAATGTGGTCTGCGAAGCGATCGTCTACGACGAAACGGATTGGGACGATTGGCTCGTAGCGTTGCGAGGCATTCCGTGCTGCTGGGTCAAACTCACCGCGCCGCTTGCGGTGCTCGATCAGCGCGAGCAGGAACGAGCCCGACCCGCGCAAGGACTCGGCCGAGGGATGGCTGCGCGGCCGGCAGTGGGGCGATACGAGGTGGAGGCCGATACCGCGGCGGAAACGTCGACGGCGATCGTCGGGCGAATCATCCGCTCGCTGCAGTCGGCGTGAGCTACTCTTCCGGCGTCTTCAAGCCGCGTCGGATCGAGTTCGACAACGCGCGCGCGAATTCCCGGAGACCGGCGCGGATCGTCCTGCGTTCGAGCGACTCCGCGCGCGAATCGCCGCGCAGAAACCCCAGCACACCGTCTGTACTCACGCGCCTGCGCGTAGTGTCGATCGAGCGGTATCGAACGCGCCGGTCGGGTCCGATCACGAACACCGCCGGAACGGCGATGCCGCCCGCTTCACGCGGGTTGTACAGATCCCACGCTCGCACCACCGCGCGCGAAGTGTCACAGAGAATCGGGAACGACAATCCGAGTTCGCAGCGGACGCCCTCGGAACGCTCGGGCGCATCTACCGATAGGGCGACCAGCGAAGCACCCGCGGCACGGATGGCAGCTTCGTTGCGTGCGTACTCCGTCAACTGACGGAGGCAGAACGGTCACCAGTGGCCGCGGTAGAACACGAGCACGCACGGTCCGTTCGCAACGAGCGCGCCGAGGCTGCGCTCCACGCCGGTGGAATCGCGGAGCGTAAAGTCGATTGCGAGATCGCCTGTATCCGGCGTCATTTACCGATCTTCCAGCCCGTTCGGTTGGAGTGGATTGCGCGAGGGTGCGATCATCCGGGAAACAAGCGAGTTTTTACGCGGGAGAGAGTCATGAGTAAACAATCCGAACGCCGTGCCAACGGCATCGATCTGTTGCGAACCCTCGGCGGCGGCAGCTACGACCCCGCGCGCGCGGCAACGGCGATGGTGCGGCGCCATGGCGCGCTCGGCACGTTCGCGGTCGATCACGTGCTCGGCAACCTGTGGTCGCGGCCGCAATTGTCACGCCGCGATCGCAGCCTGATCGTAGTTACGTTTCTGACCACCATTGGCTCGATCGAGGAACTGCGCAGCCACGTCGGCGGTGCTTTGCATCACGGCGTTACGCGCAGCGAGATCGAAGAGATCGTGTTGCAGGTGGCGGGTTATGCCGGCTATCCGATGGCGATGCAGGCGTCGCGCATCGTCGACGAAGTGTTCTGTGCAATCGATCGCGTGGAACGGCAGCCGGAACGCGGTGAAGCGAAGGCAAAGGACGATCCGGCGCGTTGGGCCGATGCGACCGACGTGTTGTCCACGCTGTTTGCGGGGCGCATGCCGTCAAACCCGGCCGAGGCGCGCGCGGGTCTCGTGAGTGCGCTCGGGGGCGTCGGCGAGCTGGCCTTCGACTGGGGATTCGGCGAATTGTGGGCGCGCAATGAAATGTCGCGGCGAGATCGCAGCCTGGTGACCGTGGCCATCCTCGCGATATTGGCGCGCGCCGAAGAACTCGCGGTACACGTACCAGGCGCGCTTAACCACGGCCTGACGCGCGAGCAGATCGAAGAGGTGATGGTGCAGCTCACCGTTTACGGCGGCTTCCCGCGCGCCGTCGAGGGTATACGCGCGGCGCGCGCCGCGTTCGAACGCATCGATGGGCGCAAGAACGATTGAAAGGCGACGAACACGATGGAGAGCGGCAATGGTCGATCTGGATGAACTGAAGGCGCAATTCCTGAATCTCGAATTCGACAGCACGAACTTTGTGATCGATCGCGACAAAGCGCTGACGGTGGCGCGCATGTCGGGCGAGACGCGGCCGGAGTTGACCGATGCGTCGCATCCGGACTTTCAGGCATCGCCCGCGATCATCGCGAGTCTCGCCGCGGGCCGCCGCTTGCCAATCAATTTCCCGAAACTCGGCGGCATTCCGATGGACGGCGGGAAAGCGGTGACGTGTCTTGCGGCGGTAAGGCCCGGCGTAGCGCTGAACGGCCGCACGCACCTGCACGACATCTACGCGAAGAGCGGTCGCTCCGGACGCATGATCTTCATGGTTTCGCGCATGGAAATTCGCGATGCCGCGGGCAATCACCTCGCCACCAGCGATTCGCACATGGTCATTCGCGAGAGGCCCGAGGCATGACGATCAACACCATCGACGATGTCGAATTCGGCGCGGAGCTGCCGAGCTTCGAGCCCGACACTTCGCTCGCGTCCGTCGGGCAGTTCGCCGATGCGGTGGGCTGGGGTGCGGGCGCACGTTTCAAGTCTCATGAACTCGCTCGGAAAGAGGGTCTGCCTGGCGCACTCGTACCGGGAATCATGGCCATGGGATTTCTCACCACGATGATTCATCGCTGGTCGAGCGCGGCGCACGTGCAGCGCATCGATACCGTGTTCCGCGCGCCGCTGATCGCCGACGAACCCTGTGTCTTGTCGGCCGTCGTCACCGACGTCGACACCGATACCGGTGTGGTCGAACTCGACGTGTCGGTAAAGAACCAGGCCATGGAAACGCGGGTGTTCGGCACCGCAAAAGTGAGGTTCCAATAGGTCATCCAGCTGTCCGACGTTTCTTGACAAACTAGTTTACAAAACAAACTAGACGGGTGAAGATCCGCGTCCCCTGGCTTCAAACGGAAGCACGACGATGGATCAGAACAACCTTTCCACGGTTCCGGCCGCGGCAAACCGGTCACCCGACGAGCAGAGCCCGGAACGCCTGCACGCACTCGACGCGGTGCGGGGCTTCGCACTGATGCTCGGCATCGTCTTTCACTCGACGATGTCGTTCCTGCCGTCATCCGGCCTGCCTTCATCCGGAGAGGGCTGGTTGATCACCGATAAGGACCCGAGCACCACGCTGTCCGTGGTGTTCTATTCGCTGCACATGTTCCGGATGGCGACGTTTTTCTTCATTGCCGGTTTCTTCGCGCATCTGCTGTTTCATCGCCGCGGACGGCGCGCGTTCATCCGCGACCGGCTGCGACGCATCGGCCTGCCGCTGGTGGTCGGCTGGCCGTTCCTGTTTGCGTCCATCGTGGGCTGTGCCATCTGGGGTGCGTGGGTGATGCACGGCGCGTTGCCGAGCGAACCGGAGCCCGATCCAAACGCACCGCCGTTGGCGTTTCCGCTGACGCACCTGTGGTTCCTGTACGTGCTGTTGTGGCTCTACGCCATGACCTTGCTGACTCGCGCGATTGTGGTGAGGTTCGACGCCGCGGGCAGCGGCCGTGCGCGCCTCGATCGTGCCGTTAGCGCGATCGTGCGCAGTCCCTTCGGTGTTTTGATACTCGCTGCGCCCACCTGCGCGTCGTTAATGGCGCTGTCGGTTTGGCGACCGTGGCTCGGCATTCCGACGCCGGATATGTCGTTGCTGCCGAACATCGCCGCCATGACCGCCTTCGGCAGCGCATTCGGCGTGGGCTGGTTGATGCACCGGCAGGTGACACTGCTGAACGTGCTCGAGGCGCGGTGGCCACTGAACGTTGCGATCGCTGTGGTAACCACCGTCGCTTGTCTCTCGCATGTTGGCCTCACTGTGAGCACCGACGTTGCGACCCGGGATGTGGCGACGCTCGCGTATGCCGCGAGCTATTCGCTTGCGGTCTGGTGCTGGACCTTCGGGCTCGTCGGTCTCGCGTTGCGATTCCTTGCAGGCTTCAGCGCGGTACGGCGCTATATTGCCGATGCGTCGTATTGGCTCTATCTGATCCACCTGCCGATCGTGCTGGTGCTGCAGATTCTGGTATCGCAGCTGGCCTGGCCGTGGTGGATCAAATTTCCGATGATTCTCGCGATCGCCTTTCCGATCATGTTCGCGAGCTACCACTACCTGGTACGTGGCACCTTCATCGGCGCGGTGTTGAACGGGCGGCGGTATCCGCGCAGGCCCAAGGGCTCGAGCGGTGCGAGCGTATCGGCGCGCATGGAGGGAACTGCATGAATGTGGACAAACACAACGTCGGCGACGATCTCGCGTTCATGCGCGCGCTCGCGGAAGGCGGCGGCGAATCGCAACGCGGCACCGGTGCGGCGTTGCTGGTGGGCGGCCTGCTATACGGTCTGCAGTGCTTCGTCGCCGGCGCGCACATGTACGGCTGGGTAGAGCAGAGCGAAACGTTCCAATCGTTTTTCGCGGCCGGCATCACAGTGGTGTTTCTGCTCGCGCTGGGCTGGATTACGTGGAGCGGTCGAGGAGCCTCGGAAGGAGGCGTGGCCGCACGTGCGCTGCAGGCCGCGTTCGCCGGCGCAGGAACGGCAACGGTCGCGATGTTGTGCGTGTTCGCGTCCGTTGCCCTTCGCGAAGAGAGCCTCACGATCTGGTTGTTGTACCCGTGTGCGGTGTTCGCGCTGCAAGGCGCCGCGTGGCTGGTTGCGTGGCGACTGCGCCGCAGGACGTGGCTCGGCGTCGTCGCGCTCGGCTGGTTGCTCAGCGCGATTGCGCTGTCGGCGGCCATCGGTTCACCGATGTACCCGATGGTAGCGGGTCTGGCACTGGTGCTGTTCATGGCGGTGCCGGGTGCGGTCATGATGCGACCCGCAACGAACTGAAGGCCTGGGGCACCCCTATCGATGACGTTCAACATCGGTCAGATCGACGATGTCATTCATGGCCGCTTGCGGCTGGGGGTGATGGCCTACCTCGCGAGCGCGGAAACCGCCGACTTCAACGAACTGAAATCGCTGCTGCAGGCCACGCAGGGCAATCTCTCCGTACATCTGCGCAAGCTCGAAGAGGCGGGCTACGTGGAAATCGAAAAGGGCTTTCGTGCCCGCAAACCGCTGACCCGAATTCGCATCACCGCGAAGGGTCGAACCGCCTTTAAGGGCTACCTCGACGCCATCGGAAAGCTGATCGGCAGCTGAGCGGAAATGCGGCGTCCGCAGCTGAACGCAAGCCTCCGAAACCCGAAGATCTTCATCCGTCGGAATGACGCGATGACACGATCGCCTCTAGCGCGTCCGGCAGCGAAGCGATCTGAATCCGTGAATCTACTTAGCGCGCTAGCTAAAGGAGGCCGAGCACTCGGGTTACGTAGGGCTCCGCCCATCCGCGAAACGTCTTGCCGACGGTCCACGCCGCGCGCGCGTCCGGCCGCGCGAAAAACCCCCAGAATTTCATGCGGTCGTTGATCACGTAGAGCGGCAGCAGCTCGCCGATGCTCGCGTCGCGGCCGACATGGTGCAGGTAGCTTTCGAAGAACACACGTGCGAGTTCGGGCTCGGTGTCGAGGTAGCCGCAGGACTGCCGCACCACATCGCGTGCACCGTCGCCGAATTGCGCCTCGTGCAGATCGAAGAGACCGCTCACGCGCCAACCGTCGCCGCTCTGCATGACCGTCAGATTGTTCAGTTTGTAGTCGCAGTGCACGAACGTATTCGGCCGCAAGCCGATCGCGAGTGCACGCGCGGCGGCTGCGTCGATCCACGCGAAGTCGTCGTCGGTCATGTTGCCGTCCTGCGCGGCCAGATTTGCGTGCGCGCGCGTTTGGTCGACCGCGTACTGGACGGCGCCCACCGCATAAGGCTCCAGCGTGATGGATGTGATCCCGAAGTCGCCCGCGAACGGCGAGGTGAGCCGTTGCGCGTCGGCCAAGGTCACGCCCAATGCGTTCGCGACGCTGCGCCGATCTTCCGGCGCCAGCGCTTTGCGGATGCTGCGGTCGTCGAAGCAGGTGCCCGGCATCCGCGGCATCACCAGGTACGGCCAGCCGAGAATGTCGCTCGTCTGGTCGTGCAGCATCGGCCACGGTACCGGTGCCTGGGTATGCGTGTGCAACTGTTCGGCGAAAAACCTTTCTTTGGTGAATTGCCAGCGATCCTCGGGGTGATAGTCCTTTTCGTGCAGTTCCTTTACCCAGTGCGGCGCACCGCGCAGCACGAACTCGCCGTCGGTGGTGGTGACGAACACGTTCTGCCCGAACAGTCCGCTGGTCGTCGGGGCAGCCTTCAGGAATCGTCCGATCCGTAGCCGCTCCGCGACTGCATGGAACTGTTCGTCGCTGATCGCGCCGAGCCGTTCGGAGTAGACAGTGGCTTTCTGCATGCGCTCACTGCTCGCTAGAGGATGTATCCGTCGCCGGAAGCGCGCACGGTGATGTCGCCGATCGACACGCCCCACGGTTGATTGATCGCGTACACGATCTGCTCCGCGAGGAACTGCGGCTCCAGTGCGTAGTATTCGATGTGGTTCGAGTCGGAGAACTCCGGCGGCAGTTCCCCGGCCGCGTGTGCCTGCATCGACTGCAGATAACGTGGCGCGTTGTGGCCGAGAATGCCGACGATCGCCGCTTGATTGATGATGCCCGAGCCGAGCCCGGTGCCCGGCACGCCGGTGGGCTTCACGATGGTCACTTTGATCTTGCCCTGCGATTCCATTCGCAACGACTCCGAAAGGAAGTTCACCGCCGCTTTGCTCGCGCCATATACGGCCGCACCGACGACCGGGAAGTTCCCGTAGATCGACGACAGATTGACGATGTGTCCGCGGCCTTGCGCGATCATCACGTCGTGCACCGCGATGATGCCGTTCAGCACACCTTTGATGTTGATGTCGATACAGCGGTTCCACGCGGCGCTCGCCTGGGCGTGATCAGCGTAGAACGCGAGCGGCATGATGCCCGCGTTGTTCACGAGCACGTCGATGCGGCCGAAACGCTGCACGGTGCGCCGAGCGAGCGCGTTCATCTGCTCCGGCTGCGTAACATCGGTGACTACGCCTTCGGCAACGCCGCCGGTACCGGCGATGGCGGATGTCACTGCGTCGAGCTGCACGGCGTTGATGTCTGCACACACCACATTTCCGCCGAGGCTCGCGAGTTTTTCGCTGACGAGTCGACCGAAGCCGCTGGCGGCGCCGGTTACCACGATGACTTTGTCTCTGACGTAGTTGGACATGTTCGGATTCCTATCAGGGTTCGAGTTCGATCTCGTAGATGGACGAAACGACCGCGCTATCGCCGCTCTTCCTGCCGTCGTCGCCGTACTTGTCCCAACCGGTGTTCGTTATGAACAGATAACGACTGCCGATGAGCGTTCCGTGCGTCGGTTCGCCGAGACCCGGCCAGTTCGCTTCGAGCACCTCGAAGCGCTTCAGATCGAGCGAGATGCGTACGATACGCGCCGGCCGTGTGCCGTTCTGCACCGCGATGAACGACTGGCCGTGAACTTTCAATCCATCGATGCCGCTGAGCGCGATATCCGCACCCGGCTGCAACCACGTGAGTGCACCAGTGGCGAGTGTGATCGCGGCAATGCCGCGCAAGTAATCGGCTACGTACAGCGTCGATTGATCAGCGGACAACGCAGGCTGTTGCGGGGAAGCGAATTCGCCGGGTGGATCGATTCGCTCGAGCTGCGTTGCATCGGGCGCGAGATGGAACACCGCGCCCGACTGGCCATCGGAAACATAGACGTCACCTGTGTTGCCGATCGTCATGTCGCCGAGCACGCCTTCTACCGCCGAATCGACGCGGCGCGTCATTCGACGCGAGTCGATGTCGAACGCAACGAGCGCGGTCTTGCCTTTGTCGTTCGCGGAACAGCGTTCGCACTGCGGCAACCAGCCGATACTCGCCCACAGCGTGCGGCGTGCGTCGTCGACCGCGAGTGCCAGAACGGGTAGCTCCATCGCAGCAAAGAGCGCGCCGTTCGAGTCGATGATCTTCGTTTTGCGGATGCTGCTTACGAACGTCTGCTTCGAAGTCGGATCGTAGGCCAGGTCTTCCGGCAGCAGATCCGCTTCTTCGAGCGTGCGCAACAGGTGCGCGTGGCTCACCGGTTCTGCGTTGCTCTTCATGCACGCAAGCGCCGCCTCGTATCGTGGCGTGCCGTGCAACGAATCGAAGTCGGCATCGGAGGCGAGGTCGAACACGACTCCCATGTCGCAGAGCGCACTGAGCCCCGCGAATGCAGCCGGTATGTCGCCGAGATGCGCGGCCGCCGCGGTCGTGTTGTACGCGATTCGCACGTTACCGGGCATCAGCGGCGCCAGTTCGGCCAACGTAGTGCGCAGCTTCGGATAGTCGCCCGCGTTGATGGCTTCGCGTGCGGCGCGATTCAGTTCGGCCCATCGCGGTTCAGCGGCTGTGGCGATTGCAGCCAGCAATGCGCAGCCGACGAGGATGAGGCGAACGCTTCGAAACGCGACTAACGGGGCAGTAGAGGTATGCATGCGGCCAGCCTATCAATGCCGGCCGCGAAGGACGATGAATTTAGCTGGCGGACTCCGGCAGAAAGGACAGGTCGACGTGATAGCGGTTGGGATCGCCGCGGCCGACGAAGACGGCGATGTTGCGACCGGTCACGTACGACGAAGGATCGAACCAGACGTTGTTGCTCTTGAAGACGTGTTCAGCTTCAAGTCGGCCGCCTTGCGCGCTTCGAAGACCGCGGCAAGAACGATGCCTGCGCCGATCGAAAAGAAGATCGCGCCCAGTCCGCCGACGATCAGCGCGGTTCCCCACAACGAACCGAACGCATTGATCCGTGCCGCGTGCGGCGCGTTCGGCCGGTAAAGAACCTCCACGCGCTCGCCGGTGTGATAGCTGGGCGGATTGCTGCTGGTGCTTGACGTGAACTCGATCGTGTCGCCGGCCGTTGTGGCGAACTGCACGACCGGTGCATACGTGTCCGAATCGCTCGACTGGCGACGCACCATGTCGATCACGGTACCGGGTGCCGCGGTCGATTCGGCAATGAATGTCTGCGTGTTGCGCGCGGAGAACGTGGCGACCGCCAGAAACACTGCGCCGAGCGTGAGGAACAGGTACTTCATCATGTTGATGCTTTTCATCAGCGCATCTCGTGACCGGAAACACCGGCGCCGAGCATCAGGCAGCGCCGCGGCCGTGTCGCTGCGTGGCCGCTGCCATCGCGCGGAACGTCCGTCACAGAAATGCGCAGTGATGGGCGAGCCCTCGACCAAGGAGTCGCGCTTGCTCCAGAGCGGCATCACCCCTTAACGTCCCGGCTCCCGCTCACTGTCCCAGTCCAGGCCGGAGGTGTCCCATGTCGAGCGTTCTGAACGATCCGAAGCTGGAGGCGCTTCTCGCCGGGCTTCACGCGAAGAGCCAGGCGCAGGAGGCCGAAACCGCAGACTATTTTCGGACGCGCACCGGACCATGGCAGGGGATGGAGGCGCGCGATCACGCGCATTTCGCCGACAAGCTGGTCGCGCTGGACCAGGACAAATCCGAGTTCTGCTACACGCTCTGCCGCGCGATGGGCGCCAGCCGCATCGTCGAAGCCGGCACGTCGTTCGGCGTATCGACGCTGTATCTCGCCGCCGCAGTGCGCGACAACGGCGGCGGCACGGTGTTCGCGGCGGAGTACGAACCCGTAAAGGTCAAAGCTGCGCGCGCGAACTTCGCAGCGGCAGGTCTCGCCAGCTTCATCAACCTGCACGAGGGCGACATTCTGGAAGCCTTCAAGGCCGTCCCCGGTCCGATCGACTTCGTGCTGTTCGACATCTGGGGCGACGTGGTTCGGCCGTTGATCGAGATGCTGCTGCCGCGCTTGCGGCCGGGTTCGGTCGTTTGCGCCGATAACACGACGCAAGCGAGTGAGGGCTACACGACGTTCTTCGAATTCATCAACGATCCTGCCAACGATTTCCGGACCATGACGCTGCCGTTCAAAGGCGGCTTCGAGATGTCGGTGAAGGGGAGTTGATCATGCTAAAACCCGAAGTCCGCACTTTTCTGGAGGCACCGCACGTTGCCCGCCTCAGCGTGATCGATCGCAATGGATTCCCGCACACGGTGCCGCTGTGGTACGCCGTCGACGGCGCCGACATCGTGATGATCAGCGACCGCAACACGCGGAAGGTGGAGTTCGTCGCAGCGAATTCGAAAGCGTCCATCTGCATCGGCGGCGGTGAGGGTGCAGGGAGCGAAGTTGCGGCGGGCTACCTGTTCAAAGGCAATTGCACCGCCGAAGAGGACAAGGGCTACAGGTGGCTGCGCAGCGTTACGCTGCGTTATCGCTCACCGGAACAGGCCGAGAAGGACATCGAGCAGTGGCGTTCGCGGCTCGACATGATGGTGCTGCGGCTCGCAGTCACGAAGGTGACCAAGGTTTATTGAGCGCAAACGTTCACGGCTTCATGCCCCGCAACGCCTGTTTCACCAGCCGTTCGACGGTGGCGTCGCTGGGCGCGCGCCGGTTGTACACGTTCAGCGTCAGCATCGTCGATGCAAACGTCAGAATGATCATCCGCACGTCGGCGTCTTTGCGTATCGCGCCGCGCTTCTGCGCGTCGATGAACGGCACGGCGAGATCGTCGAAGAGAGCGCTCCATTGCCGAACGCGATGCGTTTCAGCACACGACGCCAATCGCCCATTAGATCGACCGAGAGCCGCGACGTGTGCTCCGCCATCGCTTCGGCGAGCAACGCATCGCGATCGGGCCAACGACGCCGGATGGTGGTGCGATGGACACCGGAAATATCGGCGATGTCCTGCACGTCGAACAGTAAACGGCCTTCGCTGATCAGTTTCAGTGCGGCTTGCGCGACGGCCTGGCGATTTGCTTCTGTTCGGCCGCCGCTTCGAGTCATGACGCGCCGCGCGCACATCCCTCATACTCCTGTTGACTAGATCGCTGCCGGTGTGTTTCTTGACGCGCTCGCGTGCGTTAGAAAAAGAACCAGCGGAACGCACGCTAGCAAATGTCGGGGATCAATACATGACGAATCCACAGAGGGGCGCGGGAGCACCCCTCACGCCCATCTTCGGAGAATCGTACAAGCGCACGGTGCTTGGTCTTCTCGTGGTCGCGTACACGCTGAACTTCATCGACCGCACGATCATCAACACGATCGGACAGGCCATCAAGGTCGATCTCGCGTTGTCCGATGCAGAGCTGGGCATGCTGGGCGGGCTGGCCTTCGCGCTGCTGTACACGACCCTCGGTGTGCCCGTTGCGCGGCTCGCCGAACGCTGGAGTCGGGTCAGCATCATTTCCATCGCGATCGTGATCTGGTCTGGGTTCACCGCGTTGTGTGGAGTCGCGCAGACGTTCACGCAGCTGCTGCTTTTTCGAGCCGGGGTCGGCGTGGGTGAAGCGGGTCTGTCGCCGGCCGCGCATTCGCTGATCTCCGATTACTTCGAAGCGGGACGTCGTGCCTCGGCGCTCGCCGTGTATGCGTTCGGGATTCCGATCGGCGGCATGATCGGCGCGATTGCAGGCGGCTGGATTGCGCAAACGTTCGGATGGCGATGGGCGTTCGTCTTGGTCGGGCTGCCCGGCGTATTGGTCGCGCTCGCGATCAAGACGTACATCAAAGATCCGCCGCGCGGTTATGCCGACCACGTGGTCAATCCGGCATTGCCATTGTCGCCGCCTGCACCGCCGTTCTCCATCAGAGAAGAATTTCGCGAGCTGTCGGCGGTGGCGAAGACGCTGTTCGGCCAATGGCCGGTGTTCCACTTCATGATGGGTATTACGCTCACGTCGTTTGCCGACTACGGTATCAGTGCGTTCTCTTCGCCGTATCTGATGCGCCAGTTCGGGGTCGACCTTGCAACGGTGGGGCTCGTAGGCGGTCTGGTCGGTGGAGTGTCCGCCGGCGCCGGCACGTTGATCGGCGGATATCTAACGGATTGGTTGAGCCGCCGTACGTTGGCTGCCTATGCCATCGTCCCGGCGATAGGCTTATCCATCGCCGCTCCCACGTACATGATTGCCTACATGCAGAACGAGTGGCACTACGCTGTCGCGTTGCTGTTGGTGCCCGGAATCTTCCACTACACGTATCTCGGGCCGACGTTCGGTGTGGTGCAGAACGTGACCGAACTGCGACGGCGGGCGACCACCACCGCGATGCTGTTTTTCTTTCTGAATCTGATTGCGCTGGGCGGCGGCCCGCCGTTCGTCGGCTGGTTGATCGATCAGCTCGCCAACCATCACTTCAATCACCCCGGCGACCTTGGCCCGATTGCTTCCACCTTAGCGACGTTCTTCCCGAGTGT
>JBGSNQ010000086.1:0-3173 GCA_041739525.1 Pseudomonadales bacterium | reverse complement strand
GGCGCAACTGGCGCTGGCCGGAAAAGCACTGCAGACGGTGGGCGCGGCGGCAGGGGTCGGCATCGCGGGCGGCCACGTGGTGGCCGACTTCGAAGGCAATCTCCAGCTGGCGCCGGAGTTCGAGTTGCAGAACGTCGACGGTCGAGGCCGCCTCGGCATCGCGCTGAGTGGTCGGCTCGCGCCGGAGCGCCGCTTCGACGCGGCGATCGAAGGCGGCTACTCGATCGGCGAATCGATCAAGGTAGAGCTCGATGCGGGCGCGCACATCGTTCTCGCTCCCGACGGATTCGAGTTGTCGACGGTTTCGCCGTTGACGGTGGAGATGCAGCCGGATTCAACCCAACTGCGCGTGCGCGCCTTCGATCTGAAGGCCGCGCTGCCGCCGATGAATGTCGGCAAGCACACCATCGCATTGAGCAACGCGTGGATGTCGGTGGAGCAGGTGACGGTCGACGGCGACTCGGTCGGAGCGGCCGCGGTATTGCGAACGCACGCAGGCCGCGACGCGATGGCCGTGCGCGTAACCGTGTCGCACGATCTCGCGAGCGCGACGGGCGCATTCAGCGCGTCCGGCAACGGCGAAGTGACCAAGGCGCTCTTCGCAACGCAGCTGCCGGGATTCAACGCGGCGTATGACGTGGACGAGGGCAGCATCGCACTCACACTGGACGGTAGTTGGGACGCATCGAAGACGCTGAGCTACCACGCGAAGGGGCGCGTCCGAATCGATGGGCGCAAGGCGCATTACGAGGACTATACGATCGACGGGCTGACGGTAGACGTGCCGTTCACCCTGGCGCGAGAGTCGCTTACGGTCGCCGACAACAACCTGACGATCCAGTCGTTCGATGTCGGCTTTCCGCTCACCGACATTTCCCTCAATTTTTCCGTTGCCAACGGCTTTGCACGGGTGCACGGCCTTTCAGGCAACGTTCTGGGCGGTCGCTTCGCAGCCGATCCGTTCGAATACGAGCTTGCAACCGACAAAACGTCGCTCGCGATAGCCCTCGATGGAATCGAACTGGCGAACGTGCTCGCGTTGGAAGGCAACGACGTGAAGGGCAGCGGTGTGCTCGACGGCAAGCTGCCGGTGGCGATGGACGGAGAGAACTTTGCCGTAACCGACGGAAGAATCGTTGCGCGCCCCCCGGGCGGTACCCTGATTTACAAAGGGGCAGCCGCGTCCTCTATGGCGGCGCAATCCGGCGTCGGCTTCGCGTTCCAGGCGCTCGAGGATTTTCGCTACGACACGCTCGATGCGAACGTTGCGCTGGCAACCGACGGCGCGCTCAAACTCGCGGTGCGGTTGCAGGGATTCAATCCGGCGGTGGAGCAGGGCCGCGCGATTCAATTCAACCTGAATCTGAGTGAGAGCTTGCCTGCGTTGCTGCAGAGCCTGCGCGCTGCGGACGACGTCACAGAGAGCCTGGAAAAGCGATTCGGTTCGTGAGTATCTGTTCGTGAGTATCTCTTCGTGAGAAAGAGGGGCGTTGCTGCTATCGTTACCGCGCTGCATTTGCGAGGAACGCGATGACGTCATTGAAGGTGCTGACCGGTTCGTCGACCGGTTCTTTGATACTCGTGCTGGTCGCATGCGCACTCGTTGCGTGTACGCCGACCGTAAAAGTTGCCACCGATGAGCCCATCACGATCAACCTGAACGTGAACATCCACCACGAGATTCTGGTCAAGGTCGATAAAGAGCTCGATAGCGCGATCGACAAGAACAGCGACATTTTCTGAAGGAGCCGGCCATGCTGCGACAAAAGCTGCGACGAATCGTTCTACTTGCTTTGACGTTGCTGCCGATGACGGCGTTTGCATTGACGCTCGACGAAGCGCGCGCGCAAGGGCTCGTCGGCGAAGACTGGACCGGCTTCATCGCCGCTGTTGCGCCGAATCCCAGCAAGGAAGTTCAGGCGCTCGTGTCGGAAGTGAACGCCAAGCGACGCACGGTGTACGAGAAGATCGCCAAGGAAACCGCAACGCCGCAGGATCCGGTTACGGCGGATGACGTCGGCCGGCTCGGCGCGGGTAAGGTGTTCGATAAGGCGGCGCCCGGCACATACATCCGGTTGCAAGGGCAGTCCTGGACGAAGAAACCCTAAGACGTCTGTTGCGAATCAGCTCCGCACCAGGTCGCGTATCGGTTTGACGGCGGCGCTGTCGGGGAACACCACGCGTTCGATATGAGCGTCCGGAACGCCGAGATGCTGCGCCAATAGTCCCTTCGCAACGGCGCGCAAATCCGTCGTGGGTTTCAGATCGCGCCCCTCGAGCAGGTTGTTGGGTCGTAGGCCGGGCCAATCCGCGAGCACTCTACCGCCGGCGATCGCGCCGCCCAGAAGGAATGCGACGCCACCGGTACCGTGGTCGGTGCCCTGAGTTCCGTTCATTGCCACCGTGCGGCCGAACTCGGTCATCACGAGAACGGCAGTCTGATTCCAGGTAGAACCGAGCGATGTGCGCAGTGACGCCACACCACGGTTCAGTTCGCGCAAGTTGCGCACCAGCGCGCCGTAGTCCGCGGCTTGTGCCGCGTGTGTATCCCAACCGCCGCTTTCGATCATGGCAATGCGCGGGCCATCCGGTTTCACCAGGAACGTTCCCGCCGCCGTCATCAGGCCGGCAAACTGCGAGCCCGAGTCGGTATCCGTCGCCATCTCGTGCGCGGAACGCGCGCGTGTGAGAGCGGCGTCGAGCTTCGGGTCGGTCGCGTACATTGCCGCGATACGCGCGACCGTGTCGGAGTTGGGGCTCGGCAGCATGGACGGATACCACGACGTAACGGTTGCCTCGCCGCGCATGATCACTGGCATCGTTTGGGCGATTGCGATGCCGATGTCGTGATTCGCGGCGGGAAACGCCGTCAGCGATCGGTTGAGCCAACCAGACTTGAGCAGATAGGGAGTTGCCGAGCCGTTCTCGAGCACGTTCTGCGCTTCGAAGTGTGAGCGGCCGTGATACGCGACGCACGTCGCGTGGATCGGCAGTAACGATTGCTCTGCGTAAAGCGTGGCGAACTCCGTCAACGCCGGATGCAGACCGAACATCGAGTCGAGCGCGATCGCGCCGTTCGCGTTGCGGGGTGGAGGTGTGGCGATGCCGGCGCGCGCGGAAACGAACGCAGGGTCGCCGTACGCCGGCACTGCGGCGAGGCCGTCCATGCCGCC
>JBGSNQ010000065.1:0-2747 GCA_041739525.1 Pseudomonadales bacterium | reverse complement strand
GATCGACATGACGCAGGTTCCCGACTGCCTCGCGGCCGTCTCGCCGTTGTGCGAACGCACGGTGCGCGCGTTCGCGTCGGGTGTGCCGAACGCTTCCGGTGAGCGGCGCGCCGCGCGCGGCAGCACTGCGATGCGTCTCGTGTTCTTCACCACGCCGATCGAAGGGTACTCGTTGCGCGTGTATGGACAGAGTGACGATCCCGCGTCGCCGCATTTCGACGATCAGGCCAGGCTGTCGAGCGAACGGCTCATGAAGCCGATGTACTTCGAGAAGGAACAGTTGCTGAATCACATCGAATCGACGCGGGTGCTGGCGGTGACGCCGGCCGAACCATCAGGAGACTAGACGTGGCCCGAACGGCAGAGCAGCTCAGGCAGATCGACATCGCGCATCTGATTCACGGCTACACGGACCTGTCGGGGATTCAGCGCGACGGACCGGTGGTCATCACGCGCGGCGACGGCATCCGGGTATTCGACGACGCCGGTCGCGACTACATCGAGGCGGCGTCCGGCATGTGGTGCACGGCGCTCGGCTTCAGCGAGGGCGAACTGATCGACGCCGCCATCGAGCAGATGCGCAAGCTGCCGTACTACCACACGCTGGCGGGCCGGTCGGTGAATCCGGCCATCGAACTTGCAGAGAAGCTGTCCGCGCTGGTGCCGATTCCGAACGCGCACATCTATTTCGCGGTGTCGGGTTCCGAAGCGAACGACTACCTGATCAAGTTTCTCTGGTACTACAACAACGCGATCGGACGACCCGAGAAGAAGAAGGTCATCACGCGCATCAACAGTTTCCACGGCGCAACCGTGGTGGCGACGAGTCTTTCGGGCCTCTCGCGCAACTACGCGATGTTCGACGCACCGTTGCCTGGATTTCTGCACACGGCCGATCCGCACTTCTATCGCAACGGCTTACCCGGCGAATCGGAAGAAGAGTACGCGAGCCGGCTGGTGGCGGAACTGGAAGCGCTGATCGTGACGGAGGGTCCCGGCACCATCATGGCATTTCTGGTCGAGCCGGTGACCGGTGCGGGCGGCGTGATCATTCCGCCGCGCACGTATCACGAGAAGGTGCAGGCGCTGCTGGCGAAGTACGACATCCTGTTTCTGGTGGACGAAGTCATCACCGGTTTCGGGCGAACCGGCGAGATGTTCGGCTCGCAGACCGTGGGCATCAAACCCGACGCGATGACCATGGCGAAGGGCCTGTCGTCCGCGTATCAACCGATATCTGCGATTGCATTGTCCGAACCGATCTATCAGGGGATGGTGCGCGGCAGCGACGAGGTCGGTCATTACTTCGCGCACGGCGCGACATACGCGGGACATCCAGTCGCGGCCGCCGTGTCGCTGAAGGTGCTGGAGATCTTCGAGCGTCGCAATCTGCTCGCGCACGTTCGGCAGGTCGCGAAGCATTTCGCGCGGCGCCTGCAGGGTTACGCGCAGCACCCGCTGGTCGGGGAAGTGCGACAGCTCGGGCTCGTTGGGGCTGTCGAACTGGTGTCGAACAAATCGAAGCGCGCGTTTTTCGACAGGCCGGGACAGGTTGCACAGAAACTGAAGCAGTGCTGCGAGCGCAATGGACTGATCGTGCGTGCGGTTCCAGCCGGCGACTCGATCGCATTCTGTCCGCCGTTGATCACCACCGAAGCGGACATCGACGAGATTTTCCAGCGCTTCGATGTGGCGCTCGAGGAGACTACCCGTTGGGCCGAAGAACAGCGGCTGGTGACTTTCAAATGACGGTGGAGCGGCGCAACGGCACCGGCAAAGCGGTGCTCGTGTTGCCGTTCTGCGAGGCCGTACCCACATGGCTGGCCGCCCAGGCCCAGGACACGGTTCTACAGCTCGGGCCCCGACGATGGCTGCTGCTGTGCGAGGGCCGCGACATCGCTGCGCTGATGGACAGCTGGCGCGCCCGACTCGGCGATGCAACTCATCTCTTGGAAGACGCGAGCGACCGGTTCGTTGCGCTGCGCGTATCAGGCGCCGATGCCGAACTGTCGGAGCAACTCGTCGAACCGATCGATGCGCTCGCTGCTGGGACCGCGATCAGAACACTGCTCGGAGAAGTGCCGGTCATCTGCCACCGACGCGCAGACGGCGTCGACGTGCTGGTGGATCGTAGCCACGCGCACTACGTAGAGGCGTGGTTGCGACAGACGTTGAACGCGGCGTGAAGCTTTCGTTGGGCTCGATGCTGGCGCAAGCGCTGCACGGCCATCGGGGCTGGCCGCGCCTTTGGCGCGATGCGACACCGCGCGACCGCTACGAGGTGATCGTGGTGGGCGGCGGTGGGCACGGGCTCGCCACAGCCTACTATCTTGCGAAGAACCACGGCATCACGAACGTCGCGGTCATAGAGAAAGGATGGATCGGCGGCGGCAACAGCGGCCGCAACACGTCGATCGTGAGGTCGAACTATCTGCATCCCGCCAGCATCGCGTTCTACGACCGCTCGCTGACGTTGTTCGAGAACCTAACTCGCGAGCTGAACTTCAACATCCTGTTCAGCCGCCGCGGCGTGCTCAACCTCGCCAACTCGCGGGCCGCCCTCAATGCGATGCGTCGGCGAGTGGCGGTGCTGCGTCACCACGGTGTCGACGCGGAACTGCTGGGCGTGGCTGAAATTGCCGGGATGGCGCCCGCATTGCGGCTGCGCACGCCGACCAATGCCGTGGTGGGCGGGTTCGTGCAGTCGCGCGGCGGTATCGCGCGCCACGACGCGGTCGTTTGGGGAT
>JBGSNQ010000063.1:0-3700 GCA_041739525.1 Pseudomonadales bacterium | reverse complement strand
CGGGAAGCCACGTGTTGTTGGTGAGGTCGTAGCCTCCCAGCGTGCCAACGTATTTCCAGAACTCACCGCCAGTGATCCAATCCTGCGTGAACTTGCTGTCCCAGTAGTGGAAGCCGGTTACCACCGAGAGCGTGTCCCAGGTACCGACCAGGCGAAGTTCCTGACTCGTCTGGTCGTAATCGTTGTCCCGCTGAAGCGTGATGAAGTTGTCTGCGCTGCCGTCGAAATCGAGCAGACGGTCTTCGGTCATGTCTCGATAACCCGTCACGGAGACCAGCTTCAGGTGATCGGAGAGGTCATAGCTCATGTTCAACGTGTACGCGTCCACGTCGAAGTGCGTCGGATTGGGCGTATCCACCGTCGTATCGTCGGCGACCTTCAACGACGTCCGGCATGGCACGGTCGAATTCCATTGCGGAATGATCTGGCTCGCAAACAGCGTGCACGACAGGAAGCCCCCTGAGAGATCTGTTTCGGGCGAGCCCTGCGGCGGCGCCGTCGCCACGCCGGGTGCCAGGTTGAAGTTGGTCAGCGAACCGCCGCCCTGGCTGTTGTCTTCGTATTTTTCGATCGTCAGCAACGCTTCGAACGATTCGACGGGAGTGGCGAGCAGCGTAACACCGTAGTTCTGGTAGTCCTGCTCCGGCATGTTGTTACCCGTGCCGTTGCGTTTCAGATAACCGTCGCCCTGCAGATTCGTATAGAAGACTTTCGCGGCGAGCATGTCGTCGACGATCGGTGCGTTCACGACCGTGCGAACCTCGCGCTGATTCCATTGACCGTAGTCGACCTTGGCGCGCGCGCCCCACTCGCCGGTTGGACGCGACCGGATCACGTTGATGACGCCGCCAGTAGTGTTCTTGCCGAACAGCGTGCCCTGCGGCCCGCGCAGAATCTCGACCCGCTCAAGATCGAAGTTCTCGATGATCTGGCCCGACAACGTGCCGAGATACACGCCGTCGATCTGCACTGCGATCGGACTATCGAAGGAGTTGTCGTCGGTGCGCGTCGGGCTGATGCCGCGGATCGTGATGCTTGCGCCGCCCGGGCGCGCCGGGTCCCTGTCGATACGCACGTTCGGTGCGTAACCGTTGAGATCGACCAGCGTGCGCACCGTCGGCTGCTGCAGTTCTGCGACGAGCGCCGTCACCGCGAGCGGCACGTTCTGCACGTTCTCCGCGCGCTTCTGCGCAGTGACGATAATCTCTTCGACCTGCGCCCTGGCCGGCTGTGCCACCGGCGCGTCTTCAGCAAACGCCGCCGCAGAACACAGTGCTGCAAACATTCCCACAAGCAAATTTGCTGGTGAAATCCAAGTCCAGATCCGGTAGGTATTCATCGAGCCTCCCCATTGCTCCGCCCCGCTGCGGACTCTAGGTGCGTCGATCTGCGCCGCGATACTCTCGTTTGCGAGAGATTTTTCAGGGATATCGCAACGTCCGGCCGACGCAGCGCGACTCGCGCGCGGCTCGATCAGGATCTGGCGAGTGGATGAATGAGCCCGATTTCCGCGGCAATCGCGACGGCTTGCGTGCGATTGCGCGCGCCAAGCTTGCGAACGGCATTGTCGATGTGAAACCGCGCAGTCGTCGGCGACCGGAAGATCAATGCTGCTATCTCGGCATCGGTACGACCCACGGCAGCCCACGCGAGACATTCGAGTTCACGCTCGCTCAACTGCGCTGGCGCGCTCGGCGCCGGTGCGCGCTCGGCGCGTATTGCATACACGAGATCCATGAAGCGATATCCCGCTATACGAATCCACACGTCGAACTCCGCAAGCGTGGCGCGTGTGTCGACGTTCGGATCGCGCGAGTACCACGATACCGAACCGGTGCGGCCGCGCGGCAGATGAATGGGCACGGTGATGCCGCCAAAGAACCCACGCATAGGCGTAAGCGGCCAATCGACGGCACGCCGTTGTGTCTGTTCGATCGCCGCGGCCATCACTGCAGCATCCCACGCGAACGGCTGAGTGGAGACTCTGCACGCCGCTGCGATCGGGCTGACGAGATACAGCTTGTTCGACAACCAGTTCTCGAAGTAATCGGCCTGCCAACCCAGCACGCTCGCAAGGGCGCGGCCGTCTTCGGTCGTTAGCAATCGGTCGGACGAGTAGTCGTCGATCACCGCGGGGTGCGGCATGCCCAGGTTTCGTCCGACTTCGATCAGGCAATCGGCGGCGGCCACGAGATCGCGGCATTGAGCCAACTGCTCGCAGGCGATTCGAAGATCCATGCTGCGATCTGACACGTCATTCCCCGGTCGCGTGGCGCATGTGCGCATCGACGATCAGTCCCTCGAGTACGGCATCACTTCGTGTGCCAGCACGTTCATGTAGTCGGGCAGCGTGCGCGTATTCATGCCGCTCGCCGCTGCCGTTCGGAAGCATCATGCCCTGTTGGGCGCGCGTAGTCGTTGTCGGGCGGCTCGAGTACGTACAACACCTGGTCGCCTCGTTTCTCCGTTCGAAATTTCGACTGGCGCTAGGCGCTCTTGCTGCCGGGCGTTTCGGTGAAGCGGTCGGCAACGGCCGCGGCGTCACGTGCTTCTACCAGTTCGAGAACTGTGCCGTCGGGGTCTTTGAAGCACACGAAGCGCCCACCCGCGACACCGTTCACGACCACACGCGCCGGCGGACCGATGAACTCGACTCCCATTTCCTCGAGCGCTGCGAGATCGGCGTCCATATCGGTGGTCGCAAGCGCGAGGCGCGCGAGTCCGAGGTGATACAGGTGCGGATAGGGAGCCGCGAGGTCGCTGGGCGACTGCCACTCGAGCAGGTCGATCACCACGGGGTGTTGCGATCCTTCGAGTGCCATCAAGGCGCCGTTGACGCGATACGGCGGCATACCAACGGCCGCGGCAACCTCTTTTGTATTCGTGGTCGGCACCTGCCAGACGACGCGAAAACCGAGGGCTTCGTAGAACCTGCGCGAGCGCTCGAAACTCGAGCAGTTGATGTTGACGTGGATCATTCCCGAAACGTTCATGGTCGACTCCGATGATCGTGCAGGCGGACGTGCTGGCAGACGTGCAGGAAGAGTAGCGTCGAGGGTCGCCGATCGAACCTCCCGTTTCGGATAGATTTGGCCGCAACGCGCGCGGAACCAGCGAATTCGCGCGCGCTGCTACGGTTGTACGAGCAGCTTGCCCCTGTGGCCACCACCGAAGAGCGTCACGAGCGCAGCCGGGAAACGGTCGATGCCGCGTTCGACGTGCTCGGGCAGCACTAACCGACCGGCACGCATCCATTCGACGATGCGTTGTCTCGCCTCATCGAAGCGCGCGGCGAAATGATCCACCGTGAAACCGCACATGCGGGCATTGCGCTCGGCGATACGCAGATACAGGCGCGGCCCGCGAATCTCGGAACTCTGGTATTGCGATATCGCGCCGCACAGCGAAATGCGCGCGCCGCTCGCCATGCGGTCCAGCATGACGTCGAGCAGTTCGCCGCCGACATTGTCGAAGTACACGTCGATACCTTCGCTCGCCAGTTCGTCCAGCCGACGTCCGACGTCTTCGTTCTTGTAGTCGATCGCTGCGTCGACACCGATCGTGTCGGTCAGGTAGCGGACCTTGTCGGGACCGCCGGCGATACCGATCACGCGCGCACCGGCGATGCGTGCAAGCTGGCAGACCACGCTGCCCACGCCGCCCGCGGCCGCCGATACCACTACCGTCTCGCCAGCCGCAA
>JBGSNQ010000049.1:0-3257 GCA_041739525.1 Pseudomonadales bacterium | reverse complement strand
GTCCTGCTGCTGCTGACGGATCTGCACCAGCGCTTCGCGCGCCTCGCGCGCTGCGCCGATCGCTTGTTCGGCCTGCTCGCGCAGCGCCTGCGATTGTTGTTCGAGTTGCGCGATGCGAGCTTCGAGCGCGGCGACTTGTTCGGCGGTTACCGGGGCGGCGGCGTGCACAGAAGTGGACATCAGGATGGCCGCCAGGGCAGCGGCGCTAGGCATAGCACGCATGGACATGTGATCCGGCAGAGTCGGGTGAGGGCGGTATGTTATATCGTTTCGAAGCGGGCAGCATTCCCTTCGCGGTGTCGCGACGCTGGGCCTGAAGCCGCCCAACCCGTTGCGGAGACCGGCGGTGGGCATATGACCCCGGGGACTTGTGCGTGAAGTGAAATGATATATCATTTCACTTCACGCCATCTTTCCGAGGCCTCGCCCTGATGAACTCACGCCTTCGTTTACGTCCGCTTGCGCTGGCAATTACGACACTGTCGTTCACCGCCGTGTTGCATGCTCAGAACTCCAATGAACCGGTTTCTCCCGACGGCGCCAGGCGCCCCGCGAAGACGCTGGAAACCGTGACCGTGACCGGCGTGCCGTTGGGCCGGAATGTCGACGACATCGTCGCGCCGGTCGCCGTACTCGCCGGCGACGAGCTGGATGCCCGCAAGGCCAACACGTTGGGCGAAACAGTGTCTTCGATCCCGGGGGTGACCACCACCTATTTCGGTCCCGGTGTCGGCCGCCCGATCATCCGTGGGTTGGATGGCCCGCGTGTCGCGGTGTTGAGCGACGGCTTGTCCAGCAACGATGTATCCAATGTCAGCCAGGATCACCCGGTGGCCATCGAACCGTTTCTGGCCGACCAGATCGAAGTGCTCAAGGGCCCATCGACGTTGCTGTATGGCTCAGGCGCGATCGGTGGCGTGGTCAATGTGGTGGATGGCCGGATCCGCGAGTCCGCCCTGGACACACCGTTGAGCGGACGCGCCGAACTGCGCTATGACGCCGGTTCCAACGGCTTCACCGGTATGAGCCGGGTCGATGCCGGCGGCGACGGCTACGCCCTGCATGCCGATGGGGCGTATCGCGATACAGGCAACTATGACCTTCCCAGCGGGAAACTGGCCAATAGCGACGTTCGCACCCAATCGGGCGCGGTGGCCGGGTCGGTGTTCGGCGACTGGGGCTTTGCCGGAGCGGCGGTATCGCGCTACGACGACACCTACGGCAATCCGGCCGAACCGGGCGATGGCATCGATCCCCCAGTGACCATCGATCTTGGACAGACCCGCTACGATCTCAAGGCGGGCCTGACCCAGCCGGTTTCGGGCATCGAGAACGTCAAGCTCAGCTACGGTCATACCGACTACAAACACATCGAGTTCGAGGGCGACGCACCCGGTACGACGTTCCTCAGCAAGGGCGACGAGCTGCGTCTGGAGGCGACCCACAGCACGTTCGGTGCCTGGCAGGGTGCGCTCGGCGTCCAGGGCGGCAGCAGGCGATTCGAAGCGATCGGCGAGGAGGCGTTCGTCCCCACCACGCGCACGCGCAGTCTCGGCGTCTTCGTGGTGGAGCAGGCCGATTGGGATCGTTTGAAGCTGGAGTTGGGCGCACGCAGCGACTTCCAAGGCAGCGATCCGGTCGCCAGCGACAAGCGCTCGTTCTCATTGTTCAGCGCCTCGCTCGGGGCGCGCTGGGAACTCGACGAGCACCTGCATCTGCTCCTGAACCTCGATCGCGCGCAACGGGCACCGGCCGAGGAGGAGTTGTTCGCCAACGGCCCGCATGCCGCGACCGCGACCTTCGAGATCGGCGATCCGCTGTTGGGCAAGGAAACGTCGCGCCAGATCGAGCTGGGATTGCATTACCACGGAACGGGGTTCGAGGCGCAACTGGCGGCCTACCGCAACACGTTCGACAACTTCATTTTCCTTGCCGATACCGGATTGATGGAAGACGAATCCGGGTTGCCGATCCGCACCTGGGGCCAGGCGAACGCGGTGTTTCGCGGGCTCGAGGGGGAAACCACCCTGCATCTGGCCGACAACGATATCGGCAAGATCGACCTGCGCCTGCACGGCGATCTGGTCCACGCCCGTTCCAATGGCAGCAACCTGCCGCGCATTCCTGCCGGACGATTCGGCGCCGAGTTGAGCTGGCGCGGCGATGACTGGCGCGGCAGTATCGGCGCAGTGCGCACCGCGGCGCAGCATCGCATCGCCCAGTTCGAAACCGAAACCGGAGGTTACACCCTGGTGAACGCCAGTCTGAGCTACACCTTCGCCAACACATTGAGCAGCATTTGGGACGTCTTCGTGCAGGCGAGCAATCTCACCGACCGGAATGCACGGCTGGCAACGTCGGTGGTCAAGGATCTGGTGCCGCTGCCGGGTCGCAACGTCAGCCTCGGGTTGCGGGCGTACTTCTGAGCGGATGCAAACGGCCTTTCTCGTCGTCGAAGCGGGCCGTCGCCATCCCGCTTCGCGATCACTCGGCCGCGCTCTTGGGTTCGGCTGTGCCCAGTAATTCCGCCACCGGTGCGGTGTGGCGCCGCGACAGCCACGGATAGGCGAACACGGCGATCAGGATCACCGCCACACCGAGATAAAACGCGGCTGACAGTTCGCGTTGCTCGCCCAGCAGCACCACAGCCAGCGCAACGGCGTAAACCGGCTCGAGGTTGATCGCCAGTTGTGCGCTGTAGGCGCTCAGGTGGCGTAGCGCGACCAACGACAACGCAAACGGCAGCAAGGTGCAGGCCAATGCCAATGCCAGCAACAGGGCGGTGTCGCGTGGGCTCGGCAACGTCGTGATCCCGGAGCTGCCCAGCAGAGGCGTCAGCAGGGTCAGGAACACCACGCCAGCACCGAGTTCCACACAGGTCACGGTCAGCGGATCGGCGCGTTCCACCAGGCGCTTGTTGAACGCGCCGAACAACGCCACCAGCACCGCCGAGAGCGTGCCCACCACGATCCCCACGCCCATGCCGGACGGAACACCGCCCACCACCAGCGCGACTCCCGGCACCACTGCCGCGCCCAGCCACAGCTCGCGCGGCACGAACGCACGGCCGGTGATGCGTGGTTCCAGCAGCGCCATGAACACCGGAGCCAAGGCGATACAGCTCACCGCCACCGAGGCGTTCGACAGCTTGATCGCGGCATAGAAGGAGAGCCAGTGCAGCGAAACCAGCACGCCGATGCCGGAGTAAGCCAGCAGCAGACGCCGCGGCAGCGCGCGCAGGCCACGCCAGACGCGCG
>JBGSNQ010000035.1:0-10901 GCA_041739525.1 Pseudomonadales bacterium | reverse complement strand
AATCGACGATGCAAGCGCGGCCGGGTGGCGCATGACCGGTGTGTCGAGCAACGTGCCGAGCACGATGCGCTGCGTTGCGAGCGCAGCGAACGCGAGCATCACGTACGGGTCGCGCACGAGCAGCGGCGAGCAGGGGATCAGACCGTAACCCCAGCCCAACGATTCCGCCTTCGCCGCGGAGCGTGCGAATGCGTCGACGCTCGACATGTCGAGCCTGTTGATCGCGAATTGCATGTGTGATCCCGTGACCTTCCCTCTAAAAGGAGGGCGCGAAGCTTAGAATCGCACCGGGAGGCAAGGCTTGAAACCCCTAGAGAATCTGCGCGTCGTCGATGTCACGTCGGGTCCCATCGGTGGAATCGCCACGATGATGCTGGCCGATTTCGGCGCCGAAGTGATCAAAGTGGAGACGCGCGACGGCGATCCGGCACGCACCGAGCCGCACGCGCGCGTCTGGTTGCGCGGTAAGCGCAGCGTGGTTTGCGATGACGCGACGTTGCACGAACTGATCGTGTCCACCGCCGATGCAGTGCTTACCGATCGCGCGCTCGATGCACGGCGCTTGTGTCGCAACCGCCCCGATCTGGTGTACGGCGCCATCACGCGCTTCGACGGCCTGCCGCTCGAGGAAGATCTCGTCGCTGCGCGGCTCGGACGAATGATGGGTTTTCGCGGCGTGGCCGAGCGCGATGGACCGGTCTACAGCGCGGTGCGCGTTGCGACGCACGCCGTCGCGCAAGCGGCGTGTTCGGGCGTTGTTGCGGGTCTTTTCGCGCGCGAGCGCACCGGTCGTGGCAGCTGCTTCGAGACGGATCTCGCGCGCGGGCTGCTGCCCTTCGAAATGGGTGGCTTGTTCGTGCCGCAGCTGCAGCAGCGCGGTCTCGAAATACCGCCACTCGGCGGCGATCCCTTCACGTTGATGCCCACCATCAACTATCACCCCGTCCAATGTTCCGACGGCCGGTGGCTGCAACTCGGCAATCTGCTGCCGCACCTGCTCGAGCGGTTTCTGCAATGCGTGGGGCTCGACGACGTGCTCGCCGAACTGGGTAATCAGCCGGGGCTGTGGCCCGACGCCGCGCGTGAAGCGTTTCGCGACCGCTTGCTGGCCCATATGCAGACGCGCACGGCGACGGAGTGGATGACGTTGTTCGTTGCTGACGGCGGAATCGTGGCGCATCAATATCAAACGACGCAGCAAGCGCTGGACGATGACGACCTGATCGACAACGGTCACGTCGTCGAGACGCCGCTGGGCCGTCAGTTGGGTGTGGTTGCGAGACTGGACGTCACGCCTGGTGCCGCGGGGACCAGCATCCCGTCTGTGGGCGAAATGGACCTGAACACGGCCATGCAGCGCAAGCTCGACGTGCCCTCGCAGAGCGTACAGGTCGTCCAACGACCACTCGAAGGGGTGACGGTGGTCGAGTTCGCCACCATCATCGCCGCACCGCTGGGTGCTTCGATGCTCGCAGATCTCGGCGCGCGCGTGATCAAGGTGGAGCCGCTCGAGGGCGATCCGTTCAGGGCGATGATGGGTGGGCTCGGCGCGGCGCGCGTCAATTCAGGGAAGGAGAGCATCTGCGTCGACCTGAAGTCGGCCGAAGGTCAGCGTGTCGCGCGCGCCCTCATCGCGCGCGCCGACGTGCTGATTCACAACTATCGCGTCGGTGTGCCGGAACGGCTGGGCATCGGGTATGCCGACGCATCGGCAATCAATCCGAAACTCGTGTACGTCTCGGTGAACGGTTACGGGCCGAAGGGGCCGGGTGCGTTGCGTCCGAGTACACATCCGATTCCGGGCGCGGCGCTGGGGGGTGTCGTCGCGCAGTTGGGCGGGCAGTTGCCCGAGCAACTATTGAGCGGAACAGCGTTGCGCGAGGCCGCGCGTCGAATCTCGCGTGCGAACGAGCTGAATCCCGACCCCAACACGTCGCTGGTGGTTGCCAATGCGGCGACACTCGGATTGGCCGCTGTCGCGCGGTGTGGCGTTGGGCAGGCTGTCTATGTCGACATGTTCGGCGCGAATGCCTACGCAAACTTCGACGACTTCTTCGACTATCCCGGCAAGCCGCCCCGTGTTTATCCGGACGCGCTCGGATTCGGTTTGTCGGCTCTGCAACGTCTGTACAAGTGTGCACACGGCTGGGTATTCGTTTCGGTTCCGGCCGACGACGCGGACGGTTTTGATGCCGCGCTGGCCGAACTCAGTGGAAAGCACGATGCCGACCGTGCCGATCAGTTCGCTTGTATGGCGGCCGATCGGTGGGCAACCGAGTTGCGCGCGCGAGGCTTCGCGTGCGAGCGTGCGGATACCGGTCTACCGGCGGATCGCATCGCCTCAGCGGGATTGGTGGTCGACGCCGAGTCGAGCGAATGGGGCACGTATCAACGGCATGCCCCACTGCTCGCATTCGACGGAGCACCGAAATGCGGTGGCTGGTGCGCAGTGGGTGAACACACCGACGCACTCAAGGGCGAGTTTTCCGCTCGCTAACGACTTGCTCGCTAACAGCTTGGGGCATGTCGGGTGCGGCGACGCGCCACACCCGACCCACACTCGAAGAGGGAGCTCAGCGCTTGAAGTGGTAGACCGCGCGAATCGTTGCAGCGTCGAGGGCACCGCTGTCGACATCGACGTATTCGTATTCGGCCTGAATGCTGAATTCCGGCGTGAATTTGAAGCCAATGCCGCCCGCAGCCATGGCTGCGTCGTCACTGTCGCTGTTACCTTTGATGTACTGGTACTTGCCATCGACGTTGTACCAGTTCCAGCCGAGGCGCGCGTAGAGCTCGATATGCTCGCCGAGCGGCAACGACGGCTTCACAGACACTTCCCAAGCATCACCGCTGACCGTGAAGTTACGGCTGCTGTTGATCGGAATCTGACTCTGGCCTTTGTCGTACCAGTCGTAATCCACTTGAACTGCGAGCCAGTCCATAAGCTGCCAGCCGCCGAACACGACCCAGGTGGCCGCGCTGTCCTGGTAGTTACGCGAGCACGAATTCAAAAGGGGGAAGCCCGCTACGGTGCAGTTGACCCCTACGCTCGTTGCCGCTGCGGCGCTCAACGGACTCTCGACCTGAGCAGTGTATTGACCGACTCCGCCGCCGACGTAGAAGCTGGACTCTGCTGCGGCGTTCGCCGCAATCCCCAACACGCCGATCAACCCCAAAGCTATTCGTAAGCCACGCATGCCTAAACGCTCCTTAATGAGAATCTACTTTTCTCCCCATGAGGCGGGACCGCCCCACCCAACGGATTATCGCTGGTGACGTGCGCACTTGTTAAGTGGTTTATGCGATTGTCCGGCAGCTCGCTACGAACGCCTCGTTGTCGATTCGTCGACGGCCTTCCGTTGACAGTATGAATTGAACCCTGCACCGTCCGCGTGCCCTCGAGTCCCGCCCACTGGCTTGACAGTCCATGCCGATCTTTGCTGTGGCAGCCATCGTCATTGCGAGCATCGCTGCGATGCCGGGCAACGTGCTGCCGGTGATGGCGGGATTGCTGTCGGATTTCCATTCGCTCGACGAAGTCGAGGTGGGATTCCTGATTGCGACCGGCACCCTCACGGGGTTGCTCATCTCCTTGAGTGCCCCCCAATGGATCGCGCGCGTCGATTGTCGTTACGCGATTGCCATCGCGCTCACCGGCGCGGCGCTTGGCCAGCTGGGTTTGTGGTTCGCGCCCGGCTCGGTCACGTTGTTCCTGTCCCAGACGCTGGCCGGCGCCTCGAACGCGGTCATTGCCAGTCTCTGCCTCACCGTGATTGCGTCGCTGCCGAATCCGACGCGCGCATACAGCCTCAAGGTCACCACCGACGTCGTTTTCGCGGGAACGTTCCTCGCCTGCATGCCGGCCGCCACGCTCGGCCTCGGTGGTTACGCTGCAGGTCTCGCGTGCGCCAGCGTGATCGTTGTGCCACTGGCCTTGAAACTGCCCCTGCGAGCGATCCGGGCGGTGCACGCGGAAGGTATACCGGTCCGCTTGCGCGACGCTCCGCAGTCGGCATGGCTCGCGCTGTTTGCCATCATGGTGTTCTACGTCGGCGGTATCGGCGTGTGGGCATTTCTCGAACGCGTCGCCGTGCATGCAGGTATCGAACGCGCCGCGGCCAGCAATGCGATCGCAGTAGGATTGTTCGTCGGCGTAATCGGTTCGTTGGGAGCCGCGGTCTTTGCCGGTCGCACGAAGCGAATCTGGCCGGAAGCGCTAGCCGGACTCGTGTTTGTTGCGTCGTTCGCGATGCTCACGTTCGTAAGCGGTACCGTGCAGTTCTATGTGGCGGTGTTCGTGTTCAACTGCAGCTGGAATTTCTTCATTCCGTTCGTCATCGGACTGGTCGCCGGGCGCGACAGCACGGGTCGCCTGTCGTCGCTGGTACCCGGGACGGTGATGGTCGGCGGCGTGCTCGGGCCGATACTGGTCGGCGCGATGATTCGCGCCTCGGGATACCGCACCGCGATGATCGTGATGACGCTGATCGTTGCGTCATCGATTGCCGGCTACATGCTGATCGCGAGCAGACCGTTTCGTGCGCGCCCGGCCAACGCAAAGGGCGACGCAGAAGAGGTTGAGCTTGCGAAGAACGTGTAAGCTCTCGGCGGCGCCGTTGCGCGGTGCTCGTCTCAATCACCGACCACCCGTCGCTGAACAAGACCCAGTCGAAAAAATTCAAACAACGAGGAGAACATCGTGCTGAGCCGCTCGACCGCATTCGCCGTTCTGACCGCATTCATGGCGGTCAGTGTTTCAGGATCGCAATACCCCATGCTCGACATGGTTGCGCAGAAGGTGATTGCGCGATACGAGTCTTCGACCTGCGAACAGCTGTGGGAAGCGCGCGGTAAGCCGAAGAGTCCGCAAGAACAGAACATGATCCAACTGCTGAAAGGCGATCCGCAGATGCGCACGGTGTTCCTCAACGAAGTTGCGGGACCGATCGCGAACAAGATGTTCACGTGCGGAATGATTCCATGAAGCTGTCGACGAACACGCTCGTAAAAAGCCCGCTCGCGACAAGTCCTCTCGGGAAGTGGACCGTGGCGGCCGCATTCGTACTGTCGATGGTCGGGCTCGCGCAAGCAGCCACACCTGCGCCACCGCCTGCAATGTCGGCGGACGGCGCTGTTGCGCCCACCGCACCCGAGTTGCAACTCGAACCCAAAGCGCTCGATGTTCTGAAGGCGGCGAGCGCACGTCTTGCGGCGGCACGCGCGATGTCGTTCACCGCAGTGGTCAGCTACGAGAGCCCGAGCGTGTTCGGCCCTTCGCTCGTTTACACGACGCGTTCCGACGTTACGGTGCAGCGCCCCGACAAGCTGCGCGTGATCACGCCCGGCGATGGCCCGGCCACCGAGTTCTACTACGACGGTAAAACGATGGCGGCGTACGCGCCGGCGGAAAATCTGGTCGCCACCGCGGTTGCGCCGGCCACCATCGATGCAACGCTCGCGGCGGCGTTCGATTCGGCATCCATCTACTTTCCGTTCTCCGATCTCGTGGTCGCGGATCCGTACAAAGACCTCGCGGAAGGGTTGGAAGTGGCGTTCTACATAGGACAGTCGAAGGAAGTGGGCGACACCACCACCGACATGGTCGCGTTTGCGAACCGCAACGTGTTCGCGCAGATCTGGGTGGGCGCCGACGACAAGTTGCCGCGCAAGCTGCGCGCGGTGTATCTGAACGATCCGTTGATGTTGCGCCACGACATGGATCTGTCGAACTGGGTGCTCGACCCGAAGATCGCGGCCGGCTCGTTTGCTCCAGCGAAAGCGGCGTCTGCGACGAAGATTGCGTTCGCGCGGCCCGACACCATGCCTGCCAACACATCTCCCGGTACAGCGGCGCAGCCACCGATGACGCCGCCGACCGCCCCGAAATCCACGAAAACGCCCTGAGGAATCCGACGTGAAAAAAGTGGAATACGCCATGAAAAAGCTCTGCATCATCCTCGCGGGTCTCTGGATGGCTTCGCTGAGCGGCTCGGCGCTCGGCTGGGCACATGCGAATGCGTATGGCGGCGGCGGTACTTTTCACGCCGCCGGCTCGGATTCGACGACGCGCACCAACGCATGGGGCGGTAGCGCAACACATACGGAAGGCGAGGGCACCACGGCGACCAATCGCTACGGCGACACGGCCACGCACGAGCAAGGGTCCGGTCAAACCACCTTCAACAACCCGTACGGCGGCAGCGCGACCCACACATATGGTCAAGGCACCACGGCAACGAGCGCGTACGGCGGCACTGCGTATCACGCTGAAGGTTCGGGGCAGACCGAGATGTACGGAGCATATGGCGGCAGCGCCACGCACTACGCCGGTTACGGTACCGTCGGTACCAGCGCGTACGGCACCACGGCGTATCACAGCCCTTACTACGGAACGACCGCCGTGTATCCCGCCTACCATCCGCCGACCACGGTGAACTACTACAGCTCCGGTTGTTACAACTGCGGCGGTTGGTCGACGGCCGGTGCGGCTGCGGCAGGTGTCGTTGTCGGTGCTGCCGTCGCAACGGCCGCGGCCAGTTCGGCGAACGCGGCAAACACCACCAATGCCTACAACGCGGGTGTGGCGGCGGGCACGTCGAATGCATACTCCGCCGGCTATGCCGCAGGCGTGAACAACGCAACCGTGTACACGATGGGCGGCATCTATCCGACACTTCCGGCCGGCTGCATGACGCCGACGGTCAGCGGCGTGTCGTACTACTTGTGCGGTAACAACTGGTTCCTGCCGTCGTACGGTGCCAACGGTGTCTACTATCGCGTGGTCGCCGCCCCTTGATCGAATTGTTGGGCAGTTGAAACGGGAGAGCGCGATGAAGATGCCCACGGTGGTTGATGCAGCGCGCTCCATTCGCTCGGGCGCGCTGACTTCGGAAACGCTTACGCGCGCGTGCATTGCTGCCATCGAGCGGCACAACTCCGTCCTCAACGCGTTCGTGCATCTCGACTTCGAAGGCGCGCTTGCAGCGGCGCGTTCCGTCGACCGCGCCGTGAAAACGAGTGGTACGGGTCTCGGCCCGCTGGCCGGTATCCCGTTCGGCGTGAAAGATCTCGAGCATTGCGCCGGCATGCCGACCACGCGTGGCTCGCGCTGGTTCGCCAACGGTCCGAACGCAACGGCAGACGACATTCACGTCGCGCGGTTGCGAAAAGCCGGTGCGATTCCGATCGGCAAAACCGCTGCGCCGGAATTCGGGGCATGGGCGTATACCGCGAGTCCGCTGCTCGGCGTAACCCGTAATCCGTGGAACACGCAACGTACACCCGGCGGTTCGAGCGGCGGCTCCAGCGCGGCCGTCTCGGCCGGACTCGTGCCGTTCTGCACGGCGAGCGACGGCGGCGGTTCGATCCGCACGCCGGCCGCGTTTACCGGTCTGCCTGGATTGAAATGCACTTATGGCCGCATCCCGACGTTCGGCGCGACGCACATCGCGCAGAACGCAGTCGTCGGCAGCCTCGCTACCACCATCGCCGATACCGCACTGCTGCTCGACGTCATGGCCGGTCCCGATGCGCGCGATCGCACCTGTCTGCCGCCGCCCAACACGGGGTATGTCGCAGCGCTCGACGCACTCGACGTGAGCGGCACCCGTGTGACGTGGTCGCTCGATCTCGGTTTTGCGGTAGTCGAACCGGAAGTGGCCGCGATGTGCGAGCGCGCAGCGCGCGCATTGATGTCGGCAATCGATGCGCAACGTGTCGATGTGAACGTTCAACTCGACGATTACATCCGCACCTATGCGCGAATCGAAGGCGTCGACAAGTTCGTCGATATCGACCCCGATCTGTGGCAGAACCGGCTCGACGAACTGGATCCGTTGATCGCACCGGGTTGGGAGAAGACGCGCACCGTAACGCTGCCGAAGTCGGCTGCGGTGGAATCGGAGCGGCGCAAGCTGGTGCATCGGATCGCGGACTACTTCGAGCAGTTCGATCTGCTGTTGACGCCGATGGTGGCGCGTCCGGCGTTCGCCGCCGAAGGTCCGATGCCGAGCGAGGTGGGCGGCGTTCCCGGCCACGGCGGTATGGCGGTGATTCACGGCATGCTTGCGAACCTCGCAAATCTGCCGGCGATCACGTTGCCGGCCGGCCTCACGTCGGGCGGGTTGCCGGTGGGCTTGCAGGTCATCGGTCCGCGTCATCGCGAAGACCTGCTGCTTGCGGTGGCGCGCCGCTACGAAGTGGCGCAACCGTGGCCACGCCACTCGCCCCTCGCCGGCTGATCGGATGTTCCGTCTCTTCGTAGCCGCGGCCGAAACTTCCAACCTGACTAACGACCTCGAGAAGGGGCTGGAGACGATCGACCGGTTGCCCGGCGACGTCGCCGAGCTGCCGATGCTGCACCACCTCGCCGAAGTGATCCCCGTGGCGGATCTGGTGTTTGGCGGCGGCGTGCTGATGATCGTCATGCTCGTGCATGCAATAGGGCTGCGCGTGCTGGGCGATCACGTGTCGAGGCGCGTACATTCGGTGTTGCGTCATCCGTCGTTGTGGCATGCCGACCTGCTGATGGGCAGCATCATTTTCCTGCTGCTCACACTGCACCTCTTCGAGATCTTCCTCTGGTCGGCCGCGTTGGTGTTCTCGGGGCTGATTCCGAACTGGCACGAGGCCGGTTTCTTCGCCGGCAACACCTACACCACCATCGGGTACGGGAATTTCGTGCTGGCGAGCGCGTGGGAAATGGTGGCGCCGATCATGGCCATCTCCGGATTGTTCACGTTCGGCTGGTCCGGCAGCGTTCTGGTCGATTACGTGCGCCGGGTTCAGCAGATCAGAGATGCCGCACACGCGCGCAAGCGTGACAACGGGGAACCGCGCGAGTCGGCCCCCGGCGAGCCGGTCAAGTAGCCCGCGCGATACCGTTGCGGACGAACGCATCGATCGCGTCGGCGACGCCGTCCGGTTCGTGAATGGCCACGTCGTGACCGGCGCGCGCGAACACCTGCAACGCGGCGTTCGGCAAGCGCCTGAAGTCTTCGAGGTTGGCAGGCAGCAGTGAATCTGCGGAGCCGGCAATGATCAGCGTCGGCATCGTGATGGATCCGAGCTTCGCACCCACGTTCAGTGTGCGCATCGACTCGGCGCCGCCGTCGAAGTGTCCGTCCGATACGCCGAAGATGTGGTCGATACGACTGTTGAACCACGCGTCTGTTTCCACATCGGGCCGCACGCAGGTGGCGCGATACTGCGCCAACAGGGTTGTTCGGTCGCGCTTGCTGCGCAGGGCGCGCCGCATTTCGTGCATGCGCGGATCGGTGGTGGGAAAACCGTCGGCCGGCACCGATGCCATCAGCACCAGCCGCTCCAGGCGCTGCGGATACGCCAGCGCCAGTACGTACCCGATGCCGCCGCCCATGCTGTGGCCGGCGTAAACGAAGCGGTCGAGCTCGAGGTGATCCGCCAGGCCAACTACGTCGGCCGCGTACTGCTCGAGCGTGTAGCCGTCGGCGGTGTGTTCGCTTTCGCCGGTGCCGCGACACTCCATCATGATCACGCGATGGCGTTTCATCAGCCGGTCGGCCACCGGTTGCCAGTTGACGCGTGATGCGGTGTAGCCGTGATGCAGCAGAATCGGCGTGCCGCGTGCGTCGCCTTGCACGTCGTACCACAAGCGCGCGCCTTTGATCGTTGCGTGGGGCATGCGTGTTCCTCGTGTGCATCTTTTGTCGTTGGCATGGTGCCAGCCGGCGCGCGTTCCATCACCTGGCAGGTAATTGTCGGGTAACGTCCGGGTGGAGATGCTGGCGGCGTCGATCAACGAGGTGATCCCTTATGAATCGTTCCATGAAAAGCTTCTATCTGATTGCGGCGATCGTCGGCGCGGTGATTCCGTTGGTGCTGTTCGCCGAACACTTCGCAGCGGCGGGTTTCGATCCAATGACCTTCATCGACTCGGTCTTCGCCAATCCGGCTGCCTCGGGTTTCGCGGCCGATGTGTTGATTTCGTCACTGGTGTTCTGGGTGTTGATCGCCGTGCGGCGCCCCGCGGGTCCGACGCCGTGGCCGTTCATCGTGCTGAACTGCACCATCGGCCTGTCGTGCGCGCTGCCCGCGTATCTCTACGTCTGTGCGCGACGCGACACTGCTCCACAAAAAAAAGGTCAGGGGTTACCGGCGCGGTCGCCGTGCCCGGATGACATCTCGTCTCGATGAGCCGCCGCGTATCGGCGTACACTCGCGGCTGCCCCGCAGTGCGAATCGAGCCGTGTCACCACCTCTTCATACGCGCCGTTTCGGCGATCTCAGGCGCCGGTGCTGATCCGTTTCGGTATGCACCTCGACGGACTGCAGCCGCTTCAGTACGGCTCAGGCATCGGCGAAGTCACCCGCGGTCCGCTCGGCCTGCTCGATCTGCTCGAAGTGCAGCTGGGGCTGCCGCCCGTGATAGCCACTTCGGCCGACACGTTGATGGCGTATCGCGCCTGCCTCGCCGAAGTTGACGCACCGCCACGCTTCTTTCACGCCTCTTTTGCGCTCGATCCGATCAACGTCAGCCGTACGCTGCTCGACTGGCGCGCAACGTTGTACGAATTCGGTTGGGAGGGTGGTTTTCCCCCAGACGCACCCGCGCGGTTGCGCGATCTGTCGGACGTCGAAGCGCTGGCGTCGACGCGCGTGCCGTTGTGTCGCGGGCAGCGTGTGCGTCGTGTCACCGCGACGCTGCACGACCTCGCCACACAGATCGAATGCGTCGAACTGCTCGATGACATCCATGAACTGCCACCGGTGTGGCGCGCGCTGCTACAGAAGCTCGGCTTTGTTGCACAAGCGGCGATCGTTCCTACGCCGCGCGCGCGCGCCGGCACCGATCTGCGCGTATTGCAGGACGCGTTGTCACAACTCGCCGCAGCGGAAGATGGCGCGCGCGTTGCGAAGCGCGA
>JBGSNQ010000029.1:0-12110 GCA_041739525.1 Pseudomonadales bacterium | reverse complement strand
GCGTCGCGCGACATCACCGCGCAGGCGGTCGCGGAGAGCATCCTCGGCGCGGGCACGCACGATGATGCGCTGGTGGAGCGCGAGGACGCGCTAGTGGTGGCCGAACACGACGGCATCATTCTCGACAACGCGTTCGAACGCGTCGGACTGCCGCGCGCAGGCTTCCAGCACTACTCGCGCTTTCGGGCAGTCACACAGGTTCTGAAGCTCGCGCTTTCGTTGTTGTGGCGGCCGGTGAGTCCGCACCTGCTGCTGCAGTTCCTGATCCACCCGATCGGCCCCCTGCCGCGACACGTGCGCGACGAACTCGCAAACGCGGTGGCCGAGCAGCCGGGACTCGGTGGCGCGAAATGGCGCGGTGCGCTCGCGCGTATCGAAACGCGCATGCGCGAGAAGTTCGGTTCGGACGAACGCGAGATCGCCCGAACGCAGGCCGAGATATCCGAATGGCTGGGCGACGAACGTTTCGATCCGGCTGCAGGCGCACCGATTGCCGCGCTCGCGCGCCGCGCGCAGCTTTGTTCCACCTATCTCGTGCGTCAGCTGAATGCACTCGGCGACGAAACCGAGCGCAGCCTGTTCGGCGGCGCGCTCGGACAATCGGAAGCGCTGTTGCGTGCGTTGCGTGCGCTCGACGCGCAGGGCCAAGTGCGGGTGAAGCGGGTCGACGTAGACCGGTTGATCGACGAAGTTGCGAGCGTTGCACCCGATCCCAACACGTTCGCGCAGGCGCGACACGTGCGTGCGGCAACCGATCCCGCGGCAGTTCTGCAGGAGTGCGCGCGGATCTACTGGTGGGACCTCGCACCGCCCTTGCGCGACATCGGTTATCCATGGACGCGAAAGGAACTCGGGTGGTTGCGCGAGCACGGTGTGGCGCTGTTCGACATCGACGCCCTGTTGCGCAATCGCACGCGGCGCTGGTTGCGGCCGATTCTGAACGCACGCGAGCGGCTGACGCTGGCGGTGCACGATTCCGAGAAGGGATATCACCCGCTGTGGACGCAGATCACGAACCTGTTCGACGGAATACTCGAAGTGCGCATCGACGATGCGCTGCTCCATGGCACGCCGTCGGATGCAATCGGCGTGGCGACGCGGAGGCTACCGGTGCGCACGCTGACGAACTCGAAACGCTGGTGGCAACTGCCTGACGACGCGGAAATTCCGCGACGCCCCACCGAATCCTATTCGAGCTTGTCGAAACTGTTCGATTGGCCGCACGGCTACGTGTTGCGATACGCGGCGAACCTGCGGTTGGGGCGGGCGCAGGACATTGCGGACGGCAATCGTTTGTACGGCAACCTCGCGCACCGTCTGTTCGAGCGCTACTTCAACGAAAACGTGCTGTGGGCGCTGCTCGATGCGCAGGGGCGGCGCGACTGGTTTGCGGAAGTGCTGCCGGCGCTGATGGAAACGGAAGCGGCGTTGTTGCTCGAGCCCGGCCGCGGCGTGGAGAAGCAGCGTGTCACCACCACGCTGGAACGCGCATTGGTGTCGTTGATCGATCACCTGAAGTCGGCCGATGTCGTGTCGGTGCAACCGGAACTGCACGCGGAAGCGCCGTTCAAGTCGATCCGAATCGGCGGCGACATCGACCTTCTGCTAACGGATCCACGCGGCCGCGAAATCGTGCTCGACATCAAATGGGGCGCCGAGAAATTCCGCGGCGATCAGTTGCGTGCAAACCGTCACGTACAACTCGCCACCTATGCCTACCTGCGGCGGGCGAAGCGCTTTCCGTACCAGGCGTTCTTCATCATCGAATCCGGGCACATTCTGGCGCAGGACGCGAGCGTGTTTCCCGATGCGACGGTGTACGCGCCCGAGAACGGTGAGTCGGTGGAGGAACTGTGGAAACGCGTCGGCGTGACTTACGACTGGCGCTGGAAGCAGCTCGCGCGCGGCCGCATCGAAGCGAACGTGGCGTTCACGCAACCCACCGACGAATCCAATCCGCCGTCGAGCGCACTCGAAACGTCAGAAGACCCCGACCGATTCGACGACTTCGTGAACCTGACCGGTTGGGCCGACTACCAATGAGACGACGATGAGCATCGACGAAACACCCGGCGAGTCCGTTGCAGCGCCCGCAGTAAAGCCGCCGGGGTGGTACCGGTTGGCGTGGTTTCTCGGTCGCCCGCCGCAATTGACGGAACGGCAGTGGCTGATGCTCGGGCTGGTGTCGGCCGTCGGCTTCTTCGAGAGCTATGACCTGTATCTGTTCTCGCTGAGCCTCAAGCAGATACAAGAAGGGCTCGGTATCGGCGAAGCGCAGATCGGCCTCGTGGGGTCGTTCGTGCGCGCCGGAGCGTTCCTGGGACTCCTGATACTGCCGTTCGCCGACCGGTTCGGACGCCGCCGCGTGTTGCTGGCAACGATCGTGGGCTACACGCTGACGACCGCGCTAACCGCGTTGGCACCCAACACCGAAGCATTCGTCGTGTTGCAGTTCACGGCTCGGGGATTCGCGGTGGCTGAGGCGTTGCTCGCCACGGTGGTCATCGTCGAAGAGTTCGCGCCGGAGAATCGCGCCTGGGGCATCGGCGCCGCTGCGGCGATCCAGGCGTGCGGCGCCGGGTTTGCCGCGTTGATGTTCGGCTTCGTCGAAGTGCTGCCGTACGGCTGGCGTGCGTTGTACGCGGTCGGCGTGATTCCGCTGTGTTTCATCGCGTACTGGCGCCGCGCGTTACCCGAGACCGGTCAATTCACTCATCTTGCGCGCGCGAGTGCGGCGTTGACCAAGCCGTTGCCGATGTTCTCGAACGTTTTGCGCGCCGTGCGTGAACATCCCAAATCGTTTGGCATGCTCGCGCTGACGTTTTTCTGCATCAGCATGGCCGGTAACCCTGCCGGCTTCTTCGTCTCGAAGTACCTGCAGGACGTGCACAGCTGGGCGCCGGCGCAGGTAGCAACGTTGACCTTCATGGGCGGTGCGCTCGCGATCATCGGCAATCCGCTCAGCGGCTGGCTCAGCGACCGCCATGGACGTCGACCGATCGGAACGATTTTCGCGTTCGGCTATGCCCTCGCGATGCTTGCGTTCTACACGGTTGGGGGGCTGCTGCTGCCGCTGCTGTGGATCGCGTACATATTCTTCTCGATGGGCACCGACGTCACGTTGTCGGCGTACCGAACCGAACTGTTCCCCACCTCGATGCGCTCGTCAGCGGGCGGCGCGACGCATTTCGTCTCGGTCACCGGCGGCATCGTCGGATTGATGACGGTGTCGGCGCTGTACGGCATCGTCGGCAACACGTATACGGCGATTCTCATCGTTGCATCGCTGACGCTGCTGGTGCCGGTGGCGATCTGGTTCCTGTTCCCGGAGACCGCGCGCCGCTCGCTCGACGACATCGCACCCGACAAGCTCGTGGAACCGACGCTCGAAAAGTGACGCGCCAGGAGTTCTCACATGTCACGTTCATCAGCGCCGGTGCGGGCAGCGGAAAAACGTATCGCCTAACGGAAGAGCTGGAACGCGCACTGGTTGAAGGAGTACGTCCGGCCGGTGTGATCGGCACGACGTTCACGGTGAAAGCGGCCGGCGAACTGAATGATCGCGTGCGCGAACGGTTGATCGGCAGCGGGCGCACGCAACTCGCCGAACAGATGTCGCAGGCGCTGCTCGGTACCGTGCACAGCGTTTGCGAGCGCCTGTTGAAGCGATTCGCGTTCGAACTGGGGTTATCCCCGGAACTGAACGTGCTCGGCGTGGAAGACCGCCGCCTGTTCCATCAGGCGCTGGACGAGGTCACCGATCTAGCCGACGTGCGTGCCATGAACAGTCTCGCGGCGCGCTTGTCGGCCGGCAGATGGCAGGACCAGGTCGGCAAGATCGCCGATCGTGCACGCGACAACGACATTGGCGGCACTGCGCTGCTTGCGATGGGTAGCGCGAGTGCCGATGCATTGCTCGCGTACTTTCCCAAGGTACAAGCCGGCAATCATCGCGCCGACTTCGCGCGTGCAATCGACGACGCGCGCGCCAACATCGATCCCTTGCTCGATTCCACCAAGACCACGCGTGAATACCTCGACCGCCTGCAAATCGCCCACAACCTGCTCCAGCAGGAAGATTGTCCATGGTTGCAGTGGATCTCGTTGAGCAAACGCGCGCCGGCGAAGCGCAACGACGTGTTCGCCGCGCCGGTGCGCGCCGCCGCGTCGAAGTACGACGTGAGTGCGGAATTTCACGGCGACATCCGCGCGTACATCGAACGCGTCTACTCGATCGCTGCACAGAGCCTCGATCGTTTTCAGGAACTCAAGACCGAGCGCGGCCTGATCGATTTCACCGACATGGAACACCTCGCACTGCGCGCCGTGGACAACCCGCAGGTGCGTGAGTGTCTCGAAGACGAACTCGAGTTGTTGCTGGTGGACGAGTTCCAGGACACGAATCCGATGCAGCTGGCACTGTTCGTCAAACTCGCGCATCTGGCGAAGCGGGTCATCTTCGTCGGCGACGTGAAGCAGGCGATCTATGCGTTCCGCGGCTGCGACCCCGAACTGGTGGATGCGACCCTGGCCGACCTGAAACGCCGAGGCGCGCGCACCGACGTGCTGCAGTCGTCGTGGCGCTCGCGCCCGGAACTGCTCGGTTATCTGAACCAGCTGTTCGTGCATGCCTTTGCGGCGGACGACATTCAGCCCGACGCAGTCGCGTTGCGGCCGCAACGCCGCGAGCCGCTCGAAACGGCCGCGGTGCTGCAGTGGCGCATGCCGGGCCATTCTTCAGGAAGTCAGGGCATGCAGTTCGACGCGCTTGCTCGCGGCATTGCAAAACTGGTGGCCGATCGAACGCGTGTGATCGACCCCGATACGAAACAACCGCGGCCGCTTCGATTCGGCGATGTCGCCGTGCTTGCGCGTACGAAGCAGCATGTCGAAGACATCGCACACGCGCTGAAAGCTGCGCGAGTACCGATGAAGATGTCGCTCGCGGGATTGTTCAAGGTGCCGGAGGTATGTCTCGCACGGGCGTGCCTGCGGCGGCTGGCCGATCCCGCCGATACGTTGGCGACGGCCGAGATCGTCGCGTTTGCCGACTGCGACGCGCCGGAATTGTGGTTAGCGGATCGTCTGCGGCACGTCGCGGCAAAGGCACCGTCCAACGATTGGCTCGATACGACCCACCCCATCGTAAAACGGTTGGCCGAATTGCGCGGCGGCGCTGCGTATCAATCGCCGGTGGAGACGGTTGCGCGCGTGTTGAACGACATCGGCATCCGCGAAGTAATCGCGGGATGGGGGCGCGATGCGATCAAGGCCATGCAGCGGCAACGCAATCTCGATGCCTTCCTGAATCTCGCCGTCGAGTACGAAAAGTACTGTGAGGCGCAGCACGACGCGGCAACGCTCCCCGGCTTCCTTTTCTGGGTGCAGAATCCGCACTCGCCCGAACTCGATCTGCAGCCCACCGTTACGACCGGCGATGCGGTGCACGTGTTGACGTACCACGGCGCCAAGGGGCTGGAGTGGCCGGTGGTGGTCACCGCGGATTTCGACTACGCGGAGCGCAGCGACTTATGGGACGTGCGCGTGAACCTCACCGCGCCGTTCGACGTCGATGCGCCGCTCGCACACCGCGAGATCCGCTTCTGGCCGAAGCTGTTCGGCGACCACACGCGCGATGTGCCGATTCTCGACGCGATCATGGCGTCGGACGAAGCACACGCGAGCGAACGCAGCAGCGAATCGGAGCAACGCAGGCTCGCCTATGTCGGCACGACGCGCGCGCGCGACCTGCTGGTCATTGCGCTGCCGCAACGTCCGGTTAAGCCGGATGCGTGGTTGAACACGTTCGCTACGTCGCAGATGTTGCCGAGCGGCGATGCGTTTCAACTGGCGAACGGCGACATCATCGGTTCCGGATTCGCCGATCTGCCCAACGACGCCGCGTTGTCGCCGCAGTTGCCTTATGCGCCGCTCTGGTTTCCGCAGCGGCCCCGCATTGCAGACGTATTGCCGGCGACGCTGAGCCCTTCGCGCGCCGAGGCGATTGCGGCTGCGACGATCGGCGAGATCGTCGCGCTGGGCGAGCGCATTGCCGTGCGCAGCGACGACATGACGCTGATCGGCCGCGCGTTGCACGCCGTGATTGCGATGGAACTGGTGAATCCCGATCGCGCCGACGCGGAGATGCGGGCGCGGAGAATTTTGCAGGGTTACAACGCCGAGTACTTCATCGATCCCGACGCGGCGGTGGCGTGCGCGCGGCGCTTTCGCGCGTTCGTAGTGGAGCGCTTCAAGCCGACGCGGATTCTCGCCGAATGGCCGACGGCTGAAGCACTGGCCAACGGCCAGACGATGCGCGGCTGGATCGACGTGCTGATCGAAACGTCGGAAGGCTGGGTGATCATCGATCACAAATCTTCGCCGCGGCCGAAGAGCGAGTGGCGAACCGAAGCGCTGGAACACTCCGGTCAGCTCGCCTCTTATCGTTCGATGATCGGCGCTACCGGCGCGCGTGTGGCGGATTCCGCGTGGATTCACTTCCCGGTGAGCGGCGGTATCGTGCGGATCGACTCGGATGGCGCGCGATGAGCGAGACGTTGAATCACACCACGCCCCATTGTCCGAACTGCGGCGCGCCGCGTACGGAGAATTTCTGCAGCGCGTGCGGCCAGAACAGTCGCAGCTATCTGCGCGCCACGCGCGAGATCGTCGGCGACGTGCTCAGCGAAACGCTCGACCTCGATTCGCGCCTCGGCCGTACGTTGCGGTTTCTGTTGCTGCGGCCGGGCTATCTCTCTCGCGAGTTCGCGAGCGAACGGCGCGCCAGTTACGTGTCGCCTGCGCGGCTCTACATCTTCGTCAGTCTGGTGTTCTTCGGCGTGCTGTCGCTGGTCACACGCTTCGAACCCGATGTCGAGCCGAATGTGACGCAGGAAGCGCAGCACGACATCGCGGCCGATCCCGATATGACGCAGATGTATCAGCAGCTGAGCGACGCGCAGCGTGCACGGTTGCGGGCGATCCTCGAAAAGCAGGGCGCGGCGACGGAAGCGGTGCGGCGTCAGCTCGCCGAAATCGACGCCGCGAACAATGCTTCAAACAACGCCGCGCCGCCCGCGTCGGTGTCCGCGTTCGAAAGCGCGCTTTCCGATCGGCTTCTCGACCTGGCGGAGAATCCGCGCGGTGCGTATGAGACGGTCATTTCCGATCTGCCGGTGGCGATGTTCCTTGCACTGCCGCTCTATGCGGCGTGGCTGAAGCTGATGTACCGGCGGCGCTTCTATTCCGAGCACCTCGTGTTCGCGCTGCATCTGCACGCATTCCTGTTCTTCATCGGGACGTTCATCCTGATTCTGCCGGACGCAACGTCGGCCTCGTCGTCGCAAGCCGTTAGAGTGCTCACCGGCGCAGGGGCGTTCGCGAGCGACACCCTGAAGTGCGTCGGCCTGGCGTATTACCTGCTCGCGCTGAAGGCGTTCTATCTCGAGAGCTGGCGCCGCACGGCCGTGAAGTTCGTGGTGATCAACATCGCCCACGCCATGCTGATCGCGCTCGGCGTTCTGGTGGTCACCGCCGGCGCGCTCGTTCTGTATTGATGTGGGTATTGGGCCGATCGAACCCGGGATGAAGCGCATGCACGCGTGAGTCTTGTAGAGTGACCCTTTCGTACCCATCTTCCGCAGGCATTAAAGAGGTATTGCCATGACCATTTCCGCGCATCAGATATCGGTGGTTCCGTTCAAGACCGGGCTCAAGAGCCTGGACGCGATTCTGGACAAGGCAAAAGCGTGGATCGAAACGAAGAAGATCGATCCGAACGCGCTGCTTCAGGCCCGGCTCGCGCCGGATATGTTCACGCTGACGCGGCAGGTGCAGGCCGTTACCGACCAGTCGCGCAACTGCGCGCGGCTGGCAGGGCTCGAGCCGCCGAAGTACGACAACACGGAGATGACCTTCGACGAACTGAAGGCGCGCATCGCGAAGAGCATCGCCTTCCTGGATACGCTGACGGCGGAGAAAACTGCAGGCGCCGAGGATAGAACCATCGACGTGCCGCTTGGTGCCCAGACGGTACCGATGAAGGGCATCGACTATCTGCAGCGCCTGGTGGTGCCGAACTTCTTCTTCCACCTGACCGCGGCGTACACCATCCTGCGCCACAATGGGCTCGAGGTCGGCAAACGCGATTATCTGGGCATGCGCTGAACGCGACGCTTGCAGGACCTTGAAGAAGATTGCCGAACGAAAAAAAAGACGGGAGGTTGATATGGGGCGTCTGCAGAACAAGGTGGCAGTCATTACCGGCGGCGCGAGCGGCATGGGACGCGCGACGGTGCTGCGCTTTCTGAAAGAAGGCGCGAAGGTCGTCATCGCCGACTTCAATACGGCCACCGGCGAAGACACCGTCGCCGAAGCGGCGCGGGGCGGCTATGCCGACGCCGTGCGCTTCATCCGCACCGACGTCGCGAAGGAGGCCGACATCGAAGCGATGATCCGCCTCGCGCGCGATGCATTCGGCGGCGTCGACATCGTGTTCAACAACGCAGGCGTCGGCGGCGCGATCGGCCCGCTTACGGAAACCACCGTAGAGGCGTGGGACTACACGTTCGACGTGCTTGCCAAGGGTGTGTTTCTGGGCATCAAGCACGCAGCGCGTGCAATGCGCGAACAAGGTCGCGGCGGTTCGATCATCAACACCGCGTCGATTGCGGGTTTGAGCGGCGACGGTGGGCCGCTGGTGTACTCCGCTGCGAAAGCGTCTGTGATCAGCCTCAGCCAATCGGCCGCGGTGGAACTCGCCGGCGATCGTATTCGCGTCAATTCGATCTGCCCCGGCTTCATCGTGACGCCGCTGGCACAGGGCGCGAACCGCGATGCGACGCAAGCGGCGTTCGCGAAGTCGCAACCGTGGCCCGACTACGGGCGCGGCGAACACATCGCCGGTGCCGCGTTGTTTCTCGCGAGTGACGATTCCGAATTCGTGACCGGCGAAGCGCTGGTCGTCGATGGGGGGCTTACCGCCGCCGGCCCCGACCTGTCGAAGAAGTTCCCGCGCACCTCAGCGCGCACGGCGAAAGTCAGCGGCGTCACGAAAGGCAGCACCGGCGAGGCGCCGGAACTGCGGCGCTTGTAGTCAGTCACAGCACGACGCACGGATCCGACGATGGAATTCAAGGATTACTACGACATCATGGGCGTGGCGCGCGACGCGACGCAGGACGAGATCAAACGGTCTTACCGCAAGCTCGCGCGCAAATACCACCCGGACGTCAGTAAAGAGAAAGACGCCGAAACGAAGTTCAAGGAAGTGGGCGAGGCGTACGAAGTGTTGAAAGACGCCGAGAAACGCGCCGCTTACGACCAGCTCGGCGCCAACTGGAAACAGGGCCAGGAGTTCCGTCCGCCGCCGGACTGGAACACCGGCTTCGAATTTCAGGGCGGCGGTTTCACCGGCGGCGATTCGGCCGAGTTCAGCGACTTCTTCGAGTCGCTGTTCGGGCGCGGCGGTTTCCGCAGCGGCGGCAGTCGTGGCGGCGGCGGGTCGTTCCATGCACGGTCTTTTCATGAAGAAGGGCAGGATCGGCACGCGCGCGTGCTGATCGATCTCGAAGATGCGTACAACGGTGCAACACGAACGATCACACTGCGGGTTCCTGACGTCGACGCGCAGGGGCGGGTGTTCACCAAAGAACACACGCTGAACGTCACCATTCCGAAGGGCATCCGTGCGGGCCAGCATCTGCGCCTGGCAGGGCAAGGCGCGCCCGGCGTCGGTCAAGGCAAAGCCGGCGATCTGTTTCTCGAGGTGGAATTCCGGCCGCACGCGCACTACCGCGTCGAAGAACGCGACGTGTATCTGGAGCTGCCGGTTGCACCGTGGGAAGCGGCGCTCGGTGCGTCGGTAAAAGTGCCTACACCTGCGGGCACCGTCGAGATGAAAGTGCCGGCGGGTTCGACATCCGGCCGCAAACTGCGCCTGAAAGGTCGCGGTCTGCCGGGTTCGCCAGCGGGCGACTTCTACGTCGAGCTCCAGATTGCGGTGCCGCCGGCCGGCACTGCGGATACCAAGGCGTTGTACGAGAAGATGGCCGACGCGTTCAAATCGTTCAAACCGCGCGACAAGTTGGGAGTGTGATCATGGCCAAAGACACTACCTCCAACAGTGATACGAGGGTGCGACTGACCGGCATCATTCTCGAAGAACAGGTCGAGCTTACGCTTGCGGAAATGAGCCGCAGCTGCGCGGTGCATGCCGAGTACATCATCGAGCTGGTGGAGGAGGGCGTGCTCGCGCCGATCGGTCGCGATCAACGCGCGTGGCGGTTCACCGGCGGCCAGGTGCGGCGCGCGAGCATCGCGTTGCGATTGCAGCGCGACCTCGGCGTGAACCTCGCGGGTGTAGCGTTGGCGCTGGAACTGCTCGACGAGTTGAACAGTTTGCGCGCGCGCGTAACGCCACGGATCAGGACCTCGGATTACGAATAGCAGAGATATCCCTGGCTGAACGCGGGTTGTCCGTCCTGCGTCAGCACGCGGAAGAACAGGGTGCTGCGTTCGTCACCCGACACTTCCAGCGTCATCGTCGACGGCATCAGCACCATCGCGGTGAATCGCCCACCCAGACGGCGCACGCGCGTCGGGTCTCCGCCGAGATAGCAGTCCACCAGCTGACTCACCGCAAGCGCAAGCGTCGCAGTGCCGTGCAGGATGATGTCCGGCAGGCCCGCCGCGAGCGCAACTCTGCGATCGGTGTGAATCGGATTCCAGATGCGCGCGCACTCGGTGTACACGTGCGCCGCACCGGCCGCGACCGGAATCGCGATGCGCTGCGGATCTTTCCACGCATTCGTCGGCTGCGGCGCATCCGGCGCCTGCTCGATGTCCTTCGCGTCGCCGATCACATCGACGTCGCGGCTGATGCCGAGCTGATACGTGCGACACACCAGCGCGCCGCTTTCATCCACGGTATCGAGGCGTGTGGTCGATGCAGCGCCGGGCTTGATTCTGCGCAACCCGATGATGGTGGCGTGCGTGGTCAGCCGCTCGCCGGCTTTGATCGGACGGAACAGGTGCAGGTCGTGCGCCGCGTGCACACCGCGCGCGCCTTCTGCCGGGGTCGACGCTTCATAGCCGGGCAGGTGGCGGCTCTCGAGTATCACGGGCCACTCGAGGCACACCGGAAACACCGGATGTGCAATCACCGTTGCTGCCTGCGTATCGAGATAGCGTGGATTGCGGTCGGCGAGCCCGGCCGCGTACGACATGATCCAGCGCGCGTCCACGTCGTGCGTCAGAGGCTTCGTGCTGGCGCCGACCATGGTGGTGCTCAGCGGCATCGGCTCACTCCTGTAGCGCTTTTAGCCGGCCCGCTATTTCTTCGGCGGGCGCGCGAGGAACACTTCGATTTCCACGAGCATGCCGGGTGCCGCGAGCCCCGCTACCTGCACGGTGGAGCGCGACGGCAGATTCGGCTGCTCCTTCGTACCGAAGTATTGCGTGTATGCCGCCATGAAGCCGGCGAAATCCATGGTGCCGCCGGTGGCCGGATCGCCGACCAGGTACGCGGTCATCGCGACTACGTCACCGAATCCCAGCCCCATCGAGTCGAGCGACTCCTTCATGCGTCCGAACACCGAAAGCGCCTGGGTCTTCGTGTCGCCCCAGTAAGCCGGTGTTCCTTTTTCGGCTTTGTCGTTCGCAGGTGCCGGTGTGAGTCCGCTGTGGAACACCAGCGAATAGCCCGCGGGCACTTCGACGGCACGCGCGATGGGAAACGTCGATCCGCCGCCGAGCGGATAGCGGGTGATCGCGTCTGCTGCGAACAAGCCTTCGCTTGCTAACGCGGCGACGGCAAAGGTGAGAGCGGTGATGGATCGTTTCATGACGGTCTCCTTCGTGGGTGCAAGTCAGTGCAGTGAGTTGATGTAGGCCACTACGTCGACGATCGCTGCTTCGTCGGCGAGTGCCGCCGCAAACGGCTGCATCGTGGCGCCGTGTATGTCGTCTTTGTGCGTGCCGCGACGGCCGTCGTGGTAGTTGCGCAGCTGCGCCACGAGATACCAGTCGCTCTGGCCGGCCAGCGCCGGTGCCGCCAGCCCTTCGTTGCCGCGTCCGTCTGCACCGTGACTCGCCGCGCACGCGGTGTATAT
>JBGSNQ010000166.1:0-22929 GCA_041739525.1 Pseudomonadales bacterium | reverse complement strand
GCCGCGCGATTAGCGCGGCGCACCTCGATGGCATCGTTAGGCGCGGGTGCCCTCGAACGACGCGTTACCGAACGCCCCGAGTTTGACCGAGCCCGCGATCTTGTCGCCGTCCACCTTGCCGGTGAATTCGAGCTTGATCGGCATCGGTTGCGTCATGTTTGCCGACCACGTGAGCGTATCGCCCGCGACTTTGCCGTCGTTGAGAGCCAGCGCGCCTTGTGGGCCTTTCATTTCGCCCGTCAGCTTGTCGCCGTCGGTCTTCAGCACCAGGGATGCCTTCTGCGCGCCCATCGGCGTGTTCATCGTTACGTTCCAGGTACCATCAGCACTCATCTGCCTCTCCTTTCTTGCGTTGATTCCGGCGAAGCCGGATGAATTGTCCGGCGACGCCGGAGGTTGAAATCGAAACTCAGTCGGGTAGTCCGAGCACCCGCTTTGCGACGATGTTGAGCTGCACTTCGGAGCTGCCGCCTGCGATCGTCAGCGCCTTGCCGAACAACCACAGCCGCGTCGTCTGCAGCTCTTCGGTAGAGAACGCATCGCCTTCCCAGCCAACACCTTGTGTGCCCATGAAGCGCACGTTCGCCTCGGCGCGCCGCGCGTCGAGCTCGGTCGAATAGTACTTGAACATCGATGTCGCGAACGTTTCGGTGCGCCCGGCACTGTTCTCCTCGGCCGCGCGCCGCAACGTCAATGCAAACGCGCGCGCATCCATCTCTATCGAGGCGACCTCGTCGCGCGTCGCCGCGTCGGCGATGCGGTCGTCGCGAACGCCCGCGTAGTGTTTCGCGAGATCGGGTAACGACCCGCGCGTGCGAATGCCGCCGCCCGGTCCCGAAATCGACGAACGCTCGTATTGCAGCAGACGCTTCGCGATGGTCCAGCCGCGATTCGGCTGGCCGATCAGGTTCGCCTTCTGCGCTTTTGCGTCATCGAAGAAGCACTCGCAGAAATCGGAATTACCCGCGATCAGATTGATCGGTTTGACCGTGACGCCGGGTTGATCCATGGGAAACAGCACGAAGCTGATGCCCTCGTGTTTCGGCGCGGTGGGATCGGTACGGACCAGGCAGAAAATCCAGTCGGCCTTGTCGGCGAGCGTCGTCCAGATCTTCGAACCGTTGATCAGGTAATAATCGCCGCGATCTTCAGCGCGCGTTTTGAGCGACGCGAGATCGGAGCCCGCTCCCGGTTCCGAATAACCCTGGCACCAACGGACCTGTCCGCTCGCAACCTTCGGCAGATGTTCGGCGCGTTGTGCTTCGTTGCCGAATTCGAGCAGCGTCGGGCCGATCATGCTGACGCCCATGCCGGTGAGCGGCGCCGGCGCACCGATGGCGGCCATCTCTGCACGCAACGCGCGATGCTGTGCGGCGTCGAGGCCTGCGCCACCATAGGCCTTTGGCCAGCTCGGCACAGTCCAGCCGCGTTCGTAACACGCATCGAACCAGCGCCGACGCGCCGCGCTGATCGGTTCCTTCGCGCCGCCCTCGAAGCTCGACCCGGTAGCGCGCAATTCCGCAGGGCAATTCCGTTCGAGCCACGCACGCGCCTCGCTGCGGAATGCCGACAGATCCGCCATCTACTCAACCCCCTTCGTCATTCTCGAGCCGCATCCGCGTAAACTCACCGTCGCTCGAAGCCCAGCACGATAGGAGATTTCCGATGCCGATTCCAACCCCTTTGACGCTGCTCGGCGCACCGGGATCGCCCTACACGCGCAAGATGGTCGCGCTGCTGCGATATCGTCGGATTCCCTATCGTCTGCTCGTCGGACGTCATGGTGACGCGCGCGCCTTGCCGAAGCCGAAGGTCGAGCTGCTGCCGACGTTCTACCTGCCCGATGCGAACGGCACGCTCGAAGCGGTGGTCGATTCGACGCCGTTGATCCGCCGCTTCGACAACGCGTTCAGCGAACGCCGCGCAACGCCGGCCGATCCCGTTACGAATTTCATCGACTATCTGCTCGAAGACTATGCCGATGAATGGCTGACCAAAGCGATGTTCCACTATCGCTGGTACTACGCCGCGGACATCGAACGCGCCGGCGATATTCTGCCGCGCTGGACCGCAGTAACGGCGCCCGAGGAGCAGATGCAGAAGTCCAAACGGTTCATTCAACGGCGCCAGATCGAGCGCCTTTACGTGGTCGGCTCCAACGACACCACCGCGCCGGTGATCGAAGCGAGCTATCGGCGCTTTCTCGCGCACTTCACCGGCCTGCTGGAACAGCAACCGTTCACGATGGGTGGCCGGCCCAGCGCGGCCGACTTCGGCCTGTATGGCCAGCTGACGCAACTTGCACAGTTCGATCCGACGCCGATGGCGCTGACGCTTGCCGAAGCGCCGCGAGTGTACGCGTGGGTCGACATCATCGACGACCTGTCGGGCCTTGAAGTGAACGACGCCGACTGGCTGCCGCGCGACGCGATAAAGGCGCGGCTCGGCGACCTGCTCGGCGAGGTAGGACGCGTGTACGCACCGTTTCTGATCGCCAACGCCACCGCAATGGCGCGCGGCGATTCCGAGGTGCGCTTGACCATCGACGGCGCGCCGTGGGTACAGCAACCGTTTCCATACCAGGCGCGCTGCCTGCAATGGTTGCGCGAACGATATGACGCGCTGTCCGGCCCCGATCGTGCGGTAACGAACGGGATTCTCAGCGGCACCGGATGTGAAGTACTGTTCGGCCCCTGACTGCGCGACGCCTAGCGCGATCACACTGACCTTCCGCATAGACCATCCATACAGACCATCCAGATAGAGGTACGACATGTCCGAGCATCTGATCGAGAGCCACGACAACGGCGTTGCAACGCTGACGATGAATCGCCCCGAAGCGCGCAATGCGATGTCCGGCCCCATGATGGAAGCAATGCAGTCCGCACTGCCCCGCCTCGCGGCCGACCGCAGCGTGCGCGCGATCGTGTTGACCGGCACGGGCGGTGCGTTCTGTGCCGGCGGCGATGTGAAGGGATTTGCATCAGAAGCCTCCGGCGGCGGCCGCGGCGGCGAGTTCAATCTGGAGCAGCGCGTGCACGGCCTGCGCACCGGCATGGAGCTGTCGCGCTGGTTACACGAAATGCCGAAACCGACCCTCGCGGTCATTCCCGGCCCTGCAGCCGGCGCAGGACTGTCGTTGGCGCTCGCGTGCGATCTGCGCGTGTCGATCGAGACCGCGAAGTTCACCACCGCGTTCTCGAAGATCGGCTTGGCCGGAGACTACGGCGGTTCCTATTTCCTGCCACATCTGGTCGGCGCCGCCAAGGCGCGCGAGCTGTACTTCACCGCCGACGTCATTTCCGCGCAGGAGGCGTTGAGGATCGGCCTCGTGAATCACGTGTTTCCCGCCGCATCCTTCGAAGCGGATGCACTCGCCTTCGCGCGCAAGCTGGCGAACCTGCCGACGGTTGCGCTCGGTTATATGAAGAAGAATCTGAACGCCGCGGAGCGCGGTTCGCTCGCCGACGTGCTCGATCTCGAAGCGATGCACATGATCCGCACGTTCATGACCGACGACCACAAGGGCGCCGCGAAGGCATTCGTGGAGAAACGTCCGCCCGAGTTCAAGGGGCGCTGATCGCGGGCGCGGTACGCCGCGCGAGGTAACGCTCAGGCGTAAACCGGGTACTCCGGTTCCCACATGTTCGCGGCGACGACGGCTTCGGGATCGGCGATCGTCTTCGTCGCGACGCCGTCGATTGCCGCCTGCTTGATGACGGCAATCGCAACGCCTCGAGCGACGTCGCGCAGCCTGCGCACCGATGGGAACAACAATCCTTCCGCGAGCTCCGCTTCGGTGAGGCAGCCGGCCAGAGAGGCGGCCGCAACGTTGATCATGTTGTCGGTCACTTCGCGCACTTCGGCCAGCAACGCGCCGAGGCCGAGACCCGGGAAGATGAACGCGTTGTTGGCCTGGCCGATCTTGCGCAGCTCGCCGCCGTAAGCAACCGGCTGAAACGGGCTTCCTGCCGCAACGATCGCGCGTCCGTCGGTCCACCGAATGATGTCTTCCGGGCGCGCCTCCACGTTGTCGTTGGGATTCGACAACGGGAAGATGATCGGCCGTTCCACCTGCGCCGCGACGCGCCGGATCAACTGCTCGGGGAAACTCCCGGGTTGTCCCGAGGCGCCGATCAAAACAGTGGGCTTGTAGTGCTCCACGACGTCATCGAGGCTGCGCTGCGCGGAATTTCCGAGCCCGACGCGACGCGTCTGTTCCTGTGACCACGCCAGTTCACTCTTGTACGCATCGCGCATCTCGTTGTCGCTGACGATGAGGCCACGGCTGTCGAGCACGGCGATGCGTTCACGAACTGCCGTGTCGTCGAGGCCGAGTTGCATCAGCCCCGCGCGGATCTGCCGGGCGATGCCGAGGCCGCCCGCGCCAGCACCGAACACCACAATACGTTCGTCGGTCAGTTTGTGGCCAATGACCCGACACGCGCCGAGCAGGCCAGCCAGCGCCACCGCGCCGGTGCCTTGGATGTCGTCGTTGAACGACGGCAACACCTTACGGTACTTGTTCATGATGTTGAGCGCGTTTTCCTTACGGAAATCTTCCCACTGCAACAGCGCGCCGGGGAATTCGGACTTCACCGCCATTACGAACTCGTCGATCAGCGCGTCGTATTCGGCGCCGCGTAGTCGCGGGTGCCGGCGGCCGAGATACAGCGGGTCGTCGAGCAGTGCTTTGTTGTCGGTGCCCACGTCGATGCTGATGGGCAGCGTTTCCGCCGGATGTACACCGGCCGCGGCCGTGTACAGCGACAACTTGCCGATCGAAATGCCGATGCCTCCCGCGCCCTGATCGCCGATACCCAGAATCGATTCGTTGTCGGTGACCACCATCAAGCGGATGCGACGCTCGCCGGCCGCATTGCGCAGCGCCGTTGCAATGCCACCGCGCGACGCCGGCGTGATCCAGAGCCCGCGCGAGTGTTGGAACACGTGGCTGAATTCGCGCGTCGCCTGCCCGACCGTCGGCGTGTAGATGATCGGCATGAACTCCTCGATGTGGTCGCGCACCACGCGATAGAAGAGGTGTTCGTTGCGATCCTGCAGCGCTGCGAGCGCCACGTATTTGTCGATCGCTGCGCGGTGGCGTTCGATGCCGGCATAGCTGCGTTGCGCCTGCATCGCCATGTCGTTGAACTGCGGGGGCAGTATGCCGTCGAGACCCAGCTTCACGCGTTCAGCAGGAGTGAAGGCCGATCCCTTGTTCAACAACGGGTTGCGCAACACGTCGTAGCCGCGCTTGTTGCCGAGCAGCTTCAGAATCTGGGCAGTCATGCTGAAGTTCCTTTTCGAGTGTGAACCGCGTGATGGCCATCGCCACGAACGCAGCGGCGTAGCATCTCATCGAGGCTGGTGAGTCGGATACCCAATTGTGCGGCGGCCGCGGCCGGGTCGATGCAATCGTCGTGATCGAGTACACCGAGCATCGCCGCCGTAATCGGCGGATTTGCCATCGTGTGTTGTGCAAGCCAGGCAACGCCCAGCAACGGTGCAAGCGGCAACGAAATACAGCGCACGCGACGACCGATCGTTGCAGCGGCGCGTTGCACCAGCGCCTCGCGCGAAAGCGATTCCGGTCCGGCGAGATCGATCGCCACGCGTTCCAGCCCCGTCGCCTTCATCGCCGCGACGATGGCTTCGACCACGTCGCCCGCGTAAATCGGTTGTTCCAGGCTGGCACCGCGCAACAGAAACACCGTCCCACCGCGCGCCTTTCGGCTCAACGCGCGCGCAGCGTGATCGTCTTCGCCAAGCACCATCGGCACACGCAGAACCACGGCCTGCGGCACCCCGTTCAACAATGCCCGTTCGGCGCGCCCCTTCGATGCGAGTGCAGCGTTCCGCGACAGCGGGTCCGAACCGAGAATGCTGAGGTAGATGATTCGGCGCAGGCGCGTGGCGGTGGCCGCGGCCACCAATACGTCGGTCGTCCGCTCGTGCGCATCCACATACCGGTTCTTCACCGTCTCTTTCAGGATGCCCACGAGGTGCACCGCGCAGTCGCAATCGGCGGCCGCCTCGGCCAGCGCATGCGCATCGTGGTAATCGAGTTCGACGATCCGCACATCGGCGCCGGACTGTTCGAGCACGCGACGGGCTTCCGCAGAACGCACCGTCGCCGTCACCTGTACGGCGGGCGCAAGTCGCGCGATGAGGCGCCGACCCAGATGGCCATTCGCACCGGTGATCAGAACTCGCACGATTGAGCCTTATACATGCTCTTACTGAGGGGCGACGCTGGTAGCATGCGTCGCGAGCCTACCATCGTTACTCGCCATCGACGACAAAGAAACCGCCGTTGTCACAACCTGGGCGAACGCGCTCAGCGTAGTGCGTCTTCTGATTGCACTTCCCTGCGCGTATGCGATCTGGACCGGCGCATGGCCCACCGCCGCCGCTCTGTTCGTGATCGCAGTAGCCACCGATATATTCGACGGCATCGTCGCGCGCCGGCGCGGCGAGGTCTCCGTCCTCGGGGGACTACTCGATCATTCGATAGACGCCTTGTTCGTCACCGTAAATCTCGCCGCCCTCGCCGCAGCCGGCTTGATCACCCCACTACTCGCCCCCCTCGCCATCGCATCGTTCACCCAGTACGTCTGGGACTCCAAAGCCCTCTCCGGCGCACCCCTGCGCGCGAGCGTGCTGGGTCGTTGGAACGGCATCGGCTACTACGTGATCGTCGGCACCGCCACGATCAAGCACGCACTCGATGTGCCCTGGCCGACATCCCAACTAGTCGCCATTGCTGCGTGGCTGTTGGTCATCTCTACACTGATCTCGATGGGCGACCGCGCGTATGCATTGTGGAAGATCAAAAAGAAAGGGAGCGCTTGAGCTTCGAGTCGCGGCGGACGTGGGGGCATGTCGGTTCGGACTCGCTCGAGCCATCCCTGGGCGCTCAGTCGCGGCCATCCATGGCCGCTCATGGTCCTCACCAACATGCCCCCACGCCCGCCTCGGCTATGTCTCCGTCGCACAGTCGTGTCGTGCCTGAACGCGCGCGAAGCGCGCGTTCATCTTCCCTTCCCTCTACGAACGAGGGCGCGACCCCGATGCTGGAAGGTGACGGCTGATCGGTGTTGAGGGGCATGAGCGGCCATGGATGGCCGCGACTGAGCGCCCAGCAACCGTATTACGCGATAGCAGGATTCCAAGGAGTTTGGTCGCGCACAATGGCGTTGAGGATGGTCAGCAGCTTGCGCATGCAAGCAACGATCGCGACTTTCTTGGGCTTGCCCGCCGCGACAAGCCGTTGATAAGTCGTGCGGATCACCGGGTTCGAACGCAGCGCACTGATCGTCGCCATGTAGAGCACCGCACGGACTTCGGCTCTACCTCCCCAGATGCGTCGCCGTCCGACACGTTTGCCGCTGTCGTCGTTCAACGGCGCTAGGCCAACCAAGGCTACGATCTGACGATGCGGCAGCGCACCCAGTTCAGGCAACAAAGCGATCAATGTAGAGGACGACACCGGACCCACGCTGGGCACGCTTCGTAACAGTTCATCCGTGATGCGGAAGTCATCGTAGGTCTCGATGCGACGTTTCAACTCATCATCACTGTCACTGATCCGCTTCTCCAAGAAACGGATATGGGCATTGATGTCGCGACCCACCACACGGGTTGCAAGCTTGAGCCGATTCTTCTCAGCAATCAGCATCTGCACCAGATCACGCCGGCGCGCCACCAGGGCAGCCAGTTCACGGGTCGCTTCCGACTTGTGGGGTAAGACCACCGGTCGGATACGTTCAGCGAACTGGCGCAAGAGCCGGGCATCAAGCGCATCAGTTTTAGCAAGCAACCCCGTGGCTTTCGCGAAGTCGCGAACCTGCCGCGGATTGATCACCCGAACCGGCAAACCGCCACCCGCTAACGTCGCGACTGCCAACGCTTCATAGCCGCCGGTGGCTTCGAGAACGATCAGCTCACATCTGATTCCACTGAGCCGCTGACATAGCGTAATAACCTCCGCATCGTCGTTGTCGAACGACTCGACGGGGTCGTCACCGATCGCAACATCGAGCCGTTGCGAGGAGACATCGATACCAACGTAAATCGAAGGGCTGGGCATGTTATGTACTCCGACAACTCCCGACCTTGCATGCGAGCTTCAATGCTCAATCAACCGTTCGGGATGTGTGGGAAAAGATGCGTGAGGATCTCGACTGGGCGACGAGCTCGAAGCTCCAGGGACAGGCTCGATCTCTCACACATCACCCTTCAGGGCGTACCGATACTAGACGCTCTGAAACATACAAGGGACGGCTCGAGCGACCCCGAAACACCGATCAGCCGTCACCCACCCGCCGTCAACCACGCACCTATCGTTCGACAAACAACTCGCGATTAGCCATCGGCAGGAATACCACTCCAATCAGCGCATTGAAGCTGACGAAGAACGTGTGCATCACGAGACTGAATGCACCGACTTCGGGGTATTCGGGGAACAATACCGTCCACAGCAGCAGTGCGCCTGCGTGGAACGGCAGCGGCAGCGCCGCGGCAAGGAATATCACCGGCAGGAAAGCAAGCATCTGCCCGAACACGACGTCGACCTGAAACAGCTGCAGCGACACCGTGTAAATCAGCACCGCTACCAGCAGGTTCGGCGCCTTGAACAGCAACACGAGCAAGTAATGGTGCGGACGCGCTTTGCGGAACGCGCGCAGCAGCGGCCGGTCGCGCACCGTCGATTTGGGAAACAGCCGCCCGGAGAAGTACAGGAGGTGGAACGGTACATACAGCGCTGCCACGATGAATACCGCCGGTAGAATCCTGTTCAGTGGCAGAACCGTAGATGCCGAGTCGACGAGATTCGAATACAGCGCAACGCCCACCGCTGAGAAGATCAGCAGTTGGTAAATCTCCATCACGCCGAGAAGGATCATCGAGGAGATCGCTTCCCAGACGGGCACCTGGTAGCGGCGCAGCAGGTACAGCGACATCGCCCCTTTGCCGACCTGTTCATTCACCAACGACAGAATGTAGGCGCTCGCGCGGATGGGCAGCACGTTCATGAAACGGATTGACGGTGCGTTGAACCATCGGATCACGCGCCATGTGACGTGCGCGTCGATTACGAAGAACAAAAGCGAGTAGGGAATCATCAGTGCGAGCCACGTGGTCCAGTCGACCTCTTTGAAGAACCCGACCAGATAGTCGATTGGCGCGAGGCCGTCGCGCGCGGCGGCGGCCGCGATGCGCCCGTAAACCAGATAGAAACAGCCGATCGCAATCAACCAGGTAACGAGTCGCCAGAGGCGCGAGGCCGCGGTCGGCGCGGCCTTCTTCTCTTCGACTTCGCCCGGCGCCGTAGCCATCGATCAGCCTCTAGCGGGACGTTGAAAGCGCATTACGGCAGTACTTCCTGCGTGAACTGCATCTGCAGCGGACCACCGCCGCCCGCCGCATCGAGCAACACACCCGTGTACACGCCGCCGGCGCTGACCGAAATCCGATCGGGGCCGAACAGCTGCACGGTGGTGCCCGAACGGGTAACGAACAGGTCGTATGAAGCCGCCGTGAGATTCACCGAACTGCTCGACAGCAACGCACCGTTCGCGAGGATGGGCGATGCGTCGGAGATCGGCTGGCCGGGCGAAGTGAGGTACACATCAACCGTACCCGCGCTGGGCGCCGTCTGCACGAAGCGGAACTGCGCCTGGCCGGAAATGCTGCGTTGGCTCTCGACCACCGTGCCGACGGCCGCAGTGTTCCCGACGTCGAGGCCCGACGCGTAAGCCGAACGCGCCTGCCCGCCGACGATCGCCACTGTTCCGGTCGCGATGATAGTTCCGGGCTGGCCGGCCGGCGTGACATTGGCGGCGAACGAGCCGTTCGCAACGGCGAGGCTGTAGGCCGTCGTGTCGCCATAGGCGACGTTCTGAAAGAGCGGCGTGCCGGCAGGCGTGCCGCGATAAACATCGACCAGCGGCGCATCGGGAATCATGTTCGCGAAACGCAGCGCGCCCTGCATGGTCTGATTCGGGAAATTCTCGGCGCCGAGTGCCGTCACGTTTGCAACGCGCACCGTTTCCCCGGTTGGACCGAAGTTGTCGAGCAGCAGATAGATCGAGCGCTGCAGGTTCGCGACCTCGAACGATCCGGAATCGAACAACACCGTTTTGGTACCTGTCGCCGTTACGCGCACGCGGTACGACAGATCCGCGTCGAGCTGCGTCAGCGACGTCAACTGGCTGAAGCTGAGCGTTGCGGTAGGACTCACGGTCGCGATATCTGTGGCTGCCCCAGTGACATAGACGTCGACCGTGCCGGCCGATGTCGAACCATGCAGGATCTGGTAGTCCGGCGGCGGAAACGACGCGGGTCTCGACGGATCGACGCCGAAGCTGATCTCGATATTGTCGATTCGCACGAGCTGCGGACTCGCGACCGGACCGATCATGATGAACGAGAACTCATCCTGGTCCGTGAGGTTGGTGGGTTCGTTGTTCACGAGCGTAGTCGCCACGTCGTTCGGCGGCGTCAGCAGAATGTTCATCACGTACTGCCCCACCAGGTTCTGGGCCAGCGCCGTCGATTCACCGAATTGATTCGCCCCGTAGACCGAGTTGCTGAGAAACGACGTCATGCGACCGGCATCGGGCATTACGTTGGCGACTCGGATGGAACCCTGACGGGGCAATACGACGGGCGCGTTGCCGTCGTCTTCGCCGCTCGCTCCGCAACCCGATAGCCCGCCGAGCAACGCGCTCGCGAGCGTCATCGCAACAACCCAGTTCCTCATCGAACGCTCCATCACTTAAATCGGTAGGCTTAAATCAGTCGTTAGAATGGGGTGACTACGATCTGATACGGCGGCCCGCCGCCGGCCGCATCGATCGCGTAGATGGTGTAGATACCGCCGTTCTCGATCGTGAGCGGATCCGGTCCGGCAATGGCCGTGGTGGACGCGGTGGCGGTGAATGCGACGTCGTAGTTGCCCTCCGCCGAGATCGCGCTCGCGATCGACAGCAGCGGTTGGTTGACGATCTTCGCGGTCGCACCGGTGAGGGTGCCGCCGGCCGCAATCAGGAACATGTCGGGCTGCGTGCTCGACGGCGCCGCATTGATGATCTGCAACTGCCCTTCGGAACCGATCGGCCGCGTGTTGTCGACGCTCGTGCGCGATACGACGGCGCCGGCAGCCTTTGTCAGTACGAGCGTGCGCGTTTCGCCCGCCGTCACGATCACGCTGCCGTTGAACAGCACCGTGGTCGGATCTCCTGCAACGGTCAACGTGCAGTCGAGGGTACCGGGCGCGAACTGCTGCGCCGTCGTCACCGTCCCGTACGGCACACCGGCAAACGTCGGCGTTCCGGCGACCGGTCCGATATAGAGGTCGGCCAATGGAAGATCGGGAATCATGTTCGCCACACGAAACGCCACCGGTAGCACTTCATTGGCAAAATTGGTCGAGCCCTGATTGCTCAGCTGCACGACGCGAAATCCGGAGCCGCCGGGGCCGAAGTAGTCGACCACCACGAATATCACGCGCGTCAGGTCGTTGATCGGAAACACGCCGGAGTCGTAGAGCACCGTCGTGCTTCCCGCTGCCGTAACGCGAAGGCGGTAGTTCGCGCCAGATGGCACGGTCGTCAGGTCGGACGCCTGATCGAACGCCACCGTTGCGAGCTTCGGCGATGTGGCGATGTCGGCGGCGGCATCGGTGAGATAGACGTCGAGCGACTGGTTCGCGACCGTTTGCATCACCTGAACTTCGGCATTGCCGGCAGCGATGTCGGGCACCGGATTCAAGACCGTTTTGGTGTGCAGGTCATTCAGCGTACCGACGATGAACACCGTCTCTTGTTCGTTGGTATTGACGGTGGTCTGTTCTTTGTTGATCAGCGGCACCGTTTTGGCGTCCGGGTCGACGTACTGCACGTTGATCGCGTACTTGCCGGTCACCAGTTGCTGCAACGCGGTCGCCTGCCCGAACGACACGGTCGTCAACGTGGCGCCATCCAGCCCGGCCAGCAATGTCGGGCTGTCGGGCAGCGTATTCACCAGCCTCAGGAACCCGGTGGTAATCGGTTTGTTGGTTCCGGTGCCGTTGCCGTCGTAACCGCTGCCGCCGTAACTCGCGAGCAGGACGCTCGCGCACACCGCCCACAGGCAGCGCACAGCGTAAGCGCGATTCGACACGGCGCGGTTCGACACGAGATGGCCCCTTCGAAGAAAGCGCGCAAGTATACCCGCGAAGCTTCGATAGCGTAGGCGGTCGAGCGCGCCCGGATTCGTTTGAAGACCGTGCAGGTGCAGTGATAAAACCCGGCCCCTGCAGTTCACAAACATGCGTTCAAGACATCACCCGGGACATCAAAGTCAGATGAGCTATCAGCATCTCTCGATCGAGCAGCACGGGCCGATTGCAATCGTCACGTTCAATCGCCCGGAGCGCGCCAACGCGCTCAACTACGCGCACCTCGCGGAGATCGAACAGGCCGCCCTGTCCTTCCGCGACGATGCGCAGACGCGCGCCGTGGTTTTCACCGGCGCCGGCAAACACTTTTCGTCGGGGGCGGATCTCACCGACCCCGGCGCGGAGTATCGCGTACCGATGGTGCTGCGCCGGCGACGCACGCGCATCGGCGAGCGGGCCATTCACGCGTTGCACGACATCGATCAGATCACCATCGCCGCATGGAACGGCGCGGCGATGGGGGGCGGTGCGTGCATCGCCACGGCGCTCGATTTCCGCGTCGGCGCCGACGACTGCTTCATGCAGTACCCGGAGGTCGACATCGGCCTCAACCTGATGTGGCAGAGCCTGCCGCTGTGCACCCGCCTGGTCGGCGCCGCGCGCGCAAAACGGCTGGTCGCGGGCGGCGAACGCATCCATGCCCCAACATTGTTGCAATGGGGCGCGCTGGACGAACTGGCGCCGCGCGCGGAGCTGCTGGCGCGCGCACTCGCGATGGCGGAGCATTACGCGGCCAAACCGCCGATCGCAGTGCAGATGATCAAACGCAGTGTCAACGCGATCGAAGCCGCGCTCGACCGTTCGCTGATGCACATGGACGCCGACCAGAACCTGCTGACACAGACGACCGACGATCGGCGCACCGCCGCCGCGACGTATCGAAGCGGCCAGAAGCCGGAGTTCAAGGGCGACTGAGCGCGGCGGCGCCTTTTTTCAAGGCGGCCGCGGGATATGCGCCGGTCGTTGAATAGAAGTAGCATCGTTCCTCGTTCCAAGAAACGAGAGATTCGATCCATGGCCAGTAACGCACCAGACCAAACCCCTTCAGATAAGACCTTGGACGACCACAACGCCTGGCGGCTCGACTCGCCCGGCGCGGCCGGCTGGAAACGTACCGCGCGCGCCGACGATCCGAACAAATTCTTCATCGTGTCGGCCGACTGCCACGTGCAGGAACCGAACGACCTGTGGGTTCAACGGATGCCCAAGGACATGCACCATCGCCTGCCGGGTGTCAGCGTGCAGCCGGACGGCGCGAAGTTTCAGAAGACCGAAGGCTTCCGGCCGATCCGCATTCGCGACGTGCCGTTCGAAGGCGAAGACCGGTTGCGCAACCAATCCGGCAAAACGCCGGAAGAGCGCCTGAAAGACCTCGCCGCCGACGGTGTCGACTGCGAGGTGTTGTTCCCGAACAAAGGTCTCGCGATGTGGGCCACGCCCGATGCGAAATTCAGCCAGGCGATGTGCCGCGCGTACAACGAATGGGCGTGGGAAGTGTTCGGCCCGTACAACGACCGGCTCGCGCCGATGGCGTGCATCGCAAGCGGCGACATCGAGGGCGCAATCGCCGAGGTGCAGCGCACCGCCAGGCTCGGCTTCAAAGGTCTGTCACTGCCGTGCAAGCCGGTGTGGGGTTCGCCGAACCACGAAGATCTGAACTACAACCTGCCTGAACTCGACCCGCTGTGGGCGGCGATTCAGGACGCCGACATGCCATTCACGTTCCACGTTTCGACCGGGCGCGATCCGCGCACCGCGCGCGGCAACGGCGGTGCCATCATCAACTACGCGGTGCACTCGCTCGCACCGACCATGGAACCCATCGTCAACATCTGCGCGTCCGGCGTACTCGAGCGCTTCCCGAAACTGAGCTTCGGCAGCATCGAAGCGGGCATCGGCTGGGTGCCATGGGCGCTGACGGCGATGGACGAGGCGTACCGCAAGCATCACATGTGGGTGCGCCCGAAACTGCGGGCGCTTCCCAGCGAGTATTTCAGGGCGCGCGGTTTTGCGAGCTTCGGTGAAGATCCGCCGGGGCTCGACCTCGCCCGCTCGCACGGCCTCGTCGACAACTTCATGTGGGCGAACGACTACCCGCACCATGAGGGCACCTGGCCGCATTCTGCCGCTGCAATCGAACGCACCATGGGCGGACTCACCGACGAGGAGCGCGCGAAGATCCTCGGCTTGAATGCAGCGCGGGTGTTCAAATTCGATGTACCGGCGCGGTATCTGAAATTCAGCGATACCTCTGCGCTCGCCGCGTCCGCCGCGCTCGCCGCGCGACACTGATGAACGATCGCACTCTGCGCGGCGCGGTCGCCGTAGTCGGTGTCGGCGAAACGCCGTACTACAAGCGCGGCCAATCGCCCGACTCCGAATTCAAACTCGCACTGCAAGCCATCGTTACCGCGTGCGCGAACGCCGGCATTTCACCGAAAGACGTCGATGGCTTCGCGTCGTTCAGCAACGATCGCAGCGACGCATCGCGACTGGCGGCTGCGCTCGGTATCAAAGATCTGCGTCATGCCAGCATGCAATGGGGCGGCGGCGGTGGCGGCGGATCCGGGGCCATTGCAAACGGTGCAGCCGCGATCGCTACCGGCCAGGCCGAATGTGTGGTGGTGTTTCGTGCACTGGCGCAGGGCCAGTTCGGCCGCTTCGGCCAGGGCATGCGCGGCAGCCGCATCTCGGGTGAGTTCGCCCACACGATTCCGTACGGACTCATGTCGCCTGCGCAGATGTTCGCGATGAAGGTGCAACGGTTCATGCACGATCACGGGGTCGAGCAGAACGCGCTGCGTGCGATCTCGCTCGCGAGTTACGCACACGCGCAGAAGAATCCGCGCGCCGTCATGTACGGGCAACCGCTCGACGAAGCGAAGTACGACGCCTCACGTTGGATCGTCGAGCCGTTCCATCTGTACGATTGCTGCCAGGAGAACGATGGTGCAGCCGCGATGGTGCTCGTGTCGGCCGAACGCGCCGCCGATTTCGATCACCCCCCTTGTTACCTGTTGTCCGCAGTCGCAGGCAGCCACTACCGGGCCGCAGCGCCGGTGCACAACACGCCCGACTATGCGACGTCCACGTTCAAGACGCTGGCGCCGCGTCTGTTCGAGATGGCACAGGTAACGCCCACCGACATCGACGTGCTGCAAAGCTACGAGAATTTCACCGGTGGTGTGTTGATGAGCATCGTCGAGCACGGCTTTTGCGAGCCGGACGAAGTGAACGAGTTCTTCCAGACGAAGAACCTGCTCGCACCCGGCGGAGCGCTGCCGTTGAACACCAGCGGCGGCAACCTCGCGGAGTGCTACATGCACGGGCTCGGCCTCAACATCGAAGCGGTACGGCAAATCTGGGGCCAATCGACCAATCAGGTGAAAGGCGCCGAGCTGTCGATGGTCATTTCAGGACCGATGGTGACTCCGGTCAGCGCCTGCATCTTCGGCGCCGAGGCCACGATATGAAATCGTCGGAGGCCACGGTGAAACCGTCGGAGGCCACGTTATGAGCGCCTATCTGAAGCCCGGTCTCGCTGGACCCGTCGCTTCACCCGACGGTCTCGACGCGCCGTTCTGGCAAGGCACGCGGGAAGAGAAACTGCTGCTGCAACGCTGCGGCTCGTGCAAACGCTGGCAATGGGGACCGGAGTGGATCTGCCATCGTTGCCTGAGCTTCGACCTGCGCTACGAGCAAACCCCGCCGCGCGGCGTCATCTACAGTTACGAGCGCGTCTGGCATCCGGTGCATCCGGCGCTGAAAGACCAGGGGCCGTATCTCGTGGTGCTCGTGGAACTGCCCGACGCCGACAACGTTCGTCTGGTAGGCAATCTGCTCGGCGACCCGCGCGCGCCGGTCGAGATCGGCGCCAAGGTGACCGGCGTATTCGAACACCACGAGGACACCGACCCGCCGTTCACGCTGCTGCAGTGGGCGCGTTCGACCTGATATTCCGAATCGACGAGGAACTTCCATGGAGCTGAGCTTCACCGCGGCGCACGACCGCTTTCGCAACGAAGTGCGCGAGTTCTTCGACGCCGCTTTGACGGACGACCTGCGCGCCGCGCGCCGATTCATGACGAGCGTCTACTGCGACTACGAAACCGGCATGAAGTGGCAGCGAATTCTGCTCGAAAAGGGTTGGCTCGTACCCAGCTGGCCGGTCGAGTACGGCGGAACGAACTGGACGATGACGCAGCGCTATATCTTCAACTGCGAGCGTGCGCGCGCGAATCCACCGCCGGTGTCGCCGATGGGACTTGCGATGCTCGGCCCTGCCCTGCTCGGCTGCGGTACGCAGGAACAGCGCGACTACTATCTGCCGCGCATGCTGCGCGGTGACGACTTCTGGTGTCAGGGCTATTCCGAACCGCAAGCCGGTTCCGACCTCGCCGGGTTGAAGACTGCGGCCGTTGCCGACGGCGACGACTACATCGTGAACGGCACGAAGATCTGGACCACGCACGCGCACTACGCGAACCGCATGTTCTGCCTCGTTCGCACCGGAGCGTTCGAACGTCCGCAGATGGGCGTCACGTTCCTGCTGCTCGACATGAAAGCGCCGGGCGTCACCACACAACCGATTCGTTTCTTCTCCGGTGACTACGAACAGAGTCAGGTGTTTTTCGACAACGTTCGCGTGCCGCGCACGCAGGTCGTCGGCGAAGAGAACAAGGGCTGGTCGGTTACGAAGTATCTGCTCGAATTCGAACGCGGCGGCGGCAGCGCGGCACCGAGCCTGATCGAAGCGATCGAAAAAGTGCGTGCGTTGTACGCCGACGACTCGAACTTGCCGGGCGAGCGCGCGCTGGAGTCGCGTCTCGACGCGCTCGAAGCCGAAGTGAACGCGCTCGAAATGACGGAACTGCGCTGCGTGGCGGAAATGGAAAAGCGCGGCTCACCGGGTGCCGCATCGTCAATGCTGAAAATCAAAGGTACCGAACTCTCCCAACAGATCACCGAAGTGGCGGTGGAAGCCGCCGCATACTACGGCGTGCCGTATCAACCCGCGGCAATCGAGAACCTGGGTCGGGGCGGCTTCGTCGGACCCGAAGCAGCACTCACCGTCACACCGTTCTATTTCAACAACCGCGCCGCCTCGATCTATGGCGGCTCCAACGAAATACAAAGAAACATCATCGCGAAAGCAGTGCTCGGCCTCTAGCGCCGGCACCCGGGAAAAGCTCATGACATTGAACAAACAGATCATGCTCGATCGGAAGCCGAGCGGAAAACTGACTACGGACTGTTTCCGCACACAATCGAGTCCGGTGAGCGACCCGGGGCCGGGCGAAGTGTTGTGCAGAACGCTGTTGCTGTCACTCGACCCCGCGAACCGGGCCTGGATGCAGGGCGCAACGTACCGCGGCGAAGTGTATGCCGGCACCGTAATGCCTGGCTTCACACTCGCGGAAGTGGTTGCGTCCAACGACATCAAATTCAAAGCCGGTGATCTCGTGGAAGGCGACGGCGGCTGGCAGCAGTACTTCGTTGCTCCTGGTAAAGAGCTGCAAAAGCGCAAGCGGCGCGAACCGCTATCGCACCTGATGAGCGTACTGGGCATCACCGGTAAGACCGCATATTGCGGTCTGCTCGACATCGGTAATCCGCAGCCGGGTGAAACCGTTGTAGTGTCGGCTGCAGCGGGCGCAACGGGTTCCATCGCTGCGCAGATTGCCAAGATCAAAGGCGCGCGTGTGGTCGGTATCGCGGGCGGACCGGAAAAGTGCCGCTGGCTCGTCGACGAGCTCGGCCTGGACGACGCCATCGATCATCGCGAAGGCAACGTGTACGCCATGCTGAAGTCGAAATGCCCTTCCGGCGTGGACGTCTACTTCGACAACACCGGCGGACCGATTCTCGAAGCTGCCATTTCACGCATGAATCTCAACGGACGCATCGTGTGTTGCGGCGTGGTTTCGCAATACGACACCGCCAATCCCGCGTCGGGTCCGCGCGGCGTACCGGGCTTGCTGGTAACAAAACGCCTGAAGATGCAGGGATTCATCGTGATGGATTACGTAAAAATGCTGCCGCAGGCCGAGAAGGATCTGGCGGCGTGGACCGCCGAAGGCAAGCTCAAGGTCGTCGAAGATATCATCGACGGGCTCGAGCAGGCGCCCGCGGGACTGGTCGGCCTGCTCGCCGGTGAAAACCGCGGCAAACGGATGATCCGCGTCGCCCACTGATGGACGTTAACGAAGCACGCGGACAGGAACGAAGTAACGCCGCACGCGTGATCGGCTGAGTGATCTCACGTACCGAGCCGATACCGGATCTTCATCACCAGCGAGTTGTACATGGGGCTCTCGAACGCATCGTTGAACAGCGATTCGAACGTCGAGTCGCCCAACGCACGCGTTTGGTTCGCCTGGATCGTCAGCACCACGAACAACTCCGACAACGGCGCAACCTCCCAGCGATAGCGCGCCTGAAAGATCAGGTTGGAAACCGAGAAGTCGCCGCGCTCACCCGGGTCGGGCACCTTCACGAGGTTGCCGGGCTTCAGCGGCACCAGATACACCTGATCGGCGTCGGCCTTGATCCCTACCCACTGCAGTGAGGTACGAAACTGCTGATTGGCGCTGATGTAGTACTCGAGCGTCAGCTTCGGTTCCCACTGAATCGCGTCGTAAGTTGCCATACGACGTTCGAACTGATGTAACAGCCAGTCGTTGCTGTCGTAGTAGACGGTGCCGATGCCCGCGTGGAAGCGGTCGCTCGGCCGCCAGTCGATCTGCGCCTCTCCGGTCCACGTGTTGCCGCCGAGATCCTCGCCGAAAAATCCGCCACCGATCCCCACGCCCCATTCCCGCGCGGTGTCCGAATCCCATCGCACGTTCCACTGCGAGTGCTGATCCACGCGGAACGTACCGAATCCCTCGCTGTTGATGTCGTCGTAGCTCTTCGGCGAGAAGCCGGCGCGCGTCACGAGCTTCGAGCGGTCGTCGAAGATCAGTCGATCGGCAAAGAAAATGCCGCCGCCGGTGAACAGTCCTTCATGGTTCTCCATGGCGAAGCCGCGCACGTCGAACTGGTTCTCGTGCGCCCAGCCCAAGTCCGACACCGTGCGCGTGTGCGACATGCGCAGCCGGATGCTGTCGTTGCGCTCGAGATAGCCGAGGTCGTTGATGTCGATGGCGCTGTCGAGGTAGTCGAAGCCGAGACGCGTCGTTACGCCTTGCCGGACGAAGTACTCGAAATCCACATAGCCGCCGTACCCTGTGTTTTCACCGGTGATGTTCGACGTGAACATCTGCCCGTCGATCTTCAGTTTGCCCTGCGACGACAGGAAGTGGCCGTCCACGCCCTGCGCGAACGCTTCGCGCGCCGGGTTGTTCACTGCGGTCGATAGAAAGCCTACCGCGTGGTACGCGCTGCCGTCGGTGTTCTCGTAGAGCAACCGCGCAACGCCGTAGGCATCTCCCGGCTCTTTCCAGCGCACGTTGGTGCCGTTCGGAAGTTCGGCATGGAACACCACGTCGTCCTCAGCGGCTGCAAGTACGCCGTAGCGCAGCGCGCCGCCCTGGCCGGTGACCTTCGCTGCGCCGTACAAGTCCACCGGCTGCACCAGGTCGCGGTTGTTAACGATTGTGTTGAGGCGCTCCACCGGTAAGCGCGGCGCACCGCCGATACGTCGCGTATTCACCATCGTCAACGGCGCGCCCGGATTTCCGACATCACGGTTGCGCGGCTCCGCACGCGGCGTTGCAACGAAGATCTCCTGCCCTTCGAGAAAGAACAGGCGCTTTTCCGGAAAGAACGTCTCGGTCGCGCTGAGATTGACGATCAGGTCGTCGGTCTCCACGGCCGCGAAGTCGGGATAGACCGTCGCCATCAGCTGCGAGTTGGTGGTGGGTCGCCAGAACACGTCGCCGCCGACCCGGTAACTCATCTCGTTCTGCACTTCGTCCCATGTCATCGCCGCAAATGGATACAGGCTGAGCTGCTGCCGCGGCGCAACCTCGTTCAGTTCGACCAACTGGAGCACCGACATGAACTTCGGTTTCGTCGGCGGCAGCGCGGGCCAACCCCAGCGCTCATCCAGCGAGCCGACGCGCCGGCTCATATACAAGCCCATCCGCCGAGTCGGTCCGCTCGACGGCATCGCGACCGTGCCCCACGGAATGAACAGTTCCGCCGACCAACCCTTTTCGGTCAGCTGAGTGACGCCGTACCACGGCCCGTCCCAATTGCTCGAGTACTGGCGCTCCGGAAGGATGGTGCCGTCGCTGTGCGAGTTGCCTAGCGCGACGTTGAACCAGAAACCGTAACGACCTTCGCCGGACGTATCGATGGTGAAGCTGACCTCGTCACGCGCAACCTGAAAGCCGACGTCGCGGCTCGACAGGCGCGAGAGGACTGTATCCGCCGGCTGCTCCAGATCGAAACCGACATACAGCCCACGCGATGTGTAGAAAACTCTGGCGCGCGTCGCGTATGGCGGCTTTTGGAGCGTGTCAGGCTCGATCACGACAAAATCGGAGATGACCGGCAGTTCGCTCCACACCGCTTCGTCGAGGCGACCATCGATCTCCATCGGCGTGGCGTCGTCGGCGCGGGTCAGCGACATCACGTTCCGCACCTCGAGGATATCGTTGGTGCCGAACATCGTCGGTTCTGCGCCAGATGCGGGTTGCGCGCTCGCCAGCAGCACGCCGACGAGCAGCAAGCCTGCGTCGCCGCTTTGAAGCCTGTTGAACACGGTCTGTTTGCGGCCTAGCGGCGCCCCAGTGCCGCCGGATTCGCCGGCAAATGATCGAACCGTCCGCTCGGCCGCTGCGCGCGATAGGCCTCGACGATCGGCGCCAGATCGGTGGGCGACGCACCGTGCAGAATCACGCCGTCGCAACCGAGTTCGAACTGGCCGTTGATGGCAGCGACGCACTGTTGCGGTGAACCACCCGCCGCGGGCGCCAGCCACGCAGCGGGAATCAGTTCGGCAACCTGTTCCAGTTCTTCGGTCGTCGCGCGCTGATCGATGGCACCCTGGAACGTCGCCACGAGTTTGTTCTCGCGGAAGCGTTTCAACACCGCCGGATCCCAATCGTTCGTGCGCACCATCAGGTCGCCGTAGGCCTGCAGGTAAGTCGCCATCCGCCCAACGGTCTTCTTGAGGCGCACCGGATACGGCAGGTGATCGCCGATCGTCGCGAAACACGACCACACGCGCACCGACGCCGGATCGCGTCCCGCTTTCTCGGCAGCCTGTTTGATGGTGCGCACGCAGCGCGTGGTCGTCTCATCAGTGAAGAAGGTGTGCAGCACGACGCCGTCGAACGCGCGCCCACCGAGCGAAAGCGAGTTCGGCCCGAACGCCGTGAGCATCAAGGGAATGTCTTCCCGAAACGCCGGATCGAGGCGCAACACCGGCCACTTCCCCGCCGGACCGTCGTGATTCACCACCGTCTCGCCGTGCCACAGGCGGCGCATCAGCTTTGCGAAGTCTTCCATCTGGGCGGTGGTGATGTGCGGTAACCCGAAGGCGTCGAACATCATGTCGATGCCGCGACCGAGGCCCAGTGCGAAGCGGCCGCCGGTCAGGAAGTGCATCGTCGTGGCGTAGGCGGCGGTCACCATTGGATGACGCGTGTTCTGATTCGTCGCCGCGGTCGCAATGCCGATCTGCGACGACACCGCACCGACGGCGCCGGACAACGTGGCGGCTTCCTTGATGTTGAAGCGTTCGGAAATGAAACACGCGCCGATGCCCAGCGCTTCGGCCGCCTGCACCTCCGCGATCAGATCACGCGGCGAGCGCGGCGCGCCGGGCAGCGTGTAAAACCCCAGTTCGTTCATCTGCATCGCGCGTCTCCCCCCGCTCGAACAATCAGAATTCCAGTCGCGACGCCGCCTCGAGCAACAGTGGCGCACGCTCTGCGATGCGTGCGAATCGCTCGTCTTTGGTCTGGCCGCGCGCGTAACGAATGTAGATCTGTTGCACGACGACCGCCGTTTTCCACATCGCGAACGCTTCGTACCAGTTGATGCTGCTCATGTCGAGCCCGGTGACTTCCGCATAACGCCGCGTGATCGCTGCACGGGTTGGGAATTCATCGCTCGCACCCAGGGGTCGCGTGCCGCGGGGCGCAGGATCGGTGGACTCGCTCCAGTATCCGCGCAACGTTCCGAGATCGATCAACGGATCGCCGAGCGTCGCCATGTCCCAGTCGAAGATCGACGTCACCCGATCGGGATTCTCCGGTTGAAACTGGCAGTTGTCGAACTTCAGATCGTTGTGCAGCACGCTCACGCGCTGTGGCGACGGCACCGATGCTTCGAGCCGACGATGCACTTCGTAGAAGAGCGGCACATCTTTGTCTTTGGCGAGTTCCCACCGCGCGGCCCAACCGTCCACCTGCCGCTTCGCAAATCCGTCGGGCTTTCCGAGGTCGCCCAGTCCATTCGCGTACGGGTCGACGTTGTGCAGGTCCGCCATCGCGTCGATCAACGCGTAGCTCGCGCGTTCAGCGAGGCGCGGATGCTGCAGCATCGCATCGGGAAATCGATCGCGGATCACCACACCGGTGCGCCGTTGCACGACGATGAACTTCGCGCCGATTACGGATTCGTCGGTACATAGATGGTACGAGCGCGGCGCGCGATCAAATGCCGCATAGAGCCGCGACAGCACCTTGTGCTCGCGCGCCATGTCGTGTGCACCGGGCGCAACCGGCCCCAGCGGCGGCCGGCGCAGC
>JBGSNQ010000158.1:0-287525 GCA_041739525.1 Pseudomonadales bacterium | reverse complement strand
ATCCGCAAGGCGCGATCGCGATGTACGAGAGGGTCGACGACTCGAACGTAAAGCAGACCTTGGCCTCATACGTCGCCAGAGGATGGGGCGAGAGTGACCCCGCGGCGGCCGCGCAATGGGTGTCGTCGCTCGGCGGCGATCAGTCTGAAACGCTGCAAATTCTGGCAAGGCACTGGGCCGCAAAGGACATCGACGCCGCTGCGGCCTTCACGAACAAACTGAACGAGGGCGATCGCAACACGTGGGTCAACGAGGTGGCGCAGTCATTCATGTACGAAGACCCTGAACGATACTTGCAATGGATCGATCAGTTTCGCGGCGAGCCCTATTACGGCCAGCTTTTGACCCGGGCGGTTTGGCCGTCGGAACGCACAGATCCCGAGGCGGCGGTGAGTTTCGTGCTAGGCCTTGATCCGAGCATCAGAAGCGCGCCACTGCAGAGCTTGATTGATCAATTCGCGGAACACGATCCGAAGCGTGCCGCGGGCTGGCTGTCGCAAATTCCGGACGAAGACATCCGGTTGGCAAGTACCGACAGCCTAATTCAGAAGTGGAGCAGCCAAGCTCCCGGCGATGTGGAGCAGTGGATCGATGCATTGCCTGAAGGAACGTTCAAAGATGCCGCGCTTGCCGCGGTGGTCGCACATACCGGATCGTCCGACGTCAAATCTCTAAGCGACAGAATCACGAACCGCGATACGCGAATCGCGGCATTGTTCAATCGTGGCGTCCGACCGGAGGTGACAACGGAGATCGTTGCGATCCTCCATGAAATCGCCCTCGACGACCGCCAATGGAAGGCATTGGAAGGCGCGCTCGCCCGAACGTCTCCGTGATGGGCAGGCCATGGACTCTTCAACCCGGCTCCACTTCAGCCGCACTCCATAACCGAACCGCGAGAGCCGAAAAAAAGGACAGGTCATAAGGCGACGGTTTTCCGAGCGCCATCGCAGCAATGCGTCCTGCACCGGACCGTGGCCGCTGAAATCGGTTACAGACCATCCCCCACGCACTTGTTCGCGTCCGCCGTGATTTCCAATACCGACGTTCGCAACGGCTGCGAATCAACGAGTTACTAAAGGTGCGTGGATAACAGTATTGGAAACGATGGGGGCCACATCGCTCGAGATTTCAACATCATGGGTCGCGAACGGCACGTAGATTCATAATCCTGGGGTCGGTGGTTCAAGTCCACCCGTAGCTACCATAAATCAATTGGTTACGAGCTTCAGGCCAAAACGGGTTTCCAAGACCTCGCGCTCCTTCCTCGATCACTGATGCTGCCATCGGTCCATCGACGGTCGGGACCGCGTGTTAGCGAGGACGGTGAGCCAGTGGATGCCGAAACCACGCATTCACGATGAGCGAAGCGCCCACCAAAGTTGGAGCGAGCCAGTATGTGATCGGAGGAAGGTCCCTCCATAGCGGCAGGTTCTTGCCGTTATCTACGTAGAACGCGATTAGCAGCAAAACATACGAGGCGCCCATTCCTGTCAGGTGCAATCGGATCCAGTTGTCCCAACGCTCGTGGTGAGCCATGCGTCCGTACGACGCCGCAGCGAACGAGAGTGTCCCCAGGACGAACAAGTGATAGTCATCGGCCCACCGCATCACGGCGAGAAAGGTCGCAGAGATCCAGGTTGCGGTCAGACACCAGTAGTAGATCGCACCGAATGTAGGATGTCGGCCTGGCCCTTTGTTGCTCAGCATCGCAAAGAGACCCGTCACGACGCTGGCTAGCGCGAATAGGACGTGTAGCGCGACGATCGTCAGGAACGTGGCATCGTCCGACGGGATGACGATGCCGGCCACGGTGATCGGATTCTCGGTCACATCGCCCTCACCGAGCGTGAGCGGAGCGGTTCAGGGCGCATCCCGGTATGTCTCACTGTGCCTTTACGTTTGGCACGTCGGATTATTGCTGTTTAGCTTCATACCAATCCTTGCTGGCGTTGACGATCTTGACCACCGACAGCATGACGGGCACTTCAATGAGGACCCCTACGACCGTCGCCAGTGCCGCGCCCGATTGAAGCCCGAAAATGCTCACCGCAGCGGCAACGGCCAGTTCGAAGAAAGTGCTCGCGCCGATCAAGGCCGAAGTTCCGGCGACACAGTGAGCAACACCAAAGCGTCGGTTGAGCAGATAGGCGAGTCCTGAATTGAAATAGACCTGAATGATTATGGGCACCGCGAGCAGTGCGATCACCAACGGCTGAGCAATGATCTGCGATCCTTGGAAACTGAACAGCAGTACTAACGTCGCCAGCAATGCCATGAGCGAGAGCGGTTGCAGAATCGACAACGCCTTCGCCAAGTTCGTCGCCCCACCGTGCGCCAGCAGGCTCCTTCGTAGGAGCTGCGCGATGATGACTGGAATCACAATGTAGAGAACCACCGACAGCAGCAGCGTCTCCCACGGCACCACGATCGACGACAGACCGAGCAGCAAGCCCACGATCGGCGCGAACGCGAACACCATGATCGCGTCATTGAGTGCGACCTGAGACAGTGTGAAATGCGGCTCGCCACGTGAAAGATTGCTCCAGACGAATACCATCGCCGTGCACGGCGCGGCCGCGAGCAGGATAAGACCGGCGACATAGGAATCGATTTGGTCGGCCGGCAGCCACGAAGCGAAGACGTTGCGGATGAAGATCCACGCGAGCAACGCCATCGAGAACGGTTTGACGGCCCAGTTCACGAACAACGTGACGCCGATTCCGCGCCAGTGTTCGCGCACCTCGGCCAACGCACCGAAGTCGATCTTGAGCAGCATTGGAATGATCATCAGCCAGATCAGCACAGCGACGGGCAGGTTGACCTTCGCGATCTCGAGTTGGCCCAGGTACGCGAACGGCGCTGGCAGCCAGTGACCGAGGGCAATGCCGGCGACGATGCAGAGAAATACCCATACCGTCAGGTAGCGTTCGAACATCCCCATCGGATTGACAACTGCCTTGTTGCCGACCGCACCACCGGTGACACTCATGAGGATTGCGTCGCGTCGTGCAGTAGATCATTGGTCGTTCCAATGTCATCGAGCTTGCGGCGCAAACTCAGTCGATCGATCGACGTCAGCGGAAGATTGACGAAGATGCCGATACGATTTGTCAGCATGCGCAGCGCGTCAGCAAATGCGAGGTGTTGTTGCGCCGCATTGCCTTCGACTGCAGCGGGGTCGGGAAGAGCCCAGTGTGCCGTCATCGGTTGGCCTGGCCAGACGGGACACACCTCGTTGGCGGCGTTGTCACAGACGGTGAACACGAAGTCCAGTTGCGGTGCATCCGCACCAGCGAACTCGTCCCAACTCTTAGAACGCAAATCCTTCGTATCGAAGTCTCTTCGTCGCAGCAGGTCCAGGGCGTAGGGATGCACGTCGCCCTTCGGGAAGCTACCAGCGCTGTAGGCCGTGAAGCGTCCGCGACCAAGACGATTCAATACGCACTCGGCGATGATGCTGCGCGCAGAGTTGCCCGTGCAAAGAAAGAGAACGTTATAGATCTTTTCCGTCATCACAATTCTCAACTGAAGCTTGACGGAAACTATATTTCCAATATTATGGAAATGTCAAACCAGCGAGAGTAGTCGCATATGAAACGTCTCCATGTACACATCAGCGTTGCCGACCTCAATCAATCGATCCAGTTCTATTCGACTCTGTTCGGCAGCCAACCCACTAAGCAGAAGGACGACTATGCGAAGTGGATGCTCGACGATCCTCGCGTGAACTTCGCGATCTCGACCAACGCGAGGGCGACCGGGCTCAGTCATCTCGGTATTCAGGCCGAGGATCAGAGCGAACTCGATGAACTGACAGTACGCGCGAAAGCCGCGGGCGAAAGTGTGCTGATCGAATCGGGCGCTTCCTGCTGCTACGCGCGGTCGAACAAGGCGTGGGTCGAAGATCCCGCCGGTCTCCGTTGGGAAACCTTCTTCACGTTCGGAGACATTACAACGTACGGGCACTCCGCCGAGGTGACGCGGGTCGAATCGAAAGCTGCCGCTGCGGTAACCGTTGCGAGCAAAGCGTGCTGCGGGTGAAGCCGAAACGCGCTGAAACGACGGCAGCATTGGAATCCAAAGAAGCTGTGGCGGTGTTGGCGTCTCTCGCCCAGGAAACGCGACTCGCGATATTCCGACACCTGGTGATTGCCGGCGACGAAGGTGCCTCCGCGGGCACCATCGCAACGGCGCTCGAGGTGCCAGGACCGACATTGTCGTTTCATCTGAAAGAACTGGAACGGGCCGCGATCATCAGTTCCCGACGCGAGAGCCGACTCATTTACTACAAGGCGAACTATGCACGGATGCGCGCGTTGATCGACTTCCTGACGGAAGATTGTTGTGGTGGGCGCCCTGAAGTTTGCTTTGGTTCCAAAGGTCGCGGTCGGAAGTAACCGGGTACATCTTCGCCAAGAGCGGGGACTATTGCGTGGCTGGCGCTTGGCGAAGCTGCAACTGCAACCATGCGACATCTCGCCAGGCACCAAGCTTCCACCCAACCCGTTTGAATACTCCGATCGCCTCAAAACCCAGACTCGTGTGCAACGCGACGCTCGCATCGTTGGGCAGGGTGATGCCGGCGAACGCGTTGCAATAGCCCTTCGTCTTTAGGCGCTCGAGCAATTCGATGTAAAGCATCTTCGCAATTCCCCGGCGATGATGATCTTCACGTACATAGACCGACGTCTCGACCGACCAACGATACGCGGGCCTTTCGCGGTGCGCGGAGCCGTACGCATACGCAACACAGCGCCCGTCTTCTTCGGCGACCACCCAGTCCCAGGTCTTCAACGACTTCGCGATACGCGCCGCAAATTCGTCTGCCGACGGGACTTCCGTTTCGAAAGAAACCGCCGTTCCTTGGACGTAAGGTTGGTAGATTGCCGCCAACGCGTTTGCATCGGTTTCTGTTGCTGTACGGATCAACATCCCGGTCGCTGCTGCACCATGACGAGCGCCTCCGAACGGTGGGCGAGATCGCAGCAACTCACGCAACGCACGAGCGACATCCTGCATTGCGTCGAGAACAGACGAGCCGAATTCGAGGTCGCCCATGAGTTGTGGTCTGTCATGTTTGGCCGTACTACGTCCCTATTCCTGTTGTCCGCCATCATTGAATTCTCTTCGTAGGCGAATGAATGCTTCGTCAGAAATGATCTCGTTGCCCGCATTACCGTAGTCCAGATCCACAATTCTTGTCGTTGGAAGGACCGATTCGATTCGGTGACGTGGCCCAACCCGAGGGCCATTTTGCAGGTAGACCATCCTGATGAATGGTTTCGTTTCCCAGCTAGCTTTGATGTACATCTCGCCGGGGATATCTGTGATGAACCAAGGTTGTTCACCGAAGGCTGAGAACTGCTCTCCGATGATCTTTTGCAGACACTCAATTGCATTCAGCGCGAGCCCTTTTACGTCGCGATCTGTCTCAGGTCGGAAGTGTATTGCCCCATGACGCTTGGACATGAGCGACCGATATTGGGTAGCGACCGACGGGAGCAGCACTTCCCAGGAGACCAACGTGTCGATCGCGAACGCCCAGTCGTCGATGGATTCCTTGTCATGCAGCCGCTTGTACTGCGCACTCGTTCGAAAATCGTCTCGAAGTCCCAAGATCAAATGATTGAGAATTCGCTCGCCCAGAGCACACGCCCCTGTGAGTGCCGGATAGTAGCTGCCGATGACAAATGACGACCGCACCTGAGCAAAGAATGCGTTGTGGAAGGCAACAACCGACATGGGCTTTGGGCCGAGCTGGATGAAGTTACGTATCTTCTGATCAAGTTCTTGCTCCCCAAACTCAGCCTTCAATCCCGCAATCGTGGCCTCTCGATTCTGGCGATGACGGACCTTCGCGGTGTCTTCCCATTCATCGCGTGTTTCGATCGTGAGGGAGTTAGCCCGCGCGTCAAAGTCAAAGAAGGGCAGTATTCGATAGCGCTTCACGGAATGAATGATGATCGTCTAGCGAACGCGTTATTTGTGGCCCCAAACCTTGGTGGCCGATATGAGCAGAATGGCAGCCAACAATGGCAGCAGAATGTCGTTTGATACAAGGCCGAGGAGTTGACCGCCGAAGAACGCTCCGAGCAGAGAACCAGCCGCCATGATCAACAGGAAGCGCCCCTCGGCACGGATTACAGCGAAGCTTCGGTCTCGGCTGTATCGCGCGAATCCGACGATCATTGTGGGCAGACTCACCGCCAGAGATAGGCTACCCGCGAGCTTCACGTCGGCTCCAAACAAAAGGACGATCGTTGGTATGAGGAGTTCGCCACCTGCAACACCCATCAGCGCTGCGACCACTCCGATTCCAAATCCCGCAACCATTCCGCCGACGACGAGTGCAGGCCCCGCTAGAAGTGGTTCACCCGTTGACGATGATTCGTGACCCCACAACAGAACGGCCGCGATGCCGACGAGCAACACTGCAAGGACTCGAAAGAGCGTTGTTGATTTGAGCCTCGTCGCCCAGCCAGCGCCAATCCACGCACCGGCAAGACTTCCTGCGAGCAACGTCGCCACGATGTCCCATCGTTCGAGGACGCGCCCCAGCGGAATGCTTCCGGCACGGAAGGGCAGAGACGAGGCGACTACGACCAGGCTAGTTGCCTTGTTGAGGATCACGGCTGGCAGTGCGTCAAAGCCAAACAGCCCGATCAAAAGGGGCAGTCGGAACTCGGCCCCTCCGAGTCCAATCAGACCACCAAGAATTCCTACAGCAAGGCCGCTAGCGAAAACCGCAACGCCTGACCTGTTCTTGGATTCGGCGGCGACGCTCGAATTCACGCTCAACTGATCCTTCCCATGAGTAGCGCAACTCGCCGCGGCCGCGAAATCTCTTGTTCGGATCGAGGACGCCGACTACGACGCGCTTGATCCGCGTACGCAGTGTAGCAACGCTCGCGGTCGTCGTGACCCTCACGCGGCGCCGGCCCGGAGCGGAGACTGCGATTCGTAAATCCGTCGAGAGTGTTGGTGGTTCAAGTCTTCCGGTGTTGGAACAGTCTGGTAAGTGTTTCTGATCGACTCGACAGCCGCAGCTGACCGAGTTCCGCCTTCGCGTTGATGATCGTGGGACACCACTCCCTGACCTGAACGATGCCGATATCCGGCGACGCAGAGCCTCTTCGATAGAAGAGAACATCTGGCCAGTACCAACGGACCTACACAGTCAGGTCTTATCTCGAACGTGGTTTTCTGGAATCACCTCCTTTTGATGGTGCGGCGGAGCCGCTTGGGTTGATGAATGATCTAGCGATCGCCGTGGCGATCCTTCGAGCTCGGTAGGAACGATGGGCGAATGCCCGACTTGAACGACGGATCGAAGATCCTGAGTGTCGACGACGAACCGATGACCTTACGGTCATTGCGACATTGCACGGTTCTTGATGTCGCTGTTGCAGTGATTGAGCGTCTGCTTCGCTGTCCGGTTGGCTTACGCCAGGCTGGATCGACCTGCCACTTTAAACGCGGTGGCCGCGTATAAATCGTCAGTGCAGGCAGTTTAAGCAGCGTTAACTCTAGCGTCACTTCGAAATCCGACCGCGGCCCCGCGTAGTTATTGGCGTGTGGCCGTCGTCACTACACGGCTACGCCTCGTAGTGACGACGGCACCTTCGGGTCGCGGCAGGGATCGCGGCGCGTGTTCGCCCGCCACGATCCCTGCTCCAGCTGTAACCGCGCCTTCGGTTCGCCTTCTCGAGCACAGCCGCGTCGCGTGACCTCCGCCGTGGCGGCTGCGCGCATTTGAGGGCGCTCCGCCGCCATCGGTTCTCGGCTCGCCTTGTTCTGACGATCGCACATTGTTGCGGCCTCCGTTGTCGAGCGGGTGAGTGGGCTCAATGAGCCCACTCACAGCCGTGCTGAATTTCATACCGCCCCCGCGACCGATGTCCGTTCCGTTCAGACGCTTTCGCGGCATTTCGATTACGCGCCTTGTCTGAGGAGTATTTGGGCTCAGTGAGCCCACGCGTTTATCGAGTTTGAATTTTTCACGTCAGTTCGTGGAGGGAATTCTGCTCCTGCGCGAATCGCGCGAACGATCGCTCGTCATTTTCTTCACGACGCACTTCTGATCTGGACCACCTTGTCGGTCGTCGATCCCGGTTTGGTATCTATGTAATGCGCCCAATCGTTCATAAGGCCCACGCGCTTCTCGAAAAGATCGCCGCGCCGATACGACGCCTCGACCGCGCTCGAAACTGCGTGTGCGAGCGACATCTCACGGACTTCGTGCTGATAGCCTGTCTTCTCGGCGGCCCAATCGGAGAAGGTGCTGCGAAAGCCATGCACGGTTGTGGCAACCTTCATGCGCTTCAGAACAGACGACATCGCCGCATTGGAAAGCGGCCGCTTCGGGTTCGCGGCAGGGAACACGTAGACGCCACCCAGCTTGTGCATCGATTCGAGAATCTCAATCGCCTTGGTGCAAAGGGGCACTGTGTGTGCCTTTCCCGCTTTCATGCGTGCTGCTGGAATCGTCCATCGCTTCGCGTCGAGGTCGATCTCGTCCCACTTGGCGCCGATCGTCTCGGCAGTGCGGGCGACGCACAGGATCGTGAATTCGAGCGCCGTCGCGCCCACACCGGATTGCTGACGCAGCGCCTGCACGAATCCGTGGATTTCTGAAAACGGCAGCGCCGCGTGATGTACGACCTTCTGCACCTTCGACGGTTTCGCGAGCAGATGGTCGAGGTGACCTTTCCAGCGCGCGGGGTTCTCGCCGGTCCGGTAACCGTTAACCTTTGACCAGTCGAGGATTGCCTCGATGCGGCCGCGCACGCGCACGGCTGTCTCGTTCGTTGTCGTCCAGATGGGTTCGAGGACACGCATCACCATGCCGGTGTCGATGTCCTGAACCGCGATTGTTCCGATGATCGAATCGGCGTGAGCCTTGAGCGACTGTGTCCACTGGTTGGCGTGTTTCAGGTTCTTCCAACCGGCGCTGTGCGACGCGATGTACTTCAATGCGGCCTGGTCGAAGGTGATCGACTTGAGCTCGTCCAGATGCTGCGCTGCCCGCGTCGCACGGCGGTGCGCGAGCGGGTCGATGCCGTCTCGCAGTTTCGCGTGCAGCTTTTGCGCCTCAACGCGCGCGTCAGCGAGTCCGAGAGTTGCGACGGCCCCCAGTCCGATCTTCCGTCTGTGACCGCCGAACGTGTATCGGAACAGCCAAGACCGGCGTGTCTCGTCGACCTGCAACCAAAGGCCGGCGCCATCGGCGTAGCGGCCTGGCCTGGTGATCGTCCTGACCTTTGCAGCGTTCAGTCGGTTAATGTGTCGACTCATCTGGGGGTACATTTAGGGGTACACAATGAGCGGAGAATGTACAGGAACGATGTAGACAGCGCTAGCGCTCAAATATCAATGAATTTGCTGGTTAATCTGGGATTTTTGGGACTTTTTTGGAGCTTTCTGGACGTGGTTTTTGCGGAAGAGGCAGGAGTCGAACCCACCAGACGCGATCACGCGTCTCAACGGCTTTGAAGGCCGCGCGCCCCGCCGGGGACGATGCTCTTCCGCCGCGAATATATCACGCGCGATTCACCGTGGACGGGTCACCCACGATGCGTCGCACATCTGCATAGCGACGCGTGAAGCCGCATCGATCGAAGTACTCGAGTACGTCGATGGCGAGGTTGCGACCGATGCCCGCGGCGTCGCGAAACTGCCTTGCGTCGAATCCAGAAGGTTGCGATTCGGCAAGCCGTAGCGCAATTGCGACGAACGTTTCGAGTTGATCGGGCAGCAGCACGCGATGGTCTCCCACGCGTGCCAGAAAACCGAGCTTCGTCAGGCGTTTGACGAACGCGTCGAGCGAACGCAGTGGAACACCCAACGACTTTGCAAGGTCGCCGAGGCTGGGCGGCTGCTCGGGGCCGCTGATTGCCGTTTGAATCCGCTTGAACAGCGCTGCGTCTTCCGGCGGTAGTGCCGCACGGTGGTTCGGTGCGTGGAAGTGGCCGCCGGTTTCATGGATGGCTCCGTCCGCAACGAGCGCGGCCAACGCATCGTCGAGCCAGTGCTTCGGTACTACACCGGTGCGGCGGATCTGATCGGCCTTCAATCCCTGACTGTGCGGCGCGGTTTTGTGGTACGCGACGATCTGTGCGGCGAGCGCTGTGAGCGTGCTGGACCACTTCGTCTTGGACACTGCGACGACGCAGTTCCCGCGAGACAGCGGCACGTAGTGAGTTTCGTCGAGGATGGCGCTGAACTTAGTATTCGTCAGATTGCGAACGCGGCGAAATGCGTCGATGTCGACGTCGTCGAGTTCTATCAAGCGACTCAGCGCCACTCTCGCGTCGTCGGAGCGTTTCGCCTCGAGATTCGCGAGACGTTTCGGTGCTCGGCGCGCCTTCTCCGGTGGCGAGGTATCGATCACATGTCCGCCGCCGATCGTGCGTTCCATCGCGTGATCGCGCAGCACCAGTCGATCGCCGTACTTCGGCTGCAACGGTGTCGCGAGTACCAGCTCGATCATGGCGGACTGGCCGGCCGCCACGGGCGCCGATTCGAGCAGAGCGACATGTCCTTCCGCGTGGCTCGCGGCGTGGTAAACGTGCACCGGCAGCCAGTGCCGCACGCTGCGCGGAAAGCCAGGGAGCACCTGCAGGTCCATGACGATGGTGTGCGTCGATGCGAACGTTGCCGGCGCCACCAGCCAATCGCCTCGTCCAACCTGATCGAGCGAAACGCCACCGAGACCGATCGCGCATCGATCGCCTGCCACTGCGCGATCGGCAATGCGATCGGAAACGCGCAGCGATCGAACGCGCGCCGCCAGCGCCCGCGTGCCGACGCAGAGCTCGGCGCCTTTCTCCACCACGCCGGAGTGAACGGTGCCGGTTACCACGACACCGACACCGTTGATGACGAACGCACGATCGACCGCAAGGCGGAATTCCTGGTCGACCGCGACTTCGGAGCTCTCCGAGGCAGCCGATGCGATGTGCTGCCGCAGTACATCGAGGCCAGTGCCGTCGACACACGAGGTGCCAACGACTCCGCTGAGGCTCAAGCCGGATTCGCGCGCGAGGCCCGCCACCATATTGCGCACGCTCTCCAGTCGATCGTGGTCCACGCAGTCCGATTTGGTAACGGCGGCAACACCCCGTTCTACGCCGAGCAGCCGCAAAAGCGCGAGGTGTTCCAGCGTTTGCGGCATCGGACCGTCGTCAGCGGCAACCACCAACAGTGCATGCTGATGTGCCGCAACGCCCGCGACCATGTTGTGAATGAAGCGATGGTGGCCGGGCACGTCGACGAAGCCGATCCGCCGGCCGGCGATGTCGGTGTAGGAAAAGCCGAGATCGATGGTGAGTCCGCGGCGTCGTTCTTCGGCGAGCGTGTCTGTATTCACGCCCGTCAGAGCCTCGACCAGGCTGGTTTTGCCGTGATCGACGTGGCCCGCGAGCGTGACGATCATGCGTCAGAGTCCGGCGAGCGCCGCACACAGTGCATCGGCGTCGTCGATCGTGCGCACATCCAACCACAGCACGCCGTTCTGAACGCGCCCGATCACCGGCGTGTCGAGGCGTCGCAACCGCGCTGCCAGCTCCGTGATGTCGCGATCGGACTGCGCCGTAACGGATACGGCCATGCTCGGCAATGTCCTTTCCGGCAAGGCGCCACTGCCGATCTGGCATTCGCTGGCTGTCGCATCGATCGAAAGAGCGGAGGGCAGGCGCTCGCGCAGCGTGGCAGCAATGCGCTGTGCGAGCGGGGTGAGTTGCTCGCGTGAGCGTGTCAGTGTCGCAAGCAACGGCAGTTCGGCGGCAAGACGCTCGGGATCCTGGTACAGGCGCAGCGTGTAATGCAGGATCGCCAGCGTGATTTTGTCGCAGCGCAAGGCGCGCTTGAGCGGATTGCGGTTGATCCGCTCGATCAGTTCGCGCCGGCCGACGATCAGCCCCGACTGTACGGAGCCGAGCAATTTGTCGCCGCTGAACGTCACGAGATCGGCTCCTTCGTTTAGCGTCTCCCGCACGGTCGGTTCGTGTGGGAGTCCGAAGCGTTCCAGGCCGATCAGGGCGCCGCTGCCCAGATCGACCACCAACGGCAGAGCTTTGGCGCGGGCGAGCGTCGCGAGCTGCGGCGTTTCAACGTCGCTCGTGAATCCGACTATGCGGTAGTTGCTGGGATGCACCTTGAGCAGCATGGCGGAAGTTGCGTCGATAGCGCGTTCGAAGTCGCGCAGGTGAGTTCGATTGGTGGTGCCGACCTCGCGAATGGTGCAGCCCGAGCGTTCGATGATGTCCGGTAAGCGGAAGCTGCCGCCGATTTCGATCAGCTCACCGCGCGATACCGGCACCGATCTGCCGAGCCCCAGGGTGTTCAGCACCAGCAGCAGCGCCGCGGCATTGTTGTTGACGACGGTTGCGGCTTCGCTGCCGGTGAGCGCACACAACATCGGTTCGATGGCGGCGTCTCGCTCGCCCCGGCGACCCTGTTCGAGATCGTATTCGAGCGTTACCGGATTGACCGCGGCTTCGACGCCGGCTTGGGCCATCGCGCGACTGATCTGTGCCCGCCCGAGGTTGGTATGGATGATCGTGCCTGTCATGTTGAACACGCTTCGAAGGCCCGGCCCAACACGATCGTTGAGGCGCTGTTCGACCGCCTCCCGATACGAATCCGCCGCGGTCGCCCACTCCGGCGGCGCCGGTTCGCGACGGACCTGCTGCTGCAACTCGCGCACGGTCTCTTTGACCAGTTCAACACCGTAGCGGTCGACCACGACGGCAAGAGCCGCGTGGCGGATGATCCGGTCTACGCTCGGAAGGCGGGCGTGTGCCGACATGGGGGAGGTTCCAATGAAAACCGCGTGATCCGTAGTCTACTCGCAACACCGATTTGGCGAAGGTAGTATCCGGCCGGCCACCTCGGGAGTACCAGAATGACCAAGGAATTGAGCTACGCATCCGGACCTGCCGACACCGGGCTGCTCGGCATCACCATCGGCGACATGCTGGACGCGACCGTCGCAAGGCACGGTGCTAACGAGGCGCTGGTGGCGCGACACCAGGGGATTCGATGGACGTACGCCGAGTTTGGCCGCCGCGTCGACGAGCTGGCGCGGGCGCTAATGGCGCTAGGGGTGGAAAAGGGTGAGCGCGTAGGGATCTGGTCGACCAATCGCGCCGAATGGACGCTGACTCAGTTTGCAACCAGCAAGCTCGGCGCGATTCTCGTGAACGTAAACCCGAGCTATCAGGCTTCAGAACTCGAATATGCGTTGAACCAGTCGGGCTGCCGCTATCTCGTGCTCACCGACGCGTTCAAGACGACCAACTACAACCAGATTCTCGAGAGCATCGCGCCGGAAATTCGAACCGGTGTTCCAGGCAGGCTGAAGATCGCGCGCGTGCCGCAACTCGAAGTGGTGATCACGCTCGGGGATCCGCGCCCGGGCATGCTCTCTTGGGCAGACGTGCTCGCGCGCGCCGGCGAGGTTACTGCGGATGTGCTTGCACAGCGCCAGCACTCGCTGAGTTTCGACGATCCGATCAACATTCAATACACGAGCGGCACTACCGGATTTCCAAAGGGTGCCACGCTCAGCCACCACAATATTCTGAACAACGGCTATTTCGTCGCGCGGCTGATGAACTTCAGCCACAAAGATCGTCTGGTGATTCCAGTGCCGCTGTATCACTGCTTCGGCATGGTGATGGGCAACCTGGGGTGCGTCACCCACGGCGCGACGATGATCTACCCGGAGCAGGCATTCGACGCGGAAGCAGTGCTGCGGGCCGTTGCGGAAGAGCGGGCGACCGCGCTTTACGGTGTGCCGACGATGTTCATTGCGGAACTCGCGCTCGCGAATTTCGGTGACTTCGATCTGCGCTCGCTGCGTACGGGCATCATGGCCGGAGCGCCGTGTCCTGTGGAAGTGATGCGCAAGGTTCAGTCACTGATGAACATGCACGAAGTCGCAATCGGATACGGCATGACTGAAACGAGCCCTGTGTCGACACAAACGCGGATCGGCGCCCCGTTGGAGAAGCAGGTCAGTACCGTGGGGCAGGTGCATCCACATGTGGAAATCAAGGTGGTCGATCCCGAAACCGGACAGACGGTGCCGCGCGGAACGCTTGGTGAGTTCTGCACTCGCGGCTACAGCGTGATGCTGGGCTATTGGAACAACGAGGCAGCAACCCGTTCTTCCATCGATGGCTCGCGCTGGATGCACACCGGCGATCTCGCGGTGATGGACGACGAGGGCTACGTCAACATCGCCGGCCGCATCAAAGACATGATCATTCGCGGCGGAGAGAACGTTTATCCGCGCGAGATCGAAGAGTTCCTTTACCGGCACCCGAAGATCAAAGAAGTGCAGGTGATCGGCGTGCCGGATCCGAAGTTCGGCGAAGAACTGATGGCGTGGATTCAACTGGCCGAAGGAGAAACGCTCACCGAGGCCGAAGTGAAAGCGTTCTGCCAGGGACAGATCGCCCGCTACAAGGTGCCGCGCTATGTGAAGTTCGTGGACTCGTTCCCGATGACCGTTACCGGCAAGATCCAGAAATTCGTGATGCGCAAGGAGAGCATCGACGAACTTGGCCTGGACGCCACCGTCCGCACGGCATAGTTCAGGGAATTACCCGCTCTACGCTTATTCGAAAATAATGTTGAACAGATTCGATTGAATCGATTAGAGTCGTTCCCGTAATCGATTCAATCGGTTCAACCGGTTCCAGCGATTACGGGTTTCAGCGTAGACAACGTCCAGAGGATCGCAAGGTCCGACGGAATCGAAAGGCCAGAATCGCGACATGACGACGGACATCCTGACTCCAAACGAAGTGGCAGAGCTGCTCGCAGTCTCTCCGGTGACGGTGCGCCAATGGGCCCAGAAAGGCCTGATCGAAGCGCGCACGACGCCGGGTGGACATCGGCGGTTCACGCGGGAGTCGGTGATCGATTTTGCGCGTCGTATGGCGATGACTTTGCCGGAGGAGTTCGCGCCGCCGTCAGGTTCGCGCGTGTTGATCGTCGACGACGATCGGCAGTTCAACGGCATGCTGGTTGCGCTGTTCAAGCAGAAGTATCCCAGTGTCGAGGTGAGCTCCGCCTACGACGGTTTCGATGCGGGCCGCCAGGTCTCGCGTTTCAAACCGACGTTGGTGCTGCTCGACATCATGATGCCCGGCATGGACGGCGTTGAGGTCTGTCGCAGTCTGAAAGCAGACGAGACGTCGCGTTCCGCGCGCGTCATCGCGATGACCGGACACCCTACGCGGGAACTCGAACAACGAATCATCAGCGCGGGCGCGGAGCGGTTGTTGAAGAAGCCCTTCAGCACCGAGGAACTGCTCGCGGTGTGCGGTTTGAACGAAACGGTACGTTAAAAGGTCAAGCGGGGAGATCCACATGTACGCGGAATACGATGTCAGCGTCGCCGATGAAGCCATGGAAAGCGAACTGGTCGGTTTTCAGATCGTCAACGATCCGGATGCCGACGAAGAACATCACGAAGACGGTCCTTTGCCGCCGCGAGCGGCACGCCGGCGGGTCGGTGCCAAGCGGCGGGAGCGCGTCGGTATCGCACCGACCAGCCGCGGCATCGGCGATGCGACCGAAATGTACCTGTCGGAAATAGGCGGATCGAAGCTGCTTACGCCGAAAGACGAAGCCGAAGTGGCGCGGCGCGTGCAGCGCGGTGACATGGCTGCGCGAGCACAGATGATCGAGAGCAACCTTCGTCTCGTCGTGAAGATTGCGCGCCGCTACCTGAATCGCGGTCTGCCGCTGCTCGATCTCATCGAGGAAGGCAATCTCGGCCTGATTCGCGCGGTCGAGAAATTCGACCCTGAAAAAGGCTTCCGCTTCTCGACATATGCGACATGGTGGATCCGTCAGGCGGTGGAACGCGGCCTGATGAACCAGGCCAAGACGATTCGTTTGCCGATCCACATCGCGAAAGAGCTGAACACGTATCTGCGTGCACAGCGCGAACTATCGCAGAAGCTCGATCACGAGCCGACAGCGGACGACGTGGCCAAATTGCTCGACAAGCCGGTCGAAAACGTGCGCCACCTGCTCGATCTTGCCGATGACATCAGTTGCACCGAGATCTCCACGCTAGAACCCGAACGCGGTGCGTGGGATACCTTCGAAGATGGCGCTGCGATAGATCCCTCGCAGATGCTGCAGAACAACCGGTTGAAGGCGCGCATCGACGTATGGCTTGGCGACCTGCCCGAAAAATCGCGCGACGTGGTGTGCCGTCGCTTCGGATTGCGCGGCCACGACATGGCCACGCTCGAAGAGGTCGGTCGTGAAATCGGCCTGACGCGTGAGCGTGTGAGGCAGATTCAGGTCGAAGCGCTCAAAGAGCTGCGCGCCAAACTGACCGACGCCGGTTACGACCGCGACGCAGTGCTGGGCTGAGCAGCGACCTTTCCTTTCACGGCTTGCTGTGTAATCTGTCCCGAACTTCATCGGGACGGATTACTGCATGCCACAACCCAACGACACGAGTGTTGCCTTCATAGGTCTTGGCGTAATGGGATATCCGATGGCGGGACACTTGTCTCGCGCTGGATATCCCACTCGCGTCTACAACCGAACCCGAGCGCGCGCCGACGCGTGGAAGGCCGAGTACGCGGGCGAGGTCTGTGACACTCCGGCACTCGCCGCGCGCGGTGCCGATATTGTGTTCATGTGTGTTGGCAACGACGATGATGTGCGCAGCGTCACCTACGGCGAAAGCGGCGCGCTCGCCGGGACAAAGCGTGGCGCGGTACTGATCGACCACACGACCGCTTCGGCAGAGCTCGCTCGTGAACTCGAAGCGGAGGCGAAGCAACGCGAGGCCGGTTTTCTCGATGCGCCGGTATCGGGCGGACAGGCCGGCGCGCAACGCGGCCAGCTAACGATCATGGTGGGGGGGGATGCCGGGACGTTCGCTACCGCAGAGAGCGTGCTGAACACCTACGCGCGCGCCGTGAAGTTGATGGGACCCAGTGGCAGCGGACAACTCACGAAGATGGTGAACCAGATCTGCATCGCCGGTGTGCTTCAAGGCCTGTCCGAAGGTCTGCATTTCGCAGAACAGGCAGGGCTCGACGTGCTCAACGTGGTCGACGTGATCTCGAAAGGTGCGGCGCAGTCGTGGCAGATGGAGAATCGCTCGCCGACCATGGCACAGCGCAAATTCGATTTTGGATTTGCCGTGGATTGGATGCGGAAGGACCTGGGCATGACGCTCGCGGCGGCGAGACGCGTTGGAGCAAGCCTGCCGTTGACCGCATTGGTTGATCAGTTCTACGCGGACATCCAGGCGTCCGGGGGCGGGCGCCTGGACACGTCGAGTCTCATAGAGCGCCTTCGGAGCTGAGGACCGCCTGTGGCGCTGAACGCTGCCGTGCGGATCAGCGCTTTTCGACCGCGACGAAATTGCGCTTTTTCGGTCCGGTGTAAAGCTGACGCGGCCGGCCGATTTTGTATTTGCCGCTGACCATCTCGCACCAATGCGCGATCCAACCTGGGGTGCGCCCGGTAGCGAAGATCACCGTGAACATCTCAGTCGGAATGCCGATCGCCTTCAGGATGATGCCCGAGTAGAAATCCACGTTCGGGTACAGGCGCTTCTCGATGAAGTAGTCGTCTTCGAGCGCTATCTTTTCGAGACGTTGAGCGATCTGCAGCATCGGATCGTTCTCGACGCCCAACTCCGCGAGTACTTCCTTGCAGGTCTCCTGCATCACCTTCGCGCGTGGGTCGTAGTTCTTGTAGACGCGGTGTCCGAAACCCATCAGGCGGAACGAGTCGTTTTTGTCTTTCGCGCGCTTCACGTATTTGTCGACGTTTTTCACGTCACCAATCTCGCGCAGCTGGCTGAGCACCGCTTCGTTGGCGCCGCCGTGGGCAGGGCCCCATAAGGCTGCGATTCCGGCGGCGATGCACGCGAACGGATTTGCACCGGTCGATCCGGCAAGGCGAACAGTTGAGGTGGATGCGTTCTGCTCGTGGTCGGCGTGCACCAGGAAGATACGGTCCATCGCCTTCGCGATGACGGGGTTCACCCTATATTCCTCGCACGGATTGCCGAACATCATGCGCAGGAAATTCGCGGCATAGCCTAAGTCGTTGCGCGGATACATGAACGGCTGACCGATGGAGTACTTGTAGCTCATCGCTGCCAGGGTCGGCATCTTTGCGATCAGCCGGTGCGCGGTGATCTTGCGATGCGCGGGATTCTCGATGTCGAGCGAATCGTGATAGAAGGCCGCCAACGCGCCCGTTACGCCGCACAGGATTGCCATCGGATGCGCGTCGCGGCGGAAGCCGCTGAACAGTTCACTTAACTGTTCGTGCACCATGGTGTGGTGCGTGATCGTCCGATCGAAGGCTTCCTTTTCAGCCGCGCTCGGTAGTTCGCCGTTCAGCAGCAGATAACACACTTCGAGGTGATCGGAGCGTTCTGCCAGCTGTTCGATCGGATAGCCGCGATACAACAGAACACCGGCATCACCGTCGATATAGGTGATCGCCGATTCGCAGGACGCCGTGGAAACGAAACCGGGATCGTAGGTGAAGAAACCCGCTGCAGAGAGCTGTGCGATGTCGATGACGTCGGGTCCGACGCTACCATTCAAGACGGGCAAGTCGATCGGTGAGGCCGCGCCGTCGATAGACAGGCGCGCAGTCTTGTCCGCCATTCGGGAGCTCCTTGTCGCAGGGGAAAAAGCGAGAGGGCCGACTATAGATCGCAGCGATTTCGTTGTCACCCCGCCGAGGCATCGACTATGATCCGCAGCCGGGTCACTTCGGTTCTAGTGCGCCTCGCACCTCGATCGAACCGGACAGAACCACAAGTAGCATCTCACACGGGTCATTCCCAACATCGGTTTTGAAGGTATGAAGAAGGATCGTCCGATCAATCTTTCGTTGTCCACGGTAATGACGCAGCCGCTGCCGGCCATCGCGTCGATCATGCATCGCATCACCGGTGTATTGCTGTTCGTCGGCATCGCATTCCTGCTGTATCTGCTCGACCAGTCGCTGACATCGGCACAAGGGCTCGAGCATGCGCGCAGCGTGCTCGCAATGCCGTTACCGAAGCTGTTGCTCATCGCCATCGTGGCAACGCTGATCTATCACTTCGTGGCCGGCATCAAGCATCTGTTTCTCGATTTCGATATCGGCGACACCATCGAAGGCGGACGGCTTGCCGCGCAGGTGACGATCGTGATCTCGGTGGTATTGATCGGTCTTGCGGGAGCATGGTTGTGGTAACCAACGTCACCAGTTTCGGCCGCAGCGGACTTTCCGACTTCGTCGTTCAGCGCGTTACCGCGGTGATCATCGCGCTGTACGTGTTGTGTCTGTTTGGATTCTTCCTCGCCAACCCGAACGTCACGTTCGAAGCGCTGTCGGCATTCTTCAGCTATCTACCGATGAAGATGTTCTCGACGCTCGCGGTGTTCGCGACGGCCGCGCATGCGTGGATTGGCATGTGGACGGTGGGCACCGACTACATCCGCAATCACTATTTTGGTGCGCACGCGATGGCGTTTCGCATCGTTTACCAATTCGGTTGCCTGGCACTGCTGTTCATCTATGTGCTCTGGGCGCTGCAGATCTTCTGGAGAACCTGACCGATGCCCAGCATCCGTAAAATGGAGTTCGACGGCGTCATCGTCGGTGGCGGCGGGGCAGGCATGCGTGCGGCGCTTCAACTCGCGCAGTCCGGATTGAAGACTGCGGTCATCACGAAAGTGTTCCCGACGCGTTCGCACACCGTTTCCGCACAAGGCGGCATCACGTGCGCCATCGCCAGCGATGACCCGAACGACGACTGGCGCTGGCACATGTACGACACCGTGAAAGGGTCGGACTACATCGGCGACCAGGACGCGATCGAGTACATGTGCAGCGTCGGGCCGCAGGCGGTGTACGAACTCGAACATCTCGGTATGCCCTTCTCCCGCACGGAATCGGGGCGCATCTATCAGCGGCCGTTCGGCGGCCAGTCGAAGAACTTCGGTAAAGGCGGGCAGGCGGCACGTACGTGTGCGGCTGCGGATCGCACCGGCCACGCGTTGTTGCATACCCTTTATCAGGCGAACCTGCGCGCGAAGACGACGTTTATGAATGAGTGGTTCGCCGTCGACCTGGTCACCAACCAGGACGGGAAAGTCGTCGGCGTGATCGCAATCGAGATCGAAACCGGCGAAGTCGTGTTCGTCGAATCGAAAGCGACGGTGTTTGCCACCGGCGGTGCCGGCCGAATCTATGCGTCGACGACGAATGCTCTGATGAATACCGGCGACGGCGTCGGTATGGCGCTGCGTGCAGGGTTGCCGGTGCAGGACATAGAAATGTGGCAGTTCCATCCGACCGGAATCGCCGGCGCGGGCGTGCTCGTCACCGAGGGTTGCCGCGGCGAAGGCGGTTACCTGATCAACAAAGACGGTGAGCGCTTCATGGAGCGATACGCGCCGACTGCCAAAGACCTTGCCGGCCGCGATGTGGTGGCGCGATCGATGGTTCTGGAGATTCTCGATGGACGCGGTTGTGGCCCCAATGGCGACCACGTGCTGCTGAAACTCGATCATCTCGGCGAAGCGGTATTGAACAGCCGGTTGCCGGGCATCCTGGAACTGTCGAAGACGTTCGCGCATGTCGACCCGACCAAGGAACCGATTCCGGTCGTGCCGACCTGCCACTACATGATGGGTGGCATTCCAACAAGCGTGTCGGGTCAGGCGCTGACTCAGGATGCGTCCGGCAACGACAAGCCCATCGAGGGGCTGTATGCCGCCGGCGAAGTAGCGTGCGTTTCGGTGCACGGCGCGAACCGATTGGGTGGAAATTCACTGCTCGACCTCGTGGTGTTCGGTCGAGCCGCAGGTCTGCACATCGAAGAAGTGCTGAGGCACGGTGTGAGCTATCGCGCCGCGAGCGATAGCGATCTCGAATCCGCATTGCGGCGGCTCAACCGCTGGAACGAATCGAAGTCGGGCGAATCGGTGGCTTCGCTGAAAGCTGCTTTGCAAACGACCATGCAGAACAGCTTCGGTGTGTTCCGCACCGAAGATCACATGAAGAAAGGCATCGTGCAGATCGCCGAACTGCGGGAGCGCATCGCCGGCGCTCACCTCAGCGACAAGAGCAACGCATTCAACACCGCGCGCATGGAAGCACTGGAACTCGACAACCTGCTCGAAGTCGCCGAAGCGACGGCTATAACTGCCGAGGCGCGCAAGGAAAGCCGAGGCGCGCACGCACGCGACGACTATCAGGATCGCGACGACGCGAACTGGCTGTGCCATTCCCTGTATCTGCCGAAGGGCAAACGCGTGAGCAAGCGCGCGGTGAACTTCGCACCCAAATCGGTCGAGGCGATGCAGCCAACCGTCCGTTCGTACTAACTGTTCGAATCAGAGCGCTCGAATCAAAGAGAGAACCGTACGCCATGAAAGTCAGCGTGTACCGATACAACCCGGAGAATGACGCAGTTCCGCGGATGCAGGACTACACGGTCGATCTGCCTGCAGGTAAAGACCTGATGGTTCTCGACGTGATGGAGTTGCTGAAAGCACAGGACCCGTCGTTGACGTATCGGCGTTCGTGTCGCGAAGGTGTGTGCGGCTCCGACGGCGTGAACATGAACGGCAGGAACGGACTTGCCTGCATCACCCCTGTCTCGGAAGTGGCGAAGAAGAACAAACTGGTGCTGCGGCCTTTGCCGGGCTTGCCGGTCATTCGCGATCTCGTCATCGACATGAGCCAGTTCTATCGGCAGTACGAGAAGATCCGGCCGTACGTGATCAACGACCAGCCGCCGCCCGCACAAGAACGGCTGCAATCGCCGGAAGATCGCGCAAAGCTCGACGGCTTGTACGAGTGCATCCTTTGCGCCTGTTGCTCGACGTCGTGCCCTTCGTTCTGGTGGAACCCCGACAAGTTCATCGGCCCGGCCGGCTTGCTCCAGGCGTATCGCTTCCTCGCCGATAGCCGCGACACGGCCACAGCGGAACGTTTGGCGGCACTCGACGATCCGTTCAGCGTGTTTCGCTGCCGCGGCATCATGAACTGCGTCAGCGTCTGCCCGAAGGGTCTGAACCCGACGCGAGCGATCGGCAAAATCCGCTCGATGCTGCTGCAGCAAGGTACCTGATCGGCTTACTTCAGATCGGTCGCCCGAGCATCGCCGCACAAACCCGTCGAGGCGCAAACTGCTAGACTTTGCCTTGGCGAATAAAGGCACGGCGATACGGATGTCGGAATCCTTCCTGGAACAGATGCAGAAGTCCTCGCACCTCGCGGGGGGCAATGTCGCGTACATCGAATCCTTATACGAAACGTATCTCGAGAATCCGAACAACGTTCCGGCGGAATGGCGGACCTACTTCGAAAAGCTGCCGCGCGTCGACGGTGTGATTGCCTCCGACGTTCCGCACAGTACCGTCATCCGTCATTTCGAGCTGATCGGGCGCAATCGGTTGCGGGCGCGGCCGCAATCCGTTGCTACTGAGGTCGCCAACGAGCACGAACGCAAACAGATCCGCGTTACCGAACTCATCTCCGCCTATCGTCATCGCGGCCACAAACGCGCCACAATCGACCCGTTGGGGATGATGGAGCGACCGGCCACGCCGGTGCTCGATCTCGCGTACCACCATTTGTCGGCAGCAGACCTCGACACCGTCTTACAGACCGGCACGTTCTTCTACGGCGCGGAGAAAGCAACGCTGCGTGATATCGTCGCGGCGCTGGAACACACGTATTGCGGTAGCGTCGGCGCCGAGTACATGCACATCGTCGACACAGCCGAACAGCTGTGGGTGCAGCAACGACTGGAGAGCGTGCGTTGTCATCCCGAGTATGGCGATGACGTGAAGCGCATGATCCTCGAGCGGTTGACGGCGGCAGAGGGACTCGAACGCTACCTGCAGAACAAATTTCCCGGCACGAAGCGATTCGGCCTGGAAGGCGGCGAAAGCCTGATTCCGATGCTGCACGAGGCGATCCAGCGTGCCGGTTCGCACGGTATCGTCGAAGCCGTCATCGCGATGGCGCACCGCGGGCGCCTCAACGTACTCGTTAACATTCTCGGCAAACACCCCCGCGAACTGTTCGACGAGTTCGAGGGCAAGCTGCCCGTCACTCAGGCCTCGGGTGACGTGAAGTACCACCAGGGGTTCTCTTCGAACGTGATGACTCCGGGTGGCGAGATGCACCTGGCGCTCGCGTTCAATCCGTCGCATCTCGAGATCGTTGGTCCCGTAGCCGAAGGATCGGTTCGTGCGCGGCAGGATCGTCGCCTCGACTACACCGGCGACCGGGTGGTGCCCATTCTGATTCATGGCGATGCCGCGTTCTCCGGGCAAGGCGTCGTGATGGAAACGTTTCAGATGTCGCAAACGCGCGGCTTCAAAACCGGCGGCACGATTCATCTCATCATCAACAACCAGATCGGCTTCACCACCAGCCGCCAGGATGATGCGCGATCGACCGAGTACTGCACCGAAGTTGCGCGGATGGTGCAGGCGCCGATCTTCCACGTGAACGGTGACGATCCCGAGGAGGTGCTGTTCGTTACGCAGGTGGCGGTCGACTATCGCATGCAGTTCCGCAAAGACGTCGTGATCGATCTCGTCGGCTATCGCCGACGCGGCCACAACGAAGCGGAGGAGCCGATGACGTCGCAACCGCTGATGTATCAGCGGATCCGCAAACTGCCCACGACGCGGACGATCTACGCGGAAAAACTCGTTGCCGACGGCACTATCACACAGGAAGACGCGGACCAGATGGTGGAGACCTACCGACAGGCGCTCGAATCGGGCGAGCACGTTGCGCTCAGCCTGGTCTCCAAGCCGAATACGCAGCTCTATGTTGACTGGACGCCGTATCTCGGCCATCACTGGACCACACCGGCCGACACGCGGTTTCCGATCGCGGGCTTGCGCAGGCTCGCCGCGCAGATGGAACAGTTGCCGGAGGGCTTTGTGTTGCATCCGCAGGTGCAGCGGCTCATCGAGGACCGTCACAAGATGTCGGCGGGCGCGTTACCGTTGAATTGGGGCTACGCGGAAAACCTCGCGTACGCGACGCTGCTCGACGAAGGCCATCCGATCCGGTTGAGCGGACAGGACGTGGGGCGCGGCACGTTCTCGCATCGCCACGCGATGCTGTTCAATCAGAAAGACGGGCGACGTTACATTCCGCTAAACCACATCTCCGAGAAGATGCGCTTCGACATCTATGATTCGCTGCTGTCCGAAGCGGCAGTGCTGGCGTTCGAATACGGGTACTCGACCACGATGCCCAATGCGCTCGTGTTGTGGGAGGCGCAGTTCGGCGACTTCGCGAACGGCGCTCAGGTGGTGATCGACCAATTCATCACCAGCGGCGAGCACAAGTGGCAGCGCCTTTGCGGACTGGTTGTGCTGCTGCCGCACGGATACGAAGGCGCGGGTCCGGAACACTCGTCCGCGCGCATCGAGCGGTATCTTCAAATGTCGGCGCAACACAACATTCAGGTGTGCGTGCCGACCACGCCCGCACAGATGTTCCACATGCTGCGCCGTCAGGTGATAAGGCCACTGCGCAAACCGCTGATCGCGTTTACGCCGAAGAGTCTGCTGCGCCACAAGCTTGCGATCTCCACGCTCGAAGATCTGGCGGACGGCACGTTCCAACCGGTCATGGCGGAGACCGATCCAATCGACGCCGCGCGCGTCTCGCGCGTCGTTTTGTGCAGCGGCAAGGTGTACTACGATCTGCTGGAGCGCCGTCGCGACGATAATGCCGAAGACGTGGCGATCGTTCGCCTCGAACAGCTGTACCCATTCCCCGAGCAGGAACTCGCGCACGCCATCGCGCCGTACAAGAACCTGAAGGACGTGGTGTGGTGTCAGGAAGAACCGATGAACCAGGGTGCGTGGTATGCGAGCCAGCACCACATGCGCCGCGTGATTCTCGCGCACGGAGAAGACCTGTATCTGTCGTATGCGGGACGTGAGGCGTCCGCTGCGCCGGCTGCCGGTTACATGCAGCTGCACGTGCAGCAACAGACGCGCCTGGTCGAAGACGCGCTGTACGGTTGATCGGATAGCCGGCAGCAACCAAGAAGACGAACAAGGATGACCGCGTGACGCTAGAGATAAAGGCTCCGACGTTTCCTGAATCGATCGCGGACGGCACCGTTGCCGCGTGGCACAAACAGCCGGGCGAAGGGGCGAAGCGCGACGAGGTGCTGGTGGAGATCGAGACCGATAAGGTCGTGCTCGAGATTGTTGCCCCGGCGGACGGGACGTTGCAGCAGATCGTCAAGGCGGTCGGCGATGTGGTCTTGTCTGAGGAAGTTGTAGGGTTGTTCGCCGAGGGCGCTACCGCGACGACCCCCGTAAAGGCCGGATCAGGCTCAGCCAAGGCAGCAGCCGAACCGGCGGCGAAAGCGGCGGCACCGTTAGAGCGTGAAGCGACCAGCGTGAGTCCCGCTGCGCGCAAACTCGCTGCGGAACAGGGCGTCGCGCTGGGTCGTCTCGACGGTACCGGCAAAGACGGCCGGGTGACGAAGGAAGACGTGTTACGCGCGGCTGCTCAAAAGCCTGCGCGCGTTTCAGCACCACCAGTCGCGACCATCTCGCCGCCGAGTGCCGCAGCTTCGTCCGACACAAGAGCCGAGCGGCGAGTGCCGATGACGCGGTTGCGCGCCAGCATTGCGCGCCGCCTGGTGGAAGCGCAGCACACCGCGGCGATGCTGACGACCTTCAATGAAGTCGACATGCAGGCGGTCATGACGTTGCGCACCCGACACAAAGACGAATTCGAGAAGCGTCACAACGGCATACGGCTCGGCTTCATGTCGTTCTTCGTGCGCGCCTCGGTGGAGGCGTTGAAACGTTTCCCCGCGGTAAACGCATCGATCGACGAAACCGATATCGTTTATCACGGCTACTACGACATCGGAGTGGCAGTGAGTACCGATCGTGGTCTCGTCGTGCCGGTGATTCGCGATGCCGATGCGTTGGGACTGGCACAGATCGAAGAGCAGATTCGCGTTTACGGTACGAAGGCGCGCGACGGGAAGCTGACAATTGATGACATGTCGGGCGGCACCTTCACCATTTCGAACGGGGGCGTGTTCGGGTCGCTGATGTCCACGCCGATTCTGAACGCGCCGCAAACCGCCGTGCTCGGCATGCACAAGATTCAGGAGCGTCCGGTGGTGCTCGACGGCCAGATTGTGGCCCGACCGATGATGTACCTCGCGCTATCGTATGATCATCGATTGATCGATGGTCAGGAGGCCGTGAGGTTCCTGGTCACCATCAAGGAACTGCTAGAGGATCCCGCCCGGATCCTGCTCGACCTGTAACGCACACGCCTTCGGAGCACTTGCGATGACCACCGGATACGACGTAATCGTCATTGGTGCCGGTCCAGCCGGATATCACGCTGCGATTCGATCCGCGCAACTCGGGATGAAGACCGCTTGTATCGACAAGTCGCTCGATGCAGCGGGGAAGCCCGTGCTCGGCGGTACGTGTCTCAACTGGGGCTGCATTCCATCGAAGGCACTGCTCGATGCGTCTCACAAGTTTGTTGAGGCGCGCGACCATCTACCGGCAATGGGAATCAAGGCCACTAAAGTGGAACTGGACCTTGCGCAGATGATGGCGCACAAGAATGCGGTGGTGGCGAAGTTGACCGGCGGCGTAGCGACGCTTTACCAGGGCAACGGGGTTGCGTGGTTGCCGGGCACAGGAAAGTTGCTGGCCGGACGCAAAGTCGAGTTTCAGCCGCACGACGGCACTGCGCAGGTTCTCGATGCGCAACACGTGATTCTCGCGCCCGGATCCGTTCCGGTAGACATCAAGCCAACTCCGCTGAGCGAAGGCGTTGTCGTCGATTCGACCGGCGCGCTCGAGTTCGATTCAGTGCCGAAGAGACTTGGAGTAATCGGCGCGGGCGTGATCGGACTAGAGCTTGGCAGCGTCTGGAATCGACTCGGCTCCGAGGTGGTGATTCTGGAAGCGCTCGAGGACTTTCTGCCGATCGCCGACATGCGAATCGCACGCGACGCCAAAAAGATCTTCGAGAGCCAGGGCTTGAACGTGCGCCTCGGCGCGCGCGTTACCGGCTCGTCCGTGAAGGGCAAATCGGTGAGCGTGACGTATCAGGACAAATCCGGTGAGCAAGAACTGACTTTTGACAAACTGATCGTCTCCGTCGGCCGGCGTCCGTACACGAAAGGACTCTTAGCGCCCGATTGCGGGGTAAACCTCGATGAGCGCGGCTTCCTGTTCGTCAACGACGTCTGCGCAACGGACGCGCCGCAGGTCTATGCGGTGGGCGATAGCGTTCGCGGGCCGATGCTCGCGCACAAGGGTATGGAAGAAGGCGTAATGGTGGCCGAGCGTATTGCCGGCAAGAAGCCGATGGTGAACTACGACTGCATTCCGTCGGTCATTTACACGCATCCGGAAATCGCCTGGGTCGGTAAGACCGAACAGGAAGTGAAGAACAGCGGCGAGGCGTACAACGTCGGCAGTTTCAATTTTTCGGCCAACGGTCGCGCACTGGCGGCGGCCGATTCGGAAGGACTAGTAAAGATCGTCGCCGATGCGGCGTCGGACCGGGTTCTGGGCGTTCACATCCTCGGTCCTCAAGCATCGGAGCTGATCGCACAGGCGGTAATTGCAATGGAGTTCTCGGCGAGCGCAGAGGACCTGGCGTTGACGATGTTTGCGCATCCGACGCTGTCCGAAGCCGTGCACGAGGCTGCGTTGGGGGTGGCCGGTCACGCGATTCACACGATCAATCGAAAAAAGAAAACGTAACGGAAGCACATAAATGAATCTGCACGAATACCAAGCAAAGCAGCTTTTTGCCGAATACGGTTTGCCCGTTTCGACCGGCTATGCGGTAGATACGCCGCAGGCCGCGGTTGATGCGGCGAAGAAGATCGGCGGAAACAAATGGGTAGTTAAAGTTCAGGTGCACGCAGGAGGCCGCGGTAAAGCCGGCGGTGTGAAACTGGCGGATACGCCGGCGGAAGTAGAAGCCTTTGCGAAGAAGTGGTTGGGTAAGCGACTCGTCACGATACAGACCGACGAACACGGTCAACCGGTCAGCAAGATTTACGTCGAGAGTTGCACCGACATCGAACGCGAACTGTATCTTGGCGCAGTGATCGACCGCGCAACGCGTCGCGTTGTATTCATGTCGTCGACCGAAGGCGGCGTCGAGATCGAAAAGGTAGCGGAAGAAACGCCCGAGAAGATCATCCGCACCACGATCGATCCGTTTGTCGGTGCGCAACCGTATCAAGGTCGCGAAATCGCGTTCGCACTCGGTCTGAAGGGTGCGCAGGTCAATCAATTCGCGAATCTGTTTGTGAACCTGTCGCGATTGTTCCACGAGTGCGACTGCTCGCTCCTCGAAGTGAATCCGTTGGTCGTTACTACAGCCGGCAACATCCACTGCCTCGACGCGAAGGTGAACATCGACGGCAACGCGCTGTTCCGTCAGAAGCGCCTCGCGGCGATGCACGACGCGAGCCAGGAGGACGAGCGCGAGGGACTCGCAGCGAAGTTCAACCTCAACTACGTGGCGCTCGACGGAAACATCGGCTGCATGGTGAACGGCGCTGGCCTCGCGATGGGCACGATGGACCTCGTGAAGACGCACGGCGGACAGCCGGCGAACTTTCTCGACGTCGGCGGTGGCGCGAGCAAAGAATCGGTGGGTGAGGCGTTCAAGATCATCCTCTCCGACAAGAACGTGAAGGCGGTGCTGATCAACATCTTCGGTGGCATCGTCAGCTGTGTGACGATCGCCGACGGCATCATTGCCGCGGTGAAAGAAGTGGGTGTCAACGTCCCCGTCGTCGTTCGGTTTGAAGGAAACAACTCTGCTAAGGGGTCGGTGCGATTGGCCGAGAGCGGACTCAACATCATTGCTGCGAAAAGCCTGGTAGATGCGGCGAAAAAAGTCGTGAAGGCGGCTGGGGGAAAGGCATGAGTATTCTGGTAAACAAGCGCACCAAGGTGATCTGCCAGGGTTTCACCGGGGCACAAGGCACGTTGCACAGCGAACAGGCGTTGGCGTACGGCACCAAACTCGTCGGGGGGGTTACGCCGGGTAAAGGTGGTACGAAGCATCTTGGTTTGCCGGTGTTCGATACGGTGCACGATGCGGTGGAAGCCACGGGCGCGACTGCGTCGGTCATCTATGTGCCCGCGCCGTTCTGCAAAGACTCGATTCTCGAAGCGATCGCCGCAGGGGTGAAGCTCGTCGTGTGCATCACCGAAGGCATTCCCACACTCGACATGCTCGCTATCAAGGCTCGTCTCGCGCTGAGTCAGACACGCTTGATTGGCCCGAACTGCCCGGGCGTCATCACGCCCGGCGAGTGCAAGATCGGCATCATGCCGGGTGACATTCATTTGCCCGGACGCGTCGGCATCGTATCGCGCTCCGGCACTCTGACGTACGAAGCGGTTAAGCAGACCACCGATCGCGGCTTCGGCCAGAGCAGTTGCGTAGGCATCGGCGGCGATCCGATCCCTGGCAGCCATTTCATCGACATCCTCGCGCTGTTCGAGAAGGACCCTGCGACCGAAGCGATCGTGATGGTCGGGGAAATCGGCGGCACCGCAGAGGAAGAAGCGGCGGCGTTCATCAAAGACAACGTCAGCAAACCGGTGGTGTCGTACATCGCCGGCGTTACTGCTCCGCCCGGAAAACGAATGGGGCACGCGGGCGCCATCATCGCCGGTGGTAAAGGGACGGCTGACGAGAAGTTCGCCGCATTGAAGGCCGCTGGCGTTAAGACCGTACGCAGCCTTGCCGATATCGGCAGCGCTTTGGCGAAGGTCACCGGCTGGAAGTGATACGACTTGATTTGACGCGTGCCGTCCCCATAAAAGCGGCTGTTTTGGCAGTGCGCGGAGCGGTGTGATGGCAGAGGTGAATCAGGCGGAACAAACCCTCGGATTTCAGGCAGAGGCAAAGCAGCTCCTGCACTTGATGATCCATTCTCTCTATTCGAACAGAGAGATTTTTCTGCGGGAGCTCATCTCCAACGCATCCGATGCGGTGGACAAGTTTCGCTTCGAGGCGCTCGAGCGTCCTGAGCTGCTCGAAGACGATCCCGAGTTGCACATTCGCATCAAGGTCGACGAAGACGCGAAAACGATCACCATCTCCGACAACGGCGTGGGAATGTCTCGTGAGGAGGCGATCGCGAACCTCGGCACGATTGCAAAATCGGGTACCGCCGAGTTCCTGTCGAAGCTCTCCGGTGACAAGAAGAAAGACGCCGCGTTGATCGGCCAGTTCGGCGTTGGTTTCTACAGTGCGTTCATCGTCGCCGACAGCGTCGACGTGTTGACCCGGCGCGCAGATCAACCCGCTGACACCGCGACACGGTGGCGGTCGAGCGGGGAGTCGGACTTCACCGTCGCGGTCGACTCCAAACCGACGCGTGGTACTGATGTAACCCTGCACCTCAAAGATGATGCGAAGGACTTTGCGGACGGATATCGGCTGCGGAGCATCGTGCGCAAGTACTCCGACCACATCGGCGTAGCCGTCGAGATGGTGAAACAGACTGTCGACGCGGACGATGAGAAGGCAGAAAAGAGCAAAGACTCATCGCCGATTGAATGGGAGTCGGTCAATTCAGCGAAGGCGTTATGGACCCGCCCGCGCACGGAGATCTCCGACGACGAATACAAAGAGTTCTACAAGCACGTCTCGCACGACTTCGACGATCCGCAAACGTGGAGCCACAACAAGGTCGAGGGGAAGCTCGAGTACACGAGCCTTCTTTACGTTCCGAAACACGCTCCGTTCGATTTGTGGAATCGTGACGCGCCACGCGGCCTGAAGCTGTATGTGCAGCGCGTGTACATCCTCGATCAAGCCGAGCAGTTCCTTCCGCTGTACCTTCGTTTCGTCAAGGGTGTACTCGATTCGAACGACCTGCCGCTGAACGTCTCGCGAGAGTTGTTGCAGGAAGACGAGCGCGTTCAGACCATCAAGAGCGCGTTGACGAAACGTGTGCTCGACATGCTGTCGAAGCTCGCGAGCTCCGAGCCCGAGACGTATCGCAGCTTCTATAAAGACTTCGGCGAAGTGTTGAAGGAAGGACCGGCTGAGGACTTCTCCAATCGCGAAGCCATCGCCAAGCTACTGCGCTTCTCATCGACGCACACCGACGACGAAGAGCCTACGATTGCGCTCGAAGAGTACGTTGCACGGATGAAGGAGGGGCAGAAGGAAATCTTCTACATTTGCGCCGACAACTTTGCGACGGCCAAGAGCTCTCCGCAACTCGAGCTGTTGCGTAAACGCGGTGTCGAAGCGTTGTTGCTGCATGAACGGCTCGACGACTGGCTGATGTCGACCCTCAACGAGTTCGATGGAAAGCGATTCAGAGACGTCGCGCGTGGCGAGCTCGAACTGCCCGAGACCGATGAAGAGTCCAAGGAAGAGGCGGCGGACGCCGTAGGCGACGAGTTGCTGAAGCGTCTCAAAGCGGTACTTGCAGACAAAGTCACCGAGGTGCGGCGTTCCAAACGCCTGACGACATCGCCAGCGTGCCTGGTTCTCGACGAGCACGCCATGGGTGCGCAGATGCGTCGCATCATGGAAGCGGCAGGCCAGCGTGTGCCTGACGCGAAGCCGAATTTCGAGATCAACGCAGCGCATCCTCTGGTAGGCCGGCTCGATATGGAGGCTGACGAGAATCGTTTCCGTGAACTCGCGCTCGTGCTGTTCGATCAGGCCGCATTGGCAGATGGCGGACAGCTGAGCGATCCGGCTGCGTATGTGACGCGTTTGAACGCGCTGTTGCTGGAGTTGCTGGGCCGCAGCGGCTAGGGGAAACGTTGAATCCGTCGCAAGAGTTGCAAACCGTAGCCGACTACTTGCGGTGGATGACGACGAAGCTATCGCGTTCGAGCGTGCACTATGGTCACGGCACCGACAACGCATGGGACGAAGCGCTGGCATTACTGTGCGGACGCCTGGGAGTAGCGCCGGAAAAGATCGAGTTCGTGCTCTCCGCGCGTTTGACGCAGGTGGAACGACGTGAACTCGTGAGGCTGCTGGAGCGGCGCATCGTACATCGGGTGCCGGCTCCTTATCTGGTCGGTGAAGCGTGGTTTGCCGGGCGACGCTACCTGGTCGAGCCTGGCGTGCTCATTCCGCGCTCTCCGATTGCTGAGTTGATCACTTCGGAATTTGCGCCTTGGTTGACCCGTTTTCCCGATCGCATTCTCGATCTTTGCGCCGGATCGGGGTGTATCGGCATCGCGTGCGCGCACGCGTTTCCGTATGCCGAGGTCGTGCTCTCGGATATCGACGACTCCGCTCTGGCGCTGGCGGCGCGCAATGTTTCGCTTCACAACGTCGGTGATCGCGTGTCGGTGGTCCGCGCCGATGTATTCGAAGGTCTCGATGCATCGACGTTCGATCTGATCGTCACGAATCCCCCCTACGTCAATGCGGCAGATCTCGCGAACATGCCCGCGGAGTTCCTGCATGAACCCCGGCTCGCGCTCGCGGCCGGAGACGACGGACTCGACATCGTCCGACGGATTCTGACAGGCGCGCCGAAGTGGCTGGCTGAAGACGGCGCTCTAATCGGCGAGGTCGGCAACAGCGCGTACGATCTGCTGACGGCATTTCCGGAGTTGCCGTTCGTTTGGCCGGAACTGCAACACGGTGGGCATGGCGTCTTCGTTCTGGACGCGGTTGGGTTGTCTTGATCTGAGTGAGCGCCGATACTGCGCCGGCGCTTCGAACACGATCGGCCTCGGAAGTGACTCATGGCAGGCAATACGTTCGGAAAATCATTCACGGTTACGACCTTCGGCGAGAGTCATGGACCGTCGATCGGTGCGATCGTGGACGGCTGTCCGCCCGGCCTGCCCCTCAACGAATCCGATCTGCAACGCGATCTCGATCGGCGCCGCCCGGGACAGTCGAAGTACACGACGCAGCGTGACGAAGCCGACGAAGTACGCATTCTCTCAGGCGTATTCGAAGGTGTTACGACCGGGACACCGATCGGGTTGATCATCGACAATACCGACCAGCGCAGCCGCGACTACAGCAAGATTCAGAGCGTCTTCCGCCCGGCACACGCCGATTACACCTATCAGAAGAAGTACGGCATTCGCGACTATCGCGGCGGCGGTCGTTCTTCGGCGCGAGAGACCGCCATGCGCGTGGCAGCAGGCGCGATTGCAAAGAAATACCTGGCGCAGGAATTCGGTGCGGTGGTGCGCGGCTACCTTGCGCAGATCGGCGACATTCGACCGCATACCATCGACTGGGACGAAGTGGATCGAAACCCGTTCTTTTGCCCCGACGCCGCAGTCGTGCCGCAGATTGCGGAGTTCATCGACAAGCTGCGAAAGGACGGTGATTCCATCGGTGCACGCGTGACCGTCGTTGGCAGCGGCCTGCCAGTCGGTTTGGGTGAGCCGGTGTTCGACAAGCTAGACGCCGACATCGCACGCGCGTTGATGAGCATCAATGCGGTGAAAGGCGTGGAACTCGGCGCCGGGTTCGACGTAGTGAGACAGCGAGGCACCGAGCATCGCGACGAGATGACCGCAGCGGGATTTCTCAGCAACAACGCCGGCGGGGTGTTGGGCGGAATCTCGACTGGACAGGACATCGTCGCAAGCATGGCGTTGAAGCCCACTTCGAGTTTGCGATTACCCGGACGGAGCCTCAACGATCAGGGTGAGGAAGTGGAGGTGGTCACCACCGGCAGACATGATCCGTGCGTGGGTATTCGCGCCACGCCGATCGCGGAGGCGATGCTCGCGTTGGTGTTGATGGATCACCTGGTGCGTCAGCGGGCGCAGAATCCCAACTGGCTCGACAGAGCCTGATCGCGCCAGCGTACGATCGTTAGTCTGCGAAACTCTTGAGCACGTCGAGAAACGCGCTGGCAGGGTTCGACAAGGTGCGCGCTGGATTGGTGATTGCACCCAGGTCGCGGCCGAGCAATTCGCAATCGACGTCGAGGCGCGCCAGCGGCGCGCGTACCATCGTTGCGGGCAACACGCTCCAACCCAGGCCGATGCCCACTAGCATGCCGATGGTCTCGAGGTAGTTCGTCGCCATCGCGGTGCGCAGCGGTAGACCGGCGCGGGCAAAACGCTCGGCAACGATTCGGCCCGTATACGTGCCCAGTCCGGGAAGTATCGCGGGGTACGTCGATAGCCGATCCAATGCGATGCGCTTTTCTGATGCGAGAGGATGGTCCGCGGCGATGGTGAACGCGAGCGGGTCGTGCCATAGACGATCGCTTCTGAGTTTCGGTTCCGGCACCGGCGCGAGCGTGACGACGGCGAGCTCCGTGCGACCGCTTCGCACCAGATCGTGTGCAGCCTCGGAATCGACGAACTCGATGTCGAGTTCGACGTCGGTGAAGCGCTGCGAGAACGCTTTCAGCACGGGCGCGAGCCGATGCAGCCCGACGTGATGACTCGTTGCCAGTGCGAGGCGACCGTCGATGCGACGGTGCAGATTGCGCAGCATCACCTCCGTGTCGGCGAGGGCGCTCACCAGGTCGAGTGCGCGCGGCTTGAGTAGCGCGCCGGCCTCCGTCAGATAAACGCGTTTGCCGACACGGTCGAATAGCGAGACGCCGACGCTGGCTTCGAGCGCTTGAATGCGTTTGGTGATCGCGGGTTGCGTCAGATGCAGTTGTTCCGCCGCACGCGAGAACGATGCGTTGTGGGCGACTGCGATGAAGGCTCTTAATTCATTCCATTCCATAATCGAAGTTATAAAAATAATGAATTTGTCTTATCTGAAGGCTGATCCTACCATGGCGGCCCTTTGATCAAAGGCGTTCTCCTGTGGCTCAAACCCTTTACGACAAGATCTGGCGCGATCACCTCGTTACCGAACGCGAGGACGGGACCGGTCTGATCTACATCGATCGCCATCTGTTGCATGAAGTCACGTCACCGCAGGCGTTCGACGGACTGAAGCTTGCAGGACGCAAGCCTTGGCGCATCGACGCTAACCTGGCGACACCGGACCACAACGTTCCGACCACCGGCCGTGCGCTTGGTATCGATGGGATAACCGACGAGACGTCGCGTATTCAGGTCGTCACGCTCGACGACAACTGCCGCGACTTCGGCATCGAGCAATTCGACATTCGCGATGTACGTCAAGGCATCGTTCACGTGGTTGGACCGGAGCAGGGCGCCACCCTGCCGGGCATGACGATCGTGTGCGGCGATTCGCACACGTCGACTCACGGTGCGTTCGGCGCGCTGGCCCAGGGAATCGGCACGTCGGAGGTCGAGCACGTTCTCGCGACCCAATGTCTGGTGCAACGCAAGACCGGCAACATGGAAATCCGCACCATCGGCACATTGGGTGAAGGTGTGTCCGCGAAGGACCTTGTGCTCGCGATGATCGGGCAGATCGGTACCGCGGGTGGAACCGGGCAAACACTCGAATTCCGCGGCCCTGCGATTGAGTCCTTGACGATGGAAGGCCGCATGACCGTCTGCAACATGGCGATCGAAGGTGGCGCCCGCGCCGGACTGATCGCGGTTGATGACGTGACGTTCGATTATGTGAAGGGGCGGCCGTTCGCACCGACCGGTGAGCAGTGGGACGCCGCCGTCGAATATTGGCGGACGTTGCACTCGGACGCAGGCGCGAAGTTCGATCGATCGGTCACCATCGACGCCGCCGCGCTGGAGCCACAGGTCACGTGGGGAACGTCGCCGGAACTCGTCGTCGGAATTTCGGGACGGGTGCCGGATCCGAATGCGTATTCCGACGTCGCACGACGGGAGTCTGTCGAGCGTGCGCTGGTATACATGGGGTTGGAGCCGGGGCGCCCTCTTGCTGAGATCGAGCTCGACCGTGTGTTCATTGGCTCCTGCACTAACGCGCGCATCGAAGATCTGCGCGCCGCGGCTGCGGTGGTGCGCGGGCGAAAGGTCTCGTCGCGTATCCGCCAGGCGATGGTCGTTCCCGGTTCCGGTTTGGTTAAGAGGCAGGCCGAAAATGAAGGGCTCGCGCAGGTGTTCCTCGACGCCGGCTTCGAATGGCGCGACCCCGGTTGCTCGATGTGTCTCGCGATGAATGCCGACCGGCTCGAACCCGGCGAACGATGTGCCGCCACTTCGAATCGGAACTTCGAAGGGCGCCAGGGTCACGGCGGTCGCACTCATCTGGTCAGTCCCGCAATGGCGGCGGCGGCGGCGGTCGCCGGCCATTTCACGGATGTTAGAGACCTGATCGGAGTACGGACATGAAGCCTTTTACTACGCTCGCCGGGACGGTGGTGCCGCTCGACCGCGCGAACGTGGACACCGACCAGATCATTCCGAAACAGTTCCTGAAATCGATCCGTCGAGTCGGCTTCGGTGAAAACCTGTTCGACGCGTGGCGGTTTCTCGATGAGGGGTCGATGGGACAGACACCGAACGAGCGGAAGATCAACCGTAACTTCGTGCTGAATCAGTCTCGCTATCAGGGTGCCTCGATTCTGATCGCGCGGGCGAACTTCGGTTGCGGGTCGAGCCGCGAACACGCGGTCTGGGCGCTGGAGGAATACGGCATCCGCTGTGTTCTGGCGCCGAGCTTTGCGGACATATTCTTCAACAATTGCTTTAAGAATGGCGTTTTACCAATTGTTTTGGAAGAAGAAGTAATCGAAGAGCTGTTCCGTCAGATCGTGAGCACCCCGGGATATGCGTTGACGGTCGATCTGCCCAATCAGTCGATCGTCCGCCCTGACGGTTCGCTGCTGACCTTCCACGTGGAACCCCATCGCAAGCATTGTCTGGTGCATGGCCTCGACGATATCGGTCTGACCTTGCAGGCTGAAGAAGACATACGAGCCTTCGAGGCTGCCCATCGTGTCCGGCAGCCTTGGTTATTTAAGTCAAACTCTTAGAAATACGGCATAACTATAAGATTATGAAAAGGAAGATTCTGATTCTACCCGGTGATGGAATCGGTCCGGAGGTAGTCGCGGAGGCGGTGCGTTTGATGCAGGCCGCCGCTTCGGTTGCCGGTCTCGAACTGCAGTTGGACGAAGCGTTGCTCGGCGGACGCGCGATCGATACTTACGGCACTCCGCTACCCGCGGCGACGTTGTCTGCCGCCAAGGCTGCCGATGCCGTATTGCTCGGCGCCGTCGGCGGGCCGCAGTGGGATGCGCTGCCGATGCAGCAGCGACCGGAACGCGGGTTGCTCGATCTGCGCGCGGGCCTCGAGTTGTTTGCGAACCTTCGCCCTGCCTTGCTGTTCGGGCCGCTGGCAGATGCCTCGTCGCTCAAGCGCGAATTGGTAGCGGATTTGGACATCCTGATCGTTCGTGAACTCACCGGTGGAATCTACTTCGGCGAGCCGCGCGGCATTGAACGGGTCGATAACCTGCGGCGCGGTTTCAACACCGACGTCTACGACGAGACCGAAATCGCCCGTATCGGCCGGGTTGCATTCGATCTGGCGCGCAAACGACATCGGCGTGTGTGTTCCGTGGACAAAGCGAACGTCCTCGAAGTAACGCAACTGTGGCGCGAAGTGATGAAGGAAGTGGCGGCGGATTATCCCGACGTGGAACTGAGTCACATGTATGTCGACAACGCGGGTATGCAACTCGTGAGGCGACCCAAGCAGTTCGACGTAATCGTCACCGGCAACATGTTCGGCGACATCCTCTCGGATGTCGCGGCGATGCTCACCGGTTCGCTCGGCATGCTCCCGTCAGCGTCGTTGGGTTCGGACGGGCGCGGCTTGTACGAGCCAGTACATGGGTCGGCCCCGGACATTGCCGGTCGCGGCATATCCAATCCGTTGGCGACCATACTTTCGGTTGGGATGATGTTCCGTTACACGTTCGGTGAAATCGATGTGGCCGCGCGCATCGATCGAGCGGTGCAGCGCGTACTCGAACTCGGCCTGAGGACGCGTGACATTCTGCCGGACGACTCGGCAGGGCTTCGGATCGTTGGCACGGAAGAAATGGGGCAGGCAGTGCTGCAGGCGTTTGCGGAAGGAGGTAGATGATGCGCCAGGTCAACGTCGCAGTGGTCGGAGCGACCGGCGCGGTCGGCGAAGCGATGATCGAAATTCTGGAGGAGCGCAACTTTCCCGTGAAAGAGTTGCACCTTCTTGCCAGCGAGCGCTCCGAGGGGAAGGTGATCAGATTCGGCGGTCGCTCCATCAGGGTGAAGCGTCTCGATCAGTTCGACTTTACTGGCGTCGACATCGGTCTGTTTTCGGCTGGCGCGTCGATATCGGCGGACTTCGCACCGAAGGCCGCACAAGCGGGCTGCGTCGTCATCGACAATACGTCCCAGTTCCGTTACGACGATGCCATTCCGCTGGTCGTTCCGGAGGTGAATCCGCATGCAATCGCGCGGCGGCACCCACGCGGCATCATCGCGAATCCGAATTGTTCGACCATTCAGATGGTGGTTGCGCTGAAGCCGATACTGGACGCAGTCGGCATCGAGCGCATCAACGTTGCAACCTATCAGTCGGTGTCCGGTGCCGGTGCGAAGGGCATTCGCGAGCTTGCCAGCCAAACCGCTGATCTGCTCAACGCGAAGGCGATTGAGCCGAAGGCGTTTTCGCGGCAGATCGCGTTCAACGTCATCCCGCACATCGACGTGTTCCAGGAGAACGGCTACACGAAGGAAGAGATGAAGATGGTCTGGGAGACGCGCAAGATTCTGGAAGCGCCCGACATCCTGGTGAATCCGACCTGTGTACGCGTGCCCGTTTTCTACGGGCACTCGGAAGCGGTGCATATCGAGACGCGCGATAAGCTGAGCGCTGTCGATGCGCGCGCGCTTCTCGCGAAAGCGCCGGGCGTTCAGGTGCTAGACGAGCGCAGGAATGGCGGCTATCCAACTGCGGTTGTCGATGCAGCTGGAAAGGATCCGGTTTGGGTCGGTCGCATCCGCGAAGACATCTCACATCCACGAGGACTCGATCTCTGGATCGTTTCCGACAATGTCCGCAAAGGGGCGGCCCTGAACAGTGTACAAATTGCAGAGCTTTTGCTAAAAGAACAGCAATAAGTGTTACTTACTGCACTTTTTGAACACCTCTTCTAAGATATCTTTTAGCAGGCATGGAATCGGCGCCTTCGGGCGCCGAATCGCTATGAAAGGTGACGTCACAGGTATGGGGTATGACGCGGCCTGTGTGTGAGTTCCGACGCTCGTTATCAACGGACGGTATCGAAATTCGGATCGGCGCAGCTCGATAAATCGAAGGACACGACTATGGCTCGCAGGTTGGCATTTGGTTACGCCCTGATTGCGACCTTCTGGTGCACTCAAGCGTTCGCCCTCGGACTGGGTGACATAACCATTCACTCGGCGCTGAACCAGAAACTCGACGCGGAGATCGAGCTGCTCGAGTCCCGCGGCATGACCGAGTCCGAAATCGTCGCTCAACTTGCGTCGTCGGAAGACTTCAAGCGAGTCGGTATTGAACGCTTTTTCTTTCTGACGAACCTGCAGTTCCACGTCGAGGTGCGGGATCAAGGTCACGCGGTGCTGCGTGTCAGCAGCGAACAACCGATGACCGAGCCCTACCTGAACTTCCTGGTACAGGTGATCTGGCCCAATGGTCGGTTGTTGAAGGAATACACGGTTCTGCTCGATCCACCCACCTATAAGGAGCAGGCCGCTCCCGCCGTGGCGAGTCCAGGACGGAGCGATAAAGGCGGAGGACCCGCCGGTCGCGTCGAACGGACACCGACGAGACCCGATTCCCAGGTTTCCCTCAGTAGTGCCCCCCCTTCGACCCAGCCAGCCCAGTCCCAGCCTCCCTCAGATCGATTGACCGGCGACAGCTATGGCGTCACCGATCGGGACGACACGTTGTGGGCGATTGCGCAACGCGCGCGGCCGTCCGGAAACGTGACGGTGCAGCAGAACATGCTCGCAATCCAACGCATGAACCCGGAAGCGTTCATCGGCGGCAACATCAACTTGCTGAAGGCCGGCTACACACTGCGTTTGCCGACGGAAGCGGACGTGCAGGCGATTTCCAGCGCTGAAGCGGTCAGCGAAGTCGCGGCGCAAAACCAGGCCTGGCAGGCGTACCGGCGAGGAGAAGGGCTCGCCAACGTCGCGACGCCCACCTCCTCATCTACACCGGCAGAAGAAAGCGAGGCGCTTGCAGGGCAGGTAGATGCCACAGCGAAGCCGGCCGCAGCGAAGGCGCCACAAGGCCCCGACGGCGAACTGCGCATTGTGGCTGGCGATGCGGCGGACCACGGAACCGGTGCGGGTGGTGGTAGCGCGGACGCAGCGGCGCTCGAGAGCCAGCTCGCCGCAGCGAAGGAAGAAGCCGATCGCATTGCTCTCGAGCGCGACGACGCGGTTGCGCGTCTGGATAAGGCAACGTCGCAAGCGGAACAGACGCAGCGGCAGATCGAGGTGCGTGATCAACAGATCGCACAGATGCAGGAACAGCTGAAGGCGGCGAAAAGTGCCGCGTCGGCGGCACCTGCCGCTGCAAAGAAGGAAGACGGCGGTGGCTTGGGCGCATTGCTCGCGTCGCCGTTTGTCCTTGCGGGTGCGGCAATCGTTCTGGTTCTGATCGTGGTTGCCGGAATGATGCGGGCGCGCGGACGCCGCCGTGAGGAAGACGAACAGGCTGCAGCGTTCGAGGACGAGCCTGTTCGAGCTCCATCGGTTTCGCGAGCGAGACCGCGTGTAGAAGAGATTGCCGACGACGACGTAGTGCCCGACGAGCCCGTTGCCAGGCAGCAGGAAGAGCACGAGATGCCGGCGCATCACGAGGGTGCGCAAACGAGCGACGTTATCGGTGAGGCAGACATTTATATCGCGTACGGCCGCTATCCGCAGGCAGTAAGCCTTCTGCTCAGCGCGCTCGACGACGATCCGGGCCGGTCGGATGTTCGCGTCAAGCTGCTCGAGGTCTACGCTGAAACGAAAGATGAAGCGGGCTTCGAAACACACATGAATGAGCTGCTCACGCGTTGCGACGACAACGAGTTGCTGCTCGAGGCGCGCGAGCTGGAGACAAAACTGCGTGAGGACAGCCCGGTTGCGGCTGTTGCGCTCGACGATGAAGATGAAGCCGTCACCGGCAATCTCGACGACTTCGAGCTCAATCTCGATTCGGACGACGCAGACACGGATGACGCCACACCATCTGCGACGACGCACACGGACACACTGAACGATCGCGTAGAACGCGTATCGGATGATCTTGGCGGTGATCTCGGCATCGACTTCAAACCGGACGACGAGCCCACGGTGGTCCGCACGCAGCCGTCTGCCGCGCGCCAGAAGCAGGAACTCGATGATGTCGCAGTAGCTGCCGACGAAGGAGACGACTTCGATCTGGAAGATCTGGAGTTCGAGCCGGTTGCTCGCAATGACGCGAAGCCACGAACGACCGGCGTCGCAGCAGAAGCGGACGATGCGTTCGAGTTCCTCAACGAGGAAGATGCCGCAACCACCAAGTTGGATCTCGCAAGGGCTTACATCGACATGGGCGATGAAGACGGTGCGCGCGAGATTCTGACCGAGGTGCTGCAAGAGGGCAGCACCGAGCAGCAGCAGACAGCGAACGAGCTTCTGGCCAAATTCGGCTAGCGGTTTCGATGTGCTGCTGCTTGTAGCAGCCCGTCGTGCATAACTTTGCCCTAGGCGTCGAATATGACGGTCACGCCTTTCACGGGTGGCAACGTCAGGTAGGGCAGCGCTCGCTTCAGCAGACGCTGGAGGAAGCGCTCTCGCAGATCGCCGCCCAACCGATCAAGGTGACGGCGGCGGGTCGCACCGACACCGGCGTACACGCGACGCAGCAGGTCGTATCGTTCGCCACGATGGTCGAACGTCCCGAACGGGCGTGGGTTAAGGGCACGAACAGTTTGTTGCCCAACGAGCTGAGTGTTCGCTGGGTATTGCCGGTGCCGGAACAGTTCAATGCGAGGTTCAGCGCTACAGGGCGACGCTATCAATACGTCTTTCTCGAAGCCGAACGCGCACCGGCGATCGCTCGACACTACGTTACCTGGTCCCCGACTCAGCTCGACGACGCTGCGATGCACACGGCCGCGCAACAGTTGGTTGGCGAACACGATTTCACCAGCTTCCGCAGCTCATCGTGCCAGGCCAAATCACCGTTCCGGTGTGTCTTTTCGATAGCCGTGCGCCGATTCGCCGATCTGATAGTCATCGACATAAGCGCAAACGCCTTCCTGCAGCATATGGTGCGCAATATCGCAGGGGCGCTGTTGCAGGTGGGCCGCGGCGAGAGAGCGGCAGAATGGGTGGGAGAGAGGCTGGTGGCCCGGAATAGGGAACTCGTCGGTGCCACTGCGCCGCCTACGGGCCTGTATCTCGTCGATGTCCAATACGGCACTTTCGAGCTACCCCGAGCCCAACCGCCGTTGATTCTCCGAGCCTTGGGCGACGTCTGGTAGACTACCGCGCTTTTTCCGGGCACCCCGATGCGGATCAGAGCAAAAATCTGCGGCATCACGCGTTTGGCGGACGCCCAGGCTGCCGTCGCGGCCGGATGCGACGCGCTCGGTTTCAACTTCTATGAGACGAGTCCGCGTTATCTCGCGCCCGAGCAGGCCAAAGTGATCGTCGCCGCGGTACCTCCGTTCATTGCGTGTGTAGGTCTGTTCGTCGATGCGAATGCGGAGGAGGTGCGACGCATCGCGAGCATCGCCGGAGTGAGCATGTTGCAGTTCAGCGGTGACGAAACCGACGCTGACTGTGCTGCCGCGGGATACACGTTCATCAAGGCCGTGCGCGTCTCAGGACCCATCGACGCGGTGGCTCTAGCGCAGCGTTATCCGCGGGCGACGGCGCTGTTGTTGGATTCGGGAACCGCAAACCAACCGGGCGGTACGGGAGTGACGTTCGACTGGTCGTGGTGGCCGAGCGCTAGTCCGGTGCCGCTGATCCTCGCCGGGGGGCTAACCCCCAACAACGTCGCCGAGGGGATCCGCCGAACCCGACCGTACGCGGTCGATGTGGCCAGCGGTGTAGAGGGCGCGCAGAAAGGCGTCAAAGATGCAGAGAAGATCCGTCAATTCATGTTCGAGGTGCAGCGTGCGCGAGGGAAGTAACGACCGGTATGAGGCGCCGACGCGCGATGGCCATTTCGGACGCTATGGTGGCAGGTTCGTCGCCGAAACGCTGTTTCACGCACTCGACCAACTCGATGCTCTGTATCAGGAACTCAAGGAAGACCCCGACTTTCGTCGCGAGCTCGCGCAGGACCTCTCGCAGTACGTGGGCCGCCCAACGCCCCTGTATGCGGCAGAACGCCTGACCCGAGAACTCGGCGGTGCCCAGATATTCCTGAAACGCGAAGACCTGAACCATACCGGCGCGCACAAGATCAACAACACTGTTGGCCAGGCCCTCTTGGCGAAGCGCATCGGCAAACGGCGGATCATTGCCGAGACTGGCGCGGGGCAGCACGGTGTCGCGACCGCGACCGTTGCCGCGCGACTCGGGCTCGAATGTCACGTCTACATGGGATCGGAAGACATCAAGCGGCAGAGTCTCAACGTCTATCGGATGAAGCTGCTTGGTGCACAAGTGGTACCGGTGACGTCGGGTTCGCGGACATTGAAGGACGCGATGAACGAAGCCATGCGCGACTGGGTGACCAATGTTGATGACACGCACTACATCATCGGATCTGTCGCCGGACCGCATCCGTATCCGATGATGGTTCGGGATTTCCAGTGCGTAATCGGTCAAGAAGCCCGTGCACAGTGTCTGCAACAGACCGGTCGTCTGCCCGATACGCTGGTTGCATGTGTCGGAGGTGGATCGAACGCGATGGGCTTGTTCTATCCGTTCGTCGACGACTCGTCGGTTCGATTCGTCGGTGTAGAAGCAGCAGGCCTGGGTGTCGAAACCGGAAAGCACGCGGCGACGCTGACGGCCGGAACCCCTGGTGTATTGCACGGCAGCCGAACGTATCTATTGACGGATGCGGATGGTCAGGTCATCGAAACGCACTCGATCTCGGCGGGTCTCGACTATCCGGGCGTAGGTCCGGAGCACTCCTATTTCAAAGATCTCGGCCGTGCCGATTACGTGTCGGTTACTGACGCGCAGGCGCTCGGTGCATTTCGGTTCGTCACACAAGTGGAAGGCATCATGCCGGCGCTCGAATCGAGCCACGCACTCGCGTGGGTGCGCGAGTATGCGCCGCACGCACCACGCGACGAGATCATCATCGTCAACCTATCGGGAAGGGGCGACAAAGACATCATGACGGTTGCCGCAATCGACGAGATCGCGCTGTGAGCCGCCTTCACACGCGATTGAGTGCGTTGCGCGCTTCGGGACGCAAAGCGCTCGTAACGTTCATCACCGGCGGTGATCCCAACAAGACAACTACGGCGCCGGCGATGCACGCCATGGTTGCGGGTGGCGCAGACGTGATCGAACTGGGCGTGCCGTTCTCGGATCCTGAGGCGGAAGGGCCGGCCATTCAGAAAAGTTCGGAACGTGCGCTTACCGCCGGCACTCGACTTACGGACATTCTCGATGTCGTCAAGCAGTTCCGCGTACAGGATGTGACGACGCCGGTGTTGCTGATGGGTTACCTGAACTCTGTCGAGCGAATGGGATACCGGGAGTTCGTCAACCGCGCAGCGGCAGCCGGCGTTGACGGAATGGTGCTGGTCAATCTTCCCCCGGAGGAGGCCGGCGAACTCCTCGAATTGATGCGCGCCCGCGATCTCGAATTGATTTTCCTCGTCGCGCCAACGACCACACCGGAGCGCATCGAGCTGATTGCGGGGCATGCCGGCGGTTTCATCTACTACGTTGCGTTGAAGGGCGTGACCGGGGCGAGTCATTTGCGCACTGATGGAATTGCCGAACAGATCGCACGCATCCGTTCGCATACGAATCTCCCGATCATGATCGGATTCGGCATCAAGGATGGCGCTTCAGCACGGATGGTGGCGCCGTTGGCCGATGGCGTGGTGCTTGGTACTTCGCTCGTGAACACGATGGAGCGGTATCAGCGCGAGCCCGACCGGATTCCGGCGGCGCTCGAAGAGCAACTCCGAGAGATTCGTACGGCGATCGACAACGTATGACGGTTCGAAGTCTGGACGACTGGCTGGCGCACGCCGAGCGGGTGCATCCGGTTGGAATCGACATGGGGCTGGCGCGTGTTCGTCGGGTAGCGGAACGGCTCGACGTTTTGCCGCCCGCGCAGCGGAACATCATAGTGGCTGGTACCAACGGAAAGGGCTCCACGTCGGTGTATCTCGAAGCGTTGCTGCTCGCAGACGGTCGGAGTGTCGGTACTACGTTGTCGCCGCATCTGAGTCGATTCAATGAACGTGTACGAGTGAATGGAGAGGCGGTCGACGATGCCACGCTGTGTCATGCGTTCGCGACCATCGAGGAAGCCCGCGGTGAAACGACGCTCACGTATTTCGAATTCGGCGTGCTGGCGGCGTTGCTCGTGTTTCGTCGCGCCCGCGTCGATACAACGGTGCTCGAAGTGGGCCTCGGCGGCCGCCTCGATGCGGTGAATATCGTGGACGGTTGTGTATCGGTGATCACCAGTATCGGCATTGATCACGTTGGATACCTCGGACCCGATCGCGAATCGATCGGCCGCGAGAAAGCGGGGATTCTGCGACGCGGCGTGCCGTGCGTTTATGGTGAAGCTTCAATCCCTTCGACCATCGTAGACGCGGCGCGGGCGCTCGATGTGCCGCTAACGCGGTTTGGAACGGAGTACTCCGCGGCGACCCTTTCCGAATGTACTTGGAGCTTCGAAGGCCGCTCGGCTTTGCAGCCAGTCCACCTTACTGGCCTGGTTACGCCGTCGGTTGCCTTGAACAACGCGGCAACTGCGCTGCAGGCGCTGCTGTTGCTTGGCGTATCTACTCCCATCGAACGGCTCGTTGCCGGGGCAAGCAGTGCACGTCTCCCAGGACGGTTCGAGCGTTTTGACTATCGCGGCGCGTCGGTGATCGTCGACGTCGCGCACAATCCTCACGGCGCGGCCTTCCTGTCGGAGCAGCTGCGGGCGACGCGGCCTGCCGGTCGAACGATCGTCGTTGCCGGATTCTTGCAAGACAAAGACGCAGCGGGCATCGTAACCGCGCTTTTGACGGCGGTGGACGAATGGACGCTCGTTGCGACGCACGGCGCGCGCGGACAACCGGCGGCGCTTTCGATGGAAAAGGCCGGGCTGATCGGACGAGCAGCAGTATCGGAGGAAGATCTGGTCGAAGTTCTCGACGGTTGGGTACGACGGATGACGGTACATGACCGGCTGATCGTGGTTGGCTGCTTCGACCTTGCCCAACGCGCCCGATCGATTCTTCTACAGGATACGCATCGTGACTGACCGGACCCGTGATCGCGTCATGGGTGGGGTGTTCCTAGCCGCGCTCGCGATCATCGTGCTCCCGATGCTGTTCGACGGTGCTGGAGTCGAATCGCCGGCACCGCCAACTTTGCCCCAAGCGGCGCCCGAGGACGTCGGGCCGGTGCCCGCGATGGATCCGGCGAATCTCGCGAACGCGGAAGCGTTACGTAAGCGCATCGATAATGAGGGGTTCGATCAGTCCACCTCGACGAAGGTCGGGGATCCAGTGGTGGCGCCTGCAGATCGGCGTCTCTCCACGACGCTGCCCTCGGCGTGGGGAGTGCAATTGGGGAGCTTCGCCGATCGAACCAAAGCAGTTGCACTACGCGACCAGTTGCGCGCCGATGGGTATCAATCGGTACTCACGGAAGTGAAGGGGCTCACGGGAATATCGACTCGCGTCGCGGTCGGCCCGATGGTCAATAGAGCGGATGCGACCAAGCTCGAGCGCGAGCTGGAGAAACGGTACGGCATGGATGTCATCGTCGTGGTGTTTGGGCAATGAAGCGGCGATGTCTTGGCGGCGGCTGACTATGTCATCGTCGGCATCATCGCGATCTCGGCGCTCATCGGTATTGCGCGCGGATTCGTTCGCGAAGTGTTGTCGCTGGCCATCTGGGGTGTGGCCTTGATCCTCGCGGTCGCGTTCGCTGACGATGTTGCAGCAGCACTGCCGAAGCGCCTCGAAGGAGATTCGCTGCGCTACATCACGGCCTTTGCACTCGTCTTCGTCGGCACGCTCGTGATCGGTGCAATCGCTCAATGGGTAATCTCGCGTCTGGTGCAATCAACCGGACTATCCGGCACCGATCGTCTGCTTGGTTTGCTATTCGGCGGGTTGCGCGGCGCCGTTGTGTGTATCGTCGCGGTGATTGCGTTGCGTCCATTCGCGAACGAGGAACCGTGGTGGCGCGCGTCGCAGGGAATTCCGATGCTCGGCGCGTTCGAATCGGATGTGATGCACGTGTTTTCGTCCGCTGGCGCAATGATCAACCGGCTTCGAGAGAAGCGATGAAGGAGCGAGTATGTGCGGCGTAGTCGGGATGGTGAGCGGCAGCGCGGTGAATCAGCAGCTGTACGATGCGCTGACAGTTCTGCAACACCGCGGACAGGATGCCGCGGGCATCGTGACGTGCGACTCGGGAAATCTCTACCTCAGGAAGGGGAACGGTCTCGTCAGCGACGTGTTTCAGCAGCAGCACATGCAGCGGCTGGTCGGCAACATGGGCATAGGTCATGTGCGCTATCCGACGGCCGGCAGTTCGAACTCGGCTGAAGCTCAGCCGATGTATGTAAATTCACCATACGGCATCACGCTTGCGCACAACGGCAATCTGACGAATTCGGAACAGCTCAAGCGCGACGTGTATCGGGAGGATCTTCGGCACGTCAACACCGGTTCGGACTCCGAAGTGCTGTTAAACGTGTTTGCGCACGAGTTGCAACGGGTAGCGGGTCACCGTCCTGAACCCGAACATATCTTCGAAGCGGTCGCGGGCGTGCATCAGCGTTGCCGCGGTGCGTATGCGGTGGTGGCGATGGTGATCGGCGGCGGCATCGTGGGCTTTCGCGACAAATTCGGTATCCGGCCGCTGGTGTTCGGAAAGCGCGAGACCGAATCGGGTGCCGACTACATGATCGCGTCGGAAAGCGTTGCGCTAGACATTCTCGGTTTTCAACTGATCCGCGACGTGGCGCCGGGTGAGGCCGTCTATGTAAGCGCGCAGGGTGAATTGGCGACACGCGTTTGTGCAGAGAGTGCAGTGCATACGCCCTGCATCTTTGAGCAGGTGTATCTCGCCCGGCCGGATTCGATCATCGATCAGGTTTCGGTCTACAAGTCTCGATTGCGGATGGGTGAAAAGCTCGCCGACCGGATTGTCTCCATGTACTCGCGCGACGAACACGACATCGACGTGGTGATACCGATTCCCGATACCGGCCGCACCGCAGCGCTGCCGTTGGCGCACCGGCTCGATGTGAAATACCGCGAGGGCTTCGTCAAGAACCGCTACATCGGGCGGACGTTTATCATGCCGGGCCAACAACAACGTCGAAAATCGGTGCGACAGAAACTGAACCCCATCGAGTTGGAGTTCAAAGGTAAGAATGTGCTGCTCGTAGACGACTCGATTGTGCGTGGTACAACGATCAGTCAGATCATCGCGTTGGCACGCGCGGCTGGTGCGCGCAAGGTCTACATGGCATCTGCTGCGCCCGCCGTCCGATTCCCGAACGTGTACGGCATCGACATGCCGTCGGCCGGCGAGTTCGTGGCCTATAACAGAACCGACGAGGAGGTTGCACGCGTCATCGGCGCCGATTGGCTCATCTACCAGAATACCGACGACCTCGTCGCGTGTGCGGTCGAAGGAAATCCGCGAATCACTCGTTATGAGTGCTCGATCTTCGACGGTGATTACGTGACGGGAGACATAGACGATGCGTACCTCGAACGTCTATCGTTCAACCGTAACGATCTAATGAAACAACGCCGTGAAGCCGACTACAGCGGTGATCACTCCTTCATCGAGCTACACAACCACGCTTGACGGTTCGACGCACGACGTCATTGCAGATGTCGTGGATCGGCTCGGCTCCGTGCTGCTCGGCAAGGAACATCAGATCAAGCTCGCGTTGGCGTGTCTCTTTGCGCGCGGTCATCTGCTCATCGAAGACCTGCCCGGCATGGGCAAGACGATGCTCTCGCACGCCTTAGCGCGCGTGTTGGGCCTTTCGTTCAACCGAATTCAGTTCACAAGCGACGTTCTGCCGGGCGACATCGTCGGCGTGTCGGTGTTCGATCGCGAGCAGAACTCGTTCCGCTTCGTTCCCGGCCCGGTGTTTGCGCAGGTCGTTCTCGCTGATGAGGTGAACCGTGCAACGCCGAAGTCGCAAAGCGCGTTGCTGGAAGCGATGGAGGAAAAGCAGGTCACCGTCGATGGACAAACGCGGGCGCTGCCGGATCCGTTCTTCGTAATTGCGACGCAGAATCCCAGCACGCAGACCGGCACCTTCCCGTTACCGGAGTCGCAGCTCGACCGCTTTCTCATGCGTATCGAAATCGGCTATCCCGAACCCGACGCGGAACGCGAGCTCTTGAAGCGAGGCGATCGTCGCGAACAACTCGTGCAGTTGCCCGCGATCGTCGATCGAAAGCGCCTCGTGCAGATTCAAGCAGAGGTCGATGGTGTGAAGGCGGCCGATCCGTTGATCGACTACGTGCAACGGCTCGTTCACTTCAGTAGGCATGAGCAGGATTTTGCGTTCGGCCTTTCGCCGCGCGGCGCGCTCGCGCTGTTACGAAGTGCACGTGCGTGGGCACTGCTACACCGGCGCAGTCATGTGGTGCCCGAAGACGTGCAGGCTGTCCTGCCTAGCGTCGTAGAGCACCGTCTTCGCTCGGCGGCGGACTTTTCGGGCCACGGTGGCGGCGCGCTCGCGCAGAAGCTGTTGTCCGGCGTCGATGTGGTCGGCTGATCTATCGCGTTTCGGATTAGTGTAGCTGACTGATGGCTGTTGAACTGTCAGCGTTCGAGCGTTCCCCTCGATTCAGTCGTTGGCTCGATCGACGCATTCCTCCGTCGCGCAGCCTAACGCTCAGTCAGGAATCCATCTTCATCTTCCCGACGGTTACCGGGTTTTTGTTCGGCGGGCTGATCGTGCTGCTCATTCTGGGTGCCATCAACTACCAGAACAGTCTCGTGTACGGTGTCGCGTTCACACTGGGAAGTCTGTTTCTCGTCACGATTCTGTACACGTTCAGGAATCTCTCGGGACTGACGATCGAATTGATAGCCGCCGGTACCGGATTCGTCGGGGAAGACGTGGAATTTCAGGTTCGAATTTCCCGTGCGAAAGGTAAGGGGCGCGAAGGAGTTCAGCTCGGGTGGTTGGGCGCGATTGCACAGTGGGCCGAACTCTACGACAGCGAAGCCTGCACGGTTCGGTTGTTCGTACCCGCAAAGACGCGTGGTTGGCTCGACCCGGGACGGCTATTGATCGAGACGCTGTATCCGCTCGGGCTACTGCGTGCGTGGACCTGGGTCGACCTGGGCGCGCGGGCACTCGTCTATCCGCAGCCGCTGTTCATCGATCAGCCGGATCAAATCGCGCGGCGTGGCGAAGACGGCGAACTCATGGACCCGCAAGGCAGCGATGACTTCAGCGATATGCGCCTGTATCGCCCTGGAGATCCGGTGCGGCATGTCATCTGGCGTGCATATGCTCGCACCGACCAACTCATCGTGAAGGAATACACGAGCTATCTGGATCCGAGGCTGATGCTCGACTACGACCGTGTCGGAGGCGGAACGGAGGAACGCCTATCGCGCCTGACCGGCATGGCGCTGAACGCGGCGCGATCCGGCCGCGAGTTCGGCCTCGTTCTGCCTGGTACGAAGATCCGCCCCGGACTCGGCGACCCGCATCGCGACTCGATACTGCGCGCACTGGCGTTGTATGGCCTTCCTCAGAGGTAACGAGACAACTGAGGCGCTCGGGATCGGTTATCAGATCCCGCGCAATAGCCTTGCATTGTTGATGATTGCGCAGGCGGTCGTCGTACTGCCTCACGCTGGGCATATCACGCCGTGGATCATCGCCGTTGGGCTGTTCTGCGGGTACTGGCGCTGGATGGTGTTCCAGGGACGATGGGACTACCCGCAACGCTGGATCAAAGTTCTGCTCGTCGTCGCGTCTGCGATTGGCGTGGGCGCGAGCGGGCAGAGCGCATTCAGCCTCGAAACCGCCACGGGACTGCTGATCGTCGCGTTTGCCCTCAAACTGGTGGAGATGAAGAGCCGGCGTGACGCGTATCTCGTCATTCACCTCTGTTACTTCATCGTCGCCGCCGAATTCCTGTTCGATCAATCGATTGGTATCGCGCTGTACAGCGTGCTGTCGATGGTGATTGTGACCGCGGCGCTAGTAGGTCTGCACCAACTGCATACACGCGTGCGGGTTTCGCTTTCGCTGCGTACTGCGGCCGTGCTCGTGATGCAGGCGATGCCGTTGATGCTGGTGTTGTTCCTGTTCTTTCCGCGCGTTGCGCCGCTGTGGTCAGTGCCACTTCCCGGCGGAACGCGAACGGGCATGAGTGACCACGTTGCCCCGGGCGATATCGCGGCGCTCACTCGGTCCGACGAGATCGCATTCCGCGCGGTGTTCGACGGCCCGACGCCTCCGGTGCGTGACCTATATTGGCGCGGCCTGGTGTACTCGAATTTCTCGCAAGGGACGTGGTCCGTGGGTGGAGTGGCGGCCGCACCTGAGAACGCGCCTGCCGGGGCTGGCGTCCGCGCTGACTTCATGCCGGATGTTTCGGGGATTGAACCGGTCGCGTACCAGGTTCTGCTCGAGCCAACGCAGCAATCCTGGTTGTTCGCGCTCGATGTCGCGATACCGGTTGGGCAGGGCATATCCCTGACACGCGACTTCAGGCTGATCTCGGCCGAACCGGTTCATACGATGATGCGCTACCGCGGCGCGTCGTATCCGGGCGCATCGATGGATCTGCAATTGCCTGAGTGGTTGCGTATCCGCGAGACGCGACTGCCAGACGACGACAATCCGCGCATCATTGCGTTCGCCAAGGACCTTGATGCGGAAAGCGATGGCGATGAGGATTTTCTCGCGAGGGTGCTGCAGTTCATTCGAGTTCAACAGTTCTTCTACACACTGAGCCCACCCCTGCTCAGCGACACGAATAGCGTCGACGCGTTCTGGTTCGACTCACGCCGCGGATTCTGCAGCCACTTTGCCGGTGCCTTCGTCTACATGGCGCGCGCGGTAGGTATACCGGCACGGATGGTCGGCGGATATCAGGGTGGCGAAGTGAACCCGCTGACCGGCCATCTCGTAGTTCGCCAATTCGACGCGCACGCCTGGACGGAGGTCTGGCTCGAAGGCCGCGGTTGGGTGAGATTCGATCCGACCGCAGCGGTCGCGCCCGCACGAATCGAGTCCGGGCTGAATGCCGCACTCTCCGAGGCGGATCGCGAAGTGTTGTCATCCGTCACCGGCACCCGATTCGAGGGCGTGCCCGGATTGCGCGACGTGGTGTATCTGTTCGAGTCGATGCAGCATCGGTGGAATCTGTGGGTGGTTGGATACGACACCGAAGTGCAGGCGCGTTACCTCGCCGACCTGTTGGGGAAGGTTACGCCGACGCGCGTCGGTATCGCGATGTTGCTGGGTGGCGGCGTTAGCCTCGCGCTCGTCGTCGTCAGTCTGTTCTGGCGGAGACGACCTACGCCGGATCACCCTGCGCAACGGATATTCCGCCGATTTGCACAGCGGCTCGTGCGCAGCGGACTGACGCGTGCGCCGCAAGAAACACCTGCTCGCTTTCTGATGCGTGTGAATGCGGCGCGCAATCGCGCGCCCGCAGACATTGCACCGCTCATCGCTCATCTCGATTCGCTGCTCTACAATCCCGATGTCGTCTGCAGCAAGGACGCATTGCGTACACTGCGCACGGGATTGCGTCGGTTGCAGGTCGACGTGACGCTTCGCGCGCGCTGAAACCGGGTTGGAATTCATGTCGAGACTCATGCGATCAACGCCGTGCGTCGGCATATGCTCGACGACGTATGGCGATCTTGTTTGCCGCGGATGCAAACGCTTCTCGCATGAGATCGTTGCTTGGAACGTGTACACGGAAGATCAGCGCGAACGGGTTTGGTCGCGGCTGCATATGCTTCGTGATCAGGCGACGGCCGTGTTCGTCACGGTATCGGACGAACAGATGCTGCGCGATGCGGCTCGGGCCGCGAGGATCGAGTTACCCGCACCGGCATCTGCGCTGACATTGGGGTACGAACTGCTGCGACGCAAAGCGCGCGACTTGCATTCGGTGATGGACGTGGGGCTCGTTGCGGTAGACCCGAGTCGCGCAGAACCGATCGCGGTGCGCAACGCAATCGACGCGGAATTCCTTGTTCGATCGGTGGCTTGCTTCGAACGCAGCTTCCACACGCCGGTTGATTCCTAGTGGCAACATTGTTCGATGCGCGCGCGCTGCTCCAGTGTCCCACGCCCGAGACTTGGTACGCTGCTGCCGCGGCAAACCTGCGAACCCTGTTGATCGATCACGCCAATTGCGAGAAGAAGGCCGCGGGTACGGCGCTGAGCTTGCTGTATCGCTACGTCGACAAGCCCGAACTCTTGCATCGGATGTCGCGACTCGCGCGAGAGGAGTTGCGTCACTACGAGCAGGTGTTATCGATGATGGAATCGCTTGGTCTCGAGTACGGCAATCTCACCCCGGGCCGCTACGCAGGTGCGATGCGAGCATTGGTCCGGACGTCGGAGCCCGGACGTCTCGTCGATACTCTGCTCGTCGGCGCCGTTGTAGAAGCGCGTTCTTGCGAACGTTTTGCCGGACTCGCGGAACGATTCGACGGGCGGCTCGCGGCGTTTTATCGGCGCTTGCTAGAGTCAGAGGCGCGACACGCCGGGGTGTATCTGGCTTTGGCGCATCGCTATGCGGGTGACGACTTGATCAACACGCGCCTCAGCGCATTCGTTGGGTGCGACAGAGAACTAGTGAACGAACCCGATGCACAGCTCAGATTTCATAGTGGCCCGCCAGCGGAAATCGCGAGAGCGTGAACTTACCGTCGAAGCGCAACACCCAACCACATCGATTCCAGTCGCCGAGTACGTAGCGCTTTGCAACCGTTCCTATGGTATGGATCCCGGGGCGGTGGGTGTGGCCATGTATCAGAGCGGTCGCGCGATGCAGAGACACAGCCGCCGCGACGGCGCGGTCAGCCACGTCCATAATGTTGCTAGGCTTGTTGGCGTTGGCATTGCGACTTTTCGTGCGCATCGCGGCCGCCATCGAACGTCGTTCGGCGAGCGGCTTCGCCTTCACTTCGTCCTGCCACGCGTTTGAGCGCAGCATCTCGCGGGTATGCTGATAGGCGACGTCGTCGACGCACAACGTGTCACCATGGCACAACAGCAGACGTTGGCCGTTGCGTTCGATCATGAATGGATCGTCGATCAGTTCGACGCCGGTCGATCGAGCGAAGGCGCCGCCGATCAGGAAATCGCGATTGCCGTGCATCAGGCGAATGCGACAGCGCTTCGCAGCGTCGAGCAGTTCAGTGGTGAGCGCTTCAGCGAACGGGGAGTCGTCGTCGTCCCCGATCCATACCTCGGTCAGATCACCGAGCAGGTACAGCTCGTCGCAGCGACTGACTTCGTGGCGAAGAAACCTGTTGAACGCTTCAACTCGTTCCGGAATCGCCGGATCGAGATGAAGGTCGGAAATGAAGCTGCATTTCACGAATGGAAGTGCTCGGCGGCGTACAGGGTGTTCTGCAGGATAGCTACGCGGGTCATCGGGCCCACACCGCCCGGAACCGGCGTGATCCAGCTTGCGCGCTTACGCGCTTCGGCGAACTCGACGTCGCCATGGAGCCGTCCGTCCGCGTCTCGTGTGATGCCGACATCGATCACGATGGCTCCGTCTTTGATCCAGTCGCCTTTGATGAGGCCTTGTTTGCCCGTGGCGGATACGAGTATGTCGGCCGAGCGCACGTGCCGCTCCGTGTCGTATGTGAACTTGTGTGCGATCGTCACAGTGCAGCCCGCCAGCAGGAGCTCGAGTCCCATCGGACGGCCCACCTGGTTGGAAGCACCCACGATCGTTGCGTTCAGACTGCGAATGGCGATTCCCGTGTGTTCCAGCAGCTGCATGATGCCCTTAGGTGTGCAGGATCGAAGCACGGGTTGTCGTAGCGCGAGCCTGCCGATGTTGTACGGATGAAATCCGTCGACGTCCTTGCGGGGCTGGATTCGTTCCAGGATATCGGTGCTGTCGATCTGCTGTGGCAGGGGCAGTTGCACCAGCAGACCGTCGATAGTGGGATCGGCGTTCAGCTCGTCGACGTGGCGCGCCAGCTCCGCGTGCGGCGTATCCGCCGAAAGGTGTCGTATGTCTGACTTGAAACCGACTTCTGCACAGTCCTTCTGCTTGGCGCGTACATAGATGGCAGAAGGACCATCGTTTCCGACGAGAATGACGGCTAGCCCCGGCCGCCTGAGCCCTTTGGAGACGCGTGCTTCCACCAGCGCGGCAACGTCCTTTCGCGACCGTGCAGCAATGGCGTTTCCGTCCAGAATCTGTGCGGTCATGGGTTGGCTCGTGAGAGTTTGGAAGGTAATTCGCGCGGAATTCTACACTGCGCGTCGCGGAGTCGTGCGCAAGCTCGTGGTTTGACGCTAAAAATAGCGGTGAGTATCATGCGGCCGCGCCACTGCGGCAGGCGATCATTAAGCTGCCTTCGTTGGTTTCGATCGGGGTATAGCGCAGTCTGGTAGCGCGCCTGCTTTGGGAGCAGGATGTCGGGAGTTCGAATCTCTCTACCCCGACCAATCAACCCCGTTAGGGTGCGGTCACGAGCGCCCGTAGCTCAACCGGATAGAGCATCGGCCTTCTAAGCCGAGGGTTGAAGGTTCGAGTCCTTCCGGGCGTACCAGAATTTCCGGTTACGGCTTCGGTCGTACGTTGTAGACACTGGTGGACGTAGCTCAGCTGGTAGAGCTCCGGATTGTGATTCCGGCGGTCGCGGGTTCGAGCCCCGTCGTCCACCCCATCTTCGATGCGCGTCGTAACGCGCGACAGGCTTAAAAGAGGTAGCAGCAAGACATGCAGGTCTCCATTGAAACCACGAGTGGGCTGGAACGCCGCATGACCATCGTGGTGCCGTCGGACACATTCGAACAGCAGATAAGCGAACGCTTGAAGGCGACGGCTCAGCGCGCGCGGCTGGCGGGATTTCGGCCGGGCAAAGTGCCCGTGAAAGAGATCCGCAGACGCTTCGGAAAATCGGTGCGCCAGGAAGTGGCGGGCGAACTGATGCAAAGCACGTTCTTCGAAGCAATTCAGCGCGAGAGCATGGCACCCGCGGGCTCGCCGAGTCTCGATGTGTTGCGTATGGAGCCGGGTGAAGATTTCGAGTTTGCCGCAACGTTCGAAGTGTATCCCCCGGTTGATCTTGCGCCGCTCGCTCGCATCGATGTAAAGCGGCCGCGTGCGCAAATCGTCGACGCCGATGTCGACAAGATGATCGAGAGTCTGCGCGAGCAACGAAAGCACTGGCATGCCGTCGATCGTGCCGCTGTGGATGGCGATCGAGTGACGGTCGATTTCAAGGGCAGTATCGATGACGTGTTGTTCGATGGCGGCACCGGCGAGAACGTCGCGTTCGTGGTCGGCGCGAAGCAGATGATCGAGGACTTCGATCAGGGCGTTCGCGGTGCGAAGACCCGCGATCAGGTCACTTTCGACGCGACATTCCCTGCGGACTACAGAGTCGAGACGCTGGCCGGTAAGACAGCCCGGTTCGATGTTACGGTGAAGGAAGTCGCGCAGGCACATGTGCCTGAACTCGATGAGACTTTCTTCAAGGCGTTTGGCATCACTGAAGGCGGCTACGACGAGTTTCGCGCCGAAGTGGTGAAGAACATGCAACGCGAACTCGACGCCTCGGTTCGCAACCAGCTGAAGCGTCAGGTGATGGACGAACTGAAGCGTCTGCACGAAGTGCAACTGCCGCAAGCGATGGTCAGGCGCGAGATCAGTGCCCTGAAGCAGCAGATGGCGCAGCAGATGCAGAGTTACACGCAACCGAACAGCGAGGCTGCACACGATCACGATCACGATCACGATCACAGTCACGACCATGACCATGACCATGACCATGACCATGATCACAGTCATGACCACAGTCCCCGGGTGCCGGAACTACCGGATGATCTGTTTAGGGGAGAAGCGGAGCGCCGCGTAAAAGTCGGGCTGGTTGTCAACGAATTGATCACAGCGCATGGATTGAAGGCCGATCCGGCGCTTGTTCGTCAACGGGTCGAGGATATCGCGAGCACGTATGTGCAACCCGAGCAGGTGGTCAATTGGTACTATAGTAACGAAGCCCAGCTGTCGCAGATCGAAATGGCAGTGTTGGAGGACCAGGTGGTCGACCACATTCTCGATAACGCGTCCGTCAGTGAAGTCGACAGTAACTACGAGGACGTCATTGGTGGTCGTGCGATTCCGCAACCCTCCACGGAGTCCGCGTCTGAGGAATCGAGTGGCGCATAGTCAACGCTTTCAGGAGAACAGCGATGTCGTATGACAAAACGGAACCGATGACGAGCCTCGGCTTGGTGCCGATGGTTGTAGAGCAGTCTGCGCGAGGCGAACGCGCGTTCGACATTTATTCGCGACTGTTGAAGGAACGGATCATCTTTCTGGTGGGGCCGGTCGAAGATCAGGTTGCGAATCTCGTCGTCGCCCAGATGTTGTATCTCGAATCCGAAAACCCCGACAAAGACATCCACCTGTATATCAATTCGCCGGGCGGTTCCGTCACTGCCGGTATGTCCATATACGATACGATGCAGTTCGTTCGCTGCAGCGTCAGTACGATGTGCATCGGACAAGCCGCGAGCATGGGCGCGTTTCTGTTGGCGGCCGGCGCTCGCGGCAAACGCTTCGCGTTGCCGAACTCGCGCATGATGCTGCATCAACCAGCGGGCGGATCGCGCGGCGTGGCTGCTGACATCGAGATTCAGGCGCGCGAGATTCTGCTGATGCGCGGCCGCTTAAATGCACTGTTGGCGGAACATACGGGACAGTCACAGGAACGCATTACGCAGGATTCCGATCGCGACTTTTGGATGAGCCCCGACGAGGCCGTTGGCTACGGGCTGGTCGACCTGGTGCAGCGGCCGCGTAAGCCGCTGGCTAAAGTAGTCGGGCAGTGATTTCCGCGCGACGAAGCAAGGGTTGAAAAATCAGTGGTTTCCAAGCAAGGTGTCCAGACCTTTGGGCATCCGGGGTAACTGAATGGCGGACGATCATGGCGGCAGGAGCGACGATTCGAGCAAACTGCTGTATTGCTCCTTTTGTGGCAAGAGTCAGCACGAAGTCCGGAAGCTGATCGCCGGACCCTCGGTATTCATCTGTGATGAATGCGTCGAGTTATGCAATGACATCATCCGCGAAGAGGTCCAGGAGACGGGCAGTGGCACCGACCGCAGTAAGCTCCCTGTGCCGAAGGAAATCCGTGCGATCCTCGACCAATACGTAGTAGGGCAGGACCACGCGAAGAAGGTTCTGTCTGTTGCCGTACACAACCATTACAAGCGTTTGAATTACAATGGCAAGAAGGACGACGTTGAACTTTCGAAATCCAACATTCTGCTGATCGGCCCGACGGGTTGCGGTAAGACGCTGTTGGCGGAAACGCTGGCTCGGTTGCTCGACGTGCCGTTCACCATCGCGGATGCGACGACGCTCACCGAGGCCGGATACGTCGGCGAAGACGTCGAGAACATCATTCAGAAGCTGTTGCAGAAGTGCGAGTACGACGTCGAGCGTGCCCAGGTCGGCATCGTCTACATCGACGAGATCGATAAGATCTCGCGCAAATCCGACAACCCGTCGATCACACGCGACGTATCCGGCGAAGGCGTGCAACAGGCGTTGTTGAAGTTGATCGAAGGTACGATTGCGTCGGTACCGCCGCAAGGTGGCCGCAAGCATCCGCAGCAGGAGTTTCTGCAGGTCGATACCACCAACATCCTTTTCATCTGCGGCGGCGCGTTTGCGGGGCTCGATAAGGTGATCATCGATCGTTCCGACAAGAGCGGTATCGGGTTCAACGCGGTGGTGAAGGGCGAAGCAGACAAGCAGAGCATCGGCGATACCTTGCGTCAGGTGGAACCGGAAGACCTGATCAAGTACGGGCTGATTCCGGAGTTTGTAGGACGGTTGCCGGTCGTCGCAACGCTCGAGGAGCTCGACGTCGATGCGTTGATGCAGATCCTGACCGAGCCGAAGAACTCGTTGACGAAGCAGTACGCCAAGTTGTTCGAAATGGAAGGCGTGGAAGTCGACTTCCGAGAAGACGCGCTGCAGTCGGTTGCAGAGAAAGCGATGGAGCGCAAGACGGGCGCGCGCGGCCTGCGCTCGATTCTCGAATCGGTGCTGCTCGACACTATGTACAGCCTGCCATCGACGAAGAACGTGACGAAGGTTGTCATCGATGCAAGCGTGATTCGTGGCGAGAGCCCGCCCATGCTCATCTACGAAAACGTCGACAAGGCCAAGGTCGCACCTGAAGACTGAATCGCGAAGAACGCCAAATGAAGGGGCCTCAAACGGCCCCTTCGGCATTTGTGCAGGGTTACAATTGAGGGACACATCCCACACGAGGGCTGGGCGCACCGCCCCTAAGCTCTCTCAAGAGGGTTTCATTTGAAGCAGGTGACCATGAAGCAAGCCATGCGCGAGACCGTGACCGAAATTCCGGTGCTGCCACTGCGGGATATGGTTGTGTATCCGCATGGCGTGCATCCGCTGTTCGTGGGCACGGAAAGCTCGATCAGGGCGCTCGAAGCAGCGATGGCTACAGACAAGCAGGTGTTGCTGGTCGCCAAGCGAGGTGCAGAGATCGAGCGACCCACTCGCGAAGACCTGTTCGATGTAGGAACCGTTTCGACGCTGCTTCAGCTGCTGAAACTCCCCGACGGTACTGTAAAGGTGCTGGTCGAGGGTGGATTCCGCGCGCGTATTCTCGATTTTGACGACGCCGGCGACTACATGGCGGCCGATGTGCAAGCGCTTCCCGAACCGACACCGCCGCCTGCCGCCGACGCGCTGTTGCGCTCGTTGATGAGCCAGTTCGAGCAGTACGTTCAGTTGTCGAAGAAGGTTCCGGAGGAGGTTCTCTCATCATTGTCCGGTATCGATGAACCGGGTCGCCTGGTCGATACCATTGCGGCGCAGATGGCGCTGAAGGTGGACGATCGTCAGAACATTCTCGAGACGGTAGAGATCGAACCGAGGATCGAACGAATCCTCGCGCTGATGGGTGCCGAGATCGATCTGTTTCAGGTTGAAAAGCGCATTCGCGGGCGCGTCAAGAAGCAGATGGAGAAGAGTCAGCGCGAGTACTACCTGAACGAACAGATGAAGGCGATCCAGAAGGAACTGGGCGACCTCGACGAAGTACCGAACGAAACCGACGATCTGAAGCAGCGAGTCGACGATGCAGGCATGTCGAAGGAAGCGCGAGAGAAGGCGCTGACGGAACTCAACAAGCTGAAGATGATGTCGCCGATGTCCGCCGAAGCAACGGTGGTGCGCAGCTATCTCGATTGGATGCTGAACGTGCCGTGGAAGCGACGCAGTCGTGTGCGGCGCGATCTTGCCCAAGCGGAACGCATTCTCAACGAAGATCACTACGGCCTTGAGGAAGTGAAGGAGCGAATTCTCGAATACCTTGCGGTGCAAGGCCGTGTGCAACGCATCAAGGGTCCCGTCTTATGTCTCGTTGGTCCGCCGGGCGTGGGCAAGACGTCGCTCGGTGAATCGATTGCACGCGCGACGAACCGCAAGTTCGTTCGCATGGCGTTGGGTGGTGTGCGCGACGAAGCGGAGATACGTGGTCACCGCCGTACATACATTGGCTCGTTGCCGGGGAAAGTACTGCAAAAGATGGCGAAGGGCGGCGTACGCAACCCGCTGTTCCTGTTCGACGAAGTCGACAAGATGGGAATGGATATGCGCGGCGATCCTGCGTCGGCGCTGCTCGAAGTGCTCGACCCGGAGCAGAACAGCACGTTCAACGACCACTATCTGGAAGTGGACTACGACCTGTCGGACGTCTTCTTCATCTGTACGTCGAACTCGATGAACATTCCGCCCGCGTTGCTCGATCGGATGGAGGTGATTCGTCTTCCTGGCTACACGGAAGACGAGAAGCTGAACATCGCGAAGCGGTACCTCGTGCCCAAGCAACGACGATTGAATGGACTCGCAAGCGACGACCTTGAGATCGGTGACGAGGCGATCCTGCATCTCATTCGTTACTACACGCGTGAAGCGGGTGTGCGAGGACTCGAACGCGAAATTGCAAAGCTGTGTCGCAAGCTCGTGAAGGAGCAGGCGCTCGGCAAATTCGCAAAATCGATCGACATCACGACTGATCTCGTCGAGCACTACAATGGGGTGCGCAAGCACACGTTCGGACGTGCGGAACAGAACAATCAGGTCGGTATGGTCACCGGCCTTGCGTGGACTCAGGTCGGCGGAGAGCTATTGAACATCGAAGCGGTGGCTGTCCCTGGTAAAGGCAAGCAGACGAAGACCGGCTCGTTGGGCGACGTCATGCAGGAGTCCATTCAGGCCGCGTTGACATTCGTGAGAAGTCGCTCGCGGGCGCTGGGAATCCCGCGCAATTTCCACGAGACGAATGACATTCACGTGCACGTGCCCGAAGGTGCGACGCCGAAGGACGGCCCGAGCGCCGGCATTGGTATGTGTACCGCGATCATTTCAGTGTTAACGGGAATTCCTGTGCGGGCAGACGTCGCGATGACCGGTGAGATAACGCTGCGCGGCCAGGTGTTGCCGATCGGTGGTTTGAAGGAGAAGTTGCTCGCTGCGCATCGCGGTGGGATTCGTGTCGTGATCATTCCCGACGAGAACGCACGGGACTTGAAGGAAATTCCCGACAACATCAAACGTGATCTGGACATTCGTCCGGTGAAGTGGATGGACGATGTGATGAAGATCGCACTTGAGCGTGTACCCGAACCGATCGATGAAGCCGTTGTCGAACCGATCGTCGAGAGTGCATCTCAATCGGTGAGTGTGCCCGTGCCGACGGTCTCGATCAGCGCTCACTGATACGCGTGGTAACGTGCGCGACGCGTGTAGTGCGCGGGAGTTTCCTTGACAGTGATTTTCTAGAGTTGGTATAAACCACGCCCACTTCCTGATGTCATCGACACGTCGTTACGACATCCCACCATTTCATCCCGAGGGCGCAGAGTGAACAAAACAGAACTCATAGATAAGATCGCAGAATCCTCCGACATTTCGAAAGCGTCGGCGGCGCGAGCGTTGGAGTCGATGCTCGATGCGATCACGTCTGCATTGAAAGACGCCGATCCCGTTGTACTGGTCGGGTTCGGCACGTTCGCGGTGAAGGAACGCGCCGCGCGAACCGGCCGCAATCCGCAAACCGGCGAGCCGATTTCGATCAAGGCTGCGCGTGTGCCAGGCTTCAAACCCGGGAAGGCACTGAAGGACGCGTTGAACTGATCAGTCGCGCCCGATCGATGATCGGGTGACGACGCAAACCAAAGGCGCAGTTTCTGCGCCTTTTTTCATTTGTTGGAGTTGATTTTTCATGCTTCAGAAGATGCGAGAACATTCCCAGAGCATGGCGACGAAGATCCTGCTCGGGGTGCTCATCATCGTGTTCACGATGTTCGGCTTCGGTGCGTTCGAAGCATTCATTCAAAGTGAACCACCCGCAGCCGTTGTGAACGGCACCGACATCACGGAAGCTCACTTGGCGATGGAAACGGAGAGGCAGAAGCAACAAATCCTCGCGCAGATGGGGGAGAAGGCCAATCCCGATCTCATCGACGAAACACGCCTGAAGACGAGTGTGCTGGAAAGGCTGATCAACCAGACCGTCTTGATGGACTCGGCGAAGAAAATGGGGCTGCGCGTTTCAGAAGGAGATGTTGATCGCCTCATCACGCAGAATCCCCAGTTCATGACTGACAACAAGTTCGATCGCGATCTCTATACACGATTGCTCGCGAACCTCGGCTACAGCCCCCTCACATTCAGAACCGAGTTCACCAACGACGTCACTCTGAGGCAACTCACGAATGCGATCAGCGAGACACCGTTTGTTACGGACGACGAGGCGCGCGGCGTAGCGCGGTTGGCTGCACAAATGCGCGACATCGCATTCCTGGTGTTCACACCAGAGCAGTTCGAGGGCTCGATCACGGTTAGCAACGAGGATCTGGACGCCTACTATCAGGCGCACCAGCCGGAATTCATGACGCCCGACACCGTCGACATCGACTTCGTGCAGCTTTCAATTGCAGATCTCGCAAAGGACGAATCGTTTGCGCCGAGCGAGGAACAAATCGCTGCGCAGTACGAAGCTGATGCGAAGGCTTTCAAACCGTCCGAACGCCGTCAGGTCGAACACATACTGCTGCAAGTGAGCGACGCTCGCTCGGAGGACGCCGCAAAGGCTGAATTGGTCTCCATTAAAGCCCGACTGGCGCAAGGTGAAAAATTCGAGGACATCGCGCGGAAGGTGTCAGAGGACCCCGGTTCGGCCAAAAGCGGGGGTGATCTTGGAATGATATCGAAGGGTGCGATGGTTCCCGAGTTCGAAGCCGCAGCGTGGGCGCTACAGCCGAATCAGGTGTCCGATCCGGTTCGCACGGAGTTCGGCATGCACTTGATCAAGGTGCTGTCAGTTCAGAGCGATGCGTATGCTCCGCTCGAAGAGGTGCGTCCGCAGATTGCGGCTCGATTGCGCGAACAGGCGGCCGACGAGAAGTATCGGGCGAAAATCCTCGAACTCGACACGCTCGCATTCGAGTCGCCCGATGAGCTGACACATCTGGCGGAAACGAGCGGGCTGAAGATTCAGAGTGTGACAGGTGTAACACAAGACACCGGCTCGGCACCGTTTGATGCAGCTGCACTAAGAACGGCTGCATTCGCAGACGATGTGTTGGGGCGCGGACTCAATAGTCGCGTCATCGAGCAGGATAAGAGCGCGTACGTCATACGAGTGAAGGAACACAGACCACCGGTGCAACGACCGCTCGCGGAGGTGTCGGATACCATTCGCAAGCAGCTGGTGCGGGAAAGGGCCTCAGACCGCGCACGCGAAGCGTCTGCTGAAGCGATGGCGCGTGTTGCCGGCGGCGATCCGAGTTCCGCGATCGCGGTAACGTATGGTTTGCAATGGCAACTGGCCACGGCGGCGTCCCGCGGTACCCCTGGATTGGATCGCGAGATCATTAACGCCGCCTTTGAATTGCCGCGTCCGACAGAGGAGAAGAACGGAGTCACGTCGGCTGAGCTCGGTGGCGGCCGCGTTGCAGTGGTCACCGTCAGTGCAGTGAACGACGGCGACTTCTCCGCAATGACGGAGACGGATCGCGCGGCGATGCGCTCGCAACTGGAACGCCGCGTCGGTAACGAGGAGTTCACCGGGCTGTTCGTGACGTTACGGGATGCAGCGACGATCAAGAAGCCCTAGGCGCGCCCGTCAGGACACGCCGCGCCGGGCGGGTACGTGCAGCACCAGTCGACGCCCTGGTTTCAGAACGTCTGACGGGTCGACGTCGTTCCAGTCGGCGATCGCAGAAATCGACACGTTGAATCGGTCGGCGATTCGTGCAAGCGAGTCGCCGCGCCTCACTGTGTATGTTAGGCGATGCGTTGCTTTCGAGCGTGGCGTCGCAACCATCGGGTTCGCGGGTAACGCAGAGGGCTGGATGACGGCAACCGCTATTACGAGCGATTGACTCGGGTGAATGGTGTTGCCGGTGAGCCCGTTCGTTTCGCGTATTGCCGCGACGCTCGTGCGATATTGTCGCGCGATCTTGTCGAGGCTCTCGCCGCGTTTCACCACGTGGTGTTTCCACTGCACGCGTTCCTTCGGATACTGGCTCAGTGCACTTTCGAACGTGTCCCGGTAGGTCTCCGGGACCAGCAGTCGGTATGGACCGTCGGGAGGCGTTGCGCTCCGGTTCAAGCCGGGGTTGAAGCGGAACATCTCATCGAGCGAAAACGAGCCGATGCTGGCGAGCACGGCAAGATCCACCTGGTTGTCGAGCGGGGCGCTGAAGAACGCAGGCTCCGGATCGATGGGCGGTAGCGCAATTGCATCGTTCTTCGCGATCAGATGCGCTAGTGCCAACAGTCTCGGTACATAACGCTTTGTCTCAACCGGCAGATTGAGATCGAAAAAATTCGCGTTGGGCGAGTTGGATAGCGCACGCCGAACCCGGCCCTCACCGCCGTTGTACGCCGCAATTGCCAGAAGCCAGTCGCCGAACTCTTCATGCAGATACGTGAGGTAATCGAGCGCCGCGGTCGTCGAGTCCACAGGGTCGCGACGACCGTCGTACCACCAGTCCATCGTCACGCCGAAGTGTTTCGCAGTCGGTGGAATCAGCTGCCAGAGTCCGGCAGCGCCGCTGCGCGAGTAGGCGTATGGATTGAGTGTGCTCTCGATGATTGGAACCAGCGCAAGTTCCATCGGCAGCTGGCGCCGGCGGACTTCGTCGACTAGGTAAGCGAGATAGCGCTTTGCCTGCACTTCGATGTCGAGCGTCGGAGCGCGCGCAAGATAGAGCTCAACTGCACGAGCAACGGTCGGCTCATGTGTTTGGTGATTCAGTGCAAAGCCGTCGCGCAACACCGTCCACACGTCGTTCGGAACGGGTTCACGTTCTTCGATGGGAGGGGTGAGTGCATTGACCGACACCGGATTGTCGAATGGAGCGACTGGTTGGCTTGGGATGCGAGTAGTCGTCTCGCATCCCGCCAGCGCAGTGGCCCAGAGAATGAGCCACGCGCGCAACGTCGGCATTGTTGCGCAATCTCCGTGCTGTCTGCACAATGCCGAGCGACAGTGTTTGATCCCTGCCGCTGATTCAACCGTAGCCGGACGAGCGTGACGACTGACGAGATACACGGTCTCGCGACCTGGTTTCAGACGCCTCTAGGCGCAACTCTCTTGCAGAAAGAGGCACGTCTCCTCGTTCAAGGCGTACGGCGATTTCATGGTGATTCGATGTTGTGGCTCGGTCCCATTCCGATGCCCGGTGTCGAACTCGACCGCTGCATGGTTCGCAATCGCTTTTACGGCGCGATGCCCGGGTTTCACGGGCGGCCCGGCGATGCATCGACCAGCGGCACCTACATCGGCAACATCGAGGCGCTTCCGTTTCCGCCCGGCTCACTCGACGCTGTAGTGATGCATCATGCGCTCGATTGTTGCTCAGACCCGCGCACCGCGATGCGCGAAGTGTGCAAGGTGCTGCGGCCCGGTGGACGTCTGCTCATTTGTGGTTTCAATCCGATCAGCTTGTGGGGAGTACGAAGACTCACGGCGCGTTTGTTCGACGATGCGTTCAGCGACGTGCGGTTCGTGAACCCGTGGCGGCTGCTCGACTGGATGGCTGTTCTCGGGATCGAGGCCGACGAAGGTATGCAATACCTCATGTATCGGCCACCGCTGGGTATCGGCTTGTTCGAACGCAGGTTGTGGGTGCGGATGCGCGACGCGCTCGAGCGCGCACGTGTCCCCCTCGGCGGCGTGTACTACGTGCTCGGTCGCAAGAGTGCGGTTGGAATGACACGCCTTCGCGGCGCAGCGTCGCTGCGCCACGCGAACATCGGCTCGGTTGTACCTCACCCCACTCTGCGCAACCCACGTTGACCTCGGCGTTGATCGAGATTTTCACGGACGGCGCATGCAAGGGGAATCCCGGACCAGGCGGTTGGGCGGCATTGATCCGCGATGAGAGCGGCGAGAAAGTACTCAGCGGTGCTGAACCAGTTACGACCAACAACCGTATGGAACTGATGGCTGCAATCGAAGGACTTCGCTCCATCGTCGGCGCCAGCCAGATTCGTTTGACCACGGACTCCGAGTATCTGCGTCAAGGCATCACCAGTTGGATGAAGCGCTGGAAGCTGAACGGCTGGCGCACGGCTGCCAAGCAACCGGTGAAGAACAAGGATCTTTGGGTGCTGCTCGATTTGCAGGTCGCAGCGCATCGAATCGAATGGTGTTGGGTGAAGGGACACAGCGGCCATCGTGAGAACGAATTGGTCGATGCCGCAGCGAACGCGGCCATTGATGCGCTCGCCCGACGGTCGGCGGCGGGAAGCCGATGAGTCGCCAGATCGTGCTCGACGCCGAAACCACCGGGCTTGAGCCTGAGCACGGCCATCGAATCATCGAGATCGGCGCGGTAGAGCTCATCGATCGAAAGCTGACCGGCCGGCATTTTCATCGCTATATGAATCCGCAGCGTGACATTGATGATGGCGCGCTCGCAGTTCACGGGATCACGAGCGACTTCCTTGCGGACAAACCTCCGTTTGGAGAGGTCGCTGACGAATTCCTTGCGTTCATCGATGGCGCCGAACTGATCATTCACAACGCGCCGTTCGACGTTGCGTTCATCGACTATGAGTTAGCTCGGCTCGAGCGACCACGTCGTCGTATTGAGGGTACTTGCGCCGTAGTCGATACGTTGGCGATGGCGCGACACAAACATCCCGGCCAGAAGAACAGCCTCGACGCTTTGTGTCGACGCTACGACGTCGACAATTCCCAACGGGAGTTGCATGGCGCGTTGCTCGATGCCGAACTGCTCGCCGACGTCTATCTGATGATGACCGGCGGCCAGACGGCGTTGTTCATCGCAGACGATGTCGAGACGTCGTCGTCCGGCTCGGACGTGTACATCATCGAACGGCTCGCCGCCGATCGACCTCGGCTTCGCGTAATCTCCGCCACCCAAGCTGAATTCGACCGACACTGCGCGATGCTCGACGACATCGATCGTCGCGCCCGCAACGGCAGCGTGTGGAGGTCACAGGCGTTGGCGCTGGCAGAGTAACGCCCGTCGGCGTATCCCTGAACCGCCCGTTTTGCTGTGTTAAGGTTTTGCAATCCATTCCGCGCTATTCGGTGACACTCGATGTGGCCTTACGACCCTGACGATTTCGAATCGATGACGCAGCCGCCTGCAGATCAATCGCACGACAACGCATGGTATTTCGTCTTCATCGGCCAGGACATTTTGTGCGTGTCCGAAAATGGGTCGCCTCGGCCGATCCTCGCCGACGAAATGCGCTGGCTCGAACTCGAACGACACGCCGAGATTTACATCGGCCGATATCAGGGCAGGTCGTGTTTCGCCGTGGTCGCGAGCGGGCGTCCGCAGCAGGGTTATGCGCTGCTGGGGCTACGCGCCTGGCTCGGTCGCGTCGCACCGTCGATGTTCTATCTCGCGGGCAGAGCGCAACAGTTGGCCGATTGGGAGCGCGACCACGCGTTCTGCGGACGCTGCGGCACCGAGATGCAGAGTCATCCCGTGGATCGCGCCAAACGTTGCCCCGAGTGTGGCCTCATGAACTATCCGCGCCTTTCGCCGAGCATCATCGTGTTGGTCCGCAAAGGTGAGGAGATGCTGTTGGCGAGAAATGCGAACTGGCCGCAGGGAATGTTCTCGACGCTCGCCGGCTTCGTTGAACCGGGCGAGTCGATAGAGCAGACGGTGCACAGAGAAGTGTTCGAAGAGGTCGGTTTGCGTGTGAAGAACGTGCGTTATCTCGGCAGTCAATCGTGGCCGTTTCCGAATTCGCTGATGCTCGGCTTTCACGCGGACTACGCGAGCGGCGACATCGTGTGTCAGGAGGGTGAGATCGCCGACGCGCGATGGTTCAGGTACTCGGATCTTCCGGGCGTTCCACCGGCGACCGCCATATCGCGGTGGTTGATCGATCACTTCATCGACGAGATGACTAATCGTTCGGCGTAGGAGGCAAGCTTCGGCTGCCGAACAGTTCCATCAATCGAAATGCCATCATCAGATAGCCGTCCGATCGAAAGCGGTCGTGCATGAATTCCTCGATAGCATTCGCTTGACCGCGAATGATCGCGAAGGTCGATGGTAAATCGGGAAATTGAAACGTGACGTCGGGTATCGTGCGTTCGTCCACCACCGTCAGCGTACAGTCCGCGATTTTCAAGACGAGGTGCTGCTGATCGGATACGTTGAGGCGCACGACCATATCGACACCGACGGCGGCCTCCGGACGAAACCGCGTACTCAGTTCACGAGCGAGAATTTGAAGCGTCATCGAGGCGATTGAGGCACGGCACCGCAATCAGCGTCAAGCCGCTCCGCCATGGACGCTCGGCGCGCCAACGAAGTAGAGTACGCGCCTTCCCCCGGTATGGCTGGCACGATGGAGCATCTCTACGACTACCTCGAATTTCTCGCGAAGGCGGCAACCGTCGTCATTGCGATCGGCGCGGTGATCGTACTTGCAACGTCAATTAGCGCGCGCCGTGGTTCGAGCGAGGGCGGACATCTCGAAGTTCGCAACTTCAACGACCGGCTCGACGACATGAATCGAACGCTGCGCCAGGCATATCTCGCGCTACCGGCGTTCAAGAAGTCGATCAAGCAGGAGGATCGTGCGCACAAAAAGGCGTCAAAGAGTAAGGAGCACGACCACCGACGCCGCGTGTACGTGCTCGACTTCGACGGCGATCTACACGCATCGAAAGTGGACCAGCTTCGCCAGGAGATTACCGCCGTTCTCACGGCTGCTCGAGAGCAGGACGAAGTACTGGTGAGGATCGAGAGCCCCGGTGGCATGGTGCACGGCTATGGGCTCGCTGCCTCCCAGTTGGAGCGCGTGCGGCAGAACAAAATCCGACTTGTAACAGCGGTCGACAAGGTGGCCGCCAGCGGCGGCTATCTGATGGCCTCAGTGTCCGACCACATTATCGCTGCTCCGTTTGCGCTGGTCGGCTCGATCGGCGTGGTCGCACAGGTTCCGAACGTGCATCGCTTGCTGAAGAAGCATGACGTTGATGTCGAAGTGCTTACCGCCGGCAAATACAAGAGGACGTTGACGATATTCGGCGAGAACACGGAGCAGGGTCGCGCCAAGTTCGTGGAAGAACTCGAAGACGTGCACGCGCTATTTCAGGAGTTCGTTCAAGCCAACAGGCCGCAGGTGTCGTTGGAAGAGATCGCGACCGGCGAGGCGTGGTACGGTCGGCGCGCACTCGAGCATCGCTTGATCGACGAACTGTCGACGAGCGATGCGTACCTCACCAACGCGTGCAACGACGCCGATGTATACGAAGTGCGCTGGGTGGAGCACAGGAAGCCTATCGAACGGCTGCTGGCACAATTTGCCGATGCCGCACGCAGTACTCTCGCGCGTTTCGGTTGGATCTGAGCGAAAAGAAGGGGAAACAAATATGTCGAAGTTCCAGGCGCTGGTAGTTGAGAAGTCGGCCGACGAGAAATTCACGCGACGTGTAATGGAACGCTCGACCGATGCGCTTCCAGCCGGTGACGTACTGGTGGACGTGCGTTACTCGTCGCTCAATTACAAGGACGCTTTATCGGCGACGGGCAATCCCGGCGTAACGCGCAACTTTCCCCACACGCCGGGCATCGACGCGGCCGGGACGGTCCTCGAAAGTGCATCTGCACAGTTCAAGAAGGGCGATGAGGTCATCGTCATCGGTTTCGATCTCGGTATGAACACGCCCGGCGGCTTCGGCCAGCGAATCCGCGTGCCGGCAGGTTGGGTGGTGCCGAGGCCAGCGAGATTGGGGCTCGAGGACAGCATGATTCTCGGCACGGCAGGGTTCACCGCGGCGCTCGCGGTCGACAAACTCGAAGCAGCGGGTATGCGACCGGGCAGCGGACCGGTATTGGTGACCGGCGCCACCGGCGGCGTGGGTTCGGTTGCGGTGATGTTACTTGTGCGACTCGGCTACGAGGTCTCGGCCGTCACTGGAAAGGTATCGCAACACGACTTCCTAAAGGGGCTCGGGGCCAAGGAAGTGCTCGGACGCGAAGCACTGCTCGAGGGCACCAATCGCCCGATGTTGAAGGAACGCTGGGGCGGTGTGGTCGATACCGTTGGTGGCGACATTCTGTTCAACGCAGTGAAGTCGCTCAAGTACGGATGCAGCCTCGCCGCGTGCGGGCTCGTTGCATCCCCGCAGTTCGCGGCGTCGGTGTTGCCGTTCATTCTGCGTCACGTGAACCTTCTCGGCATCGATTCAGTGCAGCTTCCGCTCGCGGAAAAGGCACGGATCTGGAACAAGCTGGCTGACGCGTGGCGCTTGGACGGACTTGCCGGGGTGAAGGTGGCCTTCACGCTGCAGACCATCTCATCTGGGATCGACCGAATACTCGCGGGGGAAATGGTGGGTCGGGGCGTGCTGGACCTTCGCGCCTGAGCGAAACCGTTGGCAGTTAGCTTCGACGCAAGCGGTCAGATACGGCGATCGGGCTTGGGTATCGGAAGATCACGATATACGTCGAGATGATGAACGTCAGCACGGTAGCGCCCTGCACGACGTGCGATGCTGCCTCGCTCATCAAGGCGAGACTCGTAGCCAGGTACGCCACCAGAAGCGAAAACTCGCTCGTTTGACCGAGACGGACTCCAGCCTCCCACGCAACCTTCGTGGAGTCCCCTTGAAGTGTGATCAGCCAGCGAAACACGACCGGTTTCAGGCCGATGAGCAGCACGGCAAGCACGAGCGTAGGCACCGCGACTTGCACGAGAAGGTCGAAGTGAACTGCAGCGCCAACCGAAAAGAAGAACATCACCAGGAAAAAGTCGCGCAGTGGCCTGAGGCTCTCGGCGATGTACTGCGCGATCGGGCTCGTTGCCATCGAAACGCCTGCTACGAACGCGCCGATCTCGAGCGATAGACCGATTGCCTTCGCACCGCTCGCAACGGCCAGGCACCAGCCTATTGCCGCCAGAAAGATGAACTCATGGAATGCGTCGAACTTGTGCATGAGCGGCAGCACCAGGAACCGCACGAGCACGAACGCGACGATTACCAGTGACGGCAGCGCAACGAATACTTCAATGACACTATCAAAAGCATCCGCGACCGACGTGCCACGACCGGACAAAATGATCAGTGCGAGAATCGCGATGAGGTCCTGAATCAGCAATAAGCTGACTACCAACTCTCCGATATGTCGGTGGTGCAGCACGGTGGTCGGCAGCAGCTTCAGCCCGACGATGGTGCTCGAGAACATGCATGCGGTGCCCGCCACCGTGGCGTCGATCCAGGAGAATCCGAATGCGCGCATGACGCCGACGGTCGCCACGAAGAAGATCAGCGAGCTGACCACGGCCGTGACGACGGCAGAGCCCACCATGTTTCGCAGCTTCGATGGCTGCAAATCGAGGCCGACGAGAAACAGCAGGAAGATGATTCCGAACTCCGAGATCTCGGACACCATCGACGCGTCGTTCACCCAGCCGAGGCCATGCGGGCCTGCGATGCCGCCGACCACAATGTAAGCCACGAGCAAAGGTTGACGCGTATACAGGGCTACGGCTGCAAGCACAGCCGCACCGACGAAGATCAGGAAGAACGATTCGACGATCCCGACGTGCATCGGTAGCCAGTCGCACAGAGATGCGATCGATTATGACAGCTGGCCAGGTGTGCTACACCGGGCGCACGTACTTTCGACCGCGCGCGACGCGTCTGAATGCGGGGCGTGGATCGATTACCGAGCCTTGATAGAAGTCCGTGAGCGTCCGCATTGCAGCCAGGGCGGCTGCGGGATCGTGGCCATCGGGGAGCTGATACGAGTCGATGCCGCAGCGGCGCATGTACTGGAGCACGTCTTCGTGAACTTCGCCGATCGCGCGCAGTTCGCCGGTGTATCCGAATCGGGTGCGAAGCAGTACCGCTAACGACAAACCGCGGCCGTCGTTCATAGCGGCGAATCTGATCGCGATCAACGGCGCCTTCGTCAACAGCGACTCGATCTTGTCGGGTTCGCCGTCGCCGGGCAGCCAGATGCCGATGACGCGTGCCTGGTTGAACAGCGTGTCCGCGTGCGCCAGCGCGTAGGCGGCGGGAACGATCGTATGCGGTGCAACAGTATCCTCCGCGATCTCCTCGCGCAGAACCCAATCGTCTGTGACCACACGGCCGTCTTTAATGAGCGTTGGAATAGACGCGCTCCTTGAAAGGCTCGATTCCGATACGACGATAGCAATCGAGAAAACGTTCGTCGCTTTCCCGTTTGGCAACATACACCTCGAGGATCTGCTCGATGACGTCGGGTACCGAGCCGCGTGCAAAGGATGGGCCGATGATCTCGGCGAGCGAGGAGTCTCGTCCGGCGCTGCCGCCGAGCGAAATCTGATACCACTCTTCGCCCTTCTTATCGACGCCGAGAATGCCGATGTGGCCAACGTGATGGTGGCCACATGCATTCATGCATCCGGAAATATTCAGGCTGATGTCGCCGAGATCGTACAGATAGTCCGCATCATCGAAGCGTTGCTGAATAGCCTCTGCAATCGGAAGCGACTTGGCGTTCGCGAGTGAACAATAGTCGCCGCCCGGGCAGCAGATGATGTCGGTCAACTTCGCCAGATTCGCCGACGCGAGCCGGTGACTGCGCGCCAGTTGCCACAGCGTTATCAAGTCACGCTCCCGAACGTCTGGCAGAACGAAGTTCTGTTCGTGGCTGATGCGAATCTCGCCAAAGCCGAATCGATCTGCCCAGTCGGCGACAGCGTCCATCTGCACATCGGTAACGTCGCCTGGCGGCACGCCGGTGACTTTTGTCGACAGCGTCACGATCGCGTATCCGGCGCGTTTATGCGGCGCTACGTTCGTATGCACCCAACGACTGAACTCGGGATCGGCGAGGCGCGCCGCGGCTAGCGAAGCGTCGCTTTCGAGTTGCTCATACGGTGGCGGGGCGAAGGCGGCAATGGTGCGATCGATTTCTTCTCGCGTCAGCGTCGTCGGGCCGTCCTTCGAGTGCACCCATTCCGCTTCGACGTGCTGACGGAACACCTCGGGGGACATTGCCCGAACGAGAATCTTGATGCGGGCTTTGTGCTTGTTGTCGCGTCGGCCGTAACGGTTGTAGACGCGCAGGATGCTCTCGAGATACGTCAACAGATGTACGTCGGGCAAGGACTCGCGAATCAGACTGCCGAGTATCGGTGTGCGTCCCAGTCCGCCGCCGACTTTCACGTCGAACACGACCTGGCCGCTGGCGTCGCGGCGTGCTTCGAGCCCGATGTCGTGAATGTCAATCGCGGCACGGTCGCTTGCCGAGCCATTGATCGCGATCTTGAACTTGCGCGGCAACCAGTCGAATTCCGGATGAGCGGTAGACCATTGCCGAATCAGTTCACAGTACGGCCTTCCATCGACTACTTCGTCGGCCGATACGCCGGCGAACTGATCGGCAGTTACGTTGCGAATGCAGTTGCCACTGGTCTGGATTGCGTGCATCTGCACCGTGGCGAGGTCGGCAAGAATGTCGGGTACTTCGGCGAGGTCCGGCCAGTTGAACTGCATGTTCTGGCGGGTGCTGAGGTGTCCGTAGCCCCTGTCGTAGTAGCGGGCGATGTGCGCAAGCATTCGCAGCTGTCGCGATGCCAGCGTGCCGTACGGAACGGCAATCCGGAGCATCGGCGCCAGGCGCTGGATGTACAGACCGTTGCGCAGGCGCAGGTGCAGGAAATCCGCATGGGACAGCGTGCCGTCGATGTAGCGCTGCGTCTGGTACCGAAACTGTGCAACTCTCTCGTCGACAAAGTGCTGGTCGAATTCGTCGTATCGATACATGGATCAGGGGATCGGATTACGGATGGCCGCGAACGTTACCAAGACGGCTGAATCGAAAGAACTAACCATTGTCTCTATCAATAGAACGGATTGCGTCGTCGTGGAGGCTGGTCTACACTCGCGCCCGTTTTATCTATCAGTACCGCGAGGCCGCCGTGTCCAATCCCGAATCCAAGCACTGGAGCGATGAAAAAGCCGATGTCGTGGCGGTGTTCACGATCTTCGTTTCGCTCGTTCTGGCGGCCATACACTTCATTTCCACGCCGGTCTGATCCCGCGTCGCTCAGTACGCTAAGTTGGGTCTGAGCCAGCGTTCCACTTCCTCGATCGGCACACCTTTTCGACGCGCGTAGTCTTCGACCTGATCGCGGCCGATCTTGCCTACGCCGAAGTAGCGGGCGTCGGGGTGCGAAAAATACCAGCCGGCGACGGCAGCCGCGGGCAGCATCGCGAAGTGTTCGGTTAACGTCATGCTTGCGCGCGCCGGTTCGAGTAAGGCAAACAACGTTGCCTTCTCGGTGTGGTCAGGGCACGCCGGGTAGCCCGGCGCCGGTCGAATGCCCCTATAGCTCTCAGCAATCAGCTCATCTGCAGTCAGCGTCTCGTCGCGGCTGTACCCCCAGAACTCCTTGCGAACGCGCTCGTGCAAGCGTTCCGCGAATGCTTCCGCCAGCCTATCTGCGAGCGCCTTCAGCATGATCGCGTTGTAGTCGTCGTTAGCGGCTTCGAATTTCGCCACCCGGGCTTCGATGCCGGTTCCCGCGTTGACGGCAAAGGCGCCGACATAGTCGATGTGCGGCGCCGGGGCGACGAAGTCGGCGAGGGAGAAATGCGGACCTTCAGCGCCCTTCTTCGACTGTTGGCGCAGTTGGTGCAATGTTGCAATGGGGGTATGCGATTCGGTGCCGTCGAAAAGATCGATGTCGTCACTACCCGAACGCTGCGCGCACCAGAATCCGAATACACCATTCGCACTGATCCAACCTTCGTCGATGATTCGACGCAGCATGGCCTGCGCATCGGCGTATAGCGCGCGCGCGGCTTCACCAACGATTGGATCGTTGAGGATCTTCGGGAATTTACCGGCGAGTTCCCAGGTCATGAAGAACGGCGACCAGTCGATGTACTGCGATAGCTCTTCGAGCGAATAATTGTCCAGTACCTGTGTGCCGAGGAAACGCGGCGCAACACTCTGGAAGTTCGACCAGTCTATTGCCGGTGCTTTGGCGATCGCGGCGGAGTAGGGCAACAGCACGGTCTTATCTGCACGTGCGTTCGAGCGAACTCGTATCGTTTCGTATTCGGTTCTTACGTCGCTTATGAACGCAGTTTTTTGTTCATCAGACAGCAGTGCCGAAGCGACACCGACGCCGCGCGACGCATCGGTGACGTACACCGTTGCACCGCGTCGATAGGCGGGCTCGATCTTCACCGCCGTGTGGGCGCGAGACGTCGTTGCACCGCCGATCAACAGCGGTACATCGAAGCCCAGCCGTTCCATTTCGGATGCAACGTGCACCATCTCGTCGAGCGATGGCGTAATGAGACCGGACAGGCCGATGATGTCGGCGTTTTCGGCGCGTGCGGTTTCGAGAATTCGCTCGCACGGCACCATCACGCCAAGATCGATGACCTCGTAGTTGTTGCATTGGAGCACGACGCCGACGATGTTCTTGCCGATGTCGTGTACATCGCCTTTCACCGTCGCCATTACGATCTTGCCTTTCGCTTTGGCGCCTTCGCTCTTTTCCGCTTCGATGAATGGAATCAGGTGCGCGACGGATTGCTTCATTACGCGCGCGCTCTTTACCACCTGTGGCAGGAACATCTTGCCGGAGCCGAACAGATCGCCAACGACGTTCATGGCGGCCATCAGCGGCCCCTCGATTACGTCGAGCGGACGTTTGGCGGCGAGCCGCGCTTCCTCGGTGTCCGCAACGACGAATGCGTTGATGCCCTTGACGAGCGCATGGCGCAGGCGCTCCTCCACTGGTGCGTTACGCCATTCGGGATCGTCGACGACGGCCTTGTCCGAGCGCGCCGCGTAGTCGCCTGAGATTGCCAGCAACTGATCGGTGGCATCGCCTCTGCGATTCAACACGACGTCTTCTACGCGTTCGCGCAATGCCCTTGGGATCTCGTCATAGATGCCGAGCTGGCCGGCGTTGACGATGCCCATCGAGAGTCCGGCGCGAATCGCGTGATACAGAAACACTGCGTTGATCGCTTCGCGCACGGTGTCGTTGCCGCGAAACGAGAACGACACGTTGCTGACGCCGCCCGAACTGTGGGCATACGGCAGATTCTGCTTGATCCACGCGCAGGCCTCGATGAAGTCCATCGCGTAGTTGTTGTGTTCCTCTATACCCGTCGCGATCGCGAATATATTCGGGTCGAAGATGATGTCTTCCGGCGGGAAACCGACCTGCTGAGTGAGGATGTCGTAGGAGCGTTTGCAGATATCCACTTTGCGTTTGAGTGTATCTGCCTGACCGCTTTCATCGAATGCCATCACAACGACTGCCGCACCGTACAACCGACAGCGTCGCGCTTTATCGATGAATTCCACCTCGCCTTCTTTCAGGCTGATCGAGTTGACGACCGCCTTACCCTGAACGCAGCGCAGACCCGCTTCTATGACTTCCCACTTGCTCGAGTCGACCATCACCGGCACCCGAGCGATGTCGGGTTCCGTCGCAACCAGGTTGAGAAAGCGCGTCATGAGCGCCGCACCATCGAGCATGCCTTCGTCCATGTTGACGTCGATGATCTGCGCGCCGTTGTCCACCTGGTCTCTTGCGACATCGAGTGCCGTCTCCAGCGCCCCTTCGCGAATCAGTTTCTTGAATCGCGCGGAGCCCGTGACGTTGGTTCGCTCGCCGACGTTCACGAACAGCGACGACTCGTCCACCTCCAGTGGTTCGAGTCCGGAGAGTCGTAGCTTGCGAGGCAGATTCGGCAGTGCGCGAGGGCGCACTTTCGCAACGGCCGCGCCGATCGCTTCGATGTGCTCTGGTGTAGTGCCGCAGCACCCGCCGACGAGATTGACTAACCCCGATGACGCGAACTCGCCGATCAGCCGCGCCATGTGGGCGGGCGACTGGTCGTATCCGCCGAACTCGTTAGGCAGTCCCGCATTCGGGTGCACGCTCACGTAGCAACTCGCCGAATGCGAGAGGGCTTCGACGTGGGGCCGCAATTGCTCTGCACCGAGTGCGCAGTTGAGCCCCGCGATCAGCGGCTGTGCATGCGCGATGGAGATCCAGAACGCCTCCGGTGTTTGCCCCGACAGGGTGCGACCGCTGGCGTCGGTGATCGTTCCCGACACCATCACCGGCAAACGCACACCGGCGCGTTCGAATTCCGACTCGATCGCGTAGATCGCTGCCTTTGCGTTGAGAGTATCGAACACCGTTTCGACCATGACGAGGTCGACGCCCCCGGCCAGCAGGCCGCGCATGGCCTCTGAATATGCCTCGACCAGCGCGACGAAGGTGATGTTGCGGCCGCCCGGGTCGTTTACGTCAGGCGACAAACTGGCCGTTCGGTTGGTGGGTCCCAGCACGCCCGCGACGAAGCGCGGGCGGTCGGGGGTCGAGTATTCGTCCGCACAGGCACGCGCCAGCCGTGCGGCTTCCAGGTTCATTTCTTCGCAGATCGACTCGAGGCCGTAGTCCGCCTGGGCAATTCGGGTCGAGCTGAACGTATTCGTCTCGATGATGTCGGCGCCCGCGGCAAGGTAGGCGCGGTGGATATCGCCGATGATTTTCGGACGGCTCAAGGTGAGCAGGTCGTGGTTGCCGCCGAGGGAGTGGCTATGACCGACGAACCGATTGCCGCGGTAGTCCGACTCCGCCAAGCGATGACGCTGCACCATGGTGCCCATAGCGCCGTCGATGACCAGGATGCGTCGTTCGAGGGCTTCGGCGAGCGCTGTCAGGGGCACGGCTAGGTCTCCCGGTTTCGAAATTGGAGGGCATCCTACCTTGACCCAACGTGAGCGCAATGGAAGCGGCCGGCGGTCAACATGAGCCGCGTTCAAGAATCGGATTGATCGTAGGTGCGTTATGCCTGGCGGATGCCATTGCCATTGCGTAACATTCCCGAGCGATTTAGTCGGGTATGTCCAATGATCGAGATTTCCAAGACCGCCCAAGGGTATCTGCGTGATTTGCTGGCCAAGCAGGATCACCCGGACGTCGGTATCCGCGTGTTCGTCAGCCAGCCGGGCACGCCGCAGGCCGAAACTTGCATCGCTTACTGTCGCCCCGGCGAGGAACAGACCGACGACGTGCTGGTGGCCTATGATGGCTTCACCGCCTGGGTCGAGAAGCGCAGCGAGCCGTACCTCGAAGGGGGCATCGTCGACTTCCAGGACGATCGGATGGGCGGCCAGCTGACCATCAAGGCGCCGAATGCGCGTGTGCCCAGCGTCGGTCCTGATGCGCCGATCGAAGACCGTATCAATTACGTGCTCTACAACGAGATCAACCCTGGGCTCGCCTCGCACGGCGGACAGGTCACCCTGCTCGAGGTCGTCGACGGCAACACGGCCGTTCTGCAGTTCGGTGGCGGATGCCAGGGCTGTTCCGCGGTCGACATCACGCTCAAGCAGGGCGTGGAACGATCGCTACTCGCGCAGATCCCAGAACTCGTCGCAATTCGCGACAGCACCGACCACAGCGTACGGGAACACGCGTACTACCAGTAATCCCAACTGCGACGCTATGCCGCGTTGGCCACCGAGCGCGCTCGCTGGGGAAGTGTGTCTCGCAAGCCAGCCGCCAGTTCTCGTAGCAAGTCCGCTGTAGCCGTCCAACCCAGACAAGGGTCCGTCACCGAAACGCCATATGCCAAATGCCGTGGGTCTTTCGTCAGCTTCTGGTTGCCGGCATTGATATTGCTTTCGATCATCAGCCCCATGATCGAACGATTCCCTGCCTGGATCTGTGAAGCCGCATCGCGCGCGACGACCATCTGGCGCAGCGGGTCTTTTCCGGAATTGGCGTGGCTGCAGTCGATCATGATGTTCGACGACAGTCCCGCTGCAGCCAACTGCCGCTCACAATCGATGACGCTGTCGCGATCGTAGTTCGGGCCTTCGTGACCTCCCCGCAACACAACATGCGCAGCGCGGTTGCCTCGTGTATGAATGATCGAGACCTGCCCCGAATGATTGATACCGAGGAAGCGGTGCGGTTTCGAAACCGACTGCAGCGCGTTGATCGCAACATCGAGGCTGCCGTCCGTACCGTTCTTGAAGCCGACAGCCGACGACAGCCCCGATGCCATTTCGCGATGTGTCTGCGACTCGGTGGTGCGGGCGCCGATGGCAGACCACGCGATCAGCTCCTGAAGATACTGCGGAGAAATCGGGTCGAGGGCTTCGGTGCTGAGCGGCAAGCCGATTTCGGCGATCCGTATCAGCAGGCGCCGCGCGATACGAATCCCTTCCTCGATGTGGAACGTATCGTTTAGAAACGGATCGTTGACGAGTCCCTTCCAGCCAACAGTGGTGCGTGGCTTTTCGAAGTAGGCACGCATCACTATCAGCAGATCCGGCGCTAGTTCATCTGCCAACGCTTTCAGACGATGCGCATAGTCTTCAGCGGCGACGATGTCGTGAATGGAGCATGGCCCAACGACGATCAGTAGGCGATGATCGGTGCCGTTGAGGATGTTCCGCACGTGTTCACGCGCTTCATGAACCTTGTGCCGAACCTGATCGGAGACCGGCAACTCCACCTTGAGTTGCGCGGGAGTCACGAGTAGCTCTTGCGCTACGACGTTCAGATTTTCGAGTTGCTCCACGTTCCATCTCCTAAAGCGAAAAACCCCGAGAGGCGTTGCCCGTCGGGGTCTCCCGGAGGGCAACTTGCGTCGCCCTTCCATCTAAGGATCAGGCTACGCTAAGTCGTAAATGCGTAGCCAAACCAATACGTCGCGACAACGACCGCCGACGAAACTCGTTCGTTGGATTCGATTTGTCGGCGTGTGGTTGTGCGGTTCATGGCGGCGGATTGTCGGCGCGCGCCCCTGAAAAATCAAGGTCGCCATTACTGGGTCGTTGGGTCCGTCACATCGAACGATCAGGCGTCCGTGCTCTCGGTCGCCATATGTAGTCCGCAGGCAGAACACGCCGTAGCGGTCGGTCACTGGGCGCGGGTGACGAGTCGGTTGCGCGCTCTGCGTCGCGCACCAACTCGATACTTTCGCGCGCGGCTCGCCAGATCGGCGCGAACAGCGAACGCGCCGGAGGCGGCTTCGGTTCACCATCGATGTCTTCCAGCGCGCCAAACAGGTGCAGCGTTCGTCGCGCGCGTGTCGCCGCGACATACAGCAGGCGCGTGCGCTCGTTTGCGTCGCGGTGACGCTCTTCATGGCTCAACCATCGATGTACGCTGTCGCCGTTGCGAGTACCACGCACGCCCAGCAGAAGTCGGCCGGACTCGGATCGCCACAGAATCGGTGGCGGATCGTCGATCCTGCTGACGCGATGCAACCCGGGAACGATGACGTGATCGAACTCGAGTCCTTTCGCACGATGAATTGTCATGACCGCAACGCTGTTCGCGCGCGGCGTCGCTTCGGCGAACAACCGCTGCACCGAGCGTTCCAGTGCAGCGATGTCGAGCGTTCTCTCCTGCGTGTTCTCGATCAGCGCGAACAGGCGCTGCGCATGTGCGATCGCTTCATCCTCGTATGCGTCTGCGCCGCCAAGACGGATGAACGTATTCTCTAGCCACTGCCTTATCGGCATTTGTCGGCGGGTTCGTTCTGCTTGTAGGAGGATGGCCCTTATTCGGAGCAGGCGTGCAAGTGCGTCGTCGCTCAGAACGTCATCGCGCGCGCCGGAACGTACCAATGCCGCAATCGTTTCTTTGAACTGCGACAACGACTCGATGTCGCGCAGCGATACCCCGACGAATGGCGTCCGCAACAATGCGAGCCACGCGATTCGATCCGTGGACGACGACAGCGCCTTGAGCAGAGTCATCAGGTCGACGATCACCGGCTGATCGGCGAGCGCGCGGATGTCGGAACCCGTCCATGGAATGCGGCGGGCACTAAGCACATGCAGCACATGCCGCAGATGTGTGCGATTGCGCACGAGAATCGCAATCGATTCACCGGGATGCTCTCGCTCGATCGACTCGATGGTTTGTACGACAGCGACCGCCTCGGCACGGTCGGGATCGGGCGATTGGATGCCATACACGCGGCATCCTTCGCCATGCCGCGCCGGGTGGACGGATGTCGATTGCGCAAACGCAACCTGTCCGAGCACGGGATCTTCCGCGGTCCCGAAGGATTCAGCGAAGATCGAGTTGCACCACTCGACGAGTGATGCAGACGAACGAAAGTTGGCACTGATGCGAAATGCGGTTGGACGCAAAGCCGAGATACCGTTGCGACGTGCCCGCTGAAACAGCGCGACGTCCGCATCCCGGAACCTGTAGATCGACTGCATGGGATCGCCGACAACGAACAGCGATCGCGTATCGTCGCTTGGCCACTCCCGTATCAGACACTCAACGAGACGATATTGGATCGCCGATGTGTCCTGAAACTCGTCGATCAGCAAGTGCTTGATCCGGTAGTCGAGCGCCAACGCTAGATCGCTGGGTGAATCCGCATCGCCGAGTGCGCGCTGCGCGGCGAAGTTCAGTTCGGCGAAATCGATGACCCCGTTGCGACGAAAGATGTTTCCGAGTTCCGCTGCGGCTAACGCGAGCCCGGTTGCGAGGTTGACGATCGCTTCGACCTCTGCTGATTCGAGCGTGGGGGTGGGCAGCAACCTGAGTGAAGCCAACCGAACGATCAGATCACGCTGATCCAGATCGTCTATCAGCGCTCGCAGACGCGCCTTTGCCGATTGGTTAGCCCGAGCTGAATCACTGAAGCCCTGTGCGCTACCGAGTCGAACGCGCGGCCGGCCGTCGCGCGTGGTCAACAACTCGGCGATGAAACGCCACTGTGCGAGATCGGTCGGCAGCCCAGTTGAAGGCCAATCGATGTTCATGCGCCGGGCGGCGTCGCCGGCGACCGCCGCGAGTTCCGCAAGCTGGATTTCACCGAGATCCGCTTCGATGTCCGCAATTGCGTTCGCGTGCAGAGCGCGAATTCCGGCTTCGATTGCTTGCACGAACTCAGGTTCGCGCGGCTCGCCGTCCTGGGGATTGGTTCGACTGGTTCGCAATGTAAGAGCAACGACCTCCAACCATTGGTCCCGCTTCGCGAGCATTGCGCTCAACGATCTGCGCGCCTCATCGAAGTCGTTATCGAAATGCGCGAGCAACGCTGCGAGCTCGGGATTCAGTTCGAAGTCGTAGTGCAGTCGCTCGAACGTCCTGTCGACCGCCTCACGGTAAAACGACTCTGCGTCCTCCACGATGTGGAGACGATCGCCAATGCCGCTGGAAACAGGCAGCCGCTGCAAGAGCCCCACGCAGAACGCATCGATTGTCTGGATTCGCAGCCGCGCAGGTAGCGCTTCGAGATGCCAACCCTTGGCAACGCTGCGCGCACGAATTGCACGCGACTGGTCGTTGTCTTCGTTGAGTGCCGCTACCACACGCGCTTGCATCTCGGCCGCTGCCTTGCGAGTGAATGTGATTGCCAGAATTTCTTCCGGTTTTTCGACCACCGAAAGCAGATTCAGGAAGCGTTGCACCAGAAGCGTGGTCTTTCCCGACCCAGCGGGTGCCTGAACGATTGCCGATCGGTCGGTTGCGACTGCCGCAAGCCGCTCTGCCAGGTCGGGTAGCGCTTCAATCGAGTTCAAAGTGCCGTATCTCGCGAATTCGACAAAGCGCGTGCAGATTGCATTCGTCGCACGCAGCCGCATTGCGTGGCTCAACATGCGCGATACCAGCGCGAAATTCCGTAGCCAGATACGCAAGCGATGCGCGCCAGTCTTCAAGCATTGGGCTCAAGCCGTTCGCGTCTTCGCCGGCCGGTCTGAATTGAACACGGTCGGTGCTTTGGGAGGTCGAGAATGCTCGGTCCGACCACCCGACCAAGCGACATTCGTTGCGGCGAACGAGTGCGAACGCGACTGCGGCGACGCCGGGCGTGCTCAGCGCATACATCGGCAACTGGGGCTCCTCGAGGCGCGACCCGATGACCACGTTGGGGCTGGTTGGTCCGGTTTTGTAGTCGATGACGAGCAGTTCGCCGTCAGAGGTTTCGTCGATTCGGTCGATGCGCAGATCGAATGTGATGCCGTCGATAGTCAGATTTGTGGCCGCTTCGTTGGCGATGATTCGACGTGCAGGTCGCTCGCGCTCCAGTGCAAGCCATTCCAGCAACAAAGCCACGATGCGCGCGTGTTCCGAAGCTCGGAACAAACCGGGTAGCGGTCCGAGACTCGCGACGGCGGTGGTTGCCGACTCGCTCACCGCTGCGAGGACGGTGTCGGCCGGTGCACGGACGTCGGCGGTCGTCACGCGATCGAACAGGCTGCGCAATGCCATGTGGACCGCTACACCCCGATCGGTCATGTTCGGAAACGAATGGGGGGCAGGGTGTTGCGGCACATGCAGTCGATAGCGTGCGAAGGCCCGAAACGGGCACGCCGATTGGTCTCGGAGAATCCCGGTACCGTGATGACGTAAACGCCCGAGATCGATCGGCCCGGTCTCGATGTTGTCGTCCTGCGACAGTCCGAGGTGCCCAACGAGATAGGGATGGCTCAGTGTCACTTCCGGTCCGACGATTTGTAATTCGGCGGAAGGATGTATTTCCTGAAGCAGCGTGCTGCCGCGAAACGGAACGTCGTTGCGAACCACCGGATGACTCAACACGAGCGAGCCCGATGAAGCGCGCCAATGCGCCATCAGTCGCCGTGCGAAGGCCACCTCTCCGCCAACATCGCTGCGCGCCACGGCGGCCGCTCTGAGATAGCGCATCGGAATGAAGGGTGTGGGCGAAGGTGAACCGGGCCAATCCGGCTGAGTGAGACCGGTAATCCACAGATGCGTAAACTCCAGACCGATCGTTTCCAGGTAGCCGAGCACCTGAATCGCCGCACGCGGGCGCTCCGGCGCAAAGAGCCGCCGGTCGGCCGCGAGTCGAAGCTGGCCGATCGTCGCGGCAAAGTGGCGCGGTTGGACAAAGTTCGAATTGGCGGCGAGTTCGTCGAACAGTGCTTCGAACGATCTGTACGCCTGGTAGCTCTCGCTCGAGAGACGGCCAACTTCGGGCCATCCGGCCATTCTCAAGAGGTGTTTGGCTACCGCGACCGCGTCTTCCAAATCGAGCAACCCCGCTCTCGACGCATGTCGAACAATTTCACGAAGGGGTGAGCCAGACGTGAGCGCGGCGTAATGGGATGCATCGCCCCATTCGGGTAGTCGTTCGTCTTCTGCAGCTGAGACGGGTGCGAGTTGTAGAAACGGCGATCGAAGCAGCGCGTCAACACGCGTGTGATGGAACGGTTCGAAAAGCCAATCGAGAAAGTCGAGCGCATCGGCCACGACCGGCACGAGGCTGAGTGGTACGCCTCCGGAAACGTTGTAAGGGCTGGTTGCAGCGGACGGTTCGGCATCATCCGGACGCAGGATTGCATCGAGTTGCCGAACGACTCGATCGTGCGACTCGACGAGGTTCGGAACCGCGATGCAAATCGATGAAGGTTCTTGCGCTTCGGCCAGTGCCGACTTCGCCCAGTGAATTGCAGCGCGCAATTCCTGCTCAACATCGCCGCACGATGCGGTGAGGACTTGCGCGTTGCTGGAATGTGCGGGTTCGAAGCGATGGATCGCCGCGCCGGCGGATCGATAAGCGTCGAGCATTCGCTCGACGCTCGGGGGCACCACGTCGAAGCCGAGCATGAGCAGTGGCTCCGCTGTCAGGTGTCCTTCTCGAACTGCGAGTTCGATAGCCGCGGGTACTTCCGATTCCGTGATCCAGCCTCGTTGTCTGGCCCCTCGCAGATAGAGCTGCGACCATTCGCGGAACAGTCGGTGATTTTCGTTGTCGTCGAACTGATCGAGCAGCGACGAAAGTTGCCAGTCGTGCATCAGACGCCATGCGTCGGCGACCTGTGTATAGAGACCGTCGAAGTCGATCTCGGGCAACTCGGGTGTGAGTTCGAGCCAAACGAACCGCTGAGCCTCGGCGCTCAGAAGGGTCCGCAGACGACCCGAGGACATTTCCGCGTACCTCCCGCGCAGGTATTCACCGAGCGTCGAGACCTGCGGTGCGGGAATATCGACGTGACCTCGAGCGCGGCGATCGAAGGCGTCGAGGAGCGCCTTTGCCAGCCGTTCGTTGGCGGTCACGATTCGGCCGCTACTGCAGTACTGCAGCAGGACGTCGTCGAGCGTGATCAACGGCTTGGGTTGCACCATGGAATGCCGAGGGAAACGCGCGATTGTAAGAGCGGTGCGCTGGCGTGCCAAACGGCGCGGGAGATCAGCTACAATGCGCCGCCCTCGCTTCACCATCGCTCCGACGGTCGCTTCCAATATGACCAAGCCAAGTTCGGCTTCTACCGCACGTCCTGGACGCGTCGGCTTCGTCAGCCTCGGCTGTCCGAAAGCGCTCGTCGACTCGGAGCGAATACTGACGCAGTTGCGAATCGAGGGTTACGAGACGTCAGGCAGCTACGCCGACGCGGACGTCGTGGTGATAAATACCTGCGGCTTCATCGACAGTGCCGTCGAAGAATCGCTCGAGGCGATCGGAGAGGCGATGGCGGAGAACGGTCGGGTCATCGTGACAGGGTGTCTCGGCGCGCGCGCAAGCCTGATCCGCGAGCACTTTCCGGACGTGCTGTCGGTTACCGGTCCCGCCGCATACGAAGCGGTAGTAGAGGCGGTACACGAGGTTGTTCCGCAAGGGGCGCGCAACCCCTTTGTAGACTTGGTTCCGGCAACGGGCGTCAAACTCACGCCACGCCACTACGCGTATCTGAAGATCTCGGAAGGGTGCAACCACAAGTGTTCCTTCTGCATCATTCCGTCACTGCGAGGGAAGCTGCGCTCGCGCAAGATCGGTGAGGTTCTGAACGAGGCGGAAGGTCTTGCGCGATCCGGTGTAAAGGAACTCCTCGTCATCTCGCAGGATACGAGCGCGTACGGCCTCGATATGAAGTACCGAACCGATTTCTGGGGTGGACGGCCCCTACGCACCGACATGATCACGATGTGCAAGGAACTCGGTCATCTGCTTCCGTGGGTACGACTGCATTACGTGTATCCGTATCCGCACGTTGATGAACTGCTACCGCTCATGGCTGATGGACTGGTGCTGCCGTACCTCGACGTTCCCATGCAGCATGGTGTGCCGCGCATTTTGAAACTGATGCGTCGCCCGGCTGCGTCCGATCGAACCCTGGAGCGCATCGCGACGTGGCGAGCGATCTGTCCCGATCTGACCATTCGTTCTACGTTCATCGTCGGCTTTCCCGGGGAAACTGACGCCGAGTTCGAGGAGCTGTTGCAGTTTCTGACCGAAGCCGACCTCGACCGCGTCGGCTGTTTTGCTTATTCGGATGTCGACGGCGCCAGCGCCAACAAGCTACCCGATCCCGTGCCGGAACACGTTAAGCAGGAGCGGTTGGAGCGGCTAATGCTCCATCAGGAGCAGATCAGTACCAAGCGTCTTGCGGCCAAAGTTGGACGACGCATGCAGGTGTTGATCGATTCTGTGGACGACGATGGGGCAGTCGGCCGGTCACGCGGCGATGCGCCGGAGATAGACGGATGTGTTTATGTCGACGCAGTCGACTGCACTCCGGGTGATCTCGTGGATGTCATGATCTTCGAGGCTGACACCCACGATCTCTTCGCAACAACCGCCGTCGATTGAAAGTTTGGTATTCTTGCGCGCAATCGAATAGGAAGCTCAAGCATGTGGTATCTGATCGAGGATTTCTTCGAGCAAAGCTGGATCGTCAAGCTGTTCGTTGCCTGGGGATGGCTGTCGATCGTGCTGATGTTTGCCTCAATCATCGCGTCGATGCTGCGCGGAGCCGCATAGACGATGTGGCTATCGTCGTTGACGCGACAGCAACGCGAGGCGTTACTGGGGCTCGCGCACAACGTTGTCGTTTCGGATGGCCTGCTCGATCCGAACGAAGAGGGCATGCTCGATGAGTTCAAGCGGGAAATGGATCTCAATCCAAGAACCGAATCGCAGTACCTCGAACTCAGCGGTGTGGACAAAGTGTTCGACACGAGGCGCGCTCGCGCCGTCGCGTTGCTGAATCTGTTGCGGCTCTCCTACGTAGATGGCGCATTCGAGATCGAGGAAGAGTGTCTCCTCAAAGAAATTGGCCGTGCCTTCGGATTACCTGATGCCGAATTTCAGTTGATGGATAATTGGGTACGGAGGCTGGTTGCGCTCGAGGAAGAAGCCCGCAGCTTCATGTAGTGGTCGCGCCGAGCGACTCCACGATCTTTCGTTCAAGCATTTCGAGAAGATGTTCGACCTCGTCGCGGTCGAGCTGAATCGGTGAGTTCGTGCGAAAGCGAATGCCGACGCGGAAGATTCCGTTGGGCGAATACCGGCAGTGGTGCGCAACCCCAACGACCTCATCGAGGCGCGATTCGGGGTGCCTCAGCGAAAGGAGCAGCGGTTTGTTGATCGGTAACGGGCGGCGCACTGATATGGTCACACCGAAGCGATTGAAGTCGACCACATCACCGTGATGGGTCCCGAATCGATGACGCACGGAAACAGTCGCCTTCATGTTGGTCACAGGAAGGCGCTCCAGACTACGGCGTTCGGGACATCTGACCATGGCGCAAAATCGTATGACACGTACGGCTCAGACGTTGTGACGATGACCACAGATCAAGGGTCTTTGAGCAGGGTGTCCTTGGCCCGATTGAGCAGGGCGGCGAGGTAGGTAGAGCCTCCGCGATCGGGATGTAGTTTCTGTATCAAGCGACGATGTGCGGTCACGACTTCCTCGCGCGTAGCGTCTTCCCCCAGCCCGAGTGCAGACAACGCCTCGTTCCGCGTCATGTTCTGCCCGCTGGGGGCGGGCGTCCGATGGCCATTGGTGCGCCACTCGGGATGGTTGCGGTCGAGGTACGCCTCCAGCAGGCGCTGCGAGTCGTAGTCGCGTATCTCGGCGAGAAGACCAACCAGTTTCGAAACATCGAGTTCGCTCAGAAAATGGCCCTTGTAGGCACCCTGTTTGATCTCGCCATCCATGTGTCCCGAAGCATGGTGCAGTGTCATTTTGAAAAAACTGCTATCGGTAGTGGTGCTGCCGGCGTCAGTGCTTGGCCGGGACGCGGCACCATTTGCCGAGCGTACTCGCGGAAGCAGCGCCGCGAGCCATGGGAAAAATCGAACCAACGTTCCGATGCGGCGGACCAGCGGAATCATCGCGGCGAGCGCCGCAACGATCCAATTGAGGCGCCCGGTCACCGTCAACGCAACGATTGTGATCACCACCGCCGCAGCGCCGAGGGTCATCAACGTTTGGCTCACGTTGAGACCCGATCGAATCCACAGCGACCGAAGCAGGATCGCGATCATTAATGCCGCGAGCAGGCCGCCCAAAACGGCGAGGATCATGATTGTTTGAGCTGACTCAGCAGCGCGCGTGTCTGCGTGCTGCCAATGCGCCGCGCGTACTCCTCCAGGGCCGAACGGCCGCCCGCGGCGTACTGCGCTATTGCGCCGAGAAGGTGCCTCAGTTGCTCGGGGCCCGACGCATCGAATGGCACATGTGCACCGTTAGTCAACCGAGCGATCGACTTGAATACCCGCGTTGCGGTCCGGTTGCTTCCTTCCTGGAAAATGAAGACGGGTAGCGTTCGGATAGCGAGTTGCCCGACGAAACGCAGCACGTCCGCTTCGTCCTCTTCGAAACAGTCGCCTATGAATACCAGCGCTCGAACCGGGTATCGCATTGCCTCGTTGAGCGCGTGCTCGAGCAGTCGACGCAGTTGCGTACGCCCGCCGCGACACGAGACAGAGAGCATTTGATCATGCAGCTGATTGGGAGTAGTTGCCCATTGTGACGCGACGAACTCGCTCGAGCCGCGGTAGTAGCACAGTTGAATGGCGAGGTTTCCCGCGCGCGCCGCCTCTGCAAACAATTCGGCGTGGAGCTCACACGCGAGGTCCCATGTCGGTTGGCGGCTGGCGGTCGCATCGATGCCGAAGAGCAGCCGATGCGTCGATTGCACGCTCGGCGGTCGCGCCGCAGTGACCTCGGTGAGGAATCGGTCCACGGACGCCTTTCCGGACGAATCCTGCCGCGATTGCAGCGCGCGTTCGTCGGGTCGGCGGGTACTCATCGGCGGTGCGTCCCTTTATGGCGGGTGGGAACCCTCTTATCATGCCACGGTTGTGCAACGCTGGAATTCGCGATGGAACCTGCGGAAATCGCGAGGTGGTTGGAAGAACTCCGCGTCGAGCATCGCGATCTCGACGAAGTGATCAAATACATGATCGAGACCAGACACCCTGATTCGATGCGGATACAGCGCCTCAAGAAGCGGAAGCTGCGACTGAAGGACATGATTACCAAGCTCGAAAGCGAACTCATTCCGAATCTGGACGCTTGATAAGTGGTGTCCGACCTCGACGATCGACTGCTCACGGTGGCGATCTCGTCACGGGCACTGTTCGACCTGGAAGACTCGAATCGCGTCTACGTAGAGGAAGGTCTCGAGGCCTATCGAAAGTATCAAATCGCGCACGAGGACGAACCGCTCGATCGTGGCGAGGGTTTTCCGTTCGTGAAGAAGCTGCTCGACATCAATGGTCTACTGGACAGGACGCGCGTCGAGGTAATCCTGCTGTCGCGCAACTCAGCCGACACGGGTCTGCGCATTTTCAATTCGATCCAGGCGCATCAGCTCAATATCACGCGTGCGGCGTTCTGTGGCGGTGAGCGACCGTATCGTTACGTGCAAGCATTCAAATGCGACCTTTTTCTCTCCACCGATTCCGACGACGTGGTGCACGCACTCGATCACCAGGTAGCGGCGGCGACCTTGCTTGCTTCGAAGTCGCCGGGCAATCCGTCGGAGGAATTGCGCATTGCGTTTGACGGTGACTCGGTGCTGTTCTCCGACGAGGCCGATCAGGTGTTCAGGCGCGATGGCCTCGACGCGTTTGCCGCCAACGAACAGGCGGCCGCGGGTCGTCCGTTAGCGGGTGGTCCATTCAAGGATTTCCTCGCCGGGTTACACCGCCTGCAATCCGAGTTCGTCGGCAGGCCGTGTCCGATTCGTACTGCATTGGTGACGGCCAGAGCGGCACCTGCGCATGAGCGCGTCATCAGAACACTGAGAGCCTGGGATGTGCGACTCGATGAGTGCCTCTTCCTGGGTGGCGCTGATAAGACCCACTTCCTGCGTGCGTTCGGTGCCGATGTGTTCTTTGACGATCAAGCACAGAACTGCGAACGAGCGTTAGGTCACGTCGCATCCGGACACGTGCCGCGCGCTTCCGCCTGAGCGCTCTTGCCATGCCCGCATGAAGCAGTGAACATTGCCTAAAAGACCATCGGGTTATAAGTACGGGATGCAGGCACGATGAAGCTTCAGCAACTCCGCTATATCTGGGAAGTCGCCCACCACGACCTCAACGTTTCTGCAACGGCACAGAGCCTATACACGTCGCAGCCGGGGATCTCGAAACAAATCCGTCTGCTCGAGGACGAACTGGGCGTGGAAGTGTTTTCGCGCAGCGGCAAACACCTGACGCGGGTAACGCCGGCCGGTGAGGTGATCATCCGCATCGCGGGTGAGATTCTTCGTCAGGTGGAAAGCGTCAAACAGGCCGCGCAGGAGTTCAGCAACGAACGAAAGGGCAGCCTTGCGATTGCCACCACACACACGCAGGCACGTTATGCGTTGCCGTCCGTCATACAGAAATTTCGCAGCGAATACCCCGAAGTCATCTTGCACATGAATCAGGGAACGCCCCTGCAGATCGCAGAGATGGCGGCCGAGGGCAACGTCGACTTTGGCATCGCCACCGAAGGCAGCGACCTGTTCGGCGATCTGGTCATGATGCCGTGCTACGAGTGGAACCGCTCGGTAGTTGTGCCCAAGGGGCATCCATTGATCGACGTCAAGCCGTTGACGCTCGAAGCCGTGGCGGCGGAGCCAATCGTGACGTACGTATTCGGCTTCACCGGACGTTCCAAGCTCGACGATGCGTTCGTCGAGCACGGCCTGTCGCCGCACGTGGTGTTCACCGCGACCGACACCGACGTGATCAAGACCTATGTGCGGCTTGGGCTAGGTGTCGGGATCGTCGCTTCGATGTCGTACCACCCGGAGCAGGACGCGGACCTGGTTGCGCTGGACGCGAGCCATTTGTTCCGTCCTAGCGTGACGTACATCGCCTGCCGCAAGGGGGCGTTCATGCGCCGCTTCATGTTCGATTTCATCGAGCTGTTCGCCCCGCATCTGACTCGCGATGTAGTTGAACGCGCGTTGGCGTGCACGAACCGGTTGGAGCGCGAGGCGATGTTCCAGGGATTGAAGCTGCCCACCCGCTGAGCGATCAGATCAGATCGAGGCCAGGGTTTTCAGCCAGCAGCAGCTGAGCTTTGTCGGTGTCGTTGGCCGCGTCGAGTACTTCTTTGACGAACTTCAGAAAGACAGTGTAGATAACCGTCTTCGTTCCTGTTTGAACGACAAAAAACGGCGCCCGTTCTACGCCGAGTTCCACGGCAAGCCGCATACCCTCGGAGTCCGGGTCGCGCTCGTCCGCAACCACGACCCGATCGATGGCCGGCCAGTGTCCGCCGGCCGTCAGACGGTCCTCCACATCCCGGCACTTGCCGCAGGGCTCGCCTGTGGCAAGGATCTTCTTGACGAACGTGATCGAGCGGTCTGCCATGTGCTCAGTGACCGTTGTGGCCCACGAACTTCACGGCGCGAACGTTCTGCGCGTGAAGACCGCACTCTTTACCGGCAGCCTCTTCCCACCACCAACGGCCGTTGCGTTCGTGTTCATGAGGGCCTACGGGGCGCGTGCACGGCTCGCAGCCGATGCTCATGAAGCCGGCGTCGTGCAGCGGGTTGTACGGAACGTCGTTACCGCGGATATACGCCCAGACATCTTCCGACGTCCAGCCCGCTAACGGATTGAACTTGACGACGCGGTGGTCGATCGTCGAGAAGGCTGCGTCATCCTGTTCGAGCGGTACGTCGACGCGAGTGACACTCTGATCACGGCGCTGCCCGGTGACCCATGCATCGAGGCCGGACAGATGGCGTCGCAGTGGCTTGATCTTGCGGATCGAGCAGCATTCCTGATGCCCGTCGCGATAGAAGCTGAAAAGACCTTTGCGGCTCACCAAATCCTGTACGTCCTGCGCATCGGGCATCAGAAGATCGATGCGAATGTCGTAGTGATCGCGAATCCGCTCGATGAAGCGGTAGGTCTCGGGATGCAGGCGACCCGTGTCGAGAGAAAATACCTGCACGTCGGGCCGGATCTTCGTTGCGATGTCGATTAGCACGACGTCTTCAGCGCCGCTGAACGAGATCGCGATTTGCTCAGGACCAAATCGTTCGAAGGCGTCTGCAATCACCGATTCGGCGTTGCGTTCGTCGAGACTGTCCTGCGTCTTGGTTTCGATCGACCGGGTAGCCATATCGAACTCGGTTGTTAGAACTTGCGATGGAGACTAACAACCTACCTAGACCGCCAAAAATACTTTGTACTTCTATGCTTACAACGGTGAAACCGTCATCTAACATCGCCGCTGATTTGCGCCGCGGGACGGGTTTCCCGTGAAACGTTGGAGTGGCCGATGGATGTTCTGTGCCTCGATCTTGAAGGGGTTCTCATTCCCGAAATTTGGATCGGTGTAGCGGAAAAGACAGGGATCGAAGCACTTCGCAAGACCACACGCGACATCCCCGTTTACGACGACCTGATGCGGTTGCGTCTGGGAATTCTGGACGCGGAGCAAATCGATCTGGCGACGATTCACTCCGTGATCGATACGCTCGAACCTCTGCCTGGAGCGGTGAACTTCCTACAATGGGCGCGCACGCGGTTTCAGGTGGCCATCGTTTCAGACACGTTCTACGAATTCGCGCAGCCCATGATGGCAAAGCTAGGGTGGCCGATGTTGCTGTGCCATAAGCTTGAAGTGGTCCGCGGACGCATCGAGGGCTATCGGATCAGGCAACCCGATCCGAAGCGACAGTCGGTCAAGGCGTTTCAGTCGCTGCGTTATCGAGTGCTTGCCGCCGGCGACTCTTACAATGACATCCCGATGCTGGACCAGGCCGACGCCGGTTTCTTCTATCGATGTCCCCCAACCGTTGCGTCGGAGTATCCGCAATTCCCACGCGCAGAGAGCTATCGAGCGCTACAGGATCTGCTTGAAACCAATCCCGCGGTCGCCTGAAGCAACTTACCGATCTTGTGGTCTATTTCGGCCATTTCTGTCCCGACGAGGAGTCCGCCAAAATCCCGCCGCCGCCCCATGCGTGAACTGCGAGGGCGTGAAGACCAGAGCACGAATCGTGATGTTCGTGTCGAACGACCCGCCGCGGTCGATGCACCCGATGCTGCCGGCATAGACCGACCGTGCGACCGGCTCCAGCTCGTTGATGATCTCCATCGCGCGAATGTAGCCTAAAAGACCGCGCTGAAAATCTGATGATCGTCGACGTGCTAACGACCTTGGACGCGTCTGCCGGCCGGGCAGCATTCGGGCTGATGAGCTCTTCCGCATCGAATCCTTCGCAAACGTAGGCGCCTCGTTCGCGAGTCGCCGCAGGATCGCTTGCGCGGCTTGCTCGTATTCGTCGTCATACCAGTGATCCGTTGCTTTGGCGGCGTGATCGGTAACCACCGACCAGACGTAGTCTCCGCCGCACAGGGATCGGCATCCCGGTAACGTCGATCGGACTTGAAGGAAGGCCTTCCAACTTTTGCTCCAATCCATAGCCGAAATAGCCGACGAACCCCGTTCGAAAGTGAGCAGCCGCTGAATCGTAATCTCGGAACTGCGCGCGTAACTCATCCAATGGTCGAGAGGTTTGGATGGAGGTTGCGCCCACGCGCAGTTCGCCATGCTGAAAGGCCACTGATCGGATCGGATCTGCTGCCATCAGGTCGTAACGGCCCGCGGCGGATGTCCGATCGCTGCGGTGAAGAAATACCGGCTCCGGTAAATCGCGCAGGCGCTCGAACAACGACGGAGCGTCGATGCAGTAGGGAAGGGGGATTCGATTCATGGGAAGGGAGTTGCCTGCGAGTTCGACCGGGCTGCGTTCGTTGTTCCGCTCGCAAACACGATTTGCAGTTAGCGTATCATGGGCACGGCTTCCGACAGGGTCGGAGAATCCGGCGAAGCCTTCATTGCGTTACCCCACCAGCGCGGCATTCGACACGAGGCGCGCGGTAATCAGTACGGAGAACCAGACGAATGACGATTCAAGCCAGCGCCGGACGCCGAATGCGCGACGCCATTGCGCAGGAGCGACCGCTGCAAGTGGTCGGCGCCATCAATGCCTATTCGGCAATGCTCGCCGAGCGTGTCGGTTACAAGTCGCTTTACTTGTCCGGCGCCGGAGTGGCGAATGCGTCGTTCGGACTCCCCGATCTCGGCATGACGTCGCTCGACGACGTGCTGGAAGACGTACGCCGGATCACCAGTGCCTCGAGCTTGCCCTTGCTGGTCGATATCGACACGGGCTGGGGTGGGGCGTTCAACATTGCGCGAACCATCAAGGCCATGTCGCGCGCCGGCGTAGCCGCTGTTCATATTGAAGATCAAGTTGCGCAGAAGCGTTGCGGACACCGTCCCAACAAGGCGATCGTCCCGATCAGTGAGATGACCGATCGCATCAAGGCTGCGGTAGATGCAAAGATCGACGCTGACTTCATCGTTATGGCGCGAACGGATGCGCTCGCCGTTGATGGGTTCGATGCAGTGCTCGAACGCGTATCGGCGTTTGTCGAAGCGGGCGCTGATGCGATCTTCGCGGAGGCGATGACCGATCTGTCCATGTACAAACGCGTCGTTGCTTCTGTAAAGGTACCGGTACTCGCGAACATCACCGAATTCGGGCAGACGCCGCTGTTTACGACGCAGGAGCTCGGTAGCGTCGGCATCGCAATGGCGTTGTATCCGCTGTCGGCATTCCGCGCAGCTAGCCAGGCGGCGTTGAATGTCTATCGTGCGATTCGCACCGAAGGTACACAGAAGAATGTAGTCGGCACAATGCAGACACGCATGGATCTGTACGACTTTCTGGGGTATCACGACTACGAGCGCAAGCTCGATGAGCTATTCAAAAACGAAGAGTCGAGGGAGGCACTGTAAATGGCGGAGGGCAAGAAACTGACTGGAGCGGGGCTGCGCGGACAAAGCGCGGGCCAGACCGCACTGTGCACGGTTGGTAAGACCGGCACAGGTCTGACGTATCGCGGCTACGACATCTCGGAACTCGCCGCCGGCGCCACGTTCGAGGAAGTCGCGTACTTGATCCTGTACGGCGAACTGCCGAACAAGAAGCAACTCGACGCGTATAAGGCGAAGCTGAAGAAGCTTCGCGTATTGCCGAAATCAGTGAAGGACGTGCTGGAGAGAATCCCGAAGACCACCCACCCGATGGACGTGATGCGAACCGGCTGTTCGTTTCTCGGCAATGTCGAGCCGGAGGCGGACTTCAGCCAACAGCAGGATGTGGCAGACCGGCTGCTGTCGACGCTGCCGGGCATCATCAACTACTGGTACCGCTTCAGCCACGACGGCGTGCGTGTTGAAACGGAAACCAACGAGGATTCGCTCGCCGGGCATTTTCTGCATCTGTTGCACGATGGGAGCCCAAGCGAATTGCACCAGCGCGTAATGGATGTATCGCTGATTCTCTATGCGGAGCACGAGTTCAACGCGTCCACTTTCACCGCGCGCGTTTGCGCTTCAACGTTGTCGGACATGCACTCGTGCGTGACAGGTGCCATCGGATCACTGCGGGGCCCGCTGCACGGCGGTGCGAACGAGGCAGCGATGGACATGATCGAGAAGTTCAGCTCGGCCAGCGATGCAGCGGCAGGCATCAAAGGAATGCTAGAGCGCAAGGACAAGATCATGGGATTCGGCCACGCGATCTACGCAACGTCCGACCCGCGCAACGCGATCATCAAGGAGTGGTCTGAGAAGCTGGCAAAATCCGTCGGCGACAAGGTGTTGTTCCCGGTCTCCGCTGCAGTCGAGAAGACGATGTGGGACGAGAAGAAGCTGTTCGCGAACGCCGACTTCTACCACGCGTCCGCTTACCACTTCATGGGCATTCCCACGAAGCTATTCACGCCGATCTTCGTATGCTCCCGAGTCTCGGGCTGGACGGCCCACATCATGGAACAGCGTTCCAACAATCGGATCATTCGCCCGAGCGCGGACTATGTCGGTCCCGCGCCGCGCGCCTTCGTCAAAGTGTCAGATCGATAACAGGAGAAAACGAGCGACATGAGTGCAAACGTAGACCTCAACGTACGGCCCAACCCGGACAAGGAACTGGTTGCCATTGCCGATTATGTGACTGGGTTCCAGATCAAGAGCAGCGAAGCCTATGACACGGCGCGCAACTGCCTGATTGATACGTTGGGATGTGGATTTCTCGCGCAGCGTTTTCCGGAATGCAGCAAGCACCTCGGTCCGATCGTGAGCGGAACGACGGTGCTAAACGGCGCACGCGTTCCGGGCACGCAGTTCGAGCTCGACCCCGTAAAAGCGGCATGGGACATCGGCTGCATGATTCGGTGGCTCGATTTCAACGACACGTGGCTCGCTGCGGAATGGGGACACCCGTCCGACAACCTCGGTGGCATCCTTGCGGTTGCGGACTATGTCAGCCGTACGAACGTCGCCGCCGGCAGGAAGCCGCTCGTGATGCGCGACGTGCTCACCGCGATGATCAAGGCGCATGAGATTCAAGGTTGCCTTGCGCTGGAGAACAGCTTCAACCGCGTCGGACTCGATCACGTGCTGCTGGTTCGTGTCGCATCCACTGCGGTGGTAACGCAATTGCTCGGTGGTACTCGCGATCAGATCGTCGACGCGCTTTCGCACGCCTGGATCGACGGTTCTTCGTTGCGCACATATCGCCACGCCCCGAACGCCGGTCCTCGCAAGTCGTGGGCAGCGGGCGATGCCACTAGCCGAGCTGTTCGTCTCGCGATGCTGGTGCTCAAGGGCGAGATCGGTTACCCCAGCGCGCTGACGGCGCCGAAATGGGGCTTCTACGACGTTTCGTTCAAGGGGCAGCCGTTCAAGTTCCAGCGCGATTACGGTTCCTACGTGATGGAGAACGTTCTGTTCAAAATCTCGTTCCCTGCGGAATTCCATGCGCAAACTGCCGTTGAGGCGGCCGTGACGTTACATCCGCAGGTAACCGGTCGATTGGATCAGATCGACAAAATCGTGATGACGACGCATGAGTCGGCGATCCGTATCATCAGCAAGACCGGAACGCTGAACAATCCGGCCGACCGCGATCACTGCCTGCAGTACATGGCAGCGATCGGCTTGCTGAAGGGCAACCTGGTCGCGGAAGACTATGAAGACGACGTGGCGGCGGACCCGAGGGTCGACCAGATTCGCGATCTGATGGTGATCGAGGAAGACGCGCGCTATAGCCGCGAGTATCACGAGCCGGACAAGCGCTCGATTGCCAATGCGATTCAGGTGTTCTTCAAAGATGGCACGAAGACGGAGAAGGTCGTCGTGGAGTATCCGATTGGGCACCGTCGCCGTCGCAAGGAAGGTATTCCGATTCTCGAAGAGAAATTCCGGCGCAATCTCCTGACGCGGTTCCCGTCGCGTCGCACCGCGCAGGTATTCGAACTCGCGAAGGATCAGAAGCGGCTGGAGACGATGCCGGTGAACGAGTTCATGGAACTGTTGGTCATCTGAGCCGTTTCTTCGTTCGTAAAAAAAGGGCGGCTGATGCCGCCCTTTTTCTTTCTGCCTTGCTCAGTGCGCCTTGTGAAACTGCGCTTCCTCTGTGGAACCGGTCAGCGCAGTCACCGATGACTGACCGCCCTGAATCACCTGCGCAACGTCATCGAAGTAACCGGTGCCGACTTCCTGCTGGTGACTGACGAATGTGTAGCCGTCCTTCGCGGCGGCGAATTCCGCTTCCTGAAGTTCGACATACGCGGACATCTGCCGCTCAACATATCCCTTGGTCAAAGTGAACATGTTGTACCACATGGAGTGGATGCCGGCTAAGGTGATGAACTGGAACTTGTAGCCCATCGCGGCGAGTTCGCGTTGGAACTTCGCGATGGTCTTGTCGTCGAGGTTCTTGCGCCAGTTGAACGACGGCGAGCAGTTGTACGACAGCATCTGGTCCGGATGTTCTTTCTTGATGGCCTCTGCGAAACGTTTGGCTTCGTCGAGCGAAGGCACCGCAGTTTCGCACCAGATGAGATCAGCGTAAGGCGCATATGCGAGTCCGCGAGAGATCGCTTGATCGAGACCTGCACGCGTCTTGTAGAAGCCTTCCGATGTGCGTTCGCCGGTGATGAACGGTTTGTCCCATTCGTCGATGTCGGTCGTTACCATGTCGGCGGCGTTCGCATCGGTGCGGGCCATCAGAATCGTTGGTACGTCGCAGACGTCTGCGGCAAGGCGCGCTGCGATCAGCTTCTGAACGGCCTCGGACGTCGGTACGAGGACCTTGCCACCCATGTGGCCACATTTCTTCACGGAAGCGAGTTGGTCTTCGAAGTGCACACCGGCGGCACCTGCGCCGATCATGGCTTTCATCAATTCGAATGCGTTGAGAACACCGCCGAAGCCGGCTTCCGCGTCGGCGACGATGGGCGCATAGAAGTCGATACCGTCGTCGACGCCCTTCGACCACTGAATTTCGTCAGCGCGACGGAACGCGTTGTTGATGCGATTCACGAGAGTCGGCACCGAGTTCACGGCGTACAACGACTGGTCGGGATACATCGTCTCGGACGTGTTGTTGTCCGCAGCCACCTGCCAGCCCGAACAGTAGATTGCTCTGATTCCGGCCTTGACCTGCTGCACCGCTTGACCACCGGTGACCGCGCCAAGCGCGTTCACATAGGACTCTTTGGTCATCAGGTCCCACAGCTTGTCGGCGCCGTGTGCTGCCAGCGCACTACGATGCGGAATCGTGCCGCGAAGTTTCACGACGTCTTTGGCTTGGTAGCCGCGTTTTACGCCTTTCCAGCGCGGGTTCTTTTTCCATTCCGCTTCGAGCTCTTTGATCTGCTCTGCGCGCGGTTTGCGTGGAACGAAGTGGAGCGCCATGGGTGTCCCTCTGAGTTAGCGGTGGAGCCGGCGATTCTAGAGGCCGCGATTGGAAAGAAAAGTGAAACGATGAAAACTAACAGTTGCCTCGTTGGAATGGGTCCGGCTATAGCACCTCATAGGCGGGCAGGGTGAGGAAGTCCGCCAGTTCGTCCCCGGTAGTGAGTCGATCCATCATCTCGGCGGCTTCACGGAAGCGCCCGTCCTGATATCGCGCTTCACCGACCTCGTCGCGGACCACCTGCAGTTCTTCATTCAACAGCTCCCGGAAGAGAGCCTTGGTCACGGTCTTGCCGTTGGTGAGTTGCTTGCCGTTCTGGATCCACTGCCAGATCGACGCGCGTGAGATCTCGACCGTTGCGGCATCTTCCATGAGTCCGTAAACCGGAACGCATCCTGTACCCGAGATCCACGCCTCGATGTACTGAATCGACACGCGGATGTTGGTGCGCATGCCCGCTTCGGTGCGATCGCCGGCGGGCACGGCCAAAAGGTCCGCTGCTTTGATGGGCGCGTCCTGATTGCGCGACACATCGAGCTGGTTGGAGTGACCTTGCGGGATGTGCCGGTCGAACACCTCCATCGCTAGATCGGCGAGTCCGGGATGCGCCACCCAGGTGCCATCGTGTCCGTTGGTTGCTTCCAGAGTTTTGTCGGCGTGCACTTTCGCGGCGACAACTTCGTTCTGCTTCGGGTCCTTGCTTGGAATGAACGCCGCCATGCCGCCCATCGCGAGCGCTCCGCGGCGGTGACAGGTGCGAATGAGCAGCCGCGAATAGGCGTTGAGGAACGGCTTGTCCATCGTCAGCGCCTGCCGATCGGGCAATACGCGATCCGGGTGTTTTCGCAGTGTTTTGATGTAGCTGAAGATGTAGTCCCAGCGTCCGCAGTTGAGCGCCACAGCGTGATTGCGCAAGGCGTACAGGATTTCGTCCATCTGGAATGCGGCAGGCAAAGTCTCTATGAGGAACGTTGCCTTGATCGTGCCAACAGGAACGTTGAACCGGTGTTCGGTGTAGGTGAACACCGAATCCCACCACGCAGCTTCTTCGTGGCTCTGGATCTTCGGCATGTAGTAGTAGACGCCGGTGCTGGCGGCGCGGCGCGTCTGATAGTTGTGGAAGAAGTACAAACCAAAATCGAACAGGCATCCGGGGATTCGTTCGCCGCCGCTCCAACCGACGTGCTTTTCACTCAGGTGAAGCCCGCGGACGCGGGCGATGAGTACCGCGGGCTGCGCCTTCAATGTGTACTTGCGCCCGTCGGGGTTCGTGAAGTCGATCGTGCGCAGGTTTGCGTCGCGCAGATTGATCTGACCTTCAACGACGTTTTCCCATGTGGGCGCCAACGAATCTTCGAAGTCCGCCATGAACACGCGGACGTTCGCATTGAGCGCGTTGATGATCATTTTGCGATCGACGGGGCCGGTGATCTCCACTCGGCGATCGAGCAGGTCTTGAGGGATGCCGGCTACCTTCCAGTCGCCTTCGCGGATCCCCTTCGTTTCAGGCAGAAAGTCGGGCAACTCGCCCGCGTCCATTCGCGCCTGGAACGCGACGCGTTTCTCCATCAATACCGCGAGTTGTGGCTGGAACCGTTGCACGAGATCGGCAACGAACGACATCGCTTCTTCGGTGAGGACTTCTCGGTACTCGGCGGTGACTCGGCCGCGAACCTCGAGCCCGCCGATTGTCTGGGGCTCTGCGGTCAGTGACATTGCATGGCTGCTTGAAAAAGGGGGGCGCAATCATGCCCCCGGGTTTGCGAGGGTGTCAATTTGGAGGCGGTTGAGGGGCCGGCTGGAGGAGGACGTAGAGGGTTCGCTCGTCCGGGTTGTAGAGCGTGATCGGTTGCCACGCGCCGGTTGTTAGCGGCACGTGGTGCCGCGTACCGGCGTACTCCACGATCACGGTCGCAGCGATGCCGGTAGGCATATCGACTTCGAGCGTCACGGGAGCAATCGACGTCGAGGACTGCGCACTGATTGGCAGAAACAGCTTTCCTAAGTGGATCACACCGTCGACTTGGTTCGGGTCGCTCGACCAGAACAAGGTGATGCGATCGCCGTCGGTCACAGGGTATGCGCGCGTCGCACCAGTCGTTTCGATGCAATTTCCTTTCGATGAACCACACAGCGACGGTTGGTCGGAGATGCTGAGCATGGCCGAATTGATCGCAGGCGCCGCCGGTGTTGTGCCGTAGTGAGCTCCAAGGGCCGCGGTGTTGAGCCCTGCAACACCGAGCACGGCGAAAAGGGCGAGGATTGGAGGGACGCTCAAAGGCTGAGCAGCCGAAGCTCGGGATCATCGGAGCTGCGATCGTACAGTGCGGCGAACTCGTCGCTCAGACGTCGCGCCTCGACGCGGTCGTTCAGATTGAGCCAACCGACATAGGCCTGCACGTCCGGCTGAATCCAAACCGCCGCATCGTCTATCACGATAAAGCTGTGAGTCGGCACACTTTCTTCCGGCAGCCGTCGCATCTCGATCTTGCTCGGCATGCGCCGAACCAGTTCGAGAAGAGGATGGGCAATCTCGGCGATGGCCTTGGTATCGTCGACCAGAACGGTGGCCGACGCGTGTCGACTTCGCCGGGCGAATTCGGAAAGCGCCGCCAAAGCTGGTTCGTAACCGAACAGCGAGGTGTCGAGGTTCGGACTCAGGATGAGTACCTTGCGTCGCGCGCGTGCAAGCAACTCGACGACACCATCGCGGCAGTCGGATTCCGATTGGAACGTGCTTGCGCGAGGAACAGCTTCGCCGGCAGTTGATGCCGCCTTTACTAACGGCAATCCACGGTCGCGCGCAGAACCCTTGAACGGAATCGGCAATGCCAACTCCATCTCGATGTGCGGAATGCCGGCTTCCATGAATTCGGCGCCGAACGGCAGGAAGCCGGATTTGCGATAGAACCCTTCTGCATGCCTTTGCGCGTGCAGGAATACACGTTGCAGACCGACCTCGACGGCGCGATCGACGGCGGCCTTGAGCAGTTGTCGACCGATGTCACGGCCGCGCTGCTCTTTGAGCACCGCCATACGACCGATCTGACCCGTACTGGTGAGCAAGCGCGCCGTGCCGAGAGGGATCCCGATTTCGTTCAATGCGAGAAAATGAGTTGCTTCTTCGTCGAGCCCGTCCCACTCCAGGTCCAGAGGTACCCTTTGTTCTTCGATGAATACTCGCTGCCGAATGGCACGCAACTTCTCCATGTGCGTCGACCATTCGACTCTGACGGCATGCACAGCCATCAATCGATCCGCTTTGCTAACGCTGCGGCCAAACCGGTGTACTGATCGGGCGTTAGAGCGGCGAGAGACGCACGCGCTTCGGCTGGTAACGGCAAGGCCCTCAGCAGGCTGGCAAACGTCGCACGGTCGAGTTGCTGACCGCGTGTGGCGCGCTTCAGCTGTTCGTACGGTTCCTCCAGACCATATCTGCGCATTACGGTCTGCACCGCTTCGGCGAGTACTTCCCAGCTGGTTTCGAGATCCTGGGCGATGGCGGCGTGATTCAACTGCAGCTTGCCGATTCCGCGCAGCGCCGAGTCGTAGGCCACGATGCAGTACCCGAGCGCGACGCCAAGATTGCGCAGGACGGTAGAGTCCGAAAGGTCGCGTTGCCAGCGCGACACCGGCAACTTCTCGGCGAGGTGCAGCATGATCGCGTTGGCAAGGCCGATGTTGCCTTCGGAGTTTTCGAAGTCGATGGGATTGACCTTGTGAGGCATGGTCGATGAACCGGTTTCGCCTTCGACGCGTCGTTGGCCGAAGTATCCGATGGAGATGTAACCCCAGACGTCGCGATTGAAACCGAGCAGAACCTGGTTGAAGCGCGAGAGTGAGTGGAAGTACTCCGCCATGTAGTCGTGCGGTTCGATCTGCGTGGTATACAGGTTGTAGCCGAGACCCAACGACTCGACGAAGGTGCGCGACACCATTGGCCAGTCCACTTCCGGGTACGCGGCGACGTGTGCATTGAAATTGCCGACCGCGCCGTTGAACTTACCCAGAATCTCCACTTCTCGAAATGCGTCGCGCTGCCGTTCGAGACGCTTCGCGACGTTGGCGAGTTCCTTGCCCATCGTGGTGGGAGAGGCCGCTTGCCCATGCGTTCGGCTCAACATCGCGACATCCGCGAATGCAACCACGTTCGCGGTAACCGCATCGATCAGCAGCCGCATCTGCGGCAGAATGAGAGCGTCACGTGCATCCTTCAATGTGAGGGCGTGCGCGAGATTGTTGATGTCTTCGGAGGTGCAGGCGAAATGAACGAATTCGACGTGCGGAGCGAGTTCCGGCGAGGCGCGGAGCTTCTCTTTTACGAAATACTCGACGGCCTTTACGTCGTGGTTGGTCGTGCGTTCGATCTCTTTAATGCGGGCGCCGTCGGCCACGCTGAAATCGGCTTCGATCGTGCGGAGTAACCTGCGTGCACCTGCGCTGAGCGGCGGCAGGTCTGCAACCGAGCGTTCATCCGCCAGATGTTCGAACCATCGGAGTTCTATCCGAACCCGATAGCGCTGCAGCGCAAATTCGCTGACGAGATCTGCTAGCTGCGTGAGGCGGTTGCGATATCGCCCATCCAACGGCGAGATGGCGGTGAGTGATTCGAGTTGCATGCTCTAGTGGATTTCGCTTGTACGAGCGAGCGTAGTCAGCATGTTGCGGATGGTAGACCGGCGCAGTATCAGGTGCCAGCGACGACCGCCGGACTGATGCCAAAGCCACGCACTGCGAACACCGGCAAGCAATAATGTGCGGATCTTTGCCGCTACTTCGTTCCGCTGCAGAAACTCCGGTGAACCGCTGACATGTACGCGTCTGTCGAGGGTGCTGATTGTGCGTTGATACAGCGCAGAGAGCGGTGCGAACAGCGAATCGCCGCGCTCTTTCGACGCAGTACGAAGCTCCTCGATGCCGTTGCGCAGTGCTTCGGACAGATCGCCGCGGCCGCGCAAGCGCGCTTCGATGTCGAGCAAGGCCATCGCGTATTTGAGCGCGGGCATTAGATCCGGACTTGGTTTGGACAGCATCTCCGATGCCGCTGCAACACCACTGCGTAACTGAGTCACGGATCCATATACGTCATCAATGGTGCGTGGATCCGTCGCAAAGATGCTGGTGATGAGCGGATCGATTTCACGCGAACTGGTTGCGAGTCCATGGGCGGTTCGATGCACCAATGCGGCCGATTGGCAGATGCCGGCAAGAGCAATGCACTGATCACGCAGACTTGCCGTCATGCCGCGCGCCTCGAGCGGCTCGCGAATTTACCGTGCGTGTCGATGATGCCGCCACCGAGGCACCGCGTACCTGCGTACAGACACACGTATTGTCCGGGAGTGACCGCCCGTTGGGGCGACACGAAATCGATCCAGTAACCGCCGTCTGCACGACGGTGCACGGTGCATGGCTGATCAGATTGTCGGTATCTCACTTTCGCACTGCACGGCAATGGCAACACCGGAGTTTCTGCGAGCCAGTTGATCGAGGGTGTGGTCAACCAGTGGCTGTCGAGATCGCCCTGCGTTTGCGAAACGACGAGCGTGTTCGTTTTCATGTCCTTCGATTCGACGTACCAAGGAGCCTCTTGCTTGCGTGCGCGGCCACCGATTCCGAGCCCCTCGCGCTGACCGATCGTGTAATGGTGCAGCCCGATATGGTCTCCGTATCGGCAACCATCGACGCCGACGATCGGTCCCGGTGTCGAGGCGACGTACTGCGCCAGGAAGTCCCGAAAACGTCGCTCGCCAATGAAGCAGATTCCGGTGCTGTCTTTGCGCTCGTGGTTGTGGAGACCGGCTCGCTTTGCGATTGCACGCACGTCGGGCTTCTTCAATCCGCCTAGTGGAAATTCGCAGCGTGACAGTTGGTCAAGCGGCACCGCGTTCAGGAAGTACGTTTGGTCCTTCTCGGTATCCGCCGATTTGTGCAACTCGAATCCCGTTGCTCCCATCCGCGCGCGCGCGTAGTGACCAGTCGCAATTCGGGGGGCGCCGAGCGACCGCGCGTAGTCGATGAACACGTTGAATTTGATTTCTCGATTACACAGCACGTCGGGATTGGGCGTTCGTCCAGCACGGTACTCCGCAAGGAAGTACTCGAATACGTTGTCCCAGTATTCGGCGGCAAAGTTCGCAGTATGCAGCTTGATACCCAGGCGATTGGCGACTTCTGCGGCATCCTCGTAGTCCGCCTTGGCAGTGCAATACTCGGTGCCGTCGTCTTCGTCCCAGTTCTTCATGAACAGTCCCTCTACCGAAGCGCCCAGCTCGAGAAGGAGCAGTGCCGCGACGGAAGAGTCCACGCCACCGGACATGCCGACGATGATTTTCTCTTGGCTCGACTGGGTCACGGTTAGGCATACGGATAAGATGGAAATGTCAGTTTACCGAGTCTGTTGCGCCGAATCAGGTGATTCGCTCTAATCCCCGGCCTGTCGTAATCCCGGAGCACGCGCGTGTCGCAGTTTTCGCATCTCAACGCTGCCGGTGAGGCGCGGATGGTCGACATCTCAGCAAAATCCGCGTCGGAGCGCATCGCGAAGGCGATCGCCCGCGTTCGAATGCAAGCGCAGACCCTCGATGCAATCTTCGGCGGTGGCGTCGCAAAAGGTGACGTGTTGGCAGTGGCGCGTGTCGCGGGGATTCAAGGTGCGAAACGTACCTCGGATCTCATTCCGTTGTGCCACCCGCTTTCATTGGCGAAGGTCACTGTCGAATTTGAGCGCCACGCGGCCGACGTTCTGCAGATCGCGACCGAGTGTAAGGTGACCGGTCAGACCGGCGTCGAGATGGAAGCGCTCACGGCCGCAACCGTCGCTGCGCTGACGGTGTACGACATGTGTAAATCCGCGGACCGCAGCATGTCGATCGAGAGTGTTCAATTGATCCACAAGAGTGGTGGAAAGAGTGGCGACTGGGATCGCCCCGGGTCCGATTGAATGACTGTTAGGGTGAGATTCTTTGCCGCGCTGCGCGAGCAGGTCGGGCACGATGTCGTCGAAGTTTCCACGCCAGCGTCGGGCGACATTGCGGGGTTGTTGGCGAACATACGGGAACAACTCGGCGAGCGCGTTGTCGCTGCGCTGAACGCTCGCAACGTGCGCGTCGCCCTCAATCGAGAGTTCGTCGGTAACGATTGCGCCATTCGCGACGGCGATGAGGTCGCATTCATGCCACCGATTACGGGCGGGTGAAGCATGCACAGGAAAGTCTCGATTCAGCGCGACGATTTTGATCTGGGCCAGGAATGGGCCGATCTGAGGTCGGTGTTGGGTGGCCGGGTCGGCGCGACGGCTGCGTTCTGCGGCGTCGTCCGGGACCAACACGAAAAGCATGCGGTCTCGAATCTCGAACTCGAACATTATCCCGGTATGACCGAGAAGAGCATCGAGTCGATCCTCGATCGTGCCGCCGAACGCTGGCCGCTCGACGCGGTGGTCGTCATCCATCGTATCGGGCAACTCGCACCGCGTGATCAGATCGTGTTGGTATTAACGGCGTCGAGCCACCGTCAGGCCGCGCTCGACGCGTGCACGTTCGTCATCGATCTGTTGAAGACGGAAGCGGTGTTCTGGAAGCGCGAGGCGTCGCCGTCCGGTGCGAGGTGGATCGAGTCCACGACCATCGACCATCTACGCTCGAGCGACTGGCGGAAATAGTACGCGAGCGTCAGCGCGGCAGGTGGACTGCCTCTTCCTTCCATTCACCGGGCGCGAGGTCGTCGAGCGTCCACGGTCCGATTCTGGTTCTCATCAGGCGCAATACCGGATGGCCCACCGCGGCGAGCATCCGTCGCACCTGTCGATTCCTTCCCGTGTTTAGTACGACGCTTATCCAACTGTTCGAATCCCGATGTCGCGGTGGAATCGGCGGATTGCGCGATGGCAGATTTGTGGGCTCTGCTGATGGCGTTGCACTGACGGCCCGGCTCAGACCATCGCGGAGAACGACGCCGTGCACAAGTCGGTCGAGCGTTGCCTGCGTCGGTGTCCCCTCGACCTGTACTGCATACGTTTTCTCGAGCTTGTGTTTCGGGTGTGCGATGCGCGCCTGCAAGGCACCATCGTCGGTCAGCAGCAACAGACCTTCGGAGTCGTAATCGAGCCGACCGGCGGTGTACACACCGGGTACGTCGATAAAGCTTGCCAGCGTCGCTCGACCGTCGGGGTCGGTGAACTGCGACAGAACGCGAAACGGCTTGAAGAAGCGGATCAACTTGGGCACGGCATTTCCCGAATTTGCTCTATAATGCGCGGCTTTGTAAGACCGGCCAAACAAGGGAGTGCCACATGGGTTATCAACACATCCGCGTTCCGTCCGACGGGGAGAAAATCAAAGTAGCTGCCGACGGATCGCTGACTGTTCCGAAGAACCCGATTATCCCGTTCATCGAAGGGGACGGGATCGGCGTCGATATCACACCGGTAATGAAGGATGTCGTCGACGCGGCCGTGGCAAAGGCCTATGGCGGCTCGCGAAGCATCAAATGGATGGAGATCTACGCGGGTGAGAAGTCGCTGGAAGTCTATGGCGAAGACCAGTGGCTGCCGCAGGAAACACTGACGGCGATGAAGGAATTCGTGGTCGGGATCAAAGGGCCGATGACGACTCCAGTGGGGGGCGGCATCCGGTCATTGAACGTCGCCCTGCGACAGGAACTCGATCTGTACGTGTGTCAGCGACCCGTACGTTGGTTTACCGGCGTACCCAGCCCCGTCGTGCATCCCGAGAAGACCGATATGGTGATCTTTCGCGAGAACACGGAAGACATTTATGCGGGTGTCGAATGGGAGGCAGACAGCGCCGCGGCAATCAAACTGATGAAGTTCCTTCGCACCGAAATGGGCGTGACGAAGATACGCTTTCCCGAACACTGCGGCCTCGGCATCAAGCCTATCTCCGAAGAGGGCACGAAGCGCTTGGTGCGCAAGGCGATCCAGTACACGATCGATGAAGATCGGTCGTCGCTGACGTTCGTGCACAAAGGCAACATCATGAAGTTCACCGAGGGTGCCTTCAAAGACTGGGGCTACGAGCTCGCGCGCGAAGAATTCGGCGCGACGCTCCTCGACGGTGGTCCGTGGCATCAGCTCAAGAACCCGAAGACCGGACGCCAGATCGTGTTCAAGGACATGATCGCCGATGCAATGCTGCAGCAGATCTTGACCCGACCCGACGAATACTCCGTCATTGCAACGATGAATTTGAACGGTGACTACCTGTCCGATGCGCTAGCCGCACAAGTGGGTGGAATCGGAATCGCGCCCGGCGCGAACATCGGTGATCCGGTTGCACTGTTCGAAGCGACGCACGGCACTGCGCCAAAGTACGCGGGTCAGGACAAGGTGAATCCCGGCTCGCTGATCCTCTCAGCCGAAATGATGTTGCGGCACATGGGATGGCGAGAAGCGGCCGATCTCATCATCAAAGGCATGGAAGGTGCGATCGCTCAAAAGACCGTCACGTACGATTTCGAACGCTTGATGAAAGGCGCGAAGCTGCTCAAGTGCTCTGAGTTTGGTCGCGCGATGATCGCGAAGATGTAGTCAGCGAGATTCCGCGTATTCCCGCGGCGGCGCGCTGAAGGCTTTCGCCGGTCGCTCGTCGTCGCCGGGTCTGCGCTCGCTATTTGGCGCAGCTGGCGGCGCGGGTAGTGCCTCTGATTCGAATGACCTGATGTTGACGGCGTGCAGACCTTTTGGACCTTGCTCGATGTCGAACTCGACATCCTGCCCGGCCTTCAGTGTCTTGTAGCCGTCCATCTGAATTGACGAGTAGTGGACGAAGAGATCCTCGCCACCCGCCTCAGCGATTACGAAACCGTAACCCTTGGCGTTGTTGAACCATTTAACCTTGCCTGTCGCCATAGCGACTGATCCTCCCCTTCGAAGCTTGCCAACTGCGTTCGTCACGCACTTGACACCCAAGCAAACTCCGTCCCCTTCGAGACTGTCCCCCTAAATTACCAGTGAGTCAAGGTCGCTACCGGCGTAACAGAGGCGGCTGCGCGTGACGTAAACGAGCGTTTTGCACGTGTTATGATGAAGACCAATTGGATGAGCCTCGGATTTCGTGACTGCGCGTGTGATTCATCGATCCGATCTTCAACTAAGCTTGTCGAGTGGTGGTGGATCGGGTGACCCGGAACAAGACCGAGACTCGGGCCTTGCGACCGCGACCACTAAACCCAAGCTCAGGCGTCCGCCGATGTACAAGGTCATCATTCTGAATGATGACTACACCCCGATGGAATTCGTGGTACATGTATTGGAGAGGTTCTTCGGTATGAACCGGGAGAAGGCAACGCAAATCATGCTGACCATTCATACAAGCGGTAGCGCGGTGGTGGGTATATTCCCCAGAGACATTGCTGAGACCAAATCAGAACAGGTCAATCAATACTCTCAGGAGAATCACCATCCGCTGATGTCGAAGATTGAGATGACGGACTAGGAAACCCTATGCTGAGCAAAGATCTGGAAGTCACGCTGAACCTCGCCTTCAAAGAAGCGCGCTCGAAGCGTCATGAGTGGATGACGGTCGAGCATCTGCTGCTGGCGCTGCTCGACAACACCGTGGCGGTGGACGTTCTGAAAGCAGTGGGAGCAGACATCGATCGTCTGCGTAAGGAACTGCACGAGTTCATCGAGTCGACCACGCCGCTGATCCCGGCCGGCGATTCAGAGCGAGAAACCCAACCGACGCTGGGCTTCCAGCGCGTTCTGCAGCGCGCCGTGTTCCATGTTCAATCATCGGGCCGCAAGGAGGTTACCGGCGCGCAAGTCTTGGTCGCGATATTCAGCGAACAGGAAAGTCAGGCCGTCTACTTCCTGAAGCAACAGAACGTAGCCCGCATCGATATCGTCAACTACATTGCCCACGGCATTTCGAAAGTTGCCGGTGAGGAAAATTCGTCGGAGTCGTCCGAGCAGGATGAAGATGCCGCATCCGGCGGCGAAGCGGGACAGCCTAGTGCGCTCGAATCATTCGCGACGAACCTCAACGAACAGGCGCGCAAGGGCCGCATCGATCCGCTCGTTGGTCGTGATGCGGAACTGGAACGCGTAATTCAGGTGTTGTGCCGTCGCCGCAAGAACAATCCGTTATTGGTCGGTGAGTCTGGTGTTGGCAAGACTGCGATCGCGGAGGGCCTCGCTAAGCGGATCGTCGATAAACAGGTTCCCGATGTGGTCGCTGATAGCGCCGTGTACGCGCTCGATCTCGGCGCGCTGCTCGCTGGTACAAAGTACCGTGGCGATTTCGAAAAGCGATTCAAGATGCTGCTGGCAGATCTCAAGAAGAAGCCGCATGCGATTCTCTTCATCGACGAAATTCACACCATCATCGGTGCTGGTGCCGCATCCGGCGGCGTGATGGACGCATCGAACCTGCTAAAGCCGATTCTCACGTCGGGTGAACTTCGTTGCATGGGCTCGACGACCTATCAGGAATACCGAGGGATCTTCGAGAAGGATCGCGCGCTGTCGCGTCGCTTCCAGAAGATCGACGTCACCGAACCGAACGTAGACGACACCTATCAAATTCTCAAAGGTCTGAAGTCGCGCTACGAAGATCACTACCATCTCCGTTACACCGACAAGGCGTTGCGCGCCGCAGCGGAGTTGTCAGAGCGCTACATTACTGATCGTTTCCTGCCAGATAAGGCAATCGACGTCATCGATGAAGCGGGTGCGGCTCAGAAGCTGCTGCCGCCCAGTCGACGCAAAAAAACCATCGGCGCGACCGATGTGGAGCAAGTCGTTGCGAAGATTGCTCGCATTCCGTCGGCTCAGGTCACCAGCTCGGATAAGGAAGCGCTGCGCGATCTCGACAAGAAATTGAAGATGGTCGTTTTCGGGCAAAACGAGGCAATCGATCTGTTGTCTGCGTCGATCAAGCTCTCTCGCGCCGGATTGAAGTCGGGCGAAAAGCCGACGGGTTCGTTCCTCTTCGCGGGTCCGACTGGCGTCGGCAAGACGGAAGTTTGCCGTCAGCTCGCGATCATCATGGGCGTCGAGCTACTTCGTTTCGATATGTCGGAGTACATGGAGCGCCACACCGTGTCTCGCTTGATTGGTGCACCTCCCGGCTACGTTGGATTCGACCAAGGCGGATTGCTTACCGAAGCGGTGACCAAACACCCACACAGCGTCGTGCTGCTGGATGAAGTCGAGAAGGCGCATCCGGAAGTATTCAACCTGCTGCTTCAGGTCATGGACCATGGAACGCTGACGGACAACAACGGCCGCAAAGCCGATTTCCGTAACGTCGTGCTGGTCATGACGACGAACGCAGGTGCGCAGGAAGCGAGCAGGGCATCGATCGGTTTTACGCAGCAGAACCACTCGAGTGATGCGATGGAAGTGATCCGTCGCATGTTCACGCCCGAGTTCCGCAACAGACTCGACGCGATCGTTCAGTTCAAACCGCTCGACGGCGAGGTCATCAAGACGGTGGTCGACAAGTTCCTCACCGAACTGCAGGCGCAACTCGACGAGAAGCGAGTGCAACTCGAGATCGACGATGAGGCTCGAGAATGGCTGGCGCGCGAAGGCTATGATGAAAAGATGGGTGCGCGTCCGATGCAGCGACTGATCCAGGAGAAGATCAAGCGGCAACTGGCCGAAGATATCTTGTTCGGCGAACTGTCCGGTGCGGGTGGTACGGTTTTCGTAACAGTCGAGAACGGCGACTTGGCGTTGCGTATCGAATCGGCGAAGGCGGCTACCGCGCGCGAAACGTGATGCGCCCCTTCGACAGGTCGTAGGGCGTCAGTTCTACTTTCACACGGTCGCCGGTGATCAATCGGATGTAGTTCTTGCGCATTTTCCCGGAGATGTGCGCTGTAACAACGTGGCCGTTGTCGAGCTCTACTCGGAACATCGTATTGGGGAGCGTGTCCACGATGGTCCCCTCCATTTCGATCTGTTCTTCCTTCGCCATACTCTCCGCAGCGTTCCCAAAAGCGTCGCGCATTCTGCCGCAAGCAATACGGAAAGGCAAAACGACGTCCACCAATCAGGTGAGGCGAACCCAGCGCTTCCTGACCAATAGTTCGATGGGGCGATAGTCGGTCTTGTACCGCATCTTCGGACTGTCTCGGACCCAGTATCCGAGGTACAGGTACGGAATCATGTTCCGCTGGCAATACTCGATCTGAGCAAGCACCGCGAGCACGCCGATGCTGCGTCTGCCCAGTGCCGGGTCGAAGAATGTGTATATTGCCGACAAGCCGTCGGGTACACGATCTGTGACGGCAACTCCAATGATCCGGCCTGCCTCTTCGAGCACCAGAAACGCCGAGTTGCTCCAGCTGCTGAGCAGAAAGGATCGGAATTGATCGACGTTCGGCGGATACATGTCGCCGTCGGAATGGCGCCCTTCGATGTAGCGCGCATAAAGCGAGTAGTACTGATCGGCGAAGGCGGCTTCGCGCATCGTGGCCGTTACGCCGACGTTGGCTCGCTGAATACGTCGAAATCGCCGCGACCAACGAAAATCTTCCACCGGTACTCGAGAAGGCACGCATGCGCTGCACCCATCGCAATACGGCCGATAGAGATGGCTTCCGCTGCGGCGAAAACCGGCATTCGTCAATCGGCCATAGATCGTCGAGTTGACCACTTCGCGAGGATCGAGAAACAGCGTCCGCGCGGTGCGATTTTCCAGGTAGCTGCAGGAATGCGGCGGAGTCAGAAAGAACTGTTTCTCGCTCAGCTCATCGTTCATCGAATTGCCAGGGACCGCGGCGGGTGGCGTCGCGGGGATTATTGCGCAGCCGAGTGAGGAATTCTCGGCGGGGCATCTCCGTCGCCCCGAGCGATTGAAGATGCGGATTCATGACCTGACAGTCGATCAACTCGAACCGCCATTTCTCGAGTTGCTGCGCCAGAAGAACAAGGGCCACTTTCGATGCGTCGGATCTGCGCGCGAACATGGACTCGCCAAAGAACATCCGTCCGACCGATATGCCGTAGAGCCCGCCAGCCAGTTCACCGTCCATCCACGTCTCCACAGAGTGAGCATAACCAAGCCTATGCAACTCGCCGTATGCCTCGCGGATCATCGGTGTGATCCACGTTCGGCGATCGCCGTCTCGCGGTGCCGCACATCCACGAACTACGTCATCGAATGAGGTGTCGAAACGAACCTGGTATTCGCCGCGAGCGAGCGTGCGCCGCAGACTTCGCGACACCTTGACGCTATTCGGAAGGAACACCGCGCGCGGATCCGGCGACCACCACATGATCGGACCTGTATCGTCGCTGAACCACGGAAAGATGCCGTGAATGTAGGCATTCAACAGCCGCGCCGGCGACAGGTCGCCGCCGATCGCCAGCAGACCGTTGGGTTCGGTCAGTGCGAGATCCGGGGAGGGGAAGGACGAATCGTTCGGACGCAGTAGGATCGGGCGTCGCATTCGATCACGCCGGTGTCACGGGTCTCCGCTTCGCCAACGCGTCGAGATAACGCTCGGCGTCCAGCGCAGCCATGCAACCGAATCCTGCAGATGTAATGGCTTGCCGATACACGTGATCGGCCACGTCACCCGCAGCGAACACGCCTGGCGCGCTCGTCGCGGTTGCGTTTCCGTCCAGGCCCGTCGCAACGCGGATGTACCCACCTTGCATGTCGAGCTGGCCCTCGAAGATGCCGGTGTTCGGCGTGTGACCAATCGCGATGAAAACGCCGGAAAGCGGAACCTCCCGATGCTCGCGTCCGTTCGTGTGAGCGAGGCGCACCCCTGTCACACCACCTTCGTTACCGAGCACTCCGTCGAGCTGGTGGTTCCAAACGAGCTCGATCTTGCCTTCACGCACCTTCTCGAAGATTCGATCCTGCATGATCTTCTCGGCGCGCAGTGAGTCGCGTCGATGGACCAGCACCACACGCTTGGCAATGTTCGCAAGGTACAGCGCTTCTTCGACCGCAGTGTTGCCGCCGCCGATCACCGCAACTTCCTGGCCGCGATAGAAGAAGCCGTCGCAGGTCGCGCACGCGGATACGCCTTTACCCATGAAGGCCTGCTCGGATGGCAGGCCGAGATACTTCGCGGTGGCGCCCGTGGCGATGATCAGTGCATCGCAGGTGTATGTGCCCGTGTCTCCAACCAGTTCGACGGGCCGCTTGCTCAGACGCACCGTGTGAACGTGGTCGTGAACGGTCTTCACCTGAAAACGTTCGACGTGACGCCGCATCCGGTCCATCAATTCCGGGCCTTGCACGCCGTCCGCATCGCCTGGCCAATTGTCCACCTCGGTGGTGGTCGTCAGTTGGCCGCCGATTTCGATACCGGTTATCATCAGCGGGTCCAAATTGGCGCGAGCTGCGTAAAGCGCAGCCGTATAGCCGGCCGGACCCGATCCAAGGATCACGAGCCGATGATGCTTGGTCTCAGCCATGTTCAGTGCGCTCGGGCGGAGCGCGCGCCGGCCCCGGACATGATTTCGGCGAAGGGTTTGCCGTGGCGGTGTGACGCGATCAGCTCCACGAACGTTTGTCCGCCTTCGTTCGTGGCGTTCAGATCGCGTTTCTCTTCTACGAAGAACCGGATGAAGCGCGCGAAGTCCTCTACCCGCATCGCCCGATAGGCGCCCAGGAGTAGCAGGAAATCCGGCGCGTCGGCGCCCTGAGGCGTTTTGGGCGAAAGGAAACTTCGAACGCGCGCGTCGTCCCACACCTCGTCAGTGATGATCTTCTTGTCAGGTCGCATTAGGCTGCTCGCGTGAAAGGCGCCATCATACGCGAAGGGGTTGTGCTGCCAAGGCAGCTTTCTAAAGCAGTTCTAAGAAGTGGGAGTAACGTTCTGAAATGAATGAGAAATTTGTGCCGCTCGCCGGATAGGGGTAGACTCCCACGACGATCATAACGGTGTGAATCGTGAGTACAACTCGTTCGATGTCCCCCGCGGCGCCCCTTAGAGAAGTCGGCTTGATCGCGTCGCTGGCGCTTGCGTTATTCACAATGCTCGCGCTGTTCTCGTATTCCCCGATGGACCCCGCCTGGTCGTTACACGGCACGGGGCTGTCGGTTAACAACCTCGTGGGCCGCAGCGGCGCCTGGTTCTCCGACGTCCTGTTTTCTCTGTTTGGCGCAATGGCCTACGTCGTTCCGATTGCGCTCGTTTACGCCGGATTTCGCACGATGCGACTGGTTGCGTGGGATTGGCCGCGCGCATCGCTGCGTCTTGCGGGGTGGTTGATCGGAATTCTCTGCGGCGCCGTGCTCGCGCGCCTCCACATTGCGTCGTCGTTGGGGCTGCCAGCGGGCCCGGGCGGAATGGTTGGAAGTTGGCTCGTTCAGATTGGCATGCCGCTGCTGAACTGGGTCGGCCTGACACTGTTGGCGTTGGTCGGGTTCTTCACTGGCGCTCAAACCGCCATCGGCTTTTCATGGTTCGACCTTGCGGAACAGACGGGCGGCTGGATTCGACGGTTGTCGGGTCATCTGATGCGATTCATCGATTACTGGCGCGACCGTTTGACGGAACGACGCGAAAGGCATGCGGCTATACGCGAGCTGAGTGCGCATCGCGTAGTTGCGCTCGAAACGCACCAGCGCAAGCGGGCAGCGAAGAAAGCGCCTGAGATCCAGGCGGTAGTAGCCGAGCGGGAGCGGCCGGAACAACGGCCGACGAAAAAACCGCGCCAACAGCCGTTGTTCGAGATCAACAGCTCCGCTGAGTTGCCGGATTTTTCCTTACTGGACGATGCCGAAGAGCCCCACAGCGCAGAATTCTCCGGGGAGTCGCTTGAAGGCATGTCGCGGCTGCTCGAGCTGAAGCTGAAGGACTTCGGCATCGACGCCGAAGTGGTGTCGGTGTTGCCCGGACCGGTTGTTACGCGGTTCGAGATCCAACCTGCTCCCGGTCTCAAGGTCAGTCGCATCAGCGGCCTGGCGAAGGATCTGGCGCGTTCGCTGGCCGTGGTCAGCGTTCGAATCGTCGAGGTCATCCCAGGCAAATCGGTGGTAGGAATAGAGATTCCGAACGAGAAGCGCAGCATCGTGCGCCTGAAAGAACTCGTTACCTCGGAGGTCTATCAATCTTCGAAGTCGCCCTTGACGCTGGCGCTTGGCAAGGACATCGCCGGCGAACCCGTAGTCGCAGACGTCACGAAGATGCCGCACTTGCTGGTTGCCGGCACAACTGGGTCGGGCAAGTCGGTTGGTGTCAACGCGATGCTTCTGAGCATCCTGTACAAAGCCACGCCCGAGCAGGTTCGGCTCATTCTGGTCGACCCGAAGATGTTGGAACTGTCGGTCTATGAGGGCATTCCTCACCTGCTGACTCCGGTCGTCACCGACATGAAGGAAGCCGTACAAGCGTTGCGGTGGTGCGTCGCAGAAATGGATCGCCGCTATCGGTTGATGTCTGCGCTGGGGGTTCGCAACCTGGCGGGATACAACAAGCGCGTCGAGGGCGGCGACGTGAAGGATCCATTGTGGCCTGCTGACTCAGGCGTCGATGCGCCGGACCTTCTCCATTTGCCGTATATCGTGGTGGTGATCGACGAATTCGCCGACATGATGATGATCGTCGGCAAGAAGGTGGAGCAACTGATCGCGCGCATCGCACAGAAGGCGCGTGCAGCCGGCATTCACCTGGTACTCGCGACGCAACGCCCGTCGGTCGATGTGATCACGGGTTTGATCAAGGCGAACATCCCGGCGCGCATCGGCTACCAGGTCTCGTCGAAGATCGACTCGCGCACCATCATGGACCAGGGCGGCGCCGAACAACTGTTGGGCCACGGCGACATGCTGTATCTGCCGCCGGGTACGGCATTGCCTACGCGCGTGCACGGGGCCTTCGTGTCGGATGAAGAGGTGCATCGAATCGTCAAAGACCTCAAAGGCCGAGGCGGCCCGGACTACCTCGCCGACGTGCTTAGCGAGGGCGGCGACTTCGGTGATTTCGGCGGTGAGCAAGGCGGCGAAGAAGGCGGTTCCGCAGAACAGGACGATGCGCTGTACGACGAAGCCGTGGCGTTCGTGCTCGAATCGCGCCGCGCATCGATATCTGCGGTGCAACGCAAACTCCGTATCGGCTACAACCGCGCGGCGCGCCTGGTCGAGTCGATGGAGGCAGCGGGTGTCGTCAGCAGCATGAACACGAATGGTTCGCGCGAGGTGCTCGTACCGAATCGTGAGTAACCGCCCTTGTGCTTTTCTGTGCGCGATTGCAATCGGCCTCATGGCGCCAATTGCGCTCGCGTCGAGCGCGCCAGGTGCTGCGCAACAACTTGCGGCGCTGCTCGTGCCGGTGCAGCACCTCAAAGCCGAGTTCACGCAGACGGTGCTCGGTGCACGTCGCGAGTTGCTGCAGTCGTCTGAAGGCTACGTGCGCATCGCGCGACCGCAGCAGTTCAAGTGGGTTCTGTCTGCACCGTATCCGCAAACGATCGTCACCGTAGGCGATCGTCTCTATGTATACGATCCGGATCTGCAGCAGGTCCAGGTTAAGCCGTTGGCAGACGCGCTCGCAGGTACTCCTGCACTGGTGCTGCTCGGTACGGCCGCGGAGATCGAAACCCAGTTCGACGTTCAACGCGAGGATGCCAACGGTCAGGAACTGTTCGGCCTCACGCCTAAGGATCCGGCAGCGATCTACACGGAAATTCGCATGACCTTCAGCGAGAAACGTCTGGTGCGAATCGAAATCGTGGATTCGCTCGGCCAACTTACCGACGTGAGTTTCCACAACCTGGAAGTGAATCAGCCGCTTTCAGCCGATGAGTTTCAGTTCACCGTTCCGCCCGATGCAGACCTGATCGGCGATGCCGCCCCCAAACCTTCCTAGCGAACCGCTCGCAGCGCGGATGCGTCCGCTTCGCCTCGACGAATTCGTTGGTCAGGAACACCTGCTCGGCCCCGGACGCCCACTCGCTGAACTCGCTGCGCGCGGCCGTATCCATTCGATGCTGTTGTGGGGGCCTCCAGGCACAGGGAAAACCACGCTCGCGCGATTGCTCGCCGACCGAGCCGGCGCAGAGTGGATCAGCATTTCGGCGGTGCTGTCGGGCGTGAAAGAGATCCGTGCGGCCATCGAAACCGCCCGTGCCGCACTTGCTGCCGGTCGCGCGACCGTACTGTTCGTAGACGAGGTGCATCGGTTCAACAAGGCGCAACAGGACGCGTTCCTGCCGCACGTCGAAGCGGGAACCGTCGTGTTCATCGGTGCAACCACGGAGAACCCGTCGTTCGAAGTGATCGGCGCGTTGTTGTCGCGCGTGCGTGTGTACGTGCTGAAACGTCTGGAGGAATCCAGCCTGAACAGCATGCTGGATCGTGCGTTGGCCAATCGCGAACGCGGTCTCGACGTTGCCGGCGTTTCGATTGCGGACGACGCCCGGGCACTGTTGTTGGCGAGTGCGGACGGCGACGGCCGGCGCCTGCTCAATGTGCTCGAGATCGCGTCACAGTTAATCGGCGACGATAAACGGATCACCGCCAGCAGCGTGGCCGACGTCATTGGCGCGCGGCAACGCCGCTTCGACAAGCAGGGCGATGTGTTCTACGACCAGATCTCTGCGCTTCACAAAGCGGTTCGAGGCACCGCGCCCGATGCGGCGCTGTACTGGCTGAGTCGCATGCTCGACGGAGGCTGCGATCCGGTGTACATCGCGAGACGCGTGGCGCGCATGGCGAGCGAAGACATTGGTAACGCAGATCCGCGCGCCTTGCAGATCGCGTTGGCGGCCTGGGATGCGTATCTGCGGCTCGGATCACCGGAAGGTGAGCTCGCGATTGCGCAGGCGGTGGTGTATCTCGCGTGCGTACCGAAGAGCAACGCTGTGTATACAGCGTTCAACGCGGCGCGCGCGGAGGTCGCATCAGGTCCGTCATACGATGTACCTCTACGATTTCGGAATGCGCCAACGCGCCTGATGAAGGAACTTGGATATAGCGCGGGCTACCGCTATGCGCACGACGAAGCCGATGCGTTCGCGGTGGGAGAGAATTACTTCCCGGACGAGATGGCTCCGTCCGTTTACTACCAGCCGGTGCCGCGTGGTCTCGAGCAACGCATTGGCGAACATTTGAAACGCCTCAGGTCGGAACGCGACCCCGAGGTGAAGCGCTGAGGGAATTTGCGATGGGCGTGTATGGCTTCTTCAGTGTAGGAGTCGGAGCGGCGATAGGTGCCTGGTTGCGTTGGGGTTTGAGCGTAACCCTGAACCCGGTCTTGCCGATGTTCCCGCTCGGCACGCTGGTCTCGAATCTCGTGGGCGGATACCTGATCGGCCTCGTGCTCGGCTACATCGATCACTTCCAGTCTCTGTCACCGGAGCTGCGCCTGCTGATCACCACGGGTTTCCTCGGCGGCCTCACCACATTCTCGACGTTCTCCGCCGAAAGCACGGCGCTGCTGATGCGCCAGGAATATCTGTGGGCGGGCGCGGTCATCGGCGGACACGTAGTCGGATCGATACTGATGACGATGCTTGGCGTCACCACCATCGCGCTGCTGAAGCAGTAAGCGGCTGCCCGTTCGGTTGAGACGGCAGCGCCGGTCACCTAGAATGGCGCGCCCCAATGCGGCGTGGCTTCTTCGAGACTGACGCTTCTCTGAGACTGACAATGCTCGACCCGAAAACGATTCGACAAGATCCCGAGGCAGTTCGTGTTGCGCTGGCGCGACGCGGATATCGCTTCGACGTCGACCACTTCCTGGCGCTCGAAGGGCGGCGTAAAACGCTGCAGCTCGAATCCGAGCGGCTGCAGAACGAACGAAACACCAAGTCCAAGTCGATCGGACAGGCAAAGGCATCTGGCCGCGACGTTCAGCCGCTGCTGGACGAAGTGGCCGATCTCGGTGCCCGTCTCGATGCCGCGAAAGCAGGATTCAATGCAGCGCAGGACGAAATCGACGCCCTGTTCATGTCGATTCCGAATCTGCCGGATGCCAGCGTGCCCGAAGGACAGAACGAAACGGCCAACGTCGAACTTCGTACCTGGAGTGAGCCGACGCAGCTGAATTTCCCGCCGCAGGATCACGTCGACCTGGGTGCGCGGGGAGCGCTCGACTTCGAATCCGCGGCGCGCATCAGTGGTGCGCGGTTCGTAGTGATTCGCGGTGCGCTGGCGCGCCTGCAGCGCGCGTTGACGCAGTTCATGCTCGATCTGCACATCACCGAACACGGCTATACGGAAGTCTACGTTCCATATCTCGTAAACAGCGATGCGCTAGTTGGAACGGGCCAGTTGCCGAAGTTTGCCGAGGATCAGTTCCGTGTTGCCGGCGATCATGATTTGTATCTGATTCCCACCGCCGAAGTGCCCGTAACGAACCTCTATCGTGAACAGATTCTCGATGCCGACCGCTTGCCGATTCGCCACGTGTCGCATACGCCGTGTTTCCGCAGCGAAGCCGGCAGCTACGGAAGAGACACTCGCGGCATGATCCGGCAGCATCAGTTCGAGAAGGTGGAGATCGTGCAGATCGTCGCCCCTGAGCGGAGTCGGCAGGCGCACGAAGAACTCACCTCGCACGCGGAGGCAGTGCTGAAGCGGCTCGAATTACCCTTTCGCGCGATGGTGCTGTGCGCGGGCGACATGGGCTTCGCAGCGGCGAAAACCATCGACCTCGAAGTCTGGCTTCCCGGTCAGCAGCGCTATCGCGAGATCTCGTCCTGCAGCAACTATCACGACTTCCAGGCGCGCAGAATGCAGGCGCGATATCGCAATCCTGCAACGAAAAAGCCTGAATACGTGCACACGCTGAACGGTTCCGGCCTGGCGGTCGGTCGCACGTTGGTTGCCGTTATGGAGAACTATCAGGACGGCGAGGGTCGCGTACACGTGCCCGACGCGCTTCGCACGTACATGGGAGGCGCGACCACGCTCGACCTGCGCGACTGATGCGATGGACTACCTGCCGCTATTCGTCGATGTCACCAACCGACGCTGCCTGTTGGTCGGTGCTGGTGAGGTTGCACAACGCAGGTTGAACTGGTTGCTCGGTGCGGGCGCATACGTTGTCGTAGTTGCACCCGAAGTTGGCGAAGATGTCCGCGACCTATGTGCGGGCCGGGGCGAGATTCGAGTGCGCGCGTTCGAACCTGCTGATGTTGTCGGTATGTTGCTCGTGATCGCGGCAACCGATAGTTCCGTAGTGAATCGCGCTGTATACGAAGCCGCTACCACGCAAGGCGTTCTCATCAACACGGTCGACGATGCGTCACTGTCATCGGTGATCTTCCCGTCGATCATTCAGCGCGATCCCGTCATCGTGGCCGTTTCCACCGGCGGGCGTTCTCCAACGCTCGCGCGTCGTGTCCGGTCAATCATCGAAGCACGCTTGCCGATCGGGCTCGGAAAGGCCGCGGATGCATTGGGTCGTTGGCGACACCGAGTGGGTCAGACGATTCCGAATGTCGCGTCGCGGCGGCGTTTCTGGGACGACTTGCTGGACGGTTCCTCTGCACAAGCCATATATGAGGGGAACGTCGATCTGACCGACCTGCTCATCGAAGAGCGCCTGCAGCGCTGGGATCAACAAGCGCCGGGATTCGTTTCGCTCGTCGGCGCGGGACCGGGCGATCCTGGGCTGCTCACGCTGAAAGCACTGCAGTGTCTCGAACGCGCGGACGTCGTGTTCCACGACAATCTGGTTTCACCCGACGTGGTAGCGATGGCGCGGCGCGACGCGCGGCGCGTGTACGTTGGAAAGCGGCGTGAATTTCACTCCGTGCGGCAGGAATCGATCAACGGGATGCTGGTGGAGGCGGCTCGCGCCGGCGATCGGGTCGTGCGCCTGAAGGGTGGCGATCCGTTCATTTTCGGTCGGGGTGGCGAAGAGATCGAGACGCTGGCGGAGCAGGCAATCCCCTTCGAGGTGGTGCCGGGAATCACGGCTGCTCTTGGCTGCGCAAGCTACGCGAACATTCCGCTGACCCACCGCGATTGGGCTCAATCGGTGCGCTTCGTAACCGGCAATCTCACCGGCGATCGCGTGAATCTCGACTGGCCCGACCTTGCGAAGGCCGATCAGACGCTCGTCGTTTATATGGGACTCAGGGGGTTGTCGGAGATATGCGCGGAACTCATCTCACACGGCATGGACCCTGCAATGCCGGCTGCCTTGATCGCCCGCGGCACCCTTCCGGATCAGCAGGTCATCGAGGCGCCGCTGAACGCGCTTGCTCGAACTGTAGCCGGCGCCGACGTGCACGGCCCAACGATTGTGATCATCGGGCGAGTCGTCGCATTGCGAAGTCGCCTCAGCCGACATTGAGCGGTCAAAGGCAGTTGGTGGGCCGAGGCAACCCCGCGATCTTCGCTGCGAGCTTCGCAGGACTTCCCGGAAAAAGTGACAAAAGGTAGATGCTGGTCCCCTTTGCGGCGCCCAAGCGCTCACCGACCAGTTTCACGAAGGGGCGCATTGCGGGCGAAACACCGGTTGTCTGATGGAAGTCTCTCAACACTGCGATAACAGCCCAATGCTCATCGGACAGCCTTATGCCGGCGCGGTTTGCCAGCTCTAACGCCGTGGCATTGTTCCAGTCAGAGAGGTCGACGAGAAAACCCTCTTTATCGAGCCGCACGGCGTCAACTCCAGCTGACGATGGGGTGGTGTGTTACGACAAGGTCGACGAACGCGCCATCGTCGACTTGTTTTACCGCTCCCGTCACGAGATGACCGATACCGCGTGATGCAACGTCGGCTGCAAGAGCTACACACGTGATATCGGAGGCTCGTTTCGCGACATCTTCGTACATCGAAGCAACTGCCCAGAACACGCCATTGCCGACGAGAAGAACCGTGTCGCCGGGGGACGCGGCGCGCAGACAGTTTTCGAGTGCGGCTCTGCGCTCGGACGATGCGTTGATGATGTGCAAGCTTGCCATCAGTCGGGCACCACCACGTCTTGCCGCGCGATCAGTTTGCGAATGGCCCCACGCGTGAGAACGCGCACCGGTATTGCCAACAGATCCTCGGTGAGACCACGCTGTTTCAGAGCGCGGCCATCCACAAAAACGTCTGTGATGTCGTAGGTCGGCAATGCGAGATAGCCGCGCGCGGCGTTGCCTTGTGTCTGTCCGTTGTCGATCAGTTGGAAGACTCCGTCATCCGTGAAGAGAACCGAGACTCTCTGTTCGAACACCGCGCCGATCAGCAATTCATCCAGCAGTTCGGTAGCAAGCGCGCCTCGATGCGGTGCGTGTGAAACTACGAAGAGAAATCGTCGTGGTGTCATGCGCTGAAGGTAACGAAGCGGTCGGCGACGATGGCGGCTTCGATCAATTGGCCGAGCCCAACAATCTGAAACGGTGCCTTCACACTGGCGGCCACACGTTCATAGCGTGCGGCGTCATCGCTACTCAGTACGCCTCTTCGCAACGCCGCGGCCACGCACACGGCCAACTCGACACCATGTTCTGCGGCGAAAGTGGCCCATTCCGCAGCAGTATCGCGCTCGTCCTGGGGCTGCACTGCCAGAGCGTTCGCGACGTTCACGGCTGCGTGATAGAAGAACACCCGGTGAATACCATGCCCCTTTGCGATGGCGGATTGGGCGAAGCGCAGCGCCAGACGCGGAGATTCGCTGGTTGCTGCGTCACCGTGGATCGCAATCGCAAAGTTCACTGTGTAGGACGGCGGCTGATATCGGCGCGAATGATATGCGGCGAACTGTAGCGTGGCGAGAGCGACAGACCTGCCGGGTTGCGTTGCGCTACCATCCGGTGAACGTCGATGGAGTGACTGCGCGCGATGGATTCGCAATGAGTTCGATTCAACTGACACAAGCCCCACGTTCCGACGCGATTGTCGTCCTCGGAGTAACCGGCGACCTGGCGTATCGGAAGATCTTTCCTTCGCTGTATAAGCTGACCGCACGCCACCGCCTCGATGTGCCTGTGATCGGCGTGGCTCGTGCGGGGTGGGATGTGGGGCGATTACAGCAGCGCTGTAGGGAAGGCGTTGCGGCGTTCGTGAAGGAGGCAGATCCAAGCGCGGTGGAACGACTGGCCGGCCTGCTTCGCTACGTCGACGGCGACTACAACGACCCTGCGACATTCACCAGTTTGTGTCGCGCGCTCGACGGTGCAAGACACCCGCTGTTCTATCTCGCCATTCCGCCGAGCATGTTCCCAACGGTATTGAAGGGTCTTGGCCAGTCGGGTTGTTCCAGGGGCGCGCGTGTCGTCGTCGAGAAGCCGTTTGGACGCGACCTCGAGTCGGCCCGGGCGCTGAATCGCGTGCTGCGTGAGTACTTCGACGAATCCGACATCCTCCGGATCGATCACTACCTCGGCAAGGAACCCGTCCAGAACCTCTTGTACTTTCGTTTTGCCAATTCGTTTCTCGAACCGGTGTGGAATCGGAATTTCGTCGCGAGTGTGCAGATCACCATGGCCGAGCGGTTCGGCGTGGCGGGACGCGGACGGTTCTACGAAGAGGCGGGGGCCATTCGCGACGTCGTGCAGAATCACCTGCTTCAGGTCGTCGGCTTTCTTGCGATGGAACCGCCTGTGGGCGGCGACCGCGAGTCGATGCGCGACGAAAAGGTGAAAGTGTTTCGTTCGATACGCCCGCTCAGCGGCAACAGTCTCGTGCGCGGACAATTCGAAGGGTATCGCGATCAACCCGGAGTTGCAGCCGACTCCAAGGTAGAAACGTTTGCGGCAATGCGGCTGCATATCGATTCGTGGCGGTGGGACGGGGTGCCGTTCTTCATTCGTACCGGGAAGTGTCTGCCGGTCACCGCAACCGAGGTGATCGTCGAGTTGAAGCGTCCGCCATCACCGGTTTTCGGCGAATTGGGCGGACACACGACCAACAACTACGTGCGCTTCCGCTTAGGGCCCGATGTGGCGATCGCGTTGGGTGCACGCGCCAAATTGCCAGGCGAGAGAATGACAGGCGAAAACGTCGAGCTGTTCGTTTGCAATCAGCATCTCGATGAGATGGATGCCTATGAGCGATTGATCGGCGACGCGATGATAGGCGATGCGACGTTGTTCGCTCGTCAGGACGAGGTTGAAGCCGCGTGGCGCATCGTTGATCCGATACTATCGTTGGGTAGCGAAGTGCATACCTATGCGGTCGACAGCTGGGGTCCGTTACAGGCGAAGGGGATGACTGAACCCTTCGGTGGTTGGCGCGACCCCGATCGCGACAACATCGTCGGCGCGGGACCACAATCGAGGAAACAGGCGTAGCCGTTTCGAGCGACAACTACCCGGTCTGAATGAGACGCTATGACGCAGCGGCGTACAGCAGCACGCCAAACCACCTGCTGGGATCGTACCAGGCGGCCAGCCGTCTGAAGCCGCCTCGGGCGGCTAACCCGTCGAATTCCTCGGGTTCGTATTTGTAGCAGTTCTCGATGTGGATCATTTCGCCCTGACTCAGCCGAATGCGTCGTCCGCTGACCTCGACAGTCTGATCCGACTGGCTGACGAGGTGAATTTCCACACGACCCGCTTCGGGGTTATAGCGTGCACGATGTTGGAAAGCGCCGAGATCGAAATTCGCATCGACGATGTCATTGAGATGTTGCAGCGCGTTGAGTGTGAACGCGGCCGTGACACCTTGGGCGTCGTTGTATGCACGCTCAATCGTAGGTCGATCTTTCTTGAGATCGATCCCGATGAGCAGCTGGCCGTTGGTGCCGGCCACGTCGCGAACCCCTCTGAGGAATTCGACCGCATCGCGCGGTTCGAAATTGCCGATGCTCGAACCGGGAAAGAACACGGTTCGTGCCCCAAGGGTCACTGCCGTGGGAAGTCGCAGCGGCCTGCAGTAGTCCGCGCTGACGGGAACGATCTGCAACCATTCGAATTCTCTATGCAGGGACGCGACGGACGCAGTGAGCCGTTGTCGGGAAATATCGACGGGTACGTAACCGACAGGTCGAAGCGCTTCGAGCAGCAAGCGCGTTTTCGCGCTGCTGCCGCTGCCGAACTCGATGAGCAGTCGTCCGGTTCCAACGCGGCGTGCTATGTCGGCCGAGTAGGTTCGCAGGATCTGAATTTCAGTGCGCGTCGGATAATACTCGGGCAGCGCTGTAATCAGCTCGAACAGATCGGAACCGTGCTGATCGTAGAGATACTTCGACGGAATCGCTTTCGGCGACCGGACGAGACCCTCGAGAATCTCGACGGCGCTTTCGGACAGTGTCGGCTTGAGATCGATCATCGGACTCGAGCGCATGCTAGGCGTCCTGTGCAAGTCGAATACCGCTGAACTGCCAGCGGTCGTGCGGGTAGAAGAAGTTGCGGTAGGTCGGTCGGATGTGACTGCGTGGCGTCGCGCAGCTGCCGCCTCGCAGCACCATCTGATTCGCCATGAACTTGCCGTTGTATTCGCTGAACAACCCGCTACGTGTACGGAAGCCGGGGTAGGGCGCGTATGCGCTGGCCGTCCATTCCCACGCATCGCCGAATAACTGCGCGAGCCCGGCACCCGGACGCACGGGCAATGGATGCAGCGCACCGGACTCTGCGAAGTTTCCAGATGAGGTTGGAGACTGGAGCGTTTTGGCCGCGGACTCCCATTCGTTCTCAGACGGAAGGCGAGCTCCATACCAACGCGCAAAAGCATCCGCTTCGAAGTAGCTGACATGCACCACTGGAGTGTCCAGACCAAGTGGTTGCGCTCCATCGAGTCGATACTCAAACCAACGCCCGTTGCGCTGACGCCAGTAGAAGGGGGCGCATCGAGACGTCCACTCTTACGTAATGCCCAGCCGTCCGCCAACCAGAATTCGGGACGCGCGTAACCGTCGTCCATCACAAACTCCAAGTACTCGGCGTTGGTCACCAACCGCGTGCCGAGTTGAAACGGTTGGAGCAGGACGCGGTGAGATGGCTGCTCGTTGTCGAATGCGAAGCCACGGCCGTTCGGGTGACCTATTTCCACGATGCCGCCTGGCAGGTCGGCGAACGAGTATCGATCCTGTCTCACCTCCTCTCTCGAGAGCGCGTCGGTTGGCCGATAGGCCGGCTGCAGCGGGTTGAAGCCCAGAATGCACTTGATGTCCGTCAGCAGGAGTTCCTGATGCTGCTGTTCGTGATGCAACCCGAGTACAACTGCTTCCCGCACCCCGCAATCATTTGGGTGTGTCAGCAGGACACCGATTGCGTGATCGACATGCGCGCGATACGCGAGGATGTCAGCCACCGTCGGTCGCGACAGGTACCCGCGATTCGCGCGCGGGAATGGTTCGCCGACCGCGTTGTAGTACGAGTTGAATAGATATTCGAACAGCGGATGGAAGCTGGTGTATTCCGGCGCATGCGCCTTCAACACGAACATCTCGAAGAACCAACTCGTATGCGCCAGGTGCCACTTGGGGGGGCTCGCATCCAGGGTAGGTTGGACGCCGTAGTCCTCTACCTGGAGCGGCGTGCACAGATCGACGCTGCGTTGACGCACCGCCTCGTATCGTTGCTGCAACGGCATCTCATCCGCGACCGAGGAGTCAACTTTCATTTCATTGCGCATTCACGTCGTGAATCGCGTGAGCTGCAAACGATGTGCCTGCTTCACGATGGGTCATGACTGCTGGCGTGCGGCGTGCGAATGACCCTGTCGCCGTACAAATGCTGCAAAACTACGTGGACTTCTTACAGGGACCTCAGTCGTCAGCGCGCCGCGCCGTTTTCGGGTTGCCCATGGTCGATGCTCTACGCAAAAGCGCGGTGAGCGACGCGAGACCAGATCGGTCCGGGTCTTGCCAGCAGCGCCAGCAGCGCCGTTTCGGTTATCGGTTTGACCAGGTGCGCGTCGAAACCCGCTTCGAACGTTCGCATGCGGTCTTCCACCTGGCCCCAACCCGTGAGCGCCACGATCGCCATGCCATCGGCACGTCGTTGAGCGCGCAGCGCGCGGCAGACCTCGTAGCCGTCGATCTCCGGCATGCCGAGGTCGAGCAGCATTAGCTCGGTTTCCTGCTGAAGCGCCTTCGCGATTGCCGTCGGACCGTCGAACGCGACTTCGACGTCGTGACCCCATCGTGTCAGCAGCGTCGACGCGCTCCATGCAGCGTCCCGGTTGTCGTCTACAACTAACACACGCAAGCGCCTTACGGTCGTGGGTTGCGTGGGACCCTCCGACCCGCTTGCAGTTTCCGACGGCGCGCGCAAACGCACTACGAACTCGCTGCCGCTCTCGAGTCCGTTGCTATGCGCGCTCAGCGTTCCTCCATGCAGTTCAACCAGTCTTCTAGCGAGCGTGAGTCCGACGCCGAGGCGGTTGGTCCTATCGGCGTCAGCGTGGCGGAGCTGGACGAGCATCTCGAAGATGCGCTCGAGATTCTCTTCTGCAATGCCGGCACCATCATCGTGCACGTGGACCGTTGCGGTCGTTCCGTCGACGTCGGCGGAAATGGCTACCTGCCCGGTGGCAGGGGTTGCGCGGTATGCGTTGTCGAGCAGGTGCGCGAAGACCTGCGTCAGGCGTGCAGCGTCCGCATAAAGATGAACCGGTTGTGGCGGCAGACGCAATGTCAGCTGACGCTGTCCTCGCGATGGTTCGCATCGGTCGACCGCATCACGAATCGTCGCGGCTAGTTCGGTACGCACTCGCTCGAGTTTGATTTCGCCGCGTGTGATGTGGCTCACGTCAGCGAGATTGTCGAGTAACGCGGTGAATTGCCTCAGTTGTCTGCCCATGATGGCGTAGAGGCGCGCACGCTCTTCCGGCTTATCGGTGATCTCGAGCGCACTCAATTCGTTGCTGAGGGGCGCAAGTAGACCGCGCAAGTCGTGCGCGAGGTTGGCCAGAAGTTCGTCTTTGCGGTGGTCTGCTTCGCGCAGCTTCATTTCTGCGCGCGCACGTTCTATGGACTCGCCGCATCGCTCGGTGACGGCACGGGCTAAATCGATCTCCTCTGCTGTCCATTGTCGCGCCGATAACATGTGAACGCCGGTTCCGGCAACGAAACGGCCGGCCTTGTGCAGGGGCGTCGATAGCACCGCGCGAACACCGGTCTCTGCGTATGCTTCGCGTACGGCGCCCTCAGGTAGCTCGCTCTGCGAATCGCTGCAGATGAACGCGAGGCCGGCGCGCATTTTTTGCAGCGCTTCGGTGCCCATGGATGAAACCGGATACCGCCCGGTCACAGTCGATACCCCTGGCCGAACTTCTACACCGATGAACGTAAAGTGGTCTTCGTCGCCTTCGACGTCGGCCCAGATGCATCGGTCGGCATCGAGTGCTTCGCGCAGCAATCGCATCGCTGCGCGGCAGATCTCATGTGCATCCGTGAGCGTGCGTGTCGCGTCGCTGAGTCGGGCGAGCAGATCGGCTCGACGCTCGCGCACTCGCATCCGGCGTTCCTGCTCGAAGCGCTCGTTGACGTTTCGCACGATGTGCGCGGCGCCAAGGCGACGACCGGCCCCATCGAAGATCGGGTGGAAGCGGAGTTCATAGACGTTCGAGGGATCGCCGGGTCCGAAGCGGACGGTGTCGGTGAATGATTCGCCGCCGAGGGCACGCGACCAGAGGTGCTTCGCGTTCTGCAGATCGTCGGGCCACGATGCAAGCAACTCGACCATGCTAGCGCCAGGCGTGAGGTCGATGCCCCACAACGACTTGAACTCGAGCCGGTATGCCTCGTTGAAGTAGATGTATCGGAACGCATCGTCCTGTGCGGCGATTAAGTCGTCGCTGAGATCGACGATGGCATCGCGCGATAGCGAACGTCGGGTTTCGAGATACCTGGTCAGTCGAGGCGAACGACGGGCGAGATTTCGGACGCGGGTCCAGACCTCGCCGATGCGTGACCGCGCCATTACTACGATGCCCGGTGATTCAGGTGGTGCGTGATCAAGTGAAGGCGGCGAAAGCGAGAAGGAGGAGAGCGCCTCCCCCGAAAATCACCGCGACAAGGAAGCCAAACGACGCGTGGGTTGAGGCGCGCCCATGGGGTCGCCTTCGGTCGTTGTACCCGGAATCACGTAGGGTAATAGCCACACCTAAACTCCCGCCCGCCGCATTAGGAGCATAGCGGCGGCCGTCCGGGACTTTTATGGGAGAGGCGTCCGTTCTAGCGTCGGACGACTCCTACGTATGACGAAGGAATTCAGCGCGGGTGTGCGTTGTCGCCACGCTTTAGCGGGTCGCGCAACGCAGCGCCGTTGCGTACGAACTCCATCGAAATGGAGTTGATGCAATAGCGTAGGTGCGTCGGCGGCGGACCGTCGGGAAAGACATGACCCTGGTGACTGTCGCACCGCGCGCAGCGCGTCTCGATGCGAACCATTCCGTAGCTCACATCCCGAACGCCGATGACGTGCGACTGCGCGATTGGTTCGAAGAAGCTCGGCCAACCGGTACCGCTTTCGAATTTAGTTTTCGCCCGGAACAAAGGCAGCCCGCACAACCGGCAGCAATAAACGCCGTCTTCCTTGTTTTCGAGCAGGCCGCCGCAAAACGGCGCCTCCGTGCCGTGTCGCAACAACACGTCGGCTTCTTCTCGTGTGATTCCGGCTTCGAGCGCTCTTCGCTCCATGGCGCTGGGCGGCGTGAGGTCGTATTCGGATTGAGCGGTAGCCTGGACTGACTTGTTCATAGCGTCTCGCTAGTTTGAATGTTCGATGGTCAGAGTATTTTCGCGACGTCCTTCTCGATCGATTCGGGCGTTTCGGTCGGGCCGTACCGACGAACGACTTTACCGTGTTTGTCTATCAGGAACTTCGTGAAGTTCCACTTCACGGCCTCGGTGCCGAGCAGCCCCTTGGCCTCCCGTTTCAGATACTTGAACACCGGTGAAGTGCCTGCGCCGTTGACATCGATCTTCGAGAACATCGGAAAGCTGACATCGTACTTTAGAGAGCAGAAGTTCTTGATCTCCTGCTCGTTGCCCGGTTCCTGGTGGGCAAATTGATCACATGGAAAACCCAGCACGACCAGACCCCTGTCTTTGAACTTCCGATACATCGCCTCGAGACCTGTGTATTGCGGTGTGAACCCGCACTTCGACGCGACGTTTACCACCAGCAGCGTCTTGCCTTCGAACGCCGAAAGCGACTGTGCAGCGCCGTCGATGGTGGTCGCTTCGAACTCGTAGAGGGTGGTCATTGGGCGGGCACGATCGTCGGGGTAGCGGGATCAGGGCATTCTAATGTTGGATTTGCCCATCAGGAACATGAACTCGCGGATGATCTTCTCAACTGCGACAGGATCATTGTTACCGCGCAGCAGCTTCGCGAGGCGAACCGAACCGGCTTCGGCAGCCTGCCGGCTCGGGTAGGGACCGACATCGATTCCCTCGCGAGTGGCGAAATACCAGTTCCCGTCCGCGACAAGGGACCGGCCGCCGGCACGGAAATAGGTCTTAGCCGGCTCGCCGTATCTGTTACCCATGCAGCAATGCTAGGCCACAGCGTGTCGCCGTAATCTGACAATCCGATGAAGTGGCACGCTTTAGCGCTAAGCGGAGTCGCGCGATATCAGTTCAATGCCAGGTTCGCAGTCTCGCAACTAGAACCCGACGGGCGCTCCCAGTCGACTTTGATGATGATCGTTCTGACTTGCTCTGTAGACGACTTCTATCGCCTTGGTCGTAGCAGCACGAGACCGAGGCTTGAGAACAGCAGCAATAGTGCATGAGCCATTTTCTGATCCGCCAGCACAGGATCAGAGGGTGAAAACGAGGGTTGAATGAGGCCCGCGAAAGCAGCAAGGCTTACGAGCAGAACCATCAGCAGCAGTACTACGCGCTTGATCACGGAATCGACCTCTCTCGCGAGAGCAGTCCATGGCTCGAGCAACCAAAGCGTACCGCCGAACAGTGACTGAAGGGAAGGACGACCGCTCCCGGTGGTAACCGGAAGGTCGTAAGGGCTAGAACGTAGCGATCTCGTTCGCCCACTGGCGGAGGGGGTGGGGTTCGAACCCACGAAAGGTTGCCCTTTGCTGGTTTTCAAGACCAGTGCATTCAACCGCTCTGCCACCCCTCCAGTGAGGCGGCGATTGGCGATTATAGAAGAGCTTCCGATACCGGTCAGCCAAATCCGTTGGGATGTCGCGACTGCCATCTCCAGGCGTCACGGCACATGTCATTCAGATCGTATTGCGCAGTCCAGCCAAGTTCGCGGCGTGCCTTTGTAGTGTCGGCGTAGCACTCGGCGATGTCGCCGGCGCGTCGCGGGACGACGCGATATGGAATGGTACGCCCTGACGCTTCCTCGAAGGCGCGCAGCGCTTCGAGGACCGACGAACCCCGCCCAGTCCCCAGATTGTGCACGGCAAGTTGCGGTCCACTAGCGAGGAACTGCAGCGCGGCGATGTGGCCTCGCGCCAGATCGACAACGTGGATGTAGTCGCGTACACCGGTGCCGTCGCGAGTTGCATAGTCGTTCCCGAATACGCGCAGGTGCGGAAGGTGTCCCACCGCGACTTGCGCGATATACGGCAGCAGATTGTTCGGCGTGGCGCGCGGATCCTCACCCAGCTCGCCGCTGATGTGCGCACCGACCGGATTGAAGTAGCGCAGCATTGAGATGCGCCACTCGGGGTCGGAGGCATGAACGTCGCGCAGAATCTCCTCGATCACGAGTTTCGAGCGGCCGTATGGGTTCGTCGCCGATGTCGGCAAGTCCTCCGTTGCGGGAATTCGTGCCGGATTCCCATACACGGTGGCGGATGAACTGAATACCAACGTCTTTACGGAATGCGCCTTCATCGCGTTGATTAGATGCACGGTACCGATGACGTTGTTTTCGTAGTACAGCAACGGCTTTTCAACCGATTCGCCAACCGCCTTGAGGCCGCCAAAGTGGATGACCGCGTCGAATTGGTTTGTTTCGAACAATTGGTCGAGACAGCGTGCATCGCGCAAATCACCTTCCACGAAATCGACCGCCCGGTTAGTGATACGGCGGACGGCGTCGAGCGACTTGGTGCTGCTGTTGGACAGGTTGTCGAGAACGACAATCGAGTGGCCGGTGTTCAGCAGTTCAACGCACGTGTGGCTGCCGATAAAACCAGCGCCACCGGTAACGAGAACGTGGGGTGTTTCATTCGCCATGATGATCAATGTTGAACTTTTCGAGCAGGCTATAGAGTGTCGGACGCGAGATTCCCAGCAAACGCGATGCCTGCGCAAGATTGTTGTCCGCGCGGGCAAGCGCGCGCGTGACAGCTTTGAGTTCAGCTTCGTCGCGCACTTGTTTGAGGTTCAACGGGAATGCCGCTTCTGTCTCGTCGCCAACGGCGAGATCGAGGTCGCGTGCCGAGATTTGTTGCGAATCCGCCATGATGCTTGCTCGCTTGACGCGATTCTCCAGCTCGCGGACGTTGCCGGGCCAGTTCCAGTTGCTCAACGCCGTGATGGCGTCGTTGGACATCCGAAGTTTCCGGTCAGGTGCAAACCGCTGAAGGAATGCGTGCGCCAGCAGTACGGCGTCACCCTCGCGACTACGCAGAGGCGGGACGTTTACGTTGATTTCCGCAAGTCTGAAGTAGAGATCTTCCCTGAAGGATTTGCTAACCAACATTTCGTTGATGGGGCGATGGGTTGCACACACCACTCGTACATCTACGTCGATCAGTGCGTGGCCGCCAACTCGTTCGAGTGAGCGTTCTTGCAGGAAGCGCAGGATCTTCGACTGCAGCGGCAACGGCATGTCGCCGATTTCGTCGAGGAAAAGCGTGCCGCCGCTTGCCATCTCGATTCGCCCGAGTTTGCGTGCAACAGCGCCGGTGAATGCACCCTTTTCGTAACCGAAAAGCTCACTTTCGAGGAGGTTCTCCGGAATGGCGGCGCAGTTGATTGCGACAAACGCCTTCTCGCTCCGGGCGCTCAGATCGTGGATTGCGCGCGCCACGAGCTCTTTGCCCGTTCCGGTTTCACCCAGAATCAGCACGCTTGCATCGGTCGGCGCGACGCGCTCCACCAACCGGCAGAGGTCCTGCATGCTCTTGCTGCCGGAGATGATCCCGGCCATCGACGTAGGTGCCTGGGCTGCAGTAAGCCGTCGATTTTGTGCTTCGAGATCGGCCAGCCGAAATGCGCGCTCGACCACGAACCTGAGTGTGTCTGCGTCGATCGGTTTCTGGTAGAAATCGTACGCGCCGTCTGCGACTGCGCGTACTGCGTGTTCATGCTCCTCCCGCCCCGTCACGACGATGATCTTACAGTCGGGCAACAGCGATCGAATCGACTGCAGAATGCCGAACCCTACTTTGCTGCCGCCTGGGTCGGGTGGAAGCCCGAGGTCCAACGTCACCACCTGCGGAGGATTGCGTCGCACGGCGGCAATCGCTTCGGATTCATTGCCGGCTACCGCGATTTGAACCTGATCGTCCGCGAAGCACCATCGCATCTGGCTCTGCAGGCCGGGATCATCTTCCACGATGAGTAAATGGCGTTCGTTCATGCGACTGCATCCTTCGAACCTGCCGGCACGACCGGGAGGCGCAACGTGAACTCCGTGCCTACGCCGACCTGACTTCGTACCGACACGTCGCCGCCGAGTGCACGGACGTACTCACGACACTGATAGGCGCCAACGCCAATTCCTGCGACGCCTTTCGTGGTAGCGAACGGTGCAAACAGTTGGTTATCGAGAAAATCGCGTGACATCCCTTGCCCGGTATCCGTGACGATCACTATCGCCCATACCGGCGTTGAATCGATACGGACTCGCACAGTGCCGTTCGGATCGGTGGCGTCCTGTGCGTTTTGGATCACGTGGGCGATCACGGACCCGAGGCGTTCTGCGTCCGCCCGGACAGAGACCGACGCAATGAACGTCTCGAGCTGCGGCTGGGGAGACTGAGCGCAGCGATCCTTCACAACCTGGTCGACGACTACGATCAGGTCGACTTCGCGCTGAGCCGGGTCCTGAGCGCGGGAGCGAAGCTGGTCCACAAGCCTGGTCATGCGACCGACCACGTTTTCGGTAGTCTTCAACATGTCTTCGATGAACGCAGGGTTCGTCTTGTGCCGCTCTGCATTGCGCAACAGAAGCCCGAGTTGGGCGCTCACAGTCTTCAGGTCGTGGACGACGAATGCGGAAAGTTGGTCCATGGCTCGCAGCTGCTTCGAAGCAGACAACACTCTATCCGCGTGGTGCAACGCGAGGAACCCGGCGCTTTGCCGCGCGATTATTTTGAGGATGTCGTAGTCCTCCCAGATGAGATTCATCGGCGTCATGGGCTGACCGATGACCACGATACCGAACAACCGATCTTCGATTGGCAGCGGCACTACAAATCGTGCAGCTTTGAGCAGATCGAGGTCGAGGCTCAGATCGAGCCCGTCGTACGCCGCGGGACTGCGTCTGTATTCATCGAGATCGATGATCCAGTCGAACCGTTCGAAGAAGCTCACCAGCGACTTCGAACCGGCGGGCGAGAACGGGCTGTTCCACTGGCCGCCGAGTTGCGTCATCGGAAGTAGTACGCCTTCATTCGACATTCGCCAATAGGCGCCGGTGTTCGCGTGCAATAGATCGACCAGCGCGTGAATGGCACGCGGACCGAGTTCTTCGTCCGGGTTTGCCTGAGTCAGTTCGCGCGTTACGCGAAGCCATTCGTCGCGATAGTCGTATTTGTATTCATAGAGATTGCGTTCAATTGCTTGTCGCAGCGCGCTTCTGACTTGTGCGGAAACACCGATGACTGCCAGACCCACCAAGCCGGCACTCACGAGAAAGACCTGGAATACCTCGCCCCACTCACCGCCGAAGAAGCGTACGTAATAGCCCGCTGTTCCCATGACCAGCAGATAGCCGCCCGCGAGCAGAAGGGTCCCGGTCCGGAACACGAATCGGCGGGACAGGTTCACGTTCATGCGATGCGTGCGATTGCGTAGAGACGCAATCGCGATCAGCGGTGCGGCGAGTGCGTAAACGTAGCCTTGAGGCGCGATCAGCGTGAGGCTGGCGGACCGAAACAAAAGGGCATCGGCGTAGAGGACGAACCCGTACGTGAACACAGCGCCGAGACCGATGATCAGAAATTTCACGTTCCACTCGTGGTCGCGACGCGTGTTGCGGGCGACTTGCTCCAACGAAACGATTCCGATGAGGCAGAAAACAAGCTTCAACAGTGCGCGCGATGAGGCGTCGAGAAGGCTCGGAAAAACGGATGCCACGATCACCACGGTGTACGCGAGGAGCGTCAAGGCCGCGATTGCGGTCTGGCTCCGATACAGTGGATCGAAGACTCGATTGACAGTCACGCCGAGAATTCGGGTCAACAAGATGATCCAGAAGACGTAGGCCGAAATCTCGAGGATATCGGTCGTGGGCAAGCGACCTAGCGTCAGATACGACGCGAACCAGGCTGCTGTTGTTGCGGATGCCAGCAGCGCTGCGCGTCCGGTGATGCGTTGGAACCAACCGTATACGAAGAACGCGACTAGACCGGTGTATGTGCAAAGCCCGATCAGTAGCCCGATTACCGCTACTGTATCGATCGTCATAGCCGCTCAGCCGCCGTGATTTACACCGTAGAAATCGCGATACCAGTCGACGAACTTTCTCACGCCGACTTCCACGGGTGTGGATGGTTTGTAGCCGACGTCGCGGGCGAGTGTCGACACGTCGGCGTACGTTTCAGCGACGTCGCCAGGCTGCATCGGCAAGAAGCGTTTTTCTGCCTTGCACCCGAGCGCGTCTTCAAGCACTTCGATGTAACGCAACAGCTCGATCGGGTTGTTGCTGCCGATGTTGTAGACACGATAGGGCGAGGACGCCGAAGACGCGGGAGATGAGTTCCGGCTCGAGGGATCGGCGACGGGCACGTGGTCGAGGATTCGAACAACGCCTTCGACGATATCGTCGACATACGTGAAGTCGCGACGATGGTGTCCGTGATTGAAGACCTCGATTGGCTTCCCGGCGAGGATGTTCTTGGTGAAGTGGAATAACGCCATGTCGGGGCGGCCCCACGGCCCATACACGGTGAAGAATCGCAGGCCCGTCGTGGGGATCTCAAAGAGATGGCTGTACGTGTGCGCCATCAGTTCATTCGTCTTTTTCGTTACCGCATACAAGCTAACCGGATGATCGACGTTGTGATCTACCGAAAACGGCATGTGTTCGTTAGCGCCGTAGACGGAACTCGATGAGGCGTAGACTAGATGCTCCGTTCCGAAATGCCGCGCACATTCGAGCACGTTGAGAAATCCGGTGACGTTCGCGTCGATATAGGCCTGCGGATTCTCCAACGAATAGCGGACGCCGGCTTGAGCAGCCAGATGCACGACACGGTCGGGGCGTTCGCGTTCGAAAACCTTCCGAAACGAGCGCTGATCGGACACGTCGACCACTTCATTCGTGAAGCCGATGCGGCCTTCCAGTCGGGCGAGGCGCGCGTGTTTCAGCGATACGTCGTAGTAATCGTTTAGATTGTCGATTCCGACGACGGTGTCCCCGCGCGCCAGCAGCTTCGCCGCGACGTGAGAGCCGATGAAACCCGCGCTTCCGGTAACGAGCACCTTCACTTAGATGCGCTCAGAGTCGAGCAGTGGTGCACTGTTTCGGGAATACGTGCTTGACGTCGAATATCACGCACTCTGACTTTCCAAGCTTACGGATGGCGTCAATACCCATCTTCTTGAACTGATCATGAGCAACTGCGATGACGATCGCGTCGTAGTGATTCGCGGGAAGCGAGTCGACCATGTGCAATCCATACTCCTCGACTGCCTCGCCGGGGTGTACCCACGGATCGTGCACGTCGACGTTCGCGTTGAATTTCTTGAGTTCTCGCACGAGATCGACAACGCGAGTATTGCGGATGTCGGGGCAATTCTCCTTGAACGACAGACCGAGAATGAGCACCTTCGAGTCGACGACATGAATTTTGCGTTGCGTCATCAACTTCACGACGCGATCGACCACGTGCTCGCCCATCGAGTCGTTGATGCGACGACCCGCGAGAATAATCTCCGGGTGGTAACCGATTTCCTGCGCCTTGAACGTCAGATAGTAAGGGTCGACGCCGATGCAATGACCACCGACCAGACCCGGACGAAACGGCTGGAAGTTCCACTTCGTGCCGGCCGCCTGGAGTACTTCTTCGGTATCGATGTCCATGCGCTCGAAAATCAGCGTGAGCTCGTTCATGAGCGCGATATTCAAATCGCGCTGTGTGTTCTCGATCACCTTCGCGGCTTCGGCGACGCGAATGCTGGAGGCGCGATAGGTACCCGCCGTTACGATCGAGCCATAGAACCGATCGATCAGATCAGCTGCCTCCGGTGTTGATCCCGACGTGACCTTCTTGATGGTCGTCAGGCGATGGAGTTTGTCGCCAGGATTGATGCGCTCGGGGCTGTAGCCCGCGAAGAAATCCACGTTGAGACGGAGGCCGGACGTCTTCTCGACGATCGGTAGACAGACTTCCTCAGTCGCGCCCGGATAGACGGTCGACTCATAAACCACGACGTCGCCGCGTTTGATCACTTCTCCGATCGTCTTGCTGGCCGACCTTAGGGCTGCCATGTCGGGCCGCTTGTACACGTCGATTGGCGTGGGGACCGTGACGATGTACACGTTGCATCGTGCGATGTCCTGCAGGTCAGTGGAGAACGTGAGCTGGTTTGATGCGGCGAGCTCCTCTGCGCTGACCTCCAGTGTCGAATCGCGACGCCTGCGCAGTTCCGCGACGCGATGATGATTGATGTCGAACCCAACAGTGGGGTACTTACGACCAAACTCGACCGCGAGAGGAAGTCCGACGTAACCGAGTCCCACAATTGCGGGCCGTGCGTCGGCTAGATCTGTGATCAGCATTGTCCAAGCCATCCGTTGATTGGGTGTATTATGCCGGCATCTCGCGGACCAACTGTGACGAGCTTGTAGACTGAAGTAAACTTGGTCGGCCGTTTTCGTGCGTTACAACGCTTTACAGGCGTTTGAGTTGCCAGCCGGTAGAATCATCGGCTCTCTGCGTAGGTAATTTCATGAGCACGATTGAGCGAGCAGCAGCTCGGTTAGGCACCATCGGGAAGGTCCGCGCCGAACCCGTTTTGCGTGATCCGGTACCCGCGCGCGATCCCGCAATCGAGGTGCAACCAGCTGTGACGTCGACCGAAGTCGGCGATGCCTCAGGCACTCACTCGTCTGAGTCGTTTGTCTCACCACGTATCGGTGGTGGATTCTGCGAGATTGATATCGCCGCGTTGACCGCCGCAGGTTTCGCGACGAATCAGAACGTGAATATCGAGATCGCGGCCGATTTACGCCGGATCAAACGTCCGCTGTTGATGGCGATGAAGAAATCGGCCGCAGTCGATCATCGCGCGTTGCCGCACAATCTCATTCTGATTACCAGTGCACTTCCCGGCGAAGGGAAGACGTTCGTTTCCATCAATCTCGCACTGAGCATGGCGGCCGAACTAGATAGATCAGTGTTGCTCGTCGACGCAGACGTCGCCAAGAACGATGTCGCTCGCGTGTTGGGCATCGAGTGTGAAAGTGGACTCACCGACGTGCTCGCACGCCACAGTGTTCACACGGACGACACGATTTTACAAACCAACATCGAGTCGTTGTCGTTTCTTCCATCTGGAAAGATGCTGCCGAACGTCGATGAATTGTTCGCCAGCGAAAAGATGTTGCGTGTAATGCGGGAACTTGCGGAACGTGATCCGAATCGAATCGTGATTGTCGATGCGCCACCGCTTCACGCAGGTACCGAAGCGGGCGTGCTGGCTCGCATGGTGGGGCACGTCGTTGTTCTCGTGGAAGCTGACAAGACAGCCAAATCCTCGGTCGAGGACGCGCTGCATCAACTAAAGGGTTGCGAGTCTGTCAGCATGATCCTGAACAAGGCGCGTCGACGTGCGTCAGACCATGTCGCATACGGATACGGATACGGCTACGGGACCCAGGGGAGCTAGCGTCGATGTACAGGGATTTCTTTAAGCTTACAGGAAAGCCGTTCCAGCTTTCGCCGGATGCGCGCTTCTTCTATCCGAGTAAGGAACACAAGCGCGCCCTTTCATTTCTGCAATACGGTCTCGGCCAGGGTGATGGCTTCATCGTAATCACCGGCGATATCGGAACCGGTAAGACCACTCTCGTGCAAACGCTGTTGGCCGATCTCGATCCGAAGGTCACCGTCGTCGCCAATATGGTGACGACGCAACTCAAGGAAGACGATCTGTTGACTCTAGTTGCGTTTCAGTTCGGTCTTCGCCCCAGCGGGCCGAGCAAAGCGATGCTTCTACGTGACCTCGAACAGTTCTTTCTGCATCGCACGCGGGAGAACAAGCGTGTTCTGCTGATTGTCGACGAGGCACAGAACCTTCCGCCGCAGTCGGTCGAAGAACTACGCATGCTGTCAAACTTCCAGTATCAGGGACGGCCGTTGGTTCAGGTATTCCTGCTAGGGCAGGAGGAATTTCGCGCAACGCTGCTGTCGGAAGGGTTTGAGCAACTGCGTCAACGGATCATCGCTACGTATCATTTGAATCCACTCGATTCGGAAGAGACGCGCACTTACGTCGAGCACCGGTTGCGGCTCGTCGGGTGGAACGCGGATCCGACGTTCTCCGACGAAGCGTTCGAACGCATCTTCGCGTTTACGCAGGGAGTTCCACGACGGATCAATAATCTCTGCGATCGCACGCTGCTTTATGCCTTTCTGGAGGAACTCCACCAGGTCGACGACGAGGTTGTTCGTCTAGTGGCCGATGAAATCGGCAACGAGTTCATCGGAGCCGATCTGGACAAACCCAAGGGGGCCGTATCGACCGACGCAGCTCCGGTTCAGCCGCTCGAGAGCATGGCACGGATGATGTTCGATAAGGCGAACGTTCAGCAGCGGCTCGCGTCCCTCGAACGCGCGGTAGACACACTTGGCCATGGACTCAAAGATGAACTGGCCGAAATGCGTTCGCTGCTCGTCGAGGTGGTTCGAGAGATGAAGGCGCAGAGGCCCAACGGCGATCTATCCAAGCGTAAGCGCGTTTCCTGACTTCGCGGCTCGAGTAATCCGTTAGCGGAAGTCACGCGACGCAAAGCGTCGTGTGTCTTCCGACGCGTCGCCAAGCTTCGCAAGCAATTCGGTATGGTCGATTACGTGACCAGCGATCACGTGAATGACTTCTCCCTCGCGTTCGACCGTACCCTTGATCTGCAATAGCTGCCCCTGCAGCAGCTGAGATCGATAGCGTTCCAGTACCGAAGTCCAAACCAGCACATTGATGTTGCCCGTCTCGTCTTCTAACGTCAGAAAGACGACGCCGGATGCCGAACTCGGCCGTTGTCTGCAGGTGACGAGACCGGCCACTCGAATCGGTTGTCCATGTCGAGAGTCATTCAGTTGCCGCGCACTACGACAGCCGTTCAAAGCGGTGTGATCGCGCAACAACTGTAGCGGATGTGGACCGAGTGTTAGCGTCAGATAGCTGTAGTCTGCGAGCAGATCCTGGCCCATCGTCGGTGCCGGCAGTTGTACGCTGCTGCGATATCCGTCTTGTTGATCGGCCACCTTCCACAACCCCGCTTGTGGTTGGATACCTGCCATATCCCAATGTGCCTGATAGCGATGCCCCGAAATGCTTGCAAGTGCGCCTGCGCGTGCAAGGCATCCAAGTTCAGTGGCCGACAGTTTGGCTCGTGTGGCGAGATCGTTGCCGTCGCGAAACGGCTGGCACTTTTCGATTCGTAGTCCTGCTGCTTCGCTCAGACCTTTGATCAGGCGAAATCCCAGGCGAATCGCGCCTTGGTCGCGAATGTCGTCGTATCGACCAGCGATTGGTTCAGGTTGCTTTTCCAGACGATGATGCCAACCGCTGCATTGCACATCGACGGGTCGTGACTCGATACCGTGGCGAAGTGCATCCTGAATGAGTTGTGACGGCGAATAGAATCCCATTGGCAGGCTGTTGAGCAGCCCGCAGCAGAATGCAGCGGGCTCATGACGTTTCAGCCACGCGGAGACATATACGAGCAATGCGAAACTCGCTGAATGCGACTCCGGAAATCCATAGTCGCCGAATCCTTTGATCTGTTCGAATACGCGCTTTGCGAAGTCTTGGTCGTAGCCGCGCGCCATCATGCCGTCGATTAGCTTCGCCTCGAACTGCTGGAGGCCACCGCGACGCTTCCATGCCGCCATCGCGCGACGCAGTTGATCGGCTTCGCCTGCGCTGAATCCGGCCGCGACCATGGCGAGTTCGATGACTTGTTCCTGGAAGATCGGAATGCCCAGCGTGCGCTCGAGAACGCCGCGAACCGCATTGCTGGAGTAGGTGATCGGTTCGAGCCCCTGTCTGCGGCGTAGATACGGATGCACCATGTTGCCCTGTATAGGTCCGGGCCGAACGATCGCAACCTCTATCACGAGATCGTAAAACGTACGTGGTTTCAGCCGCGGCAGCATGCTCATCTGCGCACGCGATTCGACCTGAAACACTCCGACGCTATCGCCCCGCTGCAGCATCTCGTACGTCAGCGGATCTTCGGGGGGAATGTCGTTGACGGTGAGTTCGATGCCGTGAAATTCGTTCAGCAGGTCGATCGTTTTCCGAATCGCCGTCAGCATACCGAGGGCGAGTACGTCGATTTTCAGCAGCCCGAGCGCCTCGAGATCGTCTTTGTCCCACTGAATTACCGTGCGATCTTTCATCGCGGCGTTTTCGATCGGCACCAATTGCGCAAGCGGCCCGCGCGAGATGACGAATCCCCCTACGTGCTGCGAGAGGTGCCGCGGAAAACCAAGTATCTCCTGCACCATGATCAAAAATTGCTGCACGGTCGAACTATTCGGATTGACCCCGGCAGTAGCACAACGTGCTTCCAATACATCCTGCTGATCCCACCATGCAAGCGATTTCGCCAACAGATCCACGAGGTCGACGCTCAGTCCCAACGCTTTACCAACGTCGCGAACTGCGCTGCGTGGGCGATACGTAATGAGTGTGGCGGCGATGGCCGCGCGATCGCGGCCGTATTTCTTGTAGATGTATTGGATGACGTCTTCGCGGCGTTCGTGCTCGAAGTCGACATCGATGTCGGGTGGTTCATTGCGTTCCTTTGATACGAATCGTTCGAATAGTAGATGTAGCCGCGAAGGATCGACTTCGGTGATGTTCAGGCAATAGCAGACCGCAGAATTCGCAGCTGATCCGCGACCCTGACAGAGGATGTTCTCACTGCGTGCGAACTGGACGATGTCGTACACCGTGATGAAAAAATACTCGTACTTGAGCTTCTCGATGAGATCGAGTTCGGTTTCGACCAGCTCTCTGACATCTTCGGGTACACCTGCGGGCCAACGTTCAGCGGCACCTGCAAGCGTGATCTGCCGCAGAAACTGACTGGGTGTCAGATGTTCCGGCACGAGTTCTTCAGGATACTCGTAGCGCAATTCGTCCAGCGAAAATCGGCATCGCTCGAGGATCGTCACCGACTCCTGCAACATCTCGGTGGGGTACAGCAGGCGCAGTCTTGCGATCGAGCGCAAGTGACGCTCGCGATTTGCATACAGCGCTGTGCCCAGTTCTTTTACCGACGTCTTCAGGCGAATTGCTGTCAGGACATCCTGCAGCGGTTTACGTTGAGTCACATGCATGTGAACGTCGTTGCACGCAACGACCGGTAAATCGAGTTTCATCGACAACGTCAAAGCGGTCGCCGCGAGGTCCAGATCATCGCCGTTCTGCAACAACTCGAGCGCAATCCATAGCTGCGGTAACAGGCTGCGCAGGCGACGACCTTGATCGAGCAGCACGCTCATCGTGGTGGTTAGCGGAACCCACAGCACGAAGCATTCAGCTACGCCCCAGCTCAGATCGTCGATGGAAAGCCGATAAGATCCCTTTTCGCTGTGTTTCCGCGCTCGACTGATCAATGTGGACAACTGACCGTAAGCGCCGCGATGCGGTGCCAGCATCACGATCTTGATGCCTTCGGTCAGCAGGAACTCAGCGCCGATGACCAGGTGAATGCCGCGCTTCTTCGCTTCCATATGCGCCTTGACGACACCCGCGAGTGAACATTCGTCGGTGATCGCGATGCCTCGATAGCCGAGTTCGGCGGCTTGCACGACCAGTTCTTCAGGATGAGAAGCGCCATACAGGAAACTGAAGTTGCTCTTGCAGTGCAGCTCGGCGAAAGCGTCAGGAGAAGTAGCCATGGACGAACCACTCCCCTTGTCGGTCGATGAAAGTCCAGCATTGGCTGCCATCGGCATGGCGTGCCACGAAATAGTCTCGATGTGCAGGTTCATACACATTCGGTGTAGTCCACCAACCAACGTCGATGCGTTCGGGACCGCGCAGCAACGTCAGGTTGCGACGCAACACCGGCTTCGGCTTGTCGAACAACCACAGAGGCCGGCTCAATGTTCCCATTACCGCCGGCCCCTTCGTTCGCGCGTTGGTGGTCTGCAGGCGCGGTACGGTCGACTTCCATCCAAGCTCGGGGCTGTGATCGTCGTTTGCGGCAATGCCCGAACAGACTCCATCGCCCAGTCGAGCCCGAAATTGATCTATCAGCTCGGTAGGGGAGTGGCCGGCATGTTCGGTGCGCGCGAACAGTGAACTGCTTTTCGCCTGCCATGGTGCGAGCCGAACCGATGCGAGCCGCAGCGAAAGTACTTCATCGGGCAGATCGAGCACGTCGAGCTTCAATCGGCTGATGGACAGCAAAGCCTGTTTGTTTTGCTGCGGCTGCGCGAACTCGACTTCCATCGCGGTTGCATTCGAATTGAACGGCGCGAAACGCCACGCGATGCGTATTGCTCCGAGCTGGCGTCCGATGAGCCAGTTGCAGAGATCGTGAGCGAGACGCTGCATCGGGAAAGCCAGCGCCTCTTTGTTCGAGATGCTCTGGAGGAAGGTCAGTTCGGTTGAAAAGCTTGCCGTCGGAGTGATCAGGATTCTCGGGTCGGCGCGTTGCCCGGTGAGGCGATCGAGATAATCGAGCAGCCTTGGTCCGAAACGGCGTCCGAGTTCAGTCGTTGGCAATGTGAACACCTGACCCAGGGTGTCGATGCCCATGTTCGAGAACCGCTCTACCGTTGCGGCATCGCATTCGGTATGTCGCATCGAGATGCGGCGCAACGATTTGAGACTCTGTGTTTTGACTTCACTCCCTTCGGGCCAACGTGGGAGTTCGCAGTTTTCCTGCGCGCGGGCGAACGCTAACGCCGCAAGCGGTGTATGAGCGATGCCGATAGTCGCCCGATGTCCCAACTCTCCTAACAGGCTGATCAGACTGCGCTTCAGGCTGTAGAGCCCGCCGAACAACCTCAAACTGCCGCTTATCTCCAGTAAAAATGCAGACGGCTCGTGAATGCTGACGCTCGAACTGAAGCGATAGGCAGCATCGGCGAGGAATCTCAACCGTTCGCGCTCGGCGGTGATGTCGCGACTGGAATGTTCGAGGCGATGGCAAAGACTATGGGCTGTTGCAAGACTGCAGCCGATGGCAACGCCGCTATCGAGTGCAGCCGCGTTGCGTGCAACCACACGGTTATCTTCTATGAGCACCGCGGGTCTATCTTCGTGCAGCATCCGTCGTGCACACACTTCGAGACCCAGAGCCGGTAGTTCCACGCAGAACCACAGCACGTTCATGGCCCGACATGAGTCGGATGCGGATCGTGCAGGAGCCGCGGAGGTGGGAGAGGTCCAACCGACCGCAAACTCTTTGTCCGCCACAACGCCAACTGGTCGCGCAGATCGCTGCGCGTCATGTGTGTGGTGCGATAAGCGAGTTCGAGCGCAAGCCGTTCGACCGGCCAACCGCCGCGGCGCTTCAGTATTTCGATACTCAATCGATCCGATGCAGATGCGGGCTGCATCAAGATGCGCAGTTCGGCCATCGACTGACGCTGAACTGCGATGGCCGAACGAAACAGAACGGTCAGCGTTTCCCCGCGCCGCGCCGCCAGCTTGAATCGGCGTACGTCTTTGGTGGTGAGCTTCGACTCATCGAGCCACGCGAGCGCTACGCTGCAACTGCCGGATTTGACGGCTTGTTCGAGTGACCAAAGCGCATCCTCGTGGGTCTTCGGATGGACCAGCAGCACTTTGCCGACATCAATGCCGATTTCGGCCAGTGCAGGTGCGTAAGGAATGTGCGGCGGATTGATCCACGTGATCCAGCGTTGCTCCTGAACGCTGAGTGTCGCCAATGCCGGCCCGAGCAACCGCAATTCGCCGATACCGATTCGGGGCGACAACAATTCGATCAGACCAGCTTTTGGCCAGCCACGATCTGCCAACAGACCATCGAGCGAGGAATAGCCGGTGCTTACAGCCCGGGAATTCGGCTCTACTCGACCCGCCCGCCACAGGTCGGGATGGGCGAGCAGGGCCTCGCTGGAAACGGAGCGTTCAGGAGCGGAAAGGTCTGCCATGGATGCTGTACTTTCATACAGGGCCGACCAAGTTACCTGTATGAATATCCAGTATCAAGTGGTTTTGACGGAACCTCGATCACCGCGTCCGATGCCGTAATAGCTGAAGCCCAGCTGGCTCAGGTAATCGGGATCGAACAGATTGCGCCCATCGAAAATGACCGGTTTACTCAGTTGCGCCTTCAAAGCACCGAAATCCGGGCTTCGGAACTCATTCCACTCCGTCATCACCACTAGTGCGTCAGCACCCTCGAGCGTTGCATCGCGACGGTCACACACAATGAGATTCGGTTGCTTTGCGTAGAGACGGCTCGCTTCCGCCCGCGCCGCTGGATCATATGCACGAACGAATGCGCCATGTTCCCAAAGTGCTTCCATCAAAGTTCTGCTCGGCGCTTCTCGCATGTCATCGGTATTCGGCTTGAACGCAAGTCCCCATACCGCGAAGGTGCGCCCCGTTACCGATCCGCCGAAATGGTTCAGGATCTTTTCGATCAGCACCTTCTTTTGGCGCTCATTCACCAGTTCTACGCCGCGAACAATCTGTGCGTCGTAGCCGTTCGCGGTCGCAGTGTGCAGAAGTGCCCTGACATCCTTGGGAAAGCACGAGCCACCGTAGCCGGCACCCGGATAAATGAAGTTGAAACCGATGCGTGGATCGGAGCCGATGCCGCGTCGAACGTCTTCGATATCGGCGCCGACGCGGTCCGCCAGATTCGCGAATTCGTTCATCAAGCTGATTCGCGTCGCCAGCATCACGTTCGCCGCATACTTGGTCAATTCTGCGGAACGAGCATCCATGTACAGGATTCGATCGTGATTGCGATTGAATGGGGCGTAAAGCTGATTCAGCACTCGCGTGCTGTTCTCGTTGCTTGAACCGATGATGATTCGATCCGGCTTCATGAAATCGTTTATAGCCGCCCCTTCTTTCAGAAATTCGGGATTTGACACGACATCGAAGTCGATGCGAACACCACGTTCCGCCAACATCTCAGAAATGGTGCGGCGTACTTCGTCGGCAGTGCCAACCGGAACGGTCGATTTGTCGACGACAATTTTTGGCGAGCTCATGTGGCTGGCGATTGTCCGCGCAACCTGCAATACGTAGCGTAGGTCTGCAGAACCATCGATTGCGGTAGGAGTTCCTACTGCTATGAATTGGACTTCACCGTGGTCGACGCCGGCCGCTGCATCGGTAGAGAACCTCAGGCGTCCCGCTTCAGTATTGCTTGCGACCATGGACTCGAGACCGGGCTCGTGAATCGGGATCTCGCCACGATTGAGGGCTGCTACTTTGTCGACATCGACGTCGATGCACAGAACCTGGTTGCCCATTTCGGCGAAGCACGCTCCGGTTACCAGGCCGACATATCCGGTTCCGAACAACGTAATGTTCAACGAGGACTACCAGTCATAAAAGTGGGGCGAAGCCTAACAAGCCTGCTGGAACCATTCGACGCGATGATGTAACGATAGCTCGTGATCTTACAGCACGACCTCGATCAACCCCGGTCCGGGAGCGGCGAGCGAACGCGCGAGCTGGCTGTTGAATTCTTCGGCGGTTGTCGCACGTGTAGCCGGCACGCCCATTCCGGTGGCGAGTGCCACCCAGTCGAGGTCGGGGCGGTTCAACGACAGCATGTCTTCCGCTTTGCGGCCTGGGTTACCGGCACCGACGCGGAGTAACTCGACCTGCAGAATCGCGTACTTGCGATTCGCGAAGATGACCGTAGTGACGTCGAGACCCTCGCGCGCCATCGTCCACAGCGCTTGCACGGTATACATGCCGCTACCATCGCCTTCGAGTGCCAGCACGCGCCGACCCGGACACGCAACGGCTGCGCCGACTGCGCTCGGTAAACCCTGACCGATCGCACCACCGGTGAGGTCCAACCAATCGTGCTGAGGGGCGCCGGCCGTCAACGTGGGAATGGCAAATCCAGACGTTGCAGCTTCGTTTACGACGATTGCTCCTTCCGGAATCAGGCAACCGAGCGCTTGTGCGGCGCTTTGCGGCGTCAGCGCGCCGCGCGGCAGTGATAGTTGCTGGCGAGTGGTCGTTACGGGCACCGACTTACCGGCACCCACCGCTTCGCACAACGCTTCGAGGGCTTGTATCGCGTCCTGTTCCGGAGTGGCCAGCGTATGCCCCGTGCAGCCCTTCGGAGTCAGTTCGCTCGGCTTACCGGGATAGGCGAAAAAAGTGACAGGCGCTTTGGTGCCGACGAAGATCAGATGCCGATAGGGCGCCAGCACTTCGGCAGCTTGCTCGCCGAAATACGGCACGCGTTGCACGTCGACTCGCCCGACGCCGCGTGCGATTCGGGTAACAAACGTATCGGCAAACAATTGCGCTCCGGTGCGCTGAGCGATGCGGCCGGCGAGTTCGAGCCCGCGCTCATCGAGCGCCCCGCCGTTCATCAGTAGTGCGCAGCGATCACCGGACCGCAATGCAGCGGTCGCCGCGTCGATCGCCTCGGTTGCCGGTGCGACACGTCGTGGCGCGGCAACCGGTTTCGCCGGCCCCGATGCGGGACCCCATGCCGTATCGGCGGGCAGAATCAGGGTTGCGATCTGCCCCGGTGGGGTCATGGCCGCGGCCACAGCTGCGGCTCCATCGGCTGCGACTTCTTGCGACGATGCGGACGCCCTGATCCATCCTGAGACCGGCTCGGCAAAACCTACGATGTTCGACGTCAACGGTGCGTCGAGATGTCGATGATAAGTGGCGTGATCGCCAACGACATTGACGAGGGGCACCCGCGCGCGTCGGGCGTTGTGAAGATTCGCGAGACCGTTCGCAAGCCCGGGACCGAGGTGCAATAACGTGCAAGCCGGTTTACCGGCCATCCTTGCGTATCCGTCTGCTGCGCCGGTAACGACACCTTCGAACAACCCCAGCACGCTGCGCATGCCGTCTTGCTTGTCGAGCGCCGCGACGAAGTGCATTTCGGACGTGCCGGGATTCGTGAAGCAGACTTCCACACCGCATCCGACCAGGGTTTGAAGCAGACTTTCCGCACCGTTCATGTATGACTCCCAGCAATGTCGCGGCAGTGTACGGCAGCGCATCGCGATTCCCAACGAGGGCAGGCGTCTTTGCATTGCGAGGTTGATCGATTAGGCTCGCCGCTCCGTTGCTGTGGGGTTACTCGTGTCCAAGTGGGACTACGATCTGTTGGTCATCGGCGCCGGATCCGGCGGCGTTCGCGCAAGCCGGATGTCGGCTCGCTACGGCGCGCGGGTCGCAGTAGTGGAAGGGCGCTATCTCGGTGGCACGTGTGTAAATGTCGGTTGCGTACCGAAGAAGTTGTTCGTGTACGGATCGCACTTCGCGGAAGACTTCGAAGATGCCGCGGCTTACGGATGGACCGTTGACTCGCCGCGTTTCGACTGGCCGACGTTGCGTGACAACAAGACGCGCGAAATCGAACGGCTGAACGGGACCTACCGAAACCTGCTCGAAGGCGCGGGGGTCGAAGTCATTCAGGGCTTTGCGACGTTGCACGATCGGAACACGATCCAGATCGACAAGGGCCGCACCGTCACAGCCGAACGCGTACTGATCGCCACGGGCGGCTGGCCACGCGTGCCCGAATTTCCGGGACGCGAACACGTGATCACTTCGAATGAAGCGTTCTATCTCGAGGAGTTTCCCGAGCGCGTTGTCGTGGTCGGCGGGGGATACATTGCCGTGGAGTTTGCGGGAATCTTTGCCGGCCTGGGCGCAACTACGACACTGGTGCACCGAGGAGCGCTGTTTCTGCGCGGGTTCGACGACGGCGTGCGATCGTTCGTCGCCGATCAACTTCGAGAGAAACACATCGATCTCAAGTTCGAAGCGATGGTTGCACGCGTTGAGTTGACGAAGAACGGCGCGCGCCGCGTCGTATTGGCCGATGGACGAACAATCGATGCCGACCTGGTTCTGTTCGCAACCGGTCGTTCCCCGACGGTGCACGGGATCGGCCTCGAGGCGGCAGGTGTCGCGCTGACCGCGCGGGGTTCGATTGCGGTCGACGACAGATACCGCACTAGTGTCGACAATATCTATGCGATCGGCGACGTGATCGATCGCGTGCAACTGACGCCGGTTGCGATCGCAGAAGGCATGGTCGTTGCCGACAATCTGTTCAACGGCAAGAATCGAACGCTCGATTATTCTGGCGTGCCAACAGCCGTGTTCTGCCAGCCGAACATCGGAACCGTCGGAGAGACAGAGGCTCATGCCCGCGAGCTGCACTCCAACGTGCGTATCTTCGAATCGACGTTGCGGCCAATGAAACACACGATGTCGGGGCGCAACGAGCGCACCATGATGAAGCTGGTGGTTGATGCGGATACGGATGTGGTGTTGGGCGCACACATGGTCGGCCCCGATGCTGGCGAGATCATCCAGGGGATCGGCGTCGCATTGAAGGCCGGCGCGACGAAGGCCCAGTTCGATTCGACGATAGGAATTCACCCGACGGCTGCAGAGGAATTCGTAACCATGCGCGAGGCAGTTCGATGATGAGACGGGGTTTCGCGTGCGCGGCAATCGTGTTGTTGATGCTCGAATGCATGTCCGCAGATGCGGCGGCAAGGGCGCGCAACGTCATTCTGTTCGTCGGTGACGGCATGGGAATAGCCACCGTCACCGCCACGCGTATTCTCGATGGCCAGCGCCGCGGTGAGTCGGGCGAAGAGAACGTACTCTCGTTCGAACGATTTCCGTACACGGCCCTCTCGAAGACCTACACGTTGGACTTTCAGGTAGGCGAATCGGCCGGCACGATCACGGCCATGATGAGCGGGCAGAAGACGCGTAGTGCCGTGCTCGGGGAAGGGCCGGCGGTGACGCCGGAACAATGCGATGGCGCCGCTGCAGCAAGCATCGCAACGCTGCTCGAAGAGGCTGCCGATCGCGGATTGTCCACCGGTGTGGTGACGACTACCCGAATCACCCATGCCACACCCGGCGGAACGTACGCACACACGCCGAGCCGTGACTGGGAATCCGATGTCTCGACGCCCGCAGAGGCGCAAGCACAAGGTTGTCGCGACATTGCGCGGCAGTTAGTCGAGTTTTCTCATGGATCGGGCATCGACGTGATTCTCGGCGGCGGCCGGATGGCGTTCCTGCCACGCGACGTAGCCGATCCAGCGAATCCCGATCAACGCGGCATTCGCGCAGACGGCCGCAATCTGATCGAGCAATGGAAGAGCGCTCATCCACGTGGCACCTTCGTCTGGAACGCAACACAGCTGTCGGAAGTACAAGCTATCCGCGGGTCTCAGGTCATGGGATTGTTTGCCCCGGACCATATGCACTTCGACGCGGATCGCGTTACCGAAGCGCCGGGTGAGCCGTCGCTCGCGGCAATGACGACGAAAGCGATCGAAATGCTCTCGACGGGGCGGAAGGGTTATTTTCTGTTGGTAGAGGGCGGCCGAATCGATCACGGTCATCACGCTGGCAACGCCTATCGCGCGCTGACCGACGCGATTGCATTTGCGGACGCTGTTGCTGCCGCTGACAAACTCACCAACGCGAAGGACACGTTGATCATCACGACGGCAGATCACAGCCATACGCTCCACATCGCCGGCTACCCTGCGCGTGGCAACCCGATCCTCGGCAAAGCGAAGGCGCCCGACGGCAGCCTCGAACTCGATGGCATCGGCAAGCCGTACACGACGCTCGGCTATGCGAACGGTCCGGGTGCGCTCGAAGCGTCCAATACACAGCCGGCTGGGCCAAAGCAATTTCCGCACTTCGCCAGACAGTTCGACCCTGCCGCAGTTGCACGACCGGACCTGACCAACGTGGACACAACCGCACCGAACTACATGCAGGAGTCGGCAGTTCCGATGTCGAGCGAAACGCACGGCGGCGAGGACGTTCCGGTGTACGCCCGCGGTCCCGGTGCCAACCGCGTTCACGGGGTGATCGAGCAGAACCAGATCTACTTCATCATGAAGAGCGCGTACGGCTGGTAGCCGAGGAGTTCCTCGTTAGAACGCCACCGCGCAGATATCGCAAAGTGCGTAGGTGTGCAGCGGATCGTCGAGCCGCACGAGTTGCGACAGTTCTCGCGCCCATTGCGTTGCCGATGCGAAGCCCATGCTGCTTGTGAGCTGTTGCAGCAATTGTTCGCGCGCGGATAGCGGCTTTTCTATGAAGCGAACCTGGTAGTCCGTTATTCCCGCGCGCTTCGCGGCAGCCGCAACTGCATCGGGAAGCTGACCCAACCCGTCGACCAGACCGAGTTCGTGCGCCTTGCGGCCCGTCCACACGCGCCCTTGTCCGATCTTGTCCACTTGTTCCGGCAGCATGTCGCGACCGCGTGACACGAGATCGAGGAAGCGTTTGTAACCGGCTTCCACGTTTGCCTGCAGGATGTTCCCCATCGGTTCGGAGATGCCGCCGAAAGGATCGAGCCCACCAGCGAGTGGCGCCGACCCGACCCCGTCGCGCGTAATCCCGATCGATGCGAGGCTGTCTTCGAACGTCGGCACCATGCCGAAAATCCCGATCGAACCCGTGACAGTAGTCGGTGCCGCCCAGATCTCGTCCGCGGTGGCCGAAATCCAGTAGCCGCCCGATGCCGCCACGCCTGCCATAGAGACCACGAGCGGCTTGCCCGACGTTTGAAGTTGCTCGAGCTCCTGACGGATCACTTCGGAAGAGATCGCTGCACCACCGGGGGAGTCGACCCGCAAGACTACGGCCTTCACGTTCTGGTCGAGCCGGGCACTGCGAATCAGTTCGGTGAGACTGTCGGCGCCGACCGAGCCACGCGGTTGTTCGCCGGGAAGAATCATGCCGCTGGCGACGACCACGCCGACTTCGTTGCTGCCTGGCGCCCGTACGGTGCGCGTGGCGCGCAGGTAATCACTCGACGCGATCTGTCGGAACGTGCCTTCGGATTCGCCTACCTTCGCGATCAATCGCTGACGCATTTCATCGCGCGAGATCAACGCATCGACGAGACCGTGTTCAAGCGCCGCGCGCGCCATGTCGCCGTCTGCGGCTTTGAGAACGTCTTCGTAGTGCAGAACGTATTCATTCAGCTGATCGAGCGACTGTTTCCGATTGGAGGCCACCTTGGCGATGTAGTCCTGCCACAGTTCATCGATCATCGCGCGATTCGCTTCACGCGCTTCGGGTGACATATCTGTACGCGTGTAGGGTTCGACCGCAGCTTTGTACGCACCAACGCGGAACACGTGGACCCTCACCTTCAGCTTATCGAGCAGGTCCTTGTAGTAGCTCTGATACGAACCGAACCCGGTGAGCAGCACTTGACCCATCGAGTGCATGTAGATGGTGTCGGCGAACGAGGCAAGGTAGTACTGACCTTGCGTGTAGTAGTCGCCGACCGAGACGATCTCCTTGCCGGCCGCCTTTGCCGCAGTCAGTGCATCACCAAGCCCGCTGAGGTGCGCCGGGCTGACGCCCGTGAGGTGTTCGAGGTCGAGCACGATAATTGCGATCCGTGCGTCCGACTTCGCGGCATCGAGCGAGTCAATCAGATCCTGATAGCGGGTTTCCGCAGCGATATCGTTGCCGCCCAGCAGCGCTTCGAACGGCGCGGACTGGGAAGTCTGCTCGACGATGGTTCCTTCGGGCGCGATCACCAACGCACCCTTGTCCGGAACCGTCAACTTCGCACCACCCGAAACGATTGCCATGAGCACGAGAAAGACGATTGCGACGAACAGTAGATTCGTCACGAATACGCGTGTGGTTGTGATGCCGCGGCCGATGCCGCGAAACAAACGCCGAATCGAGCTGTCCTGCGCCATTGGTCGTCCTGACACGAGAAGGCGGCGATTGTCTCGGCAACGACTGCAAAATGAAAGGGCGAGCGTCCCAAAACGCGCCGCGCGTCATCGCTCGAGACGGCGCACGCGTTATGCTTGCGTGGGTGTAACAACATGGGTGTAACAACGTGGCTGGGGCAGTGAACCCGGAACTCAGCGAAGTCGTTTGGCGTTGGCGCGATGCGTGCGTTGCGGTTGGTGCGCCGCCGGTCGACGGGCCGGACATTCTCGGAGTTAGCATTGACACGCGAACGTTGCGCGCCGGTGATCTGTTCGTGGCACTGCTCGGTGATCCGGGTCCGCGTTTCAATACCGATAGTCGAACGGACCGTGACGGCCACGCGTTCATCGACGAAGCGGAGCGTCGTGGTGCTGTTGGCGCGTTGACGCACCGATCTAGCGGAACGCAGTTGCCCGAGTTGCGGGTGAGCGACACGCTCGACGGACTATGGTCGTTGGGACGGGGTGCGCGCGCCCGGTTCGGAGGGCCGGTGTTCGCCGTGACCGGCAGCAGCGGAAAGACCACTGTCCGTTCATTTTTGAATGCGGCGCTTTGTTGTACGCAAGCGACCGGCAGCCTTAACAACTTCTGGGGTGTACCTCTCTCACTGGCGAGAACGCCGCGCGTCGCGCCTGCAGCGGTGTTGGAGATTGGTACCAATCATCCGGGCGAAATCGAGCCGTTGGCGAAACTCGTGTGCCCAACCGTAGCGCTGGTGCTCAACGTACGGCCCGCGCACCTGCAGTACTTTGGTTCGATCGAAGCACTACGCGCGGAGAAGACCAGCATCTTCAACGGGCTCGGCGCCGGCGGCGTTGCCGTGTTCCCCGACGATCTTGCCGTTCCACATGTGGGCAGCGGCATTCGTACAATGACATTTGGACTGACGGACACTGCCGACGTATCGCTGCGCGAATACGACGCAGACACCCGCGTGGGGAAATTCCGCGTGGACGGACGCTGGCTAGCGGCACGGGTTCCAGGTGGCGGTCTGCATCGCGCGACGTCACTCGCAGCCGTGCTCGCATGCCTCGTCGCGGCCGAACAGTCCCTGGATGCGGCGCGAGATCTTCCGGATTCGATCGTCCCCGAAGGGCGCGGATCGCGTATGTCGATAGGCGGCGTCGAGATCATCGACGACAGCTACAACGCGAATCCAACCAGCATGGCAGCCGCGCTGCGCGGGCTGGCGGCCGAATCGGCGGGCAAGCGGTTCGCGATCCTGGGCGAAATGCTCGAACTGGGCGACGGCAGCGCCGAATATCATCGGCGCCTGGCGGAGCATTGCAGCGGGATCGATCGCGTCGTGTGTGTAGGACAGGGGATGACTGCGCTCTGGAACGAGTTACCCGAGTCGCAACGATTGCTCCAGGCTGAACGGGCAACAGAAGTTTCCTTACGGGAGCTCGTCGGCGAACTCGCTCCGGGCGACATCATTCTCGTCAAAGGTTCGAACCGTGTGTTCTGGGCCAACAATTTCGTGAAGCGGCTCGCGGACGCGATCGAGACCCGCTAACGGACGCTCGAAGGCGCCGCGCCTGCTTCTGCCCGACCATTCATCGCTCGCCAGTGCTCAATGGCGAAGAAGGTTACGGCCAGACCGAGAATTTCGTGAATTCTTGTCGACTGGGCCTGCCAGTTCGAGTCGGTGAGGAAGAACAGCGCAAAGCCGGAGAACGATAGCGCGAGGATGACGGCGGTCAAAAGCCCGCCGCTGACGCGTCGCTTCTGTTGGTGCCACGCTTCCGATGCGTGACGCGCCATGATCCAGCCGAACAGGTAAGCGAAGGCGATGCTCAAAACGCCGTGAATCCACAAGACGGTGGGCTCCAGCGGGTGCCGAGCGATACCGAACTCGTCCGGCGTTTCGAACAACCAGTGTAGAGCGAGCCACACACAACCCGAAGTCCACACGCCGCCGAAAACCAGGTAAACGCAATATCTGAGCCGATCGGGCATCAGACGCGCCTTTGCGATTTGGTTAGCTTGCATATTCAAGGGTGAGACGGTGGTTGGTGCAGAACGGTTGCCCACAGTGCCAGCAGCCAACGCACGCCTTGTGTGACGTGTTCCGATGACAATGTCGCGCCCGAGATGTTCTTGATGTCGGTGCGGAATTCCAGCTCGGATAAATCGTGACGATTGGCGAACTGACGCCGCCATGCCGCATTGCGGATCTCGGCACCGTGGCTTTCGCGATACGACAGGATCTCGACGGGCGTCAGCGCACCGTCGGGCGCCACGCCGATCGCGTACGTGATCAAATCCGAACGGCCGATCACTTCGTCGAGTAGAACGAAACCCCATGGCGTGCCGTCTTTGCTCGCTTTCCAGACGCGCAATGCACCATGTGGCGGTTGCGCTCCTGCGAGAGCGGCGATTGTGGACCTCTGTTCGGCCGTTATTGCGAAGACGAAGGGTTCAAACGAATCAGCTGAGGGGAAGATCGATTTCTGGGCTGCGTCGATCGTCAGATAATCCGCCGCGACGACCACCGTGGCCGGCATCATCAGCGCGGCCGCGCCCATGAGACCGAACACACCGCGATCGGCGTCTGCCATCAGAATTGATATCCCATGCCGAAATTGATCTGGTCGCTGCCGCCGGTACCGTGGAAATGCTGATAGTCGGCTTTCAGAACAACGCCTTGCGCGAACAGGAAGTTGACCCCGCTCGTGATGATATCTTGATCGGGTCCGTTTTCAGGAGTCAGGCCCGGCGATAGGTCGGAGTAGTTTGATGCCGTGTTGAGGCGCTCGAACCGTACGAACGGACGCAGCGAATTCTCGTCCCAGTCGAGCAGGTTGTAGGCCGCCTGGCCGTACCAGCCGTAGAAGCTCTCCGGAATCAAGGTCGGATTACCGATGAACGTCAGGTTCACTTTCGAAGTATTCGAGATGTGGCCGTTTGCGTAGAGCGCCGCGAACTCGAACCTGCCGGGCGTCCAGGTGCCGTGTGCTTCCCACAACGTTACAACGTTGTCGTCGAATCCGAGTTGCCCCTGAGCGGCGTCCCCGCTGAAGATCGAAGCGCCGATCCGTAGCCCGGGGATGCCCGTGTAGTTCAGCGCGAACACACCGGACATGTCGCTCGCCTTCGCCAGCGCCATTTCCTGGTGGATCGAGCCGAGTGGCGACTCCTTTCCTTCAGGCGACGTCGGATCCCATTTCGACAGATCGAAGCCGGTGGTCAGCCCTGCATCCCAGCGCAGTCCGAAATCGGTGCTGCCTTGAAGCAGCATGCCGCCTTCACGCCACGTTGTCGGGATGATCGCCGTCTCTACGCGGTTGCGGAACACGCCGTAGAAGCGCGTCGGTTCGTGATTCTCGTTGAGCAGACCGCTGGGAATCAGAAACAGACCAACCTTGCCGAACAAGCGGTCATCGAAGCTACGCTCGATGTACAGCTGCTCGACCTCGACTTCGCCCGGGTCGTCGGCTGAACTCACCGCATTCTCGATCTCGAGTTCGCTGACCAACCGCGTTTTTTCATCGAACTGGTTGCTCATGCCGACGACGAAGCGACTGACCGTAGCGGTGGTGTCTGACGGATTGTCTTTGGGGCGCGCGTAGTCGACCTGTCCGTATCCGAAGAAATCGAGACCCGAATCGGCCCCTGCGCTCGACGCCGGGGTGGCGGTTTCTCCGATGACTTGCACCGGCACTGCCGCAAGTGCGGTCATTGAGTTCTTTTGCTCCTGCGACACTCTCGCGAGTTCCGACTTCAGCGTTGCGACTTCACCCGCAAGCCCCGCCAGTTGCGCTTCGAGTTCCTGCTGTGTGGCCGCGGACGCGGGCAGCGACATGAGCGCGCCGATCGCGAAGGTGAGCGCAGAGCGAGGAAGCGACGGGGCACGAATGGTGGCTATGAGTTGCATGAATGACCTCTAGTCTTGGAAGGCAGTCTTGGAAAGCAGTCGTGGAATGCAGTTGTAGAAGGCGGATCAGAGTTGGAAGCCGTCGGTAAGCGTTTGCAGGAACGCAACGACATCGTCGATGTCTGCGGGCGTGAGCGCAGGTTGATCGCCCACCTTCCGGTTGTACGGAACTTCGGTGACGTTGACGTTCGCAGCGTACTGCAGCGGCAGGTCGTCGAATTTGTGGACCGCGCCGCCAACGTCGATGGAATACCACTCTTCCGGATTCGTATCGCGGCGCACGTAGAATCCGAGCGCCTGCACAAGCGTTGCGAAGCGTCCGTTGTGAAAGTACGGAGCGGTGACAGCGATGTTGCGCAGCGTCGGTACTTTGAACGCGCCGCATAGATCGCGTGCAGTGGCGAGATCGTCCCGGAAAGGACCACACAAGCCGAGATCGAAATATGTTGGATCGTCGTTTGCCGGAATCGCCGCATTGCGCGGCACGCCGAGGTTGTCATAACTGAAATCGGTAAATAGAGGGGGTTCACCGTTCGGACCACGCCCGCTCGGATGGCAAGCTGCGCAGTTGCCTTTGAGCGGATCGTTGAACAGCGCGAGACCGCGTTGTTCGGCGGCGGTCAGCAACGCTTTCCCTGCGAGGAAGTAATCGTATTTGCTCTCGAAGGGCGCGAAATCCGGGTCTTCGGCTTCATAACGAGCAATCGCCGTGAGCGCGCGATCGAAGGCCACTTCGGGCTGATCGAACACGTCGTTCCCGAAGATTGTTTTGAAGTCGGCGGCATACGTGGCCTTGCTCAGCTTGTCGCTGACGTCCGATGCTGCCGTATTGGCCATCTCGTGCTCTGCAAGAAAGGGGCGGCTCGCTTGCTCAGCCAGCGAGGCGGCACGACCGTCACGATCGAAGCCGCCAAGCGGAGCACCGTCGTCGAATCCAAACGTCGGTGTTTGCGCGACATATCGCAGCGAAGGCGCGTTGCGGAATCCGGGAACGTCGAGATCCGCGCCACCGACTGGAACAGGTTCGTTGATGGCAGATGCCAGCGCATGGTCGGGGTCGTGGCAGGTTGCGCACGACACCGTGCCGCTGGCCGACAACGATGGATCGTGAAAGATCTTCTCGCCAAGTTGCGCGAGCGATGAGATTCCGGCACCGGCAACGGGACCGCCAACATTTCCGCCACCCGCGCCACCACCGCAGGCGGATAGCACCGACAGGGCGAAACCGGCCGATAGCAGTAGAGTGACGGCTCGAAGAGGCGACCGAGTGCGGGCTGACATGACTATCGTGGTGTCCGGATAGGGCAGGGCGAATACAAATGATAATAATTATCAGTTCCGTTTCCTAGAGATCAGTTCCTTCGTGAGGTTTCTGGAGCTATGCCTGACATCGCCTCCGAACACACCACGTGCTCACGCCTGCGGCCCGCGTTGGGAACGTTCGTGTCGGTGCACTGTGTCGCTCACAGCGACGCAGACGCCGAACGCGCGATTGCCACAGCATTCGAGGCGTTTGCGGCGGTGCACCGTTTGATGCATCCGATGTCGGGGCAGGATCTCGTCGCGCTTCGGTCTACGAAGATAGGGCGCACGGTTCGAATCCATCCGTGGACCTGGGAAGTACTCGCGCTTTCCGCGGAAGTTAACGATGCGTCAGAGGGGCGCTTCGACCCCTGCTTGCCGGAGTGCGACGGAGGCATGTCAGACATCGAGCTGCCCGAGCCGGACGTGGTTGTCCTTCACGAACGAGTTGCGCTCGATCTCGGTGGAATCGCCAAGGGTTTTGCCGTCGATCGAGCGATCGAGCGACTGATGTCCGCGGGATGCATCGGTGGACAAGTGAACGCGGGTGGCGACATGCGCGTGTTCGGAGCGGACAACACACCAGTGTGGTTGCGAACCGATCACATCGTACGATTGATCGCACTGCGCGATCGGGCTTGCGCCTTGAGTGATCCGTTGGTGAGGGACAAGCCACCGGAACACCGCGGCTACTACAGTCGCGTCACACCGTTTGAATCCGGCGATCTGCGGGCAGCAGCGGTTGTCGCTTCCACCACCGCGACCGCGGATGCGCTGACGAAATGTGTGCTGTTGTGCCGGCACGACCCAGCGTTGTTGAAACGGGTGCTATCGCTGTTTGATTCGGTGGCCATTGATATGGCCTAGCGGGCGCACTGGCACGAACGCGCCACGACCTCTTGCCGACGCGGAACGGCGTTGATACGTTGCTCGGCACCTTTGTACCCGAGCGAAACCGATGCCGGCCCTTTCCAACGAGTCCGTGGGTCGGCGGCTGACTAACGCGTCGCCTCCGGCGATTCGTTCGTTGATTCGCCAGGCGCGCAGCAGACTCATTGGTCTGTCTGACCTGCTGCGGCCTCGACCAGACCCTGACGCGATTCCGAACCATCTACTGACCGACGCGGAGATTCAGTCGTTCCGACAAATCGGCGACCGGTTTCTGCGCTATTTCATCGAATTCGGAGGGCTGCAGCCGGGGCATGCGGTGCTCGAAGTCGGTTCCGGTTCCGGTCGGATGGCACGGCCCCTCACACGTTATCTCGAATCTGGCTCGTATGAGGGACTCGACGTCTTGCCCGCGGGCGTGCGGTGGTGTCGACGATCGATTGCATCCCGGCACCACAATTTCCGGTTCCAAGTTGCCGATGTCTACAACGGATCGTATAACCCGACAGGTAGATTCAGCGCATCGGAGTATCGCTTCCCATACGACGATCAGCGGTTCGATTTCGTGTTTTTGACGTCGGTCTTCACGCACCTTGTGCCTCAGGACGTGGAGCACTACGTCAGTGAAATAAATCGTGTCCTGAAGCCAGGCGGTCGATGTCTGATCACCTTCTTTCTGCTGAACGCGGAATCGCTGGACCTGCTTCGTGCCGGTCGCAGCCGTATCGCCTTTGCGACGGACCATGGCCGTTATCTCACGGTGGAGGGCCAACCTGCGGAGGCGGCGGTGGCTTATTACGAGCGATATGTGCTCGAAGTCTTTGAAGCAAACGGTCTTCGTGATCCACATCTTTACTACGGAAACTGGTGCCGACGCCTGAGCGCTCTCGACTATCAGGACTTGGTGGTCGCGACGAAGGTGTGAACACCGCCCTCGCGATTCGGGTTCGATCCGGTCGCTAAGTGATGACGCCAAACGAGCGGCGCATTTTCTCAAATGGGCTTTTCGAACAGCATTCGCGACAGCTGCGCCGCGTTTCGCGTGATGATCCGGCGCGCCGGCAGGAGCCGGAAGGGCGGCGTCGTCACAGGCGCCGATCTGGGCGGGTGCAATCAGTCAGTCGTATGCCAGAAGGGGCTACAGCGCGCACTGGGTCTCCAAGTGTTTCTGATCGGTCATGACGGCGGTAGACCCCAAGCGCAACCAGTAACTGACTGGTGTCCTTCGTGGGAGGTCCTTCTGAATGTGGCGGTGGCCCGCTACAAGGCAAGTCCGTGGAACATGTTGAACAGTTTAGGACTAATTGAAGGGAATAAAAAAAGCCCGGCGTTTTGCGCCGGGCCAATCTCTAGGAGTCACATACCGGAGTGGTCGTCTTGGGGAGAAGTCGACCGCTCCTGTCGTCACCGATTCGTTGGGGGAGACACGATGACGACACGCGAAGTAAAGCCGAAATTCCCACCTGCGCCAGTGAACTGGTTCCAGCTTCACCGGACCGGGTGGTACGAAACGCGCAGGCGCCGGCGTTGTTCGATACTGTAGTATCGGTGCTCATGAAACGGTTGGACGCAGTCTGATAATGATCGTCGATGCCCAAGGAAGACGTTTTCGCAACTTGCGCGTGAGCCTCACTGCGGCGTGCAACTATGCCTGTGACTATTGCGTGCCGAACGGCAAGCGCCTCGTTGCGGCCGAAGACGAACTGTCGGCTGCGCAGATGATTCGCGCCGTGGAGTTGCTGGTGTCTGCGGCCGGCATTGAGAAGCTGCGCATCACCGGGGGCGAGCCGCTCGTATCGCCGAAGTTCGATCAATTTCTGCCGGCGGTCATGCAGCAGCCGTTGCGCGACGTTTCGATCACCACGAACGGCCAGCTGCTCGAGAAGAAGGCCCGGTTGATCCTCGACTCCGGCATCAAGCGCCTGAACGTCAGTCTCGATACGCTCAATCCGCTGGCGTTCTCGAAGATTGCTCGCGGCGGCGACTTGGCCACGGTGCTGCGCGGCATAGAATCGATGCGGGCGGCCGACGTGAAGCTGAAGATCAACATGGTGCCGATGCGACATTCGAACCTCGATCAGGTGGTGCCGTTGCTCGAGTTTTGCCTCGAACGCGGCATCGAACTGCGCTTCATCGAGCTGATGAACATGGGCCATCTGAAGCACAGCCCCGACTACGTCCGGCAGTTCGTTGGACAGGCAGAGCTGCTCGAAACGATCGGCGCCCGCTATACATACGCGCGAACGGATGCCGCCTACGACTCCACGTCGGTGCGATACGAGATCCCCGGTCGCGGCGTTTTCGGCATCATCGCCAACGAGTCGGAGCCGTTCTGCAGCGCGTGCACGCGCCTGCGTCTTTCCTCGAATGGCTTCTTGTATGGCTGCCTTTCGAACACCCATCGCCACTACATCGGCGATCTTCTCGACTGGCCTGAGCATCTCGCCCTGGCGCGGTTGCAGGGGTTACTGGTGAAGGCGCTGGCGGACAAGCAATCTGTGTCGTTTCGGGGCGAAGTCACGGTAATGAAGTTCATCGGCGGCTGATACGACGGGGCCTTCTATACTTGCGCTGTACCTTCCTGGCGCTTGCCGATATGACTCGGATGTTCCTTCTTGTCGCGTTAGCCAATCTGGCGGTTGGCTGCACGATCGAACGAATCGAGCAAGACACCACCCGGGCGTTCGGTATTGCCGGTGCGACCGATCAGCTATCGATCGAACGCAGTTCCCGGTGGCGCCTCGATGATCCCGGCTATCTGACCATCGTTGCCGAGTACAACCCTGAGGATCCGGCCCAGGTCGCACTGCTGAACGCGGCGTTCTACGGCGTGAATCGTGTATATCCTCAGACCGTCCTCGACCCGATTCCCGTTGGCCCGGTTGCACCGATCGCTTCCAATGGACAACCCGTGGAACTCTTGATGCACGTGGACATTCCCGATGCCACATCCAGCGGCAGCCGCTTTCCGGTTGCGCTCGTCGACGCTCGCACGGGCAGCGTCATCGATCGCGCGACACTGACGTTGCACCCCGGCTGGTGGAGCTCGGTGAACGATCCCGGGAAAGTGGCGCAGCTGTTCCACGATTATGCGGCGCAGCTGCGGCCGAGCCAATAGCTCGTGATCACGCACTCGTGACCGACCCGGACTCGCTCTTCGAACAGCTTGCGGCGGACCGCGAACGCAAACGTCCGCCTGTTTCGAAGTGGCAACCGGAGCGCAGCGGAAACAGCGCGATGCGGATCGCCGCAGATGGCCGCTGGTATTACCGGGGATCTGAAATACGCCGGCCCGAAATGGTGAAGCTCTTCTCGACGATCCTGCGCAGGGAGGGTGCGCAGCACTTTCTCGTCACTCCGGGCGAAAAGCTGTCGATCGATGTCGATGACGCGCCGTTTCTCGCAGTGGACATGGAGACGAGTGGAAACAGCCAGACAGCGCGGATTGTGTTCAGAACGAATGTCGACGACTTCGTGGAGTCAGACGTCGACCATCCGATTCTCCTGAAGGGCGAAGCGGCGCTCGCGCGGCCGTACGTTGTCGTTAGGGATGGGCTAGAGGCGCTGATTTCCCGCCCGGTCTACTACCGACTCGCCGAGTTGAGCGGTGCCGGGCCGGAAGGAAGGGCCGGTGTGTGGAGCAACGGCGCCTTCTTCCAACTCGAACTCGGTTGACTACATGTTTGGATAGTTCGGGCCACCGGTTCCTTCGGGAACCACCCAGTTGATGTTCTGAGCAGGATCCTTGATGTCGCAGGTTTTGCAATGCACGCAGTTCTGCGCATTGATCTGGAAGCGCGGCTTGCCGCTGTCTTCGACCACTTCGTAGACACCAGCCGGGCAGTAACGCTGCGCCGGTTCGTCGTACTCCGGAAGATTCTTCGCTATCGGTATCGTCGGATCTTTCAGCACGAGGTGGCAGGGCTGGTCTTCCTCGTGATTGGTGTTCGACAGAAACACCGACGACAGTTTGTCGAAGGACAGCACGTTGTCCGGCTTGGGATAGTCGATTGGCTTCGCTTCTGAAGCTTTCATCAGCGTTGCGTAGTCGGGCGTCGGGTCCGGAATCGTGAAGGGCGCGTGGCCGCGCATGAAGGTCTGATCGATCCAGGTGAATGCCGAACCGAACAGCGCGCCGAACTTGTGAATTGCTGGCCCCGCGTTGCGCGCCTCATAGAGCTCGTTGTAGAGCCATGAGTTCTTGAACATCTCGGGATACGAATCCAACGTGGTGCCGCCCGCGGCGCCGGACGCAAGGGCGTTAAAAGCGGCATCGGCAGCCAGCATTCCCGACTTCATCGCGGTGTGGCTGCCTTTGATCTTCAGCATGTTCAGAAAGCCTGCGTCGTCGCCGACGAGGAGTCCGCCGGGAACAACCAACTTCGGCAATGCCGGCAGACCGCCCTTTATGATTGCACGTGCGCCGTACGAAACGCGCTTTCCACCGATCAGATACTTGGCAATCTGCGGGTGATGTTTGAAACGCTGGAATTCATCGAACGGACTCAGGTGCGGATTCTTGTAGCCGAGGTCGACGATGAGACCGACGACTGCCTGGTTGTTCTCGAGGTGATACAGGAAGCCGCCTGAGAATCCGCCGGGCAAGTGGTTGCACGGCCAACCCATCGCGTGGATTACCTTGCCGGGAACGTGCGTTTCGGGATCCAGGTCCCACAGCTCCTTCAAGCCGATGGCGTAGTGCTGCGTGGCAGACTCGTCGGCCAGATGGAATTTCCTGATCAGTTGCTTGCCGAGATTGCCGCGACACCCTTCGGCGAAAATCGTGTACTTGCCCAGCAGTTCATACCCCGGCTGATAGGTGGGCTTGTGCGATCCATCGGCGGCGACACCCATGTCGCCCGTTGCCACACCGCGAACGCTGCCGTCGTCGTTGTAGAGAATCTCCGAACCGGCGAATCCGGGGAAAAGATTCACGCCGAGGGCTTCGGCCTGTTCGCCGAGCCACCGGCAGAGATTGCCGAGACTGAGAGCATAGTTGCCGTGATTGTGCGTGGCGCTTGGCACGAGCCAACTCGGCACCTTGATGCCGTTGGTGTCGTTGACGAGGTAATAGACGTCGTCTTCAGTAACGGGCGTGTTGAGGGGCGCGCCGCGTTCGCGCCAGTCGGGGAACAGTTCGTTCAGCGCGCGCGGTTCCAGCACCGCACCGGAAAGGATATGCGCACCGATCTCGGAGCCTTTTTCGATGACGCAAACGCTGATTTCGTGGCCGGTCTTTTGCGAACGCTGCATCAAGCGACACGCCGCCGCGAGGCCGGCGGGGCCGCCGCCGACGATCACCACATCGAATTCCATGGATTCGCGTGCCAAAAGACTCTCCTATTTGCTGTGAAGGGGACGCGGGCGGAGTGTGCAGATTATAGAGAACGATCGGATTCACGTGTATGGCCCGCACTTGCCTTGACCTCGCCGAGGAGGGCAGGGGAGAATACCGCGCCCTCGGACCCCGGTCCGTTTCTGCGCAAATCAAATCGTCTGCAAGCAACCCGCCACGAGTCGAGGATCAGATGAAGGTATTGGTTCCAGTTAAACGCGTCGTCGACGCGAATGTGAAGGTGCGCGTCAAACCGGACAAGACCGGCATCGATCTCGCCAACGTCAAAATGGCCGTCAACCCGTTCTGCGAGATCGCGATCGAAGAAGCCGTTCGCTTGAAGGAAGCGGGCGTAGCGACGGAGATCATCGCGGTGTCCGTGGGTGCGGCAAACTGTCAGGAACAATTGCGCACGTGTCTCGCGCTCGGCGCCGATCGCGCAATTCTGGTGCAGACGGATGCTGAAGTTCAGCCGCTTGGAATCGCGAAGATCATCAAGGCGATTTACGACAAGGAACATCCGCAGATCGTGCTGTTCGGGAAGCAGAGCATCGATGGTGACAACAGCCAAACGGGCCAGATGTTTGCGGCGCTGGCCGGCCTTGCCCAGGGTACTTTCGCGTCGAAGGTCAGCGTGGCAGATGGCAAGTTGTCGGTTACCCGTGAAATCGACGGCGGTCTGCAAACGGTTTCGATGAGTCTCCCTGCGGTCGTGACAACCGACCTGCGCCTCAACGAACCGCGTTATGCATCGCTGCCGAACATCATGAAGGCCAAGAAAAAGCCGATGGATGTCATAACACCTGCAGACCTCGGCGTAGATGCGGCGCCTACGTTTGCTGTGCTGTCCGTCGAGCCGCCGCCGCCGCGGAAAGCCGGAATCAAGGTCAAGACCGTCGAAGAACTCGTCGACAAGCTGCGCAACGAAGCGAAGGTGATTTCATGAGTATTCTCGTCGTTGCGGAACACGACAACGCAGCACTGAAGCCCGTTACCCTGAACGTGATCGCTGCCGCGAAGAAACTCGGCGGCGACATCGACGTGCTGGTCGCCGGTGCCGGATGCAAAGCGGTAGCGGAGCAAGCGGCCGCGATTGGTGGCGTAAGGAAGATATTGCTTGCAGACAACGCCGCCTACGGACATCAACTGGCCGAGAACGTGGCACTGCTCGTCACTGAAGTCGGCAAGAGCTATTCGCACGTGCTCACGGGGCACACGACAGCTGGAAAGAACTTCCTGCCGCGCGTCGCAGCGTTGCTCAACGTCGCGCAGATTTCCGACATTATCTCGGTTGAAGGACAAGACACGTTCAAACGTCCGATCTACGCTGGCAACGGCATTGCGACGATCAAGTCGAGCGACCCCATTAAGGTGCTGTCGGTCCGCGGTACGGCGTTCGATCCAGCGCCTGCGACGGGTGGCTCGGCCCCGGTCGAAGCTCTCGGAAGCGTTCACGACGCAAAGCTCTCTGCCTTCGTCAGCGAACAGATCGTGAAGAGCGAACGCCCCGAACTCACCGCTGCCAAGGTCGTCATCTCCGGCGGTCGCGGCATGCAGAACGGCGAGAACTTCAAACTGCTCGACGGCATCGCCGACAAGTTGGGTGCGGCGGTTGGTGCGTCGCGTGCGGCAGTGGATGCGGGATTCGTTCCGAACGACATGCAAGTCGGTCAAACAGGCAAGATCGTTGCGCCGGACCTGTACATCGCGGTCGGTATCTCCGGCGCGATCCAACACCTTGCCGGCATGAAGGACAGCAAAGTCATCGTCGCGATCAACAAGGACGAGGATGCGCCGATCTTCCAGGTAGCCGACTACGGGCTGGTGGCGGATCTGTTCCAGGCGGTGCCGGAGTTCGAGCGACTGCTTTGATCGAAGTAGATCGGTAGAAGGAAAGCCCGGCATGCCGGGCTTTTTCTTGTCTCGAGGAACTACCGGCGCGGAATTCGTTTTGCGGTGTACCAGGTGACTGGTCGCGCGTGATTGTGAACCTCATCGGCCACGTCGAGGATGAGCGCGAACAGCGCCATACGCAGCAACACGCCGTTATCGGTCTGACGGAAGATTGCAAGGTTTGGATTCTCGTCCAGGTCCGAATCGAGTTCGTTCGCCTGCGAACGCGAATCGCGCGGGAGCGGGTGCATGATCACCGTATTCGGCTCGCAGTTTTCCGTATACACGGTCTGGTTCAGGCGGAACAAACCGCGATAGCGATCGGCCTCCTCCTGGCTTGGGAAGCGCTCTTCCTGTGTGCGAGTCACGTAGAGAATGTCGACGTGATGTATACCGCTGGTCAGCTCGTTGAGCAGCGTGACCTGGTGACCTCGAGCGCGCAGCACCTCGATGACGTCGTCAGGGGCTTCTAGTCCTGGTGGCGAAACCAGATTGAAGTGGATGGCGTCGAATTTCGCGAGCAGTTTGCACAGCGAATGCACTGCGCGTCCATATCGCAGGTCACCCACCATGGCGATGCGTAAACGATCGATGCCGCGTTGTCGACCTGCCATTTCCTTCCGGATCGTATAGAGGTCGAGCAATGCCTGGCTCGGGTGTTCATTGGGACCGTCGCCGGCGTTCACGACGGGAACCCGGCTCGCGGTGGCGAACTCTGCAACCGAACCCGCTTCGGGATGCCGCATGACGATGATGTCGCTATACCCCGACAACACGCGCGCGGTATCGAATAACGACTCACCTTTGGCGAGCGACGACGCTTTTACCTCGGTGGTTTCGCGAACATCTCCGCCGAGCAGATTGAACGCGCAGCCGAAAGATATACGCGTTCGGGTGCTGGGTTCGAAGAACATGTTGCCGAGAATGGCGCCTTCCAGCACTCGCGTGATGCGCTTGCGTTGCGCGTAAGGCTCCATCTCGTCGGCAATGGAGAAGACTCGGTCGATCGCCTCGCGATCGAATTGATCGACCGACAACACATGGCGCCCGACGAAGTCCAACTAGTGCCCCGATCGAAAAATCTGCGGAACGGTAATGAACTGGCGGGCAGTTCTCAAGCCTTATCGTCGATGCGCGTCAGTGGCGTGGGTCCACTTCGGAAACACATCGCAGGCGCTCCCATAGCGACAGCACTTCGTCGAACGCAGTGCGATTATCGGCGTCAGCAAACCATTCGACGAATCGGACACGATCGCGACCGGTGATATCGTGAGCGCGCAAACGCGCAAACCATTCGGTGGCCGCGTCGGTCTGGTCTTGCCTGCGCTGTACAAGGGAATTCGCCATGGTCACTTCGCGAGGACGTTGGTGTTTTCAACGCCTTACGTAGTATGACGATTGCCCCGCGGGTTCCCTCAGCGTGTCTTACAAACTCTGCTCAGTTCGTCGCATCACGCACTCAGGCTGTCGCGAAGATGCCGCAATGCACGCGCGATGTACTTCTCGACCATGCTCGTCGACACACCAAGCTGTGCCGCGATATCGGGATAAGACATGTCGCGTCCCCGGTGCAGGACAAATGCCTGACGACAGTCGCCAGGTAGGTCCTGCAGCGCGGTACGAACTCGTTCGATCGACTCTTCGGCCGCGACGGCGCGTTCGGCAGATGGGAGACCCTCCGACAAGGCATGCATTTCTTCGCGGTTGACACGTTGCTCCAATGCATGACGGCGGGCCAGGTCGATCCCTAGATTCGATGCCAACTGGAATAGATAGGCCTTCGGATTCGAGAGCTGCTCCGGGTGCTCGAGCCGATGCATGCGCAGCCACGCTTCCTGCGCAATTTCAGCCGCATCTTCGCGATCTCGCAACCGCGAAGTGAGGAACTTGAGCAGCGGAGTCGATTGCTCCTGAAACAAGTCCAGTAAAAACTCTGGATTGGATTTCAAGCAGAGGTCGGGGGTAGGGAAAGTGGCGGGATCATACCAGAGCGGCCGTCCGAGCGCGCGTCGGCGTCGTTCATGTGATGTGCTGCACATTTCTGATCCGCACGTCCGGAAATCCTACGCTGTCATGGGCCCGTGTAGATCACGCTGCTATGATCTCTGCCGCTTTCGTGCCGGATGCACGACCTGCCTGGCGCCACTTATATGAGTCAAGTTCTCGAGTCGGATACCGAAACGCGCCCTTGCCTGCTGCCGTTCGCGTTCGCGCGACGATTCGGCGTGGCGATCACCACAACGGACGGCTCCCGGCCGGTCGACGTTGCCTATCGGAAGCAGCCCGATCTGACGGTGCTGGCGGAACTGCGGCGCTTTGCCGGCGCCCCCATCGCGTTGCGGCAAGTCTCCGATGAAGAATTCGAGTCGATCCTTTCGACGGCCTATTCGCGCGACTCCTCGCAGGCGCGCCAGATGGTCGAAGACATGGGCGACGAGCTCGACCTCGCGAGCCTCGCCGATTCCGTACCCGAGACCGAAGATCTGCTCGATCAGGAAGACGACGCGCCGATCATTCGGCTGATCAACGCGCTCCTTGCCGAAGCAATTCGCGAGAACGCTTCCGATATTCACATCGAGACGTTCGAAAAACAGCTGCTGGTGCGCTTTCGCGTCGACGGCGTGATGCGTGAGATCGTTCAGCCGAAGCGGGCACTCGCGCCGTTGCTCGTTTCGCGGATCAAGGTCATGGCGAAGCTCGACATCGCCGAGAAGCGAGTGCCCCAAGATGGACGCATCTCGCTTCGCATCGGCGGCAGAGAGGTCGATGTGCGCGTGTCGACGATGCCGGCCAGCAACGGCGAGCGCGTCGTGTTGCGATTGCTCGACAAGCAGGCCGGCCGCCTAAACCTGAATAATCTAGGGATGTCCGAGAAGACGCTGACGCGGCTCCGGGAGGTCATCCATAAACCTCACGGAGTTTTTCTGGTCACGGGACCCACCGGCGAAGGAAAGACGACGACACTCTATTCGAGCCTTGCCGAGTTAGAGAGCGCCACGATCAACATTCTGACCGTCGAAGATCCGATCGAATACAACCTGCCCGGCATCGGACAGACGCAGGTGAACAACAAGGCCGACATGACATTCGCGCGCGGTCTGAGAGCGATCCTCCGGCAGGACCCGGATGTCGTCATGGTCGGCGAGATACGCGACTTCGAAACCGCAGAGACCGCAGTCCAGGCGAGCCTCACCGGACACCTCGTGATGTCGACGGTACACACGAACACGGCCGTGGGTGCGGTGATGCGGCTCATCGACTTGGGCGTCGAACCCTATCTGGTGGCGACGAGCCTCGTCGGCATGCTCGCGCAACGGCTCGTGCGTGTCTTGTGTCCTGATTGCCGCGAACAGGTGCGCGCCGACAGCTTCGAGTGTCAGTTCCTTGGTATCGATTACGCGCGGGCGCCGAGAATTTATCGAGGCAGAGGTTGCGAGTTGTGCGGTCACAGCGGGTTTCGTGGCCGCATCGGCATTTACGAGCTGGTCGTTGTCGACGACATCTTGCGCGAACTCATCCATGATCGCGTCTCCGAACAGGAGTTGACGCGACACGTGCGTAAGACCTGCCCGGGTATTCGCGAAGACGGCCGCGACAAAATTCTGAGCGGAGTGACAACAGTCCAGGAAATCCTCCGCGTCACGCTGGAAGATTGATCGGCCATGGCCGCCTACGAGTACATCGCCCTCGACCAGGGCGGACGTCAGAAGAAGGGCGTGATCGAGGCCGACAGCAGTCGACAGATCCGCCAGATTCTGCGCGACCAAGGGCTCGTACCACTCTCGGTAGAAACGGCGACCGAGCGTTCACGCGCCCCTTCACAGGGTCGTCTGCGCTGGCGGCGCGGCATGTCGGCACTCGATCTCGCGCTGTTCACGCGCCAGATGTCTACGCTTTTGGCTGCGTCGCTTCCAGTCGAAGAAGCGCTACGAGCAGTTGCTCAGCAGACCGAGAAGAGGCACATCAGCACGATGGTGATGGGAATCAGGAGCCGCGTTCTCGAAGGCCATTCCCTTGCATCTAGTCTGGGCGAGTTCCCAAGCGCGTTCTCGCACCTCTATCGGTCGACGGTAATGGCGGGTGAGCAGTCGGGGCATCTGGATTCGGTGCTCGAGAATCTCGCCTCGTACACCGAGCGTCGATACGACTCGTCGCGGAATGTGGAAATGGCGATGTTCTATCCCGCCATTCTGTTTCTGTTGGCGGTTGGCATCGTCGGCGCACTTCTGGTGTATGTCGTTCCCGACATCGTTCATGTATTCGAGAATACCGGGCAGCAGTTGCCGTGGCTGACCGCCGCACTCATTAGCGTGTCGGAGTTCGTACGCGGTTATGGATGGTTGCTCGCCCTATTGGGCGTAGGCGCCTTCTTCGGCGCTCGCTGGCTGTCGAAGCAGCCGGATTTTCGTCTGGAATGGGATCGTCGCAAGTTCGAGGTGCCGCTGGTGCGACGGATCACGCGCGCGAATAACTCCAGCAGGTACGCCAGCACCCTGAGCATCCTGACACTCTCCGGAGTTCCTCTGGTTGAAGCGATGACGATCGCCGCGGAAGTGGTAGGCAATACGTGGCTGAAGCGACGCCTAACGGAGGCGACGAGGCGCGTGAGCGAAGGTGCGAGTTTACGAGTAGCACTCGAGTCCGCAGTTCACTTTCCGCCGATGATGCTGCATATGGTTGCTAGCGGCGAAGCCAGCGGTGAGCTCGACAAGATGCTCGCAAAAGTCGCCGATTATCAGCAGCAGGAACTGGAACGCATCGTCACGACGATGGTTCGCCTGTTCGAGCCTGCGATGCTGCTGGTGATGGGCGGACTCGTGATGCTGATCGTTCTGGCTATTCTTCTTCCGATTCTGAGCATGAACAAACTGGTGACCTGACGATGAATCGAAACACACGTCGAACACACGCCGCCGGCTTTACGCTGATCGAGATCATGGTAGTGGTCGTCATCATCGGCATCCTCGGCGCGTTGATCATTCCGAACGTAGTAGGTCGCGACGATCAGGCGCGTGCGACTGCGGTGAAGAACGATCTTCGTGCCGTGGCCAACGCGCTCGAGATGTACAAACTCGACAACTTCCACTACCCGTCCACCGACCAGGGTCTTCAGGCGTTGGTGACGAAGCCGAGCGGTTTTCCGGAGGCGAAGAACTTCAATCCGAACGGCTACCTCAAGAAGGTGCCGACGGACCCTTGGGGAATGCCGATCGTCTATGTCAATACCGGCGACGGCTTTGAGTTGTATTCGCTCGGAGCGGACAGCGTGGAAGGTGGCGAGGGCAAGGCGGCTGACATTCATTACGAACTGCTATGAATCAGCGCAACCACGGCTTCACGCTGATCGAGATGCTCGTGGTGGTGGTGATCATTGGAATACTCGCGAGCACTGTTGTGCTCGGCTTCGTTGGCTCAGACCGCGAACAGAACCTTCGAACCGAAGCGGAGCGTCTGGCTGCATTGATCGAGATGGCGCGATCGGAGGCGGTTCAGCGCAATGAGGAATGGGGCGTCGCGATCACTGCGAACGGCTATCAGTTTCTCGTTTTCAATCCGCTGACACACAGCTGGGTCGAACAGAAGAACGGCCCGTTTCATCCTAGAAAAACTGCTGACATGACGCTGTCCGTCAAGGTCGATCAGCTGACCATGCCCGGGGAGAAGGGCAACGAAGGGGCGCCGAACATCATCATGTTCTCCAGCGGTGAACAAACGCCCTTCGAAATCGAGATCACCCCGCAATGGAAGTCGGATCCGTGGCGAGTCAATTCAGACGGCCTTTCCCGCACGAGCGCGCAGCGCAGCGCGTGACTGAGCGCGGGTTTACTCTGATCGAACTGTTGATCGCCGTCGCGATCTTCGCGGTCGTTGCTCTAACCGTATACACCCGCAGCGGTGATGCGATCCGACACCTCGGTGCGCTCGAGGAGCGGACGCTCGCGTTGTGGGTCGCCGAAAACGAACTTGCCGCATTGCGCATCTCGCGCACCAATAGCGAAACACCGATGCCGACCGGGACGGTGGATCGGCAGGTGACGATGGGTGGTCGCGACTGGCGTGTGGAGATTCGCATCAGCGACACGGTGAATCCGTGGTTGCGCCGGGCCGATATCGGCGTTTCTCATGCGGAAACCCCCGATGCTTCGCTCGAGTCCCTCACCGGCTTCATCGGACGGTACTGAGACTCGTGCGCCGTCAACTCGGCTTCACGCTGCTCGAAATGCTCGTAGCACTCGCGGTGTTCGCGGTGCTTGGATTGATGTCCAGCCAGATGGTTTCGAGAGTGCTCGACGTGCACAAGATCTCGATTGCACGCGGCGAGCGCCTTGGCGAACTGCAGCGCGCGATGCAGTTGATGCAACGCGACGTGCTGGAGATTGCTCCTAGGTCGGTGCGCGACGAAATGGGCGACCAACTGCCAGCCATGCGAATCGGTTCCGACATCGCATTGGAACTGACGCGTAACGGCTGGAGGAATCCGCTCGGTCAGCGACGCAGCGAAATGCAGCGCGTCGCGTATGTGGCGCGCGACGACATCCTGTATCGCTATTACTGGAACGTGCTCGATCGTGCAGAGGACACGGAACCCGTCATTCAGGAACTGTTGCATGACGTCAGCGGCGTGGAGGTTCGTGCCATAGACGTAAGCGGTAATGAGCACGCGTTCTGGCCGTTGGGTGGCGATCTCGATTCGGATCCCTCCGCGAAGCTGGCGGCGATACAGATTCGCTTCACCGTTGCGCGGTTTGGTGAGATCACGCGCTTGTGGGACGTGCCGCCACCGTTCGTTTCACCGTCGGCCGCCGGTACACCTGCACCATGACGGCTCGCAATCAGCGTGGTGTGGCATTGATCAGCATTCTGCTGGTCGTCGCGCTCGTCACGGCGCTGATGTACCACCTGATGACGCAGCAGTCCTTGGTCGTCGCGCAAACGCGTCAGGTGATACGCGCGGATCAATCGCTGGCTTACGCGCTCGGCGCAGAGGCCTATGCGCGGCAGTTGCTCTATGACGACTGGAATCGCCCCGAGAGTCGGCTGCTCGATACGTTGACGGAACCGTGGGCTGTGCCGGCGGTGCCTTTCGATATCGAAGCCGGTACGCTCGAGGTATCCATCGAGGACCTCGACCGTCGATTCAACCTCAACTCGCTGGCAGGAGAGGGCACGTCGAAGAATCTCACGCGGTTCAAGACGCTGCTTGGTTCGCTGGGGATCGATCCCATCGTTGCAGATACCTGGCGCGACTGGGTCGACGCCGACAGTGAAGCGGCCGGCTTCGGGGCGGAAGACGGAACATACCTCGTGGCAACACCACCGTTTCGAACCGCGAACCAGTTGGCCGCAAGTACCTCCGAACTGGCGTTGCTGAGCCTTCTCGATGCGGAGCAACTGGCACGGCTGCTTCCATATGTGACGGTGTTGCCGACACCGATTCTCAAGATCAACGTAAATACTGCGAACGCACCGTCGTTGGAAGCGTTGTCATCCCGCGTTTCGCCGACCCAAATCGAAACGCTGGTACAATCCGACCGCCATTACGAAGACGTCAGCGTGCTGCTAGCCGAAGTTCCGGAGCTGAGTGACAGTGTGGACGCAATGGCGGTGGTCAGTAGCTATTTCGAAATTCATGCCCGCGCCGAGATCGACGGCTTTCGCACGGAACTGACGAGCGAGGTCTATCGCGATCCGACGACTGGACGCATCACGCTGCTGTCCCGCGATTTCGGAAAACGTTTGCCGTCCATTGTGGAAGCGCAAGAAGCCGCTGACAGTGCGAACGACAACAGCGAGAAGGGCGGAAAGAGCTGATGCGACTGTTCATCCGCATTGCAGCGTCGTCTAGGAGCGCCGGTTCTCACGAACTGATGTCGCTGGCGTGGCTGTTGCTCGACCGTTCCGGTGAACTCGTCAGCCAGGGTTCCGGCGATTTGAACATGCTGGAGCGACTGGTCGATCTGAAGACTCTGCGGGACCCATCCGACATAGTTTTGCTGGTGCCCACTGAACACTGCTTGTCGATTCGCTGCACCGTTCCCGGCAGAACGGTCGGACAGATGCGCCGCGCATTGCCGTATGTCGTAGAGGAATTCGTCGCCGGCGATATCGATGCGATGCACATTGCATCAGGACCGATACGTCGCGGCGAGCCCGTCGACGTCGTCCTGATCGAGCGCGGGGTACTCCAGAACTGGCTCGAAGCACTCGCCAAACACGGGCTAGTTGCGGGCTACGCGACCGCCGATGCGGCGTTGCTACCGTCTATGAAGGGCGAGGCGACACTGTTGTTCGATGACGACCGTGTGCTAGTCAGGTCGGTCGACCAGGTTGCCGCGATCGAGTCGGATGCGCTCAAGCTCGCACTCGAATCTCTGGCTGCGACAGCTGAAGCGCCGGGGATTCGATTCGTTGCGGTGAATGGGCGTGTCCCCGAGATCATGCGCGCCGAGGTATCCCAGGCAACCGAGCATTCGGTGGAGTGGATAGATACCGACAGCGACGTCACGGTGCTTGCGCATCTGGCCGCCGCATTTCCGGGAAAGCCCGCGGCCATCAATCTGTTGCAAGGCACACTCTCGCCGCCGAAGCAGGCCAGCGGCGCCTGGTTGCGTTGGCGCGCCGTTGCCGCGCTGATCGGCATCTGGCTTGTAGTGCTGGTTGCCAGCGAGGCAATTCGTGGGGTGTGGGCATCGCATCGCGCCGCAGCGCTGACCGAGCAGATCGAGTCGCGTTACAAGACCTACTTCCCCAACGAGCGACGCATCCCCGGAAAGGACGTGTACACGCAGATGAGTTCTCGGATAGGTGCCCGCGGCGCATCTGAGTCGTCATTTCTGTTGCTACTCGGACATCTCGCGAACGGACTTGCTGCGAACCCCGGCGCACAGTTGCGCAGTATCAACTTCAATGATGGGCGTTCCGAATTGGGTGCCGAAGTGGCGGTCGCAGGCTTCGAAGCTCTTGAAACGCTGAAGGCCGCGTGGACCAAAGAGGGGGTCTCCGTCGACGTGAGTTCGGCGGAGCAACAGGATCAGCAGGTGCACGCGCGCGTTCGTTTGAAGGGTGGTTGAAATGTGGAACCGACTCGATAGTGCATTCCGTGGTTCCAGCGCCGGTCGCTGGTTCTTCGCACTACAAGCTAACGAGCGAACGATGGTGACCGCGCTCGTGGCGGGCCTGGTGGTCGCAGTGTTGTACACCGGCGTTTGGAGTCCGTTGAGCGAGTGGAGCAATCGCGCGGACGCCCTGTACCGGCGCCAGCTGGCGGTGCTTGACTGGATGCGTTTGCATGAGAACGAGGCGAAAGCGGCAGGGCAGCGAGCGGACGCCACTCGTGAGTCAGGTTCCCTTCCTACTGTCGTCGCGAATTCCGCAGCACGTGCCGGTCTCCAACTGCTGCGGTATCAACCGGAAGCGGGTGGAATCTCGGTGGTGCTACAAAATCAATCGTTCGATGCGTTGATCGCGTGGATCGCCGATTTAGAGCAAACCGATCATGTAGCGGTGAAGCAGATCTCCATCGATTCACAAAACGAACCGGGATTGGTAAACGCCCGAATAACTCTAATCTAGACAATAGATTACGTTATATATCTAGAATTGGAATTGATCGTTTGTTGCGACTTCGAAGCCAGCTTGTCGCTTCGCGAACCAGGTCTCGCTCTGTCTGACCACTGAGTCAATCCACGCTACCGCTCATCGCCATAAACTCTCCGCAGATCGAGTCGCCGGGGCCGTAAGGGAGGAACCAGTGGTGGCAGGGCAGGAACACAGGAGAGACCCCGAAGCGGTTCTGAACGCGTTGCACCACAACGTTACAGGCGAACTGCTTCGGTTGATCGACGGGTTCTACAGCAACATCGAAGACGGACTCTTCGAGTTGGCCTATAGAACCGGTGACGAAGGACAGCGTCGTCGCTGCTTTGATCTGATGCGTGAACTGCGGTTTCGCCGTACCGGCCTCGTAAAGGCCTTTGCCCGCTCGATGGATCGATATCGCGGGCTATGGTTCGACCAGGACGAGTCGCTCGAAGCGGATAGCGCAACCGGTCAGGAACTGGACAAGCTGATCATGCGCATGGCGGAGAAGAGCAGTTCGCACTTTGCTGGTGTACTGCAATGCATCGCCGAACGCGCGGAGGGAGCGACTGGCAGACCGTTCAAAGGCGGACAGAACGTGCCGATCGCACCGCGACGGGTCGCGCGCGCCTTTGTGGTCTCGTGCAGAACTCTGAAGCTCGATCACGCGTCGATCGAAATCGTGCAGGACTTGTTCAGTCGATTCGTGCTTGATGGATTGGGCAACATCTACGGACACTGCAATCTGCGTCTGCACAGCGAAGGCTTCGAAACCGTCGACGAGATGGACATCGCGTCACGCGCGTAGCGCGCAATCATCAGTGCTCTTCGTCGCGCGGCTTGACGCTCTTCTTGTTGACGGCATCCAGAAGCTGATTCACCTGGCTTGCACCACGCTCGAAGCGTCCGCCTCGGCGTGTTTGCGCCAGCAGCGACTCTTCGATGGGCCGTACGATTTCATCGGCGCTTGGTCCACGATGATGCGCACCGAACACGTTGATCCATAGATCCGATCTGCGCCCGAAGCGCTGCACACGACGGAAGTACAGATCGGGTTTGTCGCCCCCCGCTACCAGGCCCACGATCACGGCGATGATCGAAACGGGACTGAGGAAGATGTCGCGGATGGCTTCGGTGGCGAGCTTCAGATGGAACACCAGGAGTTCCCACACCAAACGTGCGCGTGCATCGTGATGCGGTTGCGGAGGAGTCGATTCGTCGTCGCTCATGGCGGCCGAGTCTAGGGTTCGGTTCGGCGCCTCGCAATCGAGGAATCCATCCGGTATCGTCGCGCGCATGTCGAACAACGCCCTACTTGCGATAGCCTTCACGCTCCTCGCTCTTGCCAGTGGCGCGCCGTCCGCGCGAGGTGCGGATACTGACGGAATCGTCGTGCTTCAAACCGATTTCGGCTTGAAGGACCAGGCGGTCGCGGCGATGCGCGGCGTGATTCGCTCCGTCGATCAGGAGCTGACTGTCGATGATCTCACTCACGAAATCCCCTCCTACAACATCTGGGAAGCGGCGTATCGATTGAACGCAGTCATCGATTATTGGCCGGCGCGAACGGTGTTCGTGTCTGTCGTCGATCCGGGAGTGGGCACCTCGCGAAAGTCGGTGGTAGCGCGCTTGAAGAGCGGCCAGACGATCGTTACGCCCGACAACGGCACGCTCACGCTCGTTGCGGAGAGAGTTGGGGTCGCAGCCGTACGTGAGATCGATGAGAGCAAACATCGGCTGCCCGGCTCGGAAGGTTCATACACGTTCCATGGTCGCGACTTATACGCATACGTGGGTGCATTGCTCGCGAGTGGAAAACTTGCGTTCGACGCTGTCGGTCCGCTACGAGAAGAGCTTGTATCCATAGAGTATGAAAAGCCGAGGCAAGACTCCGACCACATCTACGGTGGTATTCCGGTTCTCGATCCTCAATACGGGAACGTATGGACGAACATCCCGGCGTCAGCTCTCGAGGCATTGAAGATTCGTCGTGGCGAGGCCGTAACGCTGACGATTACGGAGGCAGGCAAACCGAAGGTCACGTTGACGGCCAAGTACGCGCATACGTTCGGCGATGTCGCAATTGGTGAACCGCTGCTCTATGCGAACAGCGTTGGCATGCTCGCGGTAGCGATCAACCAGAAGGACTTCGCTGGCACCTATCACGTCGCCGCGGGACCAACCTGGCGCATCGAAATCACTCGGGCGAAAGCCGAATCACTCTGACGACGTGCGGCTCGATCGCTGCTCGTGAATACAGCAGCGGAAAACTCTGATCAGTTGCCCATCCTTCGAGCAAGTTCGAGTAGAACTGACTTCGTGGGTCGCCAGATTGGCCGGGCGCGTTCGTCATTCGAGCGTCGTCCCATCTGCCGACATCGAGAACCATCCGCCACGATGCTCCTGACGTAACCTCGAAGTCCTTTCCGTCGAATGAGGTGTTGTTCGGCGAATTGCCATCGCCGCCGCGCGGATACGATTTCATCTCGGCCTTGGCAGCCAGGTTGCTTTCGAATCTGTCGAGCAGCGGGTGTCGGAAATTCGTTTGATGCAGCGTGCCCCATTGCCACTGTGCTGGGTCGTCGCCGAGCAACTGCTGTGTCTGCTGCCAGGCTCGTGCCAGTGTTGTGTCCATGAGCCCGGTCAGTTCGTCGCCGTGCGCATCCAGCAAATCCAGCACCGACAGAGAATCGAGCGGTTGAATCAACGGAACTGCCGCGGGCGCGGCCCATGCTGCAAGTTCAGGAACGAAGGTGCGGTAATACCAGATCACATACAGTGCGGCGGCCGGGGAGTTCGGCGACAGCACGCCGTCCCAGCTGCGGAGCATCGATACGGCAGGAGCGTCACCTGCCGGCAACCGGCTGATCAGTTCGCGGGCTAACAACGACGTGTAGTCGCGCTGCAGTGCAATCGAATCGGCAAAGCCGTGATGCGGCTGCGCCGCGAGCACCTCGTTCAATCGGAGCGCGCGCCAGGGTGCCGACCACTCGAAACCGATGCGTCGTTCGGCGATCGGATAGTTAGCCGGCAGATTCATCGCATTGGCTGTAGCAATGAATCCCCGATCCGGGTTGAACTCTTCGGGAAGGGCGTCCATGTCGAAGTAGCCATCCCACTCGTAGCGCCCATCGCCGGGCACAGGTAAGAGCCCATCCCAGTTCGTACGTTTCGGAAACAGCCCAACGGGTTTGTAGCCAATGTTGCCATCGATGTCGGCATACACTTGATTCTCTGATGGTGCTCCCCAACGATTCAGCGCTGCCGTGAATTCTCGCCAGTCTCTTGCACGCATGTATTCGATACTGCCGAAGTAGGGCGACATGCCTGCGTCAAGCCAACCCACTCGCGCGGCATATGCACGGTGATTCTTGGCATCTTCGAAGATCACCGGTCCATGTCGGGTGAATTTCAACTGAGTCGTTTGCGGAGGCGCATCGCGTACGACGAGTCTTTCTTCGACCACCGTCATCGGTTCCCAGTGATCTCGATATCGATATTCGTTCGGCGCCCCCGGCCGCGTTTCGTAAACGTAGAGATCTTCCTGATCGATCGGGAAAATCGTGAGCCCGAACGCGATGCGTTCGTTGTGGCCGATGGAAATGCCGGGCAGAGCGGGTTCGCCAGCTCCGATCACGTTCAGCCCCGGTGCAACGAGCTGTGCGGCATAGCGCAACGATGGGACCGCGTGGCTGCGGTGCGGATCGTTCGCGAGGATTGGTCTACCGGAATCGGTTCGTTGCGGTGACACGACCCAGTTGTTGCTTCCGATGCCGGTCAGATGTTCGATGTCGCGCGCCTGGGAAACCGCGTTGAAAGGAGTCGTAAACGAAACAGGTGCTTTGGCCAGCAAATACACGTCAAGGGCGTTGGCCGGCACGTTGCAAGGGTCGAGACCCGTTGGGACCGACAAGTTCCATGAGGGCTCGAGCTTCTTGTGTAACGCATCTATGGAGACCGGGAACGAGCACAGGATTCGCGCGCGTTCGACTTCACTCGTCAGGTTCCTCCACAACCCGTTGCTGCGAATGCGCACCACATCGGCCGACGACCAGTGCGACGGCTTGTAGCCGAGAACTCCGAACTCGGGAGGCAGCAGCGCCGGTTGCACCTCCGTCAAATCGACAAACGCGTTGATACCAGCCACGAATGACTCTGCAATCCGCTTCGAGTCGGAACCGTATGCGAGCCATTCGCGGTACATGTCACCGCGATATAGGAATAGCCGCGATGCGCGATCCTGCGCTGCGTACGCTGGCCCGAGAACCTCTGACAATTGCCCCAAGCCACGTCGACGCCACGAATCGATTTGCCACAGGCGGTCGCGTGCCGCGTTAAAACCTTGTACGAAGAACGCGTCGTAATGGGTGTTCGCATAAATGTGCGGAACTCCCCATTCGTCGATGAGAATTTCGGCCGGCTGCTCGAGACCGCCAACCCGATATGAGTCGGTCGGCCGATCCGCGGCGTTGGCGAGCGCGCCGTAGTACATGATTAAAACGGTTAGCGTGAGGCGCGAGATATTCACTGTGGGATTTGCCTTGCTGACGACCGCGGTGAGGGTAGCAACATCGGGCCACGGTCAGCTCGTTAACTGATATTTAACATAATATATATTATGCGCATATTCGGTATGACTAAGGCGTGAACGATTCGGAAGCGCCCGCCTTCCAATTACATCGTGTGCGTAGACAACCCAAACCCTATCCAGAGAATGGCCCACTCGGCCGAAGCATTCCCTGAACTGAAACCAAGGACGGAACTGGTGCCACACATCCGCATATTGCGGCACTACATTCACACCCCGTACCTGATCATCGCAGGCTGCGAAGCACTATTAGTTGTCGCGGGTGTCTTCGTCGGCTACTGGATCAGAGCTCAAGACCCGGTCCTCTGGACCACGCCTCATCTCATAACAGCGCTTACGTACGCCCTCATCGTGTTGATCTCGATGGTTGCTATGGGCGTTTACGGGTCGCACGTGCGCGAAGGCTACGTCGGAATGATGCTGCGCACGGCCGTTGCGGTCTTTCTGATCGCGAGCATGGGATCAGGCATCGTTCTGTATTTCTTCCGCGATCTCGCACTGTGGCGCGGCACGCTCGCAATCTCGGCCATCGCGACGTTCGTGCTGATCGCTATTTTCCGCTGGATCGCGCTCAGTGTGCTCGACCAGGACAACCTCAAACGGCGCGTTCTCGTGCTCGGCACTGGCGCGCGCGCTGAAAAGATCGCATCGCGCATGCGCCGTCGCTACGACCAGCGTGGCTTCCTGATTCACGGTTACATCCCGTTCGAGCAGGCACCCGACCGTGTGTCCGCGCACGGCGGCAACATCCTCACGCTCGACGAACCCCTCAACGTGATGTGCGAACGCGAAGGCATAGACGAGATCGTTGTGGCGCTCGACGAGCGTCGGCGCAATCGTGAGAACAGCGCGGGTCTTCCGCTCGAGGAATTGCTTGAGTGTCGGCTTTCAGGCATCGATGTGTGCGATGTTCAGGCGTTCATTGAACGCGAAGCCGGCAAGCTGGACATCGAGCTATTGCAACCATCCTGGATGGTGTTCTCCGACGGGTTCATTCACGGAACGTGGCGAACAGGAACAAAACGCGTGTTCGACGTTGCGGCGAGTCTCGGCCTTCTGTTTTTCGCTTGGCCGTTCATGCTTCTGGCCGCCCTCGCAATTTGGGTCGAGAGCGGCTTCAAAGGACCGATCTTGTATCGCCAGCAACGAGTCGGCCTCGACGGCCGCTACTTTGCGGTGAACAAATTCCGCAGCATGCGCACCGATGCCGAAAAAGGCGGCGAGGCAGTTTGGGCAAGCGTCGATGACCCGCGCATCACGCCCGTTGGCGGGATATTGCGTCGAAGCCGCATCGACGAATTGCCGCAGATCTTAAACGTGCTCAAAGGCGACATGAGCTTTGTGGGACCGCGTCCTGAGAGGCCAGAATTCGTTGGCGATCTAGAGACCAAGATCCCCTACTACGCACACCGACACCGCATCAAACCGGGGCTCACCGGATGGGCGCAGCTATGCTATCCGTACGGCGCATCGCTCGACGATGCTCGCGAGAAACTCCAATACGATCTGTACTACCTGAAGAACCACAGCATCCTCCTCGATCTGATCATCTTGATTCAAACGGTCGACGTCGTGTTGGTCGGTGATGGCGCTCGTTGAGGAATTCGTTTGATCACCAATGCACTAACAGTCGACGTTGAAGACTATTTTCAAGTCTCCGCGTTTCGCGAACAGATTTCTCCGGACGATTGGCCGCGGTTCGAGTCGCGTGTCGTCGCGAATACTCACCGCGTGCTCGATGTGTTCGACGACGGCGGCGCTATTGCGACGTTCTTTGTGCTCGGATGGATTGCCGAGCGCCACCCTCAGTTGGTGCGAGACATTGCGGCACGCGGCCACGAGATCGCATGTCATGGGTTCAGCCATCAGCTGATCTACAGGCAGTCTCCCGCGGTGTTTCGTGAAGAGACACGCCGCGCTAAGAGCCTCCTGGAAGCGCAAGTCCAGAGGCCCGTGCGCGGCTATCGGGCGGCCAGTTTCTCGATCACGGATGCATCTCGTTGGGCACTCGATGTACTTGCCGACTGCGGATTCGAGTACGACTCGAGCATGTATCCGGTGCGTCACGATTTATATGGAACCGCGGTCGAGGCTGCGGGTCCGCATCGAATCACTGCACCGGCAGGCCAGACGCTGATCGAATTTCCAATGACCACGCGGTCCTTCATGGGGATGACGGTGCCGGTCTCGGGCGGTGGCTACTTCAGGCTCTACCCTTATCAGCTGACTAAATTTCTGCTCGACTCCGTCAACCGCGACAACGAACCCTTCGTGTTCTACATGCATCCGTGGGAGGTCGACCCGGGCCAACCGCGGATTCAAAGTTCACTGAAGTCGCGGTTCCGTCACTACACCAACCTCGAACGCTGCGAGACGAAACTTCGCGCGCTGCTACGCGATTTCAAGTTCGCCTCCATGGCTGAGGTCATAGACGATTATCCGCTGGCGAAAGCCGCCGCCTGATCCGTTCCGGGGTGCCGGTCACGTATACTTCGCCGGCCTCACGCACGGAGATCGGACCATCCTTCAAGCCCTTGCCGAACACTTCGGACATTTGTTCGGGCCGCTGCGGCTGTTCAACAGCTATCTCTTCCTCGCAGGCATCGCAAACGGATTGTCGGTCGTTTTGACCTTCGTGCTGCTGCCGCGCCTATGGCATCTACTGCCGAAGGACCAAGGGCGGGCACACGCGATCAATGCAGAGATGAGCATCGGAAAACCGATGGGGGCCGGCGCGATCTTCGTGCCCATTTTCGCCTTTGTTGGGCTGTTGGTGACTCCGCTGCAATGGCCCTATCTAACCGTCATCGGCTGCATGTTAGTGGCGATGTACGTCGGTTTCCTCGACGACAAGACGCGTGGCGGATGGAGCGAATACGCCCTTGGCGCATGCGATCTGGTGGTGAGCATCGTGGCAGCTACGGCGGTGTGTCGTATGACGGGATTCGACGTCTGGCTGCCCTTTCTGAAGGCACCGCTCCATCTCGACCCCTGGCTCTTCATAGCCGGCGGATCGATTCTGATCTGGGTCACGATCAACTCGACGAACGCGACCGATGGCGTCGATGGACTCTCGGGAAGCCTGTCGGCAATGGCGCTGGTGTTTCTCGGCGCGATTCTGTACGGCGTTCTTGGCCACAAGGATGTATCGGCCTATCTGCTGCTGCCCCACTACGCCAACGGTCCAGCGTGGGCGATGCTGGCGTTCTCGATGATCGGCTGCCTCGCGAGCTACCTGTGGTACAACTGCAATCCGAGCGTCGTGCTGATGGGCGACGCCGGGTCGCGCCCCATCGGTCTGCTGTTAGGCGTCCTGGTACTGGCCAGCGGAAATCCGTTTCTCGTGCTCGTGGTTGCCACAGTTGTGCTCGTCAACGGCGGCACGGGGCTTCTGAAGGTGGCGCTGCTGAGGTTTTTTCGGATCCCGATCTTCCGCAACGTTCGCTATCCACTGCATGACCACATGCGCAAAAACATGGGTTGGTCGAACACGCAGGTGCTCGTGCGCTTCATGCTGCTGCAGGCAATAGGCACTCCGTTGCTGTTGATGCTCTTGCTGAAGCTGCGCTGAAGATTCAGCCCAGCCCCAACACCAGCTTCGACATGATGTTGCGCTGAATCTCATTGGATCCAGCGAAGATCGAGACTTTGCGCGTGTTGAAGTAGTCCTGCGCCACGCCGTTGGCGTATTTCGGTCCAACCGGCTGAAAGGTGTCACCCTCCTCCGGAGTCGATGCATCGAACGGAGCGACGTAGTAGCCCGATGCTTCCAGCGCGAGTTCGGTGATCGCCTGCTGCAGCTCCGTACCGCGTGTCTTCAGCAGCGACGATTCCGGGCCCACGTTTTGACCCGCGGCAAGCGCGCCGAGAATACGCAGTTCGGTGAATTCCAGGGCGAGCACCTGCACCTCGACGTCGTCGACGCGCGCCTTGAACCCGGCGTCGGCGATCAATGGTGCACCATCGCTGTTGGTCTCCGTCGAGGCCATCGCGCGAATCTGTGACAGCACCCCTTTTAGCGATGGTGAGTAGGCGTTGCCGCGCTCGAATTCGAGCAGGTACTTAGCGCAGGTCCACCCCTTCCCTACTTCGCCGACCAGATTCTCCTTCGGCACTACCACGTTCTCGAAGTAGACCATGTTGATCTCCTGGTGCCCTTGCGGCGGCTGATCCAGAGTGACGATCGGGTTCACCGTAACGCCGGGCGTGCGCATGTCGATCAGCAGGAAGCTGATCCCCATTTGCTGCTTCGCTTCCTGGCTGGTACGCACGAGACAGAAGATCCAGTCCGCGTATTGCGCCATCGTGGTCCAGGTCTTGACGCCGTTGACCAGGAAGTGATCGCCCTTGTCTTCGGCCTTGGTGCGCAACGACGCGAGATCCGAACCCGAGCCCGGCTCTGAGTAACCCTGACACCACCACACATTGGTATTGAGGATGTCGGGTAGAAATCGGCGCTTCTGCTCTTCGGTGCCGAACTTCATGATCACGGGTGCGACCATCGTCATGCCGAACGGGATGACCATTGGCGCACCGACGCGTGCACGTTCGAGACCGAAGATGTAATTCTGCGTTGGCGTAAACCCGGCGCCGCCGTGTTCCTTCGGCCAGTCGACCGCGGCCCAACCCTTTGCCGCGAGCGCTTTCTGCCAGCGCACGTGATCTTCCTTCGAGAGCCGGCCGAGGGCGCTGCGCCCTTGGCGTTTGCGAAGTTCTTCAGGCCACGCATCGGCAAGCCAGGTACGAACCTCGGTTTGAAATTTGCGATCGGCGTCGCTGAAGGACATATCCACGCGTCTATCCCCGTCAATTCAAAGCGGCGGATTCTACCCCGGCGCGACGCTCTTGCCTCAACTCAGAGGCATTCTCTGACGGCACCAATCAACCGCGCCGCGCGTGGATCGATCAGCAGACCGCTGCCCATCTGGTTCATCACATAGCCGAATCCGACTCCGCTGTCGAAGTCGCCGAACCCGAGCGAACCTCCAGCACCTGCATGGCCGAACGAGTTCGGCCCCAGCATCTGAATTTCCGGACCGGTGCGCATGAACCCGAGCCCGAAAGTCGTACGCAACCCCAGCACGGCGTCCGGAGCATCGCTCTGGATTTTGAGCGCCTTGTCCAACGTGCGCTTGCCGAAGAGCCGCGTTCCTTTCACGGTACCGATACAAGCCGCGTAGAGTCGGGACAGCGAGCGCGCCGTAGTAATTCCGTTGGCCGCAGGTATTTCGCTTCGGTGAACTTCAGGAAGATTGAAGACGGAGTCTCCTCCTGGTGGACCGCTCATTGCGCCGTTCAACGAAAGCGCTCGGCCCGCCAGCGAGTCCGGTCCGAACAGCGCAGCCATCTGCGCGAGAATGGCAGGGTCCGTCGGTGGCGGTGCCGTCACGAGCCGCGCTACGCGCGATTCCTCATCTGCAGGCAGCCCGATCCAGAAGTCGAGGCCCAAAGGCTCCGCAACTTCTTCTTTGAAGAATCGGCCGATCGACTTGCCGGTGATCCGGCGCACCAACTCGCCAACGAGCCAACCATAGGTGAGCGCGTGATAGCCGTGTCGGCTACCCGGCGGCCAAACAGGCGTCTGATTTGCCAGCGCGTCGACAATGGGCGCTACCTCGAGCACTTGTGCACGCGTGAGCGGCGCATCGACTATCGGCAGCCCGGCCTGGTGATTGAGCAGCATGCGCACCGGAATGTCGGCCTTTCCGCCGGCCGCGAACTCGGGCCAGTACTGCGCGACGGGGGCGTCGATATCGAGGCGCTTTTGATCGACCAGCATCATTGCGCAGATCGCCGTGGCGCCTTTTGTCGTCGAGAACACCAATGCCGGCGTGTTCTCCTTCCAGGTCTTGCCCTTGACGTCGGTGAGTCCGCCCCAGAGATCGACCACCTTGCGACTCTTCACGTGCAGACAGAACGCCGCGCCAACCTCGCCGCCTTCGCTGAAATTCGTTTCGAATGCGTCGCGAACCCGCTCAAATCCCTTCGATACTGTCCCGTGAACCCCCATCACCCCTCCTCGACCTTGTTAGTTGGATTCCAGCAGCGCTTTTCCGATCACTCTCAGAGCCAGGGTTTCTTCGGCCCCCTCGAAGATCGACAACACTCTGGCGTCGACATAAAAGCGGCTGACATCGGTCTCTTCCGCGTAACCCATGCCCCCGTGAATCTGCATCGCTTCACGGCTAACCCATTCCGCCAGGCGACATGCGAGCAATTTGACCAGACTCGCTTCTATCTGGCCTGCACCTTTGTCCATTTCGTTGGCCACAGAGTGCGCGAAGCAGCGGCACGCGGCCAGATACATCCCCATGCGCGCGAACTTCGCCTGCGTCAATGGATAGTCGGCGATCGTACGATCGAACACGGTGCGATTTTCGGCGTACGCGATCGCGCTTTCGAAAGCGGCCTGCATCAGGCCACACGCACGCGCGGCGGTCTGCAGTCGTCCGCCAGAGAAACCGCGCATTGTGAAATAGAATCCTTTACCTTCGCCCTCGCGTTCGCCGACCAGATGTGTCTCGGGCACGAAGAAATCGTCGTAGAACATCTCGAAGGAATGCATGCCGCGGTAGCCGATGGTGGCAATCGCACGACCCGTGACGGTTCCCCCATTCGAATGGTGAGCGAATTCCCCGGCGTCGGTGCTCGGCTTTTCGACCAGAAACAACGAAAGTCCCTTGTGCGGCGGCCGCGCATCCGGATCGGTGCGCGCCAGCACCAGAATGACACCGGCTTTACCTGCAAACGTGCACCAGGTTTTGCCGCCATTCAGTCGCCACCCGCCTTCGACACGCCTTGCTCGTAGTGTTACCGAGGCAACGTCGGAACCGGTTCCGGGCTCGGTAACTGAGACCGCACAGAGCGGCTCGCCAGCGGCCAACGCCGGCAACCAACGCGCTTGCTGGGCGGCGGTGCCGCCTTCCAGGAGCGCTCGAGCGACGATCTCCGGGCGTGTGATGAGGCTGCCGGCCGCGCCGAGCGACCCACGCGACAGTTCTTCCGTAGCCAGTACCATTCCAAGACTGTCTTCACCATGGTCCAGCTTGAGCCCACCGAAACGCTCAGGAACGGACAGTCCAAAACAGCCGAGTTGCTTCAACCCCTCGATGATTTCGTTGGGGATCATCGAGTCCGCTCGATGTACGGATGCTGCGACTGGTCGCACGACTTCGTCGGCAAAACGCCTAAACGTATCGCGCATCAATCGCTTCTCATCATCCAGTCGATCCGGCAAAGCACCGCCTGTCGCAGCGAGCGATCGACCTAGTTCAGTCAGGGAGTCTGCCGCTAGTTGCTCCACTACGAATGGATCGTCGATCGGCGCGAGGTCCGTGGCGGTCATGCCGTAGTCGATCGTGCGCGCAGACAGTCGCTGGCGAAAATTGAGAAGCGTCTCGGCGCAGAACGTGCAGCCGACACGACGCTCGATTTCGATCGAGTCAGAGCGGCCCGCGAGCGTGATCAAGGATCGTGCCGCTGCCAGTTCGGCGCGTGACAGTGCGAGGTCGTACAACTGCACCTGCGCATCGTCGATCGCCGCGCCGCCGAAGCGCGCACGAATATACGAGGCAGCTCCGCGCAGCAGGCCGTCTGCGGCGTCGAGCAACCGCGCCGCTGTAAAAACGTCGGTGGAAGTCAGTCGTACGCGCCTATGATGCAGACCGCCGCGACGTTCGACATCGGCGATCCGCCGAGGTTGTGCGTCATGCCGATCGAAGGATTGGCAAGTTGTCGTTCTGCTGCGCGACCCTGCAGTTGCAGATACATCTCATAGAGCATCCTGATGCCGGACGCACCGATTGGGTGGCCGAAGCACTTCAGACCGCCGTCGATCTGGCACGGAATCTGGCCGTCGGCATCATAGAAGCCGTTCATCACATCTTTGATGGCGCCGCCTTCAGGCGACAGCTGCAGATCTTCCATCGTCACGAGCTCCGTAATCGAGAAGCAGTCGTGACACTCGAACATGCTCACCTGATCGCGCGGTTTGTCGATGCCGGCTTCCTTGTACGCCTTCGTTGCCGCGATTCGAGTTGTATGAAAGTAGCTGCCGTCCCAGCTGTTGTGGCCGGACTCCGATCCGTTCGACAACGCGAGCTGCAGTGCTTTCACGGAAACGATGTGATGCTTGCCGAGGCGCTTCGCGATTTCCGGCGTGGTGAGAATTGCACATGCCGCACCATCGGACACACCGCAGCAATCGAACAGGCCGAGCGGCTCGGCAATCATCGGAGCATTCAGTGCCTCGTCTTCGGTGATCGCCTTGCGCAAGTGCGCCTTCGGGTTCTTTACGCCGTTCGCGTGACTCTTCACTGACACGTGCGCAATGGCGCGCTTGAGGTCGTCGCGGTTGACGCCATGTTTGGCGCGATAGGCACTTGCGAGTTGCGCAAAGCTACCAGGTGCCGAGGAATTCGCTCCCCACTGCGGAGTTAGCGTTCCACCGAGGTTGCCCGGCAATCCACCGTACCCCGTGTCCTTCAGCTTCTCGACGCCCAACGCAAGTGCGATGTCGCACGCGCCGGACGCTACGGCATACACGGCACCCCGGAACGCCTCGGACCCCGATGCGCAGAAGTTCTCCACGCGCGTTACGGCGATGTTCGGCAGACGCAACGCAATCGACAATGGCAAACCGCCCTTGCCCACGTTGATCTCTTCGTAGTGCGTGGAGAACCACGCTGCGTCGATCTGGCTTTGATCAATTCCGGCATCGGCCATTGCCTCGGCGAACGCCTCCACCATCAGTTCTTCGGCGCCCGCCTCCCAGCGCTCGCCGAACTGGGAACAACCCATCCCCAGTATCGCCACTTTGTCCTTGATGCCTCGCGCCATGCCGGGTCTCCTGATCGTCTGCAAATTCGGTGTAATAAACGACTCTCTACGCAGCTTCGCTCTTGGCTGCCGCCGCGCGCACCGGCACGGCTTTCCAGAAATAGCGAACGAAGCCGCGTATATGGTCGAACGATTTGATTCGAAACATCATCCGCACAGAAATGCCGACGTCGACCTCGCCGACGTTGACGTCCGTGAAGTCGGTCATGAACCGCCCGCCGTTGTCGAATGTGATCATGCCGTAGTGCGACGGCGGGTCTGCGGTATAGGTCAGATAGTCGGCCGACCACGTCAGCACCGACGCGCGCTCGTCGCGGAAACTGTGCGGCTCTTGCGTGTGCATTGCCTTGCACTGCGGGTTCACGCAGATATCGGTGCGCGGAAACTGCAGTGTGCCGCACTGCGTACAACGCCCGCCGACGAGGCCAAGCAGCATGTCACGCTTGCGATACGTTACGGTCATCGCAGTTTTGTAGTCGTCACGCTCTGCGCGCATGCCTTTTTCCAGCGCAATGAGATCGTTGAACGCCAGGTACTTCTGATAGTTCGTCTCTTCCTGACGGTTGGCCAGTGCCGCAACGATTCCACCAGCTGATTTGAAAGCTGCCAACGCCGGCGTGGCGCGCAGCACGACCGCGTCGCAACCTTGGCCGAACCCGACGAGCAACAGCGTATCGCCGGGTTTTGCGACGGTTTCGACGGCGTGCAACAGCATCACCAACGGATGCGCTGCGCCGGTTTCTCCGCAGACCGCGTCGAGGTTGTCACGCACGGCGTCCGCGGAAATCCCGGACTGCTTCGCGACGCCTGCCACCGCCCGTCCGATGGTGCTCGGCATGATGAAGTGCGAGACCTTCGACGCACTCACGCCGGCCTTCTGTAGAACCTTGGCGATCACCGGCGGGACGATCTTTGCCAGGCCCTCGTCGCGAATCCAGCGTTCTTCCCACGTGTAGTCGAAGGCTTCACCTGCCGCGCGGAAATGATCGACGAAGTCGACGGTTGCCGAGTGTGCCGCCACGAACTCGAGCAACGGTTGCTCGTTGCCGATCGTCACGGCCGCCGCGCCATCGCCGAATGCGAGCTCGCCAGGACTGGCCGCTTTCGTACGGCGTTTGTCGGCAGCAACCACCAACACGCTTTTGTAGAGGCCGCTCTGAACCCCGGCGAAGCCCTGAATCAGCGCCGTTACCCCAGCGCGCTGGGAAGAGGTGACATCGGCCGAAGCCAGGTCTTCGCCCAGCGACAATGCCGTGCTGATGACGCCGGCATTCTGACGATCCGCAAAAGGTGCGCTGGTACTGGCGAACAGTATCGCTTCCGGGGAGACCGAGGCTGACGCAAGGCAGTTGCGGGCGGCTTCCACACCCATCGTCACGGCGTCTTCGTCCCAGTTGCACATTGCACGTTCGCCGCGCGCCTTTCCTTTCAGCCCCGGATCGGCCCATACGTGTGCAGCAACGATCGCCTTGCGCGAGAGACGCAGACGCGGCACATAGCCGCCAAATGCTGTGATTCCGACCACGTCCCCTCCGGCGTTTACGACATTCGTGACAGACCCGCGATAGTAGCCACGAAGCCCCCGAGCGACAACGCCGCGCGGCGCTATACGCAGTTGTACTGCGACGAACGACCGTCATCGATGGGGCATAATGCGAACGATCACTCGTACAGCGGACTCAACATGGCGGCCGTACTTGAAGGCGTTCGGGTTCTCGATTTTGGTCGTTACATCGCGGGCCCGTTCTGCGCGACGTTGTTGTCCGATCTCGGTGCCGACGTGATCCGCATCGAAAAGGTCGATGGCGGTGAAGACCGCTGGACCACACCGGTTGCCGACGGCGGAGATGGTGCGGGCTTCATGCAGTGGGGACGCAACAAACGCGGTATGACGTTGAACCCGCGTACCCGCGACGGCGCCGAGATCCTGAAGCGCCTCATCGCAACGGCCGACGTCGTCATTGCGAATCTGCCTCCCGCTACGCTGGTGGAAATGGGGCTCGACTACGCGTCGCTCGTCGCGGTGAAGCCGGACATCATCCTGACCACTGCCACGGCATTCGGCGGACCGGGTCCTTATGCGGAGCGGGTGGGTTTCGACGGCGTTGCACAGGCGCTGTCGGGAAACATGTATCTGACCGGCGCCGGCGACAGACCCATGAAAAACTTCTCGCCCTATGTCGACTACAGTACTGCCGGATTTTCCGCATTCGGCACGCTCGCGGCGCTGCTGCATCGGCGCGAAACAGGCGAAGGTCAACACGTCGAAGCGAGCCTCTTACGCTCGGCGCTCACCATCATGAACGGCACGTTGATCGAACAGGCGTTGCTGCAGAAGGACCGAGTGGCCACGGGTAATCGAGGGCAAACGGCGGCGCCGTCCGATACGTTCCAGACGCGTGATGGCTGGTTATTGGTGTCGGTGGTCGGCAATCCGCTGTTTGAACGCTGGGCTCGCGTGATGGGCGAGCCAGATTGGCTGGAAGACCCGCGGTTCGCGACCGACGAAGTTCGCGGCGATCACGGGGAAATGATCAGCGATCGCATGGCGCGCTGGTGTGCCGAACGAACCACCGCACAAGCAATCGCCGCGTTGGAGGCAGCAAGATTGCCGTGCGGCGAGGTACTGTCGCCGCAGCAAGCGCTCGACAACGAGCATGTTCGCGCCGCGCAGTTGCTTGCGGGCGTCGACTTTCCCGGGTTGAAGCGATCGGCTCCCGTTGCGGTATCGCCGATTCGTATGTCGAAGACCCCGACGAGCATTCGCCACCGCGCACCGCTGCTCGGTGAGCACACCGATTCGATCCTCGAGGAGCTCGGCTATGACGCTGCAACGATCGCCCGACTTCGGAAGGAGCGCGTGATATGAACGAAGCACCGGACATCGGTTCTGTACACGACTATTTCAGTGCGCTGCAGCGGTCGATCTGCGATCGATTCGAGCAGCTCGACGGCGCACAACGATTTTGCGGCGACGAAAGCGCCTCGCCGGGCGGCGGCATTGCCCGACCGCGTGTACTCGAAGGCGGAGCGCACATAGAGAAAGCAGCGGTGCAGTTCACGCACAGTATCGGTACTTCGCTTCCGCCGGCTGCGACCGAGCGCAACCCGCATCTCGCAGGCCGCGGGTTTCAGGCGGTGGCGATCTCGTTGATCGTGCACCCGCGAAATCCTTACGTGCCAACGACCCACATGAACCTGCGCTTCTTCTTCGTAGAGGCGCAGGAACCGGTGTGGTATTTCGGCGGCGGCTTCGACCTGACGCCGTATTACGGCTTCACCGAGGATTGTGTTCACTGGCATCAACGCGCGATGGATGCGTGCGCGCCGTTCGGCGCGTCGGTGTATCCGGAACTGAAAGAAGCCTGCGACAACTACTTTTTCCTGCCGCATCGCAATGAACCGCGCGGAATCGGCGGGATCTTCTTCGACGATTGGATCCAGGGTGGATTCGACAGAAGCTTCGCCTTCGTGAAATCGGTTGGGGACCACTTTCTGCCGGCGTACGTGCCCATTTTCGAACGCCGCATGCACAGCCCAAGCGGCGAGCGGGAGCGGCGGTTTCAGTTGTACCGACGCGGTCGATACGTGGAGTTCAACCTCGCCATAGACCGCGGTACGAAGTACGGCCTGCAATCGGGCCGGCGCGTCGAATCGGTGCTTGCTTCGCTACCGCCTCTCGCCGCCTGGCAGTACGACTTTCACCCCGAGCCGGGTACGTCTGAAGCCGATTTGTACCAGCGATTTCTGCCGCCCCGATGGTGGGTTGGTGGCCCGCACCTTGTGGATAAGTCTGGGGATTAAATCTCGGCCACCGGAGGGATCCACGGCCGCGTCATCTCAAAGTGATTAATGTTATCGAATTAGTCTATCTTTTTTAAATAGTTAGACCCGTTACTTAAAACGCGAATCATGGCGTGTAATGGAACTCGGGATGCAAGCCTCCTGTGCATAAGGCTGTCGATGAACCCGATCGGAGCAGGTGTCGTCAAGCGCCGACGCATTGAATCCGACCGCCACGCTGCTGCGCGATCCTCTCTACCTGCGACCACACGCGCAGCAGGTTTTCGCCAAGAATCAGCCGGATCTGCCGCGAGTCGTAGCCCCGCGCGAGCAGTCCGGCGATGAGGTTCGGGTACATCGAGACATCTTTGAGCGCGACCGGCAGCGTGTCGCCCACACCGTCGAAATCGGACCCGATTCCAACGTGCTCCACGCCTGCCAGTTTGACGATGTGGTCCATGTGGTCGACCACATCGTCGACGCTCGCGAACGGGAACGGATGCTCCGCGCGGTATGCCTTCGCAAACGCCCGGCTTTCCGGGGAGAACGGCGCGACGCGCTGTTCCGCCTGGTATGCCTTGGCTGCGGCTTCGAACGTTTCGGACCACGAACGTGCCGCCGCGGTATCGAATGAGCTTCCAAAATTCACCTGCACAACTCCGCCACGCCTTGCTAACGCTTTGATCATGTCGTCGCTAAGGTTGCGTTCGAATCCCGGCGTGAAAGCCCTTGCGGACGAGTGCGATGCGATTACCGGCGCCTTCGACGCTTCCATCACCTGCCAGAACGCGCGTTCCGAGATGTGCGATACGTCCACCATGATGCCGAGATCGTTGAGGCGCACCACCAACTGTCGCCCCGCTTCCGACAAGCCTTGCCAGCGTTCCTTTTGGTCGTACGAAGAATCGGAAAACGCATTCGACTTGGCGTGCGCAAGCGTCACATAGCGGATCCCGCGCTCGAAGAAGTGCATCGGCGCGTCGTCGCCGGCCGCCATCGGGCCGCCGTTTTCCATTCCCATCGGTAACGAGATCAACCCCGCTGCGACATTGCGTCGAACATCCGCGACGCAAGTTGCCAGCGCGAATTCGGTTGGCGCACGTTCCGCCATGCCTTCGACCTGATCGATCAACTTGTCTGCCAGCGCGCGCGAACCGCCGGCCTCATCGACACTCGCCGGAATGAAGATCGACATGAAAGGCACGTCGAGACCGCCGGCGCGGGCACGTGGATAGTCGAAGTCGCCGCCGGTTGTCGCCTGCGTGACGTCTTCCGTGCCGTTGCTCATCTCCACGCGTATCGGCACGTCGATGTGTGTATCGACGATGATTGAATCCCGCGCGATTTTCACGGCGCGCGCCTGGAAATTCTGCTGTCCGTTATTAGATAGATCGGCAGACGAATCGGTGGACGAAGTGGAGCAGGCGGTCAGCAGAATCACTGCCGCAAGCGCGACGCTGCGCATGTGTTTGATCCGGGTTAACATCGATTTCGACCATAACATCCGCTGTGCCGCGCAACCAGGAGCCGCAATGGGTTTCCAAACGATCACCAGGGGTTTGCGATTTCCCGAAGGACCGATTGCGATGCCTGATGGGTCGGTGGTGCTCGTCGAGATCGGCCGCGGCACGCTCACGCGCGTCAAATCTAACGGTATCGTTGAGGTGATTGCCGAACTTGGGGGCGGTCCCAATGGCGCTGCAATCGGTCCCGACGACAAGTGTTACGTCTGCAACAACGGCGGCTTCAAATGGATCGAGCGCAATGGCCGGCTCTTTCCGAGCGAACAACCCGACGACTATCGCGGCGGCAGCATTCAGCGGGTCGATCTGAACACCGGCAAGTTCGAAACGCTGTACGAGTCGTGCGACGGTCGCAAGTTGTGTGGCCCGAACGACATCGTGTTCGATAAGAGCGGCGGATTCTGGTTCACCGATCACGGCAAGACGCGTGCTCGCGAGCGGGATCGTACCGGTGTCTTCTACGCCCGTGCCGACGGCAACCGCATCACCGAAGCGATCTTTCCGCTCGAAGGTCCCAACGGAATTGGATTGTCGCGCGACGAAACGGAACTCTATGTGGCGGAAACCGTTCCCGGGCGGCTATGGGCGTACAAACTTGCCGCTCCCGGTCAGGTAGCCGCCGAGCGGCGACTGTTGCAGGGCATCAGCGGTTTCTACATGTACGACTCGCTGGCCGTAGATGCCGCAGGAAATGTCTGCGTGGCGACGCTCATCAACGGCGGCATTTCGATTCTCTCCCCTGTCGGCGCACCGACCCGATTCATATCCGTTCCCGATCCGCTCACGACCAACATCTGCTTCGGGGGACCGGATCTGCGCACCGCATACATCACCGCTTCGTCGGTCGGCGACCTCCTCGCAATGGAATGGGAAGGCCCGGGCCAACCGCTGAATTTCCTGAACCGGTAACTCATCAACCAGGAGTGCGACATGGCGTATCTCGATCGCGACGGTGTGCGGATCTACTACGAGGTTCACGGCAGCGGTCCCGCCGTTCTGCTGAGCCATGGTTACAGCGCGACCTCCGCGATGTGGGCGGGTCAGGTCGGGCCGCTCAGCGCGAAGCACAAGCTGATCATCTGGGACATGCGCGGGCACGGTAACAGCGACAGTCCCGCGAATCCGGCCGAGTACTCCGAGGCACTGACGACCGACGATATGGCTGCGCTACTCGATGCGGCCGACGCACGAACTGCAGTCATCGCCGGTCTTTCACTGGGCGGCTACATGTCGTTGTCGTTCAACGTCGCTCACCCGCATCGCGTGAGCGCGCTGATGTTGTTCGATACGGGCCCCGGCTATCGCAGCGACGAAGGACGCGCAGGTTGGAACCGGATTGCCTCGTCGCGGGCGAAAGAGCTCGAAACGAAAGGCCTGGCCGCACTATCGGCAAGCGGCGAAGTAGCTCTGAGCCGCCATCGATCCGCCCAGGGTCTCGCACACGCCGCGCGCGGCATGCTCGCTCAGACTGACGGCCGTGTTATGGCGAGCCTGCCCGATATCAGCGTACCAACCCTCGTGTTGGTCGGTGCGCTCGATCAACCGTTCCTCGCCGCTACCGACTACATGGCGGGCAAGATTCCCGGCGCAACGCGCGTGGTGATCGACGGCGCCGGACACGCGTCGAACATCGATCGGCCACGCGAGTTCAACGCGGCCGTCACGCAATTCCTCGACACGCTGTAAAACTGGATCGATCTGCGTTCCGACACCGTTACACGCCCGACCGCCGCCATGCGCGACGCGATGGCAAACGCCGATGTGGGCGACGACGTTTACGGTGAGGACCCCACCGTCAACGCGCTCGAGGCGCTCGCCGCCCAGCGCATCGGTTTTGCCGCGTCGATCTTTGTGCCGAGTGGCACGATGTCGAATCTGCTCGCGTTGCTGGCACATTGCGGACGCGGTGACGAGTACATCGCCGGGCAACAGGCTCACACGTACAAGTATGAAGGTGGTGGCGGCGCGGTGTTCGGCGGAATTCAACCACAACCCCTTCCATTTCAAATGGATGGAACCATAGATCTCGATGCTGTCGAGGCCGCGATCAAGCCAGACGACTTTCACTTCGCGAAAACACGGTTGCTGTGCCTCGAGAACACGTACGCCGGTATGCCGATACCGCTCGACTACGTGCCGCGCGCGCGCGCGTTGTGCAACCGACGCAAACTCGCCATGCATCTCGACGGCGCACGCGTCTTCAACGCTGCAATCTCACAGCGTGTGCCGGTCACCGCATTGACGGCCGACTTCGATAGCGCATCGGTATGTTTGTCGAAGGGTCTCGGAGCACCGGTAGGTTCAGTGCTGTGCGGATCCGTCGACTTCATTGCGAGCGCGCGGCGCTGGCGCAAGATGCTCGGCGGCGGAATGCGACAGGCCGGCGTGCTGGCGGCCGCGGGAATTCACGCATTGAACAATCACGTGGAGCGCCTCGAGCAGGACCACGCGCGCGCTGCGCGATTGGTCGCGGCGCTCGGCGACCTCAGCGTGTTCGCAGGCAAAGTGCGCAGCGCGACCAACATGGTGTTCGTCGAACTCGCATCGCGCGAACTGGCGGTGCTGTCTCGACACCTCGAAAAACAACAGATCCGTGTTCGCGGATCGCGTTGGGTGGTTCACCTCGATGTCGACGACGATGCCATACAACGTATCGTCGCTGCCTCGCGGACGTTTCAACCAGACGGTGCATAGACCAAACCGACGATGGCGCCGGTGATGCAGTTGACGATTGTTCCGGAGATCAGCGCTTTCGGCGCCAGCTGAAGTAGTTCGACTCTGCGTTCTGGTACCAACGCGCCGACACCACCGAGCGCAATCCCGAGGCTGCCGAAGTTTGCGAAGCCGCACAGTGCATAGGTCAGGATCATGCGGCTATGCGGCGAGAGATCTGTGGGTGGAACCGCGGCGAGCTGGATGTACGCGACCAGTTCGTTCAACACCAGTTTCGTCCCGAGTAGTGCGCCGGCCTGAGTGGACTCCGCCCACGGAACTCCGATCAGCCATGCAATCGGTGCAAACATCCAACCCATGATCCGCTGCAGCGTCAGCGCTTCGCCGCCCACCGAGAACACGCCGATCATCGCATTGACGAGTGCGATCAGGCTAACGAGCACTACCAGCATTGCGCCAACGTTTATGGCCAGTCGCAATCCGTCGGTAGTGCCGCGCGTGATCGCGTCCATGACGCTGGCGTACTTCAGCGCGTCCGCGACGTCGCCGCCTTCGGTGGTCTCGCTCGAAGGAATCATCACGCGCGCGATCACGATCGCCCCGATCACATTGATGACCGATGCAATCAATATGTGGCCCAGCGCGCCGTCGATGATGCCACCCAGCACGTTCGCGTACAGCACCATGATCGAACCGGCCACGGTCGACATACCCGCCGTCAGCACAATGAAGAACTCCGAGCGGGAGAGGTTCTTCAGATAGGCACGAATGACCAGCGGCGCTTCGACCATGCCGAGGAACATGCTCGATCCGGCGCCCACGCCGACTGCACCACCAACGCCGAGCGTTCGTCGCAGCAGCCAGGCGAACGCGTGGATGACGAGCGGCAGAATCCGCCAGTACCACATCAGCGCGACGAGCACGCTGAATACGATGATTTGCGGCAGGATTCGGAACGCGAAAACGTACATTGCACTGCCGTTCGTCAGATCGAACGGCGGAGCGCCGCCGCCGAGGAAGCCGAACACGAATGTCGTTCCGGCGCGCGTTGCCGCTTCGATCGCATATACCACGTGGTTCGCCAGCAGCAGCGTGTCGCGTACCGGCGCGAAATGCAGCAACGCGAGCGCCAACACGAACTGCATGCTCAGGCCAACCGCAACGGCACGTGCGTTGACGTTGCGCCGGTCCTCGCTGACGAGCCACGCAAGCCCGAGCAGAACGGCGATTCCCAACAGTCCTTGCATGCCGCGGCTCTCTGACAAAACGCGCTAGTGTACCGGGGTTTGAGCAGTGCGCCGCAAGCCGATACTATGCCGCGGCCGAACAGCTGGGCCGAACATCTTCGCGAGTAGAGCATGGCAGCGGGTCGAATCATTCTGTTGAACGGATCGTCGAGCGCCGGCAAAACGACGCTTGCCGTTACGCTGCAGCAACTGCTGCATGATCCGTGGCATCACATCGCGCTCGATCAGTTTCGCGACGGCATGGGTGGACGCTATCGCGGCTTGAATTCTCCTCCCGGCACACCAGGAGCACGCGGACTCAACGTGGTGCCGGTATCGCACGGCAACGATCGGGTCACCGAGGTACGATTCGGAGACCTCGGCAAGCAGGTGTTGCGCGGCATGCGTCGAGCCATTGCAGCGTTCGCGGCCGAAGGCAACAACGTCATCATCGACGATCTGATGTTCGAGCCTGGTTTTCTGTTCGACTATTTGAATGCGCTTGCCGGATTCGAAGTGTTGTTCGTAGGCGTTCGATGCCCCATCGACGTCGTGAACGCCCGTGAAGCAAAACGCCCAGGGCGTTTTCCGGGAACCGCTACGTCGCACTTCGAGGTTGTGCACCAGCACTGCGTTTACGACATCGAAGTCGATACGGGTACCGCAACGCCGCGACAGTGCGCCGAACAGATCATTGCGCGCCTGGATGACGGCAGAGCCAAGGACGCTTTCGACAGGTTACGAGTCGCCGCCAAGTAGGTCTTTCGCTACAGTCGACCGCTCGCACATCGACGGTGTAAAAGGCCATGCTGGATCTCTACTTCGCGCCCACGCCGAACGGCTGGAAGATCACGATCATGCTCGAGGAATGTGGACTCGAGTATCGCGTGATACCGGTGAATCTCGGAAAGGGTGATCAGTTCAAACCCGAGTTTCTCGAGATCAGCCCCAACAACCGGATGCCGGCGCTGGTCGATCACGATGCGCCGGGCGGCGCGCTGCCGATCTTCGAATCCGGCGCGATTCTGGTGTACCTCGCGGAAAAAACCGGCCGCTTCATGCCGCACGAGCTGCACGGGCGTTTCGATGTCATGCAGTGGCTGTTCTGGCAGGTAGGTGGGCTCGGGCCGATGGGCGGACAGCTGTCCCATTTCGTGAACTACGCGCCGGGCGGTCCGAGCCAGCACGCGTATTCACACACCCGGTATGCGAACGAGTACGACCGTTTGTTTGCCGTGATGGAACGGAGCTTGTCGCGGCACGAATTTCTCGCGGGCGAATACTCGATTGCCGATATGGCTTCGTGGCCATGGGTGGTGCCATACAAGCGCTTCGAGCAGTCGATGGACGCTTACCCGAATGTCCGCCGTTGGTTCGACGCGATCAAATCCCGACCGGCGGTGCAAAGGGGCATGGACGTGGGCAAAGAGCTGCGCCGGCCGACGGGCGAGATGAGCGAAGAACACCGCAGGATGATGTTCGGCCAGACGGGCGCCAGCGTGCTGCAGGCAGCAGACGAGAAGTCACAGCGCTGAAACGAGCCTCCAAAGAAAAAGGCCCGCGGGATCCCGCGGGCCTTTGCATCAAACGTCGATCAGTGAGCCGGACCGCAATCGGTGCGGCGCAACACCACGCGACGGTTCTGGGCCCGCCCCTCTTTGGTGTCGTTACTCGCCACCGGATGGGCCTCACCAAACCCGTTTATAGCGAAACGGTCGGCCAGAGCCACGCCCTGCGACTTCACGTAGTCCGCCACTGCCTGGGCACGCCGTTTCGACAGACCGAGGTTGTACGCTTCGTCGCCGGTGCTGTCCGTATAGCCGTTGACTTCACCCGCGATGAACGCGACTTTGGGATTCTTCAGCACGGGGATGATCAAGTCGATCTCCGCCTTGTCCTGCGCGGACAGTTCAGCCGAGTTGAACGCGAACTCCAGATTCAGAACGTAGTCGCAATCGCATCCACTGGGTCCGACACGCGCGCCCTTCGGCGTGTTCGGGCACTGGTCGAGCGTATCCGGCACACCGTCGCCGTCGCTATCTTTCGGTGCAGCGGCTACGACCGGAGCCGGTTTTGCAGCTGCAGCCGGGGGCGGCGGAGGCGGCGGCGGCGCCACTTCCGGCTTACGCGCCGGGAACGTCCAGCCCACACCGACGAACAGACCACTGATGTCGATGTCGCTGTCGTTGTTCGGGCCGTCGCCTTCCCACTCGTAGTGGATCTTCTTGTAGCCGAAGCGCCCCGCGAACGACTCGGAGAACTGGAACTGCAGCTGCGGCATCATCGTGTAGGTGGTGTCGGAATCGCCGGACACGCCGTACGCGAACGTCGGATTGAAGCGCCACCGTTCCGAAAGCTGGAACGACGGTCGCAACATCACCACCGTATCCGTTAGGTTGTCTTTGTTCTGGAAGTGTTGACCGAGAATGCGCACCTTCGGTTCGAGGTTGGTGAGTTGCGCACCCACCAGCACGTCGATGGTGTTCTTGCCGAACGTATCGAACCGGTATCCGCCGCCGTACGTACCGATATCGAGGTCGAGTTCGGCGTTCACCTTCGTTCCGATTGGCACAAAAACGCCATTCTTGGTCTTCGCGTCGTCGCTGAGGGAGATGTAGTCGTAATCGGCGTAGAGCACGAATCGGTTGTAACTCAGCACCGCAAGTCCCATGAACGCGGCATCGACGTTGCTGATGATGTCGCTGAAGCTCTGGTCGAAGCTGACGCTCTGCCCTCGCGCGGAAAGCGTGCCGTCCACCCCGGCAGCCCAAAAGTACGGTGTCAATTCCAGATTGAGACCTTCAGTTCGCGTCTCATCGGCATGGACGTTGGCGGCAAGGCCAGCGCTCAGCACCAGACTTGCTGCAATCAATGGAAGCTTCACGATTCTTCTCCATGAATTATTTGTGAGCGGTATCGAAGCCGGTTGCAGGTTGCAACGAACCGGAACGATCCGGCGGCGCGCATGATACCCGACTATCGTGCTACGTCGCACTGAACTTTGGTTGTAATACTCCCGTCATCGAGTGGCTGAAGTTGACTGCCCTGACGGGCTCACGCACCATCGCGCGCGGCGCATTACCGCCCGCCTTTGCGCAACACAATCAAAGAGTTGATGAATGGAGTTGATGACCCGCGATGCGGGGCGCCAACGCAGGGACCTGAAATGAAAAACCGCCTCCTTACCCTTGTAGTCATCGTTCTCGTCGCAGGATGCACGGCGCTCGCCGTTCGCAACGCCGACGAACTGTACGGACCCGAAGCAGTGCGCGATCGCGTCGCATCGACCGCGAGTCCAACCGACTATCAGCACGAGGTCGAGCCGATCTTCAATCGGCGGTGCCTGGTTTGCCACGCCTGCTACGACGCGCCGTGTCAGTTGAAGATGCAGAACTTCGCAGGCCTCGACCGCGGCGCGTCGCCGGTGCCAGTGTACGACAGTGCTAGGTTGTTAGAGGCGCCGCTGACGAGACTGGGCATCGATGCACAAACGACCCAACAGTGGCGCGAGAAAGGGTTCTATCCGGTACTCAACGAGCGCGATCAGACACTGCAGAACAACCTTTCTGCCAGCGTGCTGTACAACATGCTGGAGCTCAAGGCACGCAATCCACTTCCCGAAGGAGTTCTTCCAGCCGGGCTTTTTGATTTCTCAGCCGGTCGCGCGCAGTCGTGCACAACGCTCGATCAGATGCCGAAGTACGCGAAAGACCATCCCCAATGGGGTATGCCGTTCGGGCTGCCGGCGCTGACGTCGGCGGAAATGCACAGCGTTGCGGAGTGGTTGTCCGCCGGCGCAACGGCCCGCCCACCCGCACCGCTTCCGGATGCATACCAGAGCGCCGTGATCGAGTGGGAGTCGTTCTTCAACGGTGCATCGATGAAGGCTCAGCTGATGAGCCGATACATGTACGAACACCTGTTCCTCGCCGACATTTACTTCGATGAGATTGGTAGCGGCGAGCATTTCCGAATGGTCCGCTCCACGACACCGCCTGGACAACCCATCGACGTCATCGCGACGCGGCGACCCTACGACGACCCTGGTGTGGCGCGCCCTTACTATCGGCTGCAACGCAACACCGAAACGCCGGTATCGAAAACCCACATGGCATATGCGTTGAATGCCAATCGGATGAACCGCTGGCAGACGTTGTTCCTGGCGCCGGAGTATCCGGTGAGTGAATTACCCGATTACAAAAACGCCGATGCCTCCAATCCGTTTCTGACGTTCCGGGCTATTCCGGTGAAGAGCCGTTACCAATTCATGATCGACGAAGCGCAGTACACGATCATGGGTTTCATAAAGGGGCCGGTGTGCCGCGGTCAGATTGCGCTCGACGTCATCGAAGATCAGTTCTGGGTGTGGTTCATCGAACCGGACGTCGAAGCGGCGGCGCACGACGGTGAATTCCTTGCGGCGCATTTGAAGGAGTTGCAACTGCCCGCGTCCGAAGGCAGCAACAACCTGCGGCTGCTGCACTGGGTGCATTACTCGAAAATCGAGAAGCAGTATCTGACGGACAAGGCGGCACATGACCTTGCGACGTATCCGAACGGCCGCCAACTGACGCTCGACATGATCTGGGATGGAGACGGTGCGAACCAGAACGCCGCGCTCACGGTGTTCCGGCATTTCGACAGCGCGACGGTGGTGAAAGGCCTCGTTGGAGAGGAACCGAAAACCGCCTGGGTGATCGACTATCCGCTGCTCGAACGCATTCACTATCTGCTTGTTGCAGGCTACGACGTCTACGGCAATGCCGGCCTGCAGCTCTTCTCACGCCTTTACATGGATTTCCTGCGGATCGGCGGGGAGTTCAACTTCCTGTACTTCCTGCCTCCCGAAGCGCGCACCGCGGCGATCGACAACTGGTATCGCGGGGCCGAGAAGAACATCTCCGGCTATCTGGCCGATTACCAGGAGCTGTTCGCGCAAGCCACTGGAATCACATATAGCGGCGACGATCCCAAGGCCCAGCTCTACTCGCACTTGAGGGCGCGCGTCGGCCAAGCGCTGTCGAACCAGTACGACCTCGATCACGCTGCGTTGTCCGCTTCGTTGCGCGATGGTTTGCGCCGACTGGCGCAGACGAAGGGAATTCCCGTGTCGTGGTTGCCGGAACTGTCGATTGCGACGATCGAGACCGCATCGGGGCCAAAGACCGTTACGCTGATTCACAACGACGGCCACACGAACGTGGCGACCATGTTCAACGAGCAGGCGCGACGCGTTCCGGAAGAAGACACGCTCACCGTCGTGCCCGGATTTCTCGGCGCCTATCCCAATGCGCTGTTCAAGGTCTCCGAGCAAGACCTGCCGGCGTTCACCGACGCCGTGGCGCGCCTGTCGAGCGAAGCGGACTACGCGGCACTGATGAGTCGTTGGGGCGTGCGGCGTACCGACCCGGCCTTCTGGGCACATAGCGATCTCATCTACGGTCAGGTGGAGGCACTCGACTACGCCGACACCGGTGTACTCGACTACAGTCGCATCGAAAACCGCTAGCGGGAAATCCATGCGCGTCGTCCGCGTTGTACTGATTGCGCTCGCGTTGTTGCTGTTGCTTGCCGCAGGTGCCGTCGTTGCGCTGGTCTCCCCTGCCGGCCAACGCGCCGTGCAGAACGCATTCAACTCCTGGGCAACCGACCAGCTGGGCCGCACAGCGAGTATCGATGGCGCGCTTACGCTCGAGTTGGGCCGCGACATCGTGATCGCTGCGACGAATGTGCGACTCGCGAACGTCGAATGGGGTAGTCGTGTCGACATGCTCCTCGCAAACCGGGTTGCCATTCGCGTCGATGGCATGTCGCTGCTGTCGCGCTCGCCCACGCTGATCGTCGACGAGGTCGACATCGATGGACTCGACTTGCTGCTCGAGCGCAACGACCACGGCGCGAACAACTGGGAGTTTCCACGATCAACGGCGACCTCAGAGAGGCTGTGGATGTCTGCGTTGCCGATAGTGGTCGATAGCGTATCGCTGCCGCGCGCCCACGTGCAGTTCATCGGTCCCCGCCTCGATCGGCCGCTCACCTTGAACTTCGAGCAGATCACACAACAGCGCGGTGCGGGCGACATGCTTGAGTTTGCGGCCGCAGGCAGCGCGAACGACGCGGCGGTGAACATCACCGGGCAGATCGGACCGTTTGCGAACCTGGTTGCCGGGAAGGCAATCAGCACTTCCGTCGATGGTCACGTCGGTCAGTTGAATCTGGCATTGAAGGCGCGCATCGACGACCTCGCTCGCCTGGTGGATAGCGAAGCGGATCTGGATATCAGTGGTCCGGACGCTGCCTATGTTGCATCGACCTTCGGCGTTCGCAACCTCGGTGACGGCCCTTTCGATTTCGCGTTGTCGGTATCGCCTGCGCCCGACGGGCAAGGCGTACGCGGGAGCGTCGTTGGAAAGATCGGCCAGTTCGACATCTCGGGTGATGGTGAGCTTTCGGATCCCACCGAAATGGCCAGGTTGGTGCTGCGGACGGAAATCTCGGGCCCCGACGCGAGCTTGTTGGCGGGCATCGTCGGACTCGAACTGCCGCCCGAACAGTTTCACTTGACCGCGACGATCCGACGCACCGGAACGCTGCTCGAGATCGATCAGGCAAAACTCGATCTGGTCGACAGCGCGTTCAGCCTACAGGGATCGGTGAAACGTATCGATACGCTGTCCGGCAATGATGTGACGGCGCATCTCGTTGGCGCGAACGTTGAGAAGTTTCGCAAGTTGCTACGCATTCCGGGATTGGCGACCGGCCCCTTCGACGTCACGCTCCGCTTGCATCCCTCCGACACCGGCGCGGACCTGATGGAGCTGACCTCCAAGACTGCCCTGCTCTATCTGAGCGCCAGTGGGCCGTTGGGTGACTATCCGGACTATTTTGGCACGCGTGTCCAATTCACTGCCCGCGGCGACGACATCCGACCGTGGGCGCAGGCGCTCGGCGTAACGGCGCCGCGCGCGCCATTTTCCACTCGAGGGCAGGCCGAGTGGTCCCGTGCCGGTCTCGAGTTGCGTGCGGCTACGCTCTCCGTGGTCGACGACACTCTGAATCTAGATGGCGTAGTTGGTACTTCGAAAAACGCCAGCACCAATCTGCGCTTCGGGTTGCAAGGTAAGCGTCTGTCCGATGCGGCGGCTTACGTCCGGTGGGCAAATTTTCCGGAGCAAGCGTACAACGCTGCCGGACATGTCGTTATGCAGAACGGACGAACGCGCCTCGATGGCGTAGACGTCAGCGCCGCAGGCGCCCGACTGCAGGTCGGCGGCGCAATTGGTTCGTCGCCGAGTTGGCGTGGAACCAGTCTGAACTTCACGTTGAGCGGCACCGATCTCTCGCCATTCAAGGCGCTCGCGCAAGGGTATGGGCTACCGGTCGGACCATTTCAGGCACGCGGAGTGCTTCAGTACGGTGACGACCGAGTTCGCCTTCAAGACGTCAGCATCGCAGCCGCCGGTAGTAGTGCCATGCTCAACGCCGATGTTGCGCTACCCCTCGGTACGACCGTTGGGGATGTGGCAAACCGCGTCGATGTGCGCGCCAGCGGGCCTGATTTGCGATTGCTGGTGCCAGACATGCCCGATGCAAACGTCATCCGCCAGAAGTTCGATCTGAAGGTCGAAGCTTCCTGGCGGCTCGACAAGTGGACCTTCGATACGTTGCACTTCGAGGTACCCGGCGCGTTCCTCAGCCTCCAAGGTCGTCTCGATCGCGCCCCGGACTTCTCGGCAACTGCATTGACCGCGAAGGCACGCACCAATGACCTGCGCGCCACCGGCCGCATGTTCGATCTGGATTTGCCCGCGCAGCCGCTCGATGTTGCGGCGGTGATTACCGGCACGCCGACCGCGTTTCGCATGGATGGGTTAACGGGCCACTTTGGAAAGACCGACTTTGTCGGCAGCGCCGGCCTCGATCTCACGTCGAAGCCGAACCTTGATATCCGACTGACATCGAACTTTCTGGATCTCACGCCCCTCACTGATGCGGTTGGGAATCAGTTGCCGACAACTGCCGTCCGGCTCGATTCGAAAGCAATTCCGAACGTGGCGCTGCCGCTGCATTTGTTGAACGAGGTGAACGGCACCGCTTCCATCCAGTCAGCGAAGACGAATTTCTTCGACCAAACGTACGATCAACTTCAGTTGAATGCCACGTTGCGCGACGGTCAGCTCGAGGTCGATCCGCTCACGTTCGGCAGCACCGACGGCAACCTAACGGCGCGGTTTTCGATCGGGCCGAATGTGGGCACACCGAATGTGCGGATATTCGCGAACGGTGACCAGATTCGGCTGGGGCTGATTCCAGGGCTGAACAGGACGGCCGCGGCAAGCTTGTACAAGGTGCAGATCGATGCCGCGGCCACCGGTGCCAACCTCCGCGAACTGGCGGTAACGCTAGATGGGCGAGTACGCCTCGAAGGAACCGGCGGACGTATACCGAACTCCCGGGTGAATCAGGCGCTCACGTCGGATTTTCTCGGTGAGCTGGCGCGCACGCTGAATCCGCTGTCGAAGCGTCAGGAATTCACCGACGTGGTGTGCCAGGCCTACCTGTTCGAGGCAACCGGCGGCATTCTGCGCACCGACCCGGTAATCGTGATCCGCACTAACGAACTCGACTTGGTCAGCACGGGGGCGGTGGATCTGCGTAATGAGGCGATCGATTTCAACTTCAAGACCGCGGCGCGCGGCGGCCTCGGATTCAGTGCCGGTGAGTTGTTCAATTCGTACGTGAAAGTCTCGGGTACGCTCTCGAAGCCGCATTTGACCGTCGATCCGAAGGGCACGCTCGTCTACGGCGGGGCCGCATTCGCGACCGGCGGACTATCGATACTGGCAACCACGCTCTGGGACCGCGTTACACGGCAAAAAAACCCGTGTGCTGCGGCGGTCGCGGAATCCGATCGCAGGACGGCGGCGAAGAAAAGCTGGTGGTGACGCCGCCGCGAGTCTGGCGCCGATCAAACGGTCAGTTTCGCCTCGATCAACTGTAAGCGGTCGTTACCAAAGAACATGTCGTCGCCGTCGAGAAACATCGTCGGCGAACCGAAGCCGCCCCGCTTCATCAACTCCTCGGTGTTGAGGCGCAACCGGTCCTTGTAGGTGGCGGTACCGATCTTCTCGAAGAACTCGGTTGCCGGGAGACCACACGCCGAAACGATGCCGGCCAGCACATCGTCTTGCGAAATGTCCGCGAGTTCTCCCCAGTAGCGCTGGAAAACGCGGCGCGCATAGGTTTCGAGACAGTCGTGTTCTATCGCGACGAATGCGCCGCGCATGGCTTTCACGCTGTTCACCGGAAACACCGGCGGCTGGCCGATTGTGATGCCGACGTGATGCGCCCAGTCACGCAGATCCTTCTGGTAGTAGCGCGCCTTCACCGGCACCGGCTTCGCGCGGTTTTCGTACACGCTGGGGTTGACTGTGTTGAAGACGCCGCCGACGAGGATCGGCCGCCAGACGATGTTGAAGTCGATGCGCGAGCGTATCTTCTGCACGCTCTCGAACGCGAGGTATGTCCACGGACTCGAGCAGTCGAAGAAAAATTCGAGCGTGTGCATGTGGTAGTTCCCGCGAGTGCTAAAGCAGGCAGCTTAATTTGTTGACAGTCGTTCGCAAAGCGGATGACATTGCCCTCCTTTGCGACGTTCTTGGATGGTTGGGGGAATCGAATGAAGTTCACCTGGTTCAATCTGATGCCGTGGCCTTACCTGCCCGACGACTTTCGCGAGAAGCACCGGTCAGTGTGGGTCGACATTCCGAGTTCGCTGTACGACCCCGTGCGTGGACACGAGCTTTACAACATCTATCTCGATGAGCTCGAGTATGCCGAGCAACTGGGCTACGACGGTATCGGCGTGAACGAACACCACGCCAACGCGTACGGCATGATGCCGTCACCGAACATCATGGCCGCGGCGCTCGCGCGTAGAACCTCGAAAGCCGCGCTGGTAGTGCTCGGCAATTCGATCGCGTTGTACAACCCGCCGATTCGAGTGGCGGAAGAGTTCGCCATGCTCGACGTGATTTCGGGCGGTCGGTTGCTGGCGGGCTTTCCCGTTGGCACGTCCATGGATACGAACTACGTATACGGCGACATTCCTGCCCTGACGCGCGAGCGTTATGCCGAGGCGCACGAATTGATCATGCGTGCGTGGCGCGAGCCCGAGCCGTTTGCCTTCAACGGTCGCTACACCAAGCTGCGTTATGCGAACTGCTGGCCGAAGCCGATTCAGTCGCCGCCGCCGATCTTCATTCCAGGTGGTGGCTCGCTCGAGACATACGACTTCTGCCTCGATTTCGATTACGTGTACTGCTATCTGAGCTTCAGCGGTTACAAGCGTGCGAAGCAGCTGATGGACGGCTATTGGCAGCGGGTGCAGGAGCGCGGCAAAGACATGTCGCCGTATCGCGCCGGGTTCGCACAGACCATCGTGGTTGCGGAATCCGACAAGGAAGCCGAGCGCGACTATCGAGAACACATCGATTACTTCTACAACCGCTGTCTGCACGTGTACCCCGGCTTCGCCGATGCGCCCGGTTACCGCACCATCAAGACGTTAAAGGCAAACGTCACAACGCAGATGACGCAACAGGCCCTGGGCGACGTGAGCAAAATGAGTTGGGATCAACTCGTGAACGACGGCTACGTGATCGCCGGCAGCCCCGACACCGTGGCCGCGCAGATGAAGGAACTGATCACCGGTTTGCGCGTCGGCAACATCTTCTGTCTGATTCATGTCGGCGACATGCCGAAAGACAAGTGCATGCGCTCGAGTAAGCTGTTCGCCGAAGAAGTCATGCCGCAACTGCGCGACATGTGGCCGCAGTACAGCAACGACGACCGGTTCTGGATTCACCCGCTGGGCACGCAGGCGAATCGGCCTGCAGCGCAAGCCGTTGGAGCGGGTTGAATGAAGTCACGTGTAATCGATGTGGCGGGTCGCCACAAGGTAAGAGTGTACGAAGGCGGCAGCGGTCCACAGCTGTTGTTCATGCACGGCGCCGGCGGCTTGCTCGCCAACGACCCGTTCCTGGCGCGCCTCGAACAGAAGTACAGCGTCACCGCACCGTTGCTGCCGGGTTACGAAGACTCCGACAGCAGTGAACCGTTGCGGACGATGCTCGACTTCACACTGTTCGGACTCGATGTGTGGGAAACGCTGAAGCTGAAAGATCCGATTCTCGTCGGTCATTCCATGGGCGGCATGATCGCCGCGGAAATGGCCGCGCTTTCCAACACCACCGTCACGCAGCTTGCGTTGATCTGTCCGGCGGGCTTGTGGATCGACGAAGATCCGATCTGCGACCTGTTCTCGAAGCTGCCGTTCGAGTTGCCCGACCTGCTGTTCCACGAGCCCGCGAAGTACACCGGGCTGCTTTCGGCGGGTGGCGACTTCAACGACCCAGAGTTCCTAACGGATTTCCTGGTGGGCAATGCCCGGCGCATGGGTACGGCCGGCAAGATCCTGTTTCCGATTCCAGACAGAGGTCTGTCGGAACGTTTGTACCGTATCCGCGCGCGCACGCAGATCATCTGGGGCGAGGCCGATCGCCTGATTCCGGCGAGTTACGCTAAGCACTTCGTCGATGGAATTGCCGGAGCGAAGCTGACGATGATCGGCAATGCCGCACACATGGTTCCGTATGAACAGACGGATGCGGTGCTGGCAGCGATTGCGAAGCTGCATAACTGAGTCGGCGTTCGCTGCAACATGAACGGTGGCGCTGACGACCTCGACCGGCTGCGACGCATGTTCGACGATGCGTCGCGCATCGTGTTCTTCACCGGCGCCGGTATCAGTACCGAATCCGGCATTCCGGATTTCCGCAGCCCGGGTACCGGGCTGTGGACGAAGATGAAGCCCATCATGTTTCAGGACTTCGTCGCGTCGGATTCGATCCGGCAGGAGTCGTGGCGTCGCCGCTTTACCGGTGAGCGCACCATTGAGACGGCGAAGCCGAACAAGGGCCACGAAGCGATCGCAAGGTTGATACGCGACGGCAAAGCGACGTCCGTGATCACGCAGAACGTCGACAACCTGCATCAGAACTCCGGCATCGACCCGAGCCAGGTAATCGAACTGCACGGCAACGCGACGTATGCGAAGTGTCTCAATTGCGACGCGCGATACGAACTGGCGTTTCTGGAGAAGCAATTCGCCGACACCGGCCGCGTTGCACCGTGCGCGGAATGTAACGGCATCGTTAAGAGCGCGACGATCTCGTTCGGGCAGTCGATGCCGGAGCGCGAGATGCGCCTGGCGCAGCAACAGACCGTGCAATGCGATCTGTTCGTCGTGGTTGGGTCGTCGCTGGTGGTTTATCCGGCGGCCGGATTTCCGGAACTGGCGAAGGAACTCGGTGCGAAACTCGTCATCGTCAATCGCGAACCGACCCCACTCGATCCGATCGCGGATCTGGTAGTGCATCGAGAGATTGGCCCGACGTTGAGCTTCGCGGTCGGCATCAACTGAGGCCGAGCGCAGTCGTTAGCGCTGCGATGCCACCAGAGCTTCGGCGAACCGTTCGAGATCCGAAAGTGAATTGCAGCGCGATACGCGGAAACAGTGCGGCGCGAAGCGCGGCATCTCGGAGTCGCCTTCGCCCCAGTTCTCGCGCGGCTCCGGGTTCAGCCACAACACGCGCTTCGCGCGTTGTGAGATGGCCTTCAGCCGGTCGACGTGCGGTTCGTAGTAGTTGTTGCGAGCGTCACCGAGGATGATCACGGTTGAACGATGGTCGACGTCGTTCAGTGCGAGTTCACGGAAATCCAGAAACGCGCGGCCGTAGTCGGTGTTGCCCTTCCCCCAGTCGAACAACGCCTCTTCAATGGCCGCTTCGATCGGCTTGTCGCGAAACTGATCACTGACCTCGCCGAGCCGGTTGGAAAACGCGAACGTGCGTACACTCGGCAGCACATCGCTGAGGCCGTACAACAGGTACAAAAGAAAACGTGCGACGCGGCTGACGGATCCGCTGACGTCGCATAGCGCGAATACGGTCGCCTTCTCACGCCGCTGGCGGCGCCACTTCAGCCGGAACAACGCTTCGTCGTATGCCATGTTCGCACGCAGCGTCTGCTTGATGTCGAGCTGGCCGCGGCGCGCTTTTCGGCGGCGCCGGCGGTGGTCGCGCGCGAGCTGTTCAGCCAGCTTTTCGATGACACGGCGCAGTTCGCCGCGATATTCATTGGGAATCTGCGTCAGGTTCGCTGCAAGCGCCGCTTCGAGAATAGCGCGCTTGCCGGACGCATCCACGGTCAGACGGTATTGCGTGTCTACGTACTGCTGCACTTCCTGTTTGATGTAGTGCCGCAGGTAACGCAGCGCGTGCACCACGGCACCGTCGAGTTCGTCCGGCGGCGAGGTGAGCAACTGTTCAAGTTCGCGCCCGCCCAGTGCGTCGGCAATTTGACCGGCGAGCGTCGCTTTGTCGCGCAGCGACTGCATTGAGGCGATGCCGGCGTCGTGTGCGGCCCGCTCGACTGCGAGCGCCAGTGCGGACCGATCGTTGTGCATGATGCCCGCGACGACATCTCGAGTGACGCTCGTCAGATGCGATTGCACCTGTGCCAACGCCGCTTCTCGATCGATGCCGCGGAAGAAGCTTTGTTTTGCGGGCGTGCGAAACGCGAGTTGCTCGAAGAACCGGGCGAAACACTCGGCGAATCGGGCTTTCTCTTCGCGCGATTTGGCCAGTGTCAGCTCCAGTGCTTCGCGCAACAGCGTCGGATCATCGAGTCCGATGCAATTCACCACCGCCAGCGCATCGAGCGTTTCGGCCGGCGATACGCGCAGTTCCGCGCGCCGCAACGCTGCTACGAATCGAGCAAGGGTGATGTCCATGGCGCCGGATTATGAGGCCGGCCTCGATCGCAAGCCAAAACAAACGGGGCAGCCGTGGCTGCCCCGTTTGTTCATAGCCGCGTCTGGTCAGGCGGTCAGGTCGTATTCCAACGGCTTTTCGAGTTCGCGCCAATCGATGTCGCCATCAGTCGTGAGATTCTCGAAGTCCATTACGCCCATCTCTTCGAACTTCGGTCGAATGCGGTCGGTCAGCAGACCAATGCGCTTCAGGTTCGGGATGATGCGTGCGTACAACAGATTCAGGAAGTCGGCGTTGAGGCCGCGCTCGACGAGTACTTTGCGCGATTGGTCGACGTCCCAGCCGAAGTAACGGAATACGTCGGTGCCGATCAGACGATCACGGCTGACGATGCACGCTTCGTAGGCGAACTGCGCGCGCTCTTCGCGTTCTTCCTGCGACAGTGTTTTGACGAATTCCTCGAGATAGTTCACGCCGAACGTCACGTGACGGGCTTCGTCGCGAATCACCAGATACAGCAACTCCTTCAAAACCGGATCCTGCGTATCGTCTTTCGCCGAGTGGAACGCCGCGAGCGCGAGTCCTTCGAGGATGATCTGCATGCCGATGAACTTCAGATCCCAACGCGCATCGGTGAGGATCTTGTCGAGCAGATCCTTCAGCCCGCGGTTCACGGGATAGCTCATGCCCATCTTGCGTTGCAGGTAGCGGTTGAACACCTCTACGTGGCGTGCCTCATCGAACGTTTGCGACGCGGCGTACATCTTCGCGTTGAAGCTCGGTGCGCATGACACCAGTTGCGACGCAACCAGCAGAGCGCCCTGCTCGCCGTGCAGGAACTGCGACAGCGACCACGCCTGGTCGTGTCTTGCGAATTCGAGCTTGCGTTCGTCGCTCATCGAGTCCCAAGGCGCATAACCGATCCACGGCGAGCCGTCGATGATCTCGCGCTTGCGCGCTTCCGGTAGCGGTGGCGCCGCGTGCCAGTCCGGTGTGCGATCCCAATGCACGTCGAGGCTTGCGTTCCAGTTCAGCTGTTTGCCGAGCTCGTAGAGCTTGTTGATGCGGTCGTCGGCAACGCGGTAGTCCCAGTTATAGGTACCTGTCAGCGGCGTATTGAAGATCTCCGCAACGTGGTTGACCTGTGCTTCGGTCATCTCGTCGGCGGGTGCTTGCTGGGCTTCGAAGAAACGAACTTTGCGGGGCGCGGCGTCCAGGTACGTGATGGTCATTGCGGTTTTACCTCCTCCAGGGAGCGGCCATGTTACGGAAGGTAACGTCCCCGGAAAGGTTCATTCTTGACTTTGAATGATCATTTTCGGACAGTCTGTGCGTCCTATGCCGCCGAACACGATGCCGCTTCGCCGCCGCCCCAATCTCGACTTACCGGCCGTCCCCACGCGAACCGTGAAGGCGACGCTCGAGGCAGGCCGGCGCATAGGCATTACGCCCGATGTGTTGCTGGCGAACACAGGACTGCGCGGCGACGCGGTACTGGCTCCTGCGGCGCGGGTTTCTTACCGGGCCATGCTGCAACTGCAACGCAATCTGATCGCGCAACCGCTGCCGGACGATTTCGCTTTTGCGAGTCCGCCGTTTTCCGTGTCGTCCTACGGCATGCTGGGTTACGCCATGATGTCGTGCGCGACGCTGAATCAGGCGATTCAGATCGCGCTCAAGTACTACCGTACCGCGGGGCCGCTCTTCGATCTGACGTTCGAATTCGAGGACGACGCACTGGTGATCGGTGCGGAAAACGTGTTCGGCCTCGATGACAAGCTACTGACGCTGGTCACCGAAGAAATGTTCACGACGTTTCCACTGCTCCTCGACGTGCTCGTTGGCGGGCACGTTAGGCCGCGCGAGGTCGACCTGAACTACCCGGCCCCCCGACATCGGGAACTCTACGCGACGCGGTTCGAGTGCCCGGTGGTGTTCGACGCACCGCGAAGCCGGTTCGTGCTCGATGCTGCCGCGTTGGCGCTGCCCCTGATGCACGCCGACGCGGACTCAGCCGTGATGTTCGAACGTTCATGTCGTGAAATGCTCGCCGAGATCGAACGACACGAGAGCCTCGCCAATGAACTACGGCACTTGTTGCTGTCATCGCCCGGCAAGTTGCCGGACGCGGCCGCCGCCGCCGCGAAGATGCGCCTCGGCGAACGAACGTTGCGACGTCGGCTCGCCGATGAGGGCACGACGTTTCAGAGCATCCTCGACGAGGTGCGTTGTCATATCGCCACCGACTACCTCGTCACCACGCACCTGTCGACGCAGGAGATTGCCGAGCTGTTGGGCTTCAGCGAGGCAACAAATTTCCGGCGCGCTTTCATGCGCTGGACGCAGCGTTCGCCCACCAGTTACCGCAAGCAAAGGTGACGCGTGATCCATTCGTTCTACGGCAGCCTCCGAGCACAACGACCGCTGCACGAGTTTGCGACGGCGTTCGAACTGACCGGGTTCGATTTTCAGATCACGCGCAGTGCGCTGCGATCAGGCGAAGCCGGCCTGACGATCGAGGCAACACCGTCGCCGTCCGAAGGTTTGGAACTGGCCGGCGAGATCGACGACGCATGCCTCGATCCGGACGACGTACTGCGCCGGTTGGCGCTTGCGATGGAAGCAGACGGAGTTGCATTTACACTGCGATTGTTGAGCGCCGACGGCGTGGTGCGGGTCACCTATGAATCAGATCGTTGAGTTACCAATAGAAGCCTCGCAGGCATTGCAACGCCTGCGGCCGCAGTGGCGCATCGACGGCATCAGCAACGTCGAGTTGCTCGTCGGCGGTTATACGAACGACAACTACGCGGTTACTTATCGCGACGCGGATTATGTGCTGCGGCTCGCGCGGCGCTCGCCGCTCGTCATTGATCGTTCGTTCGAAAAGCGCCTGCTGTCAGGCCCGATTGCACTTCTCACAGCGCCGCTGGTCGCTTACGTGTTGCCTGAAGGACACATGTTGACTCGCCGTGTGGCAGGGCCGCTGCTCGTGGACACGCGTCCCACCAGCACCGCGCTGGCGCAGTTTCTCGCCCGCCTGCACTTGCGCATTCCCCCGCTCGGCCGCCGCTACGACCTGGTTCAGACGATCGGTCGCGACTTGCGCGTAGCAGCACAGCTCGGTGAGATCCCGCCGGCATGGTTCGCAAAGGAACACGAGTCGCTGACGCGCGCGGCATTGCAGATCCGTCCGTGCCACAACGACCTCAATCCGTGGAATGTCATCGTCAGTGCATCGGATCCTACGCGCTGGTGCACGCTCGACTGGGAGATGGCCGGTGACAACGATCCGTTGTTCGATCTGATCTGCCTCAGCGAAGGTTTCGGCTGGTCGCTCGACGAAACCGACGCGCTCATCGACGAATACCTGGAATTGATCGAGTCGGCCCGTGCGCCAACGACTCCGCAACGTCGCACCATCCGCAAGGCGTATTTCCTGCGCGAGTACGCGTGGGCTCTCGCGCAGCTCGCGTCGGGCAATCGCCGAACCGAGATTGAAGCGCAACTAGCGCGCAGTGCCGAAGCCCTGAAGGAGATCAGCGGCTGAGCCAGCCGTTGATCGCGGCGGTGGCGCGCTCCAGCCGCTGCTCCCTCGTTCCGCTCACCTCGAGATAGTCGGCGCCGAGTGAGTCGAGTAATGCCCGATATCGTTTGTGCAGCGCCGGACGATCGTTCGGATGTTCGCGCAGCGGGTCCGGCGTCCAGGGAATGTCCGGAGTCGGCAGCAGGTAACAGCGACGCTCGCTCGCGAGTTGTTCGGCCAGCGTTGCGTCGACCCACGAATGGCTACCGCCGTAGCGCACGTCCCACCACACCTTGATCACCACGAGATCCGTATCGGCAATCAGCAGCCCCCGAGCACTGTCTGCCGCGGTCTCGGCTGCGTACTGACCTTTCGCGATCGCGACTACGTCAGCCTGATCGTACGATGCGCGAGTGGCGAGGTATTCGCGCGAAAACTCGGGGACGCACGCTGCGTCGAAGCGCTGTGCCAAATCCCCTGCGAGCGTCGTTTTGCCGGAGCATTCCGCGCCGACCACCGCGACCGTCAGGCGGCGGCTGTTCGCAGCATCGATTGCCGCCATGCCCACCATCCCGCAAATGCCATTCCGATGTAGACGCAATACAGCAGGGCGTACATCTCGAGACCTTTGTACAAGTAGATGCCGGTTGCGACGATATCGACCAACAGCCACACGATCCAGTTCTCGATGTACTTGCGTGCCTGCAACCACATCGCCGCGAAACTGGCTGTCGTAGTTGCACTGTCCCAATACGGCACTGCGGCGTCGGTGTGATTCGCGAGCACCCAGCCGAGCGTCGTGGCTGCCACGACGACCAGCGCGATCAAACCGACGAGCATGCCGGGCCGCGCGTTGGTCACGGGAACATCCGACGTCTCGACGGGTCGCTCGGCGAACGCCCAGAAGTACCAACCGTAGGCATTCATTGCGACGTAGAAGACGTGCAATGCGAGATCCGCGTAGAGGTGTGCCCTGAGGAAAACCACGATCGAGACGAGCGAATAGACCAGGCCGATGGGCCAGTTCCAGATGTTCTGCCGGATCAGCAGCAGCACGCACAACAGTCCGGATATCAGGCCGGTGGCTTCGAGCCAGTTCTGCGCCCAGTATTCGGCAGTGAGGTATTCCACACACACAGTTCGTGATTCGGCGGCGAAGCCTGCCGTGCGCTAGCAGTCAATGCAAGGAGGTGCCGTACGGCGTGCGCGCCGACGAGTGCCATTTGCCGGTAAAATGGCGGCCTACTTGCTGAACGGACGCACCATGGCAAAGCGCATCGCGATCGTCGAAGACGATCCGGATCAGCGGGCCAACTATCGAGACGCGATTACCAAGAAGGGCTACGACGTGGCTGCGTACGCCAGTCGCGAAGAAGCGCTCATCGGAATCGAACGCGAAATGCCGGATCTCGCGATTCTCGACATCATCCTCGGCGACGAAGTGGATGCCGGCTTCCAGCTGTGCCGCGATCTGCTCGTGCGCGCCCCAACGCTGCCGGTGATCTTTCTGACGGAGCGCATCGGTGAAATCGACAAGATCTCGGGGTTGCGACTCGGCGCATGGGACTACTTGCCCAAGCCGATCTCGCTCGACTATCTCGCGGAACGCATATCGTCGCTGCTGCGTATCAACGAAGTGCGCAACGCAGCGAGCACGAAGGAAAGCACCACCGCGCGTCGCGTAGGCGACCTGTCGCTCGATCAGGAGGCGTTGCTCGTATCCTGGAAGAACCAGCCGATCAACCTGTCCGGCACCGAATTCCGCATGCTCGCGAAACTCGTTCGTGTACCGGGTCACGCCGTCAGCTACGAGACCCTGATGAATGCAACGATGCAGAGTCTCGTGACCAACAACACCATCAACACGCACATGCGCAACATCCGCAAGAAATTCGAAAAAGTCGACGCGGATTTCGCGTGCATCAAGAGTGAGTACGGATACGGGTATCGCTGGTCCGTTCAATGACACGTTCGTGAACACCTCCGAGACGCGGAATCATGAAGGTAGGTAACCGCATACGCGGTCCGCGGCTCGGCACGAAGCTGATGCTATGGGGGCTCGTGCTGTTGATCGTGCCGTGGATCAGCTACCGCCAGTTGATCGGCATGGAACGGTTGCTGATTCAGGGACAATCGCAAGCGCAGCTGCTCACTGCCGAGGGTATTTCGACGCTGTTCAACGGCCGCGAAGACCTTTTCAACGACCTGCCCATCCGTATCGAAGACTACGAATCGCTGTACGCCCGCCCCTTGCAGAACCCGATCCGCATCGACGGCAAGGAAAACGACTGGGAACCCGATGCCGACAAATTCATCAAGTTCGGCGTCGACGCCGAAGACAACCTTATCGACGGCGGGTTCAAGATCTTGCTCGGCGAACGCGCCGGACAGCTCTACGCGTTCATGCGGATCAAGGACGACGCACTGGTGTATCGCAATCCCGAGTATCTGCGGCTCGACAACGCCGACAGCGTGCGCTTGAACTTCATACAGGACGACGGCGAAGACGGTCGCGTGGTCATCACGTTCACGGGCCCGGGCGTCACCACCGCCTATCGCGTCGGTCCAGATTGGAAACTCGCGGCAACGGGCGTACCGGAAAATCAGGTGCAGGGTCACATGGAACGCACCCCCGGCGGTATCGACGTGGAATTTCGCATGCCCCTTACCATGCTCGGCTCTCGCAAATTCTTCGGCTTGTCCTATGTCGATGTCGACGACGCCGAAACGCGCGCAGTTCGCACCATCACGCAAACGCTACCGACGGCGGGGAAATCGAGTTTCAACCTCGTAGTGCTGCGCTCGCCGGAGGTGCTGAACATCATTCAGGGGCTCGGCTACTCGGGCGCGCGGATTCTCGTCATAGACGCACAGAACCGTGTACGCGCCGAAACCGGCAGTTTCACCATGAGTGAAGACCGCGAAGTGGATCCGGGCTGGGCATCCACCGCGCGCCGTTGGTTCGATGTCATTCGCCCCGCTGTGCACAGGCTCGTGATGTGGCAGCGCTGGGATGACGAAGACCTGAGCGAAGACTCAGCGACGGTAGTCAACAGGGTGATCGAGTCGTCGCTGCGCGGCAATCCGATTGCGTTGCGCTGTCGCGTGAACGATCAGGAAATCATCATGGCTGCGCACCCGATCGTCTCGCGCGACGCAGTACTTGGCGGCGTCGTCGTCGAACAGAATATCGCCGATATCCTGGCGTTCCAGCGCGCCGCGCTGGAGCAGGTGATCGTGCTGTCGTTGGTGAGCCTGCTGGTAGTGTTCGTCGTGCTGGTCGCCTTTGCGGGCCGGTTGGCATGGCGCATCCGGCAGTTGCGCCGCGAAGCGAGCGCCGCAATCGATTCACGCGGCCGCCTGCGAGCGAATGCGCTGCAGAGCGCGATGACGGCCGGCGATGAAATCGGCGACCTCGCGCGCAGCGTATCCGGCATGTTGGCGAAGCTGCAGCAGCACAACCAGTTTCTGGAGAACATGCCGCGAACGTTGCGCCACGAGATCAACAATCCGTTGAACACTCTCAGTACCTCGTTGCAGAACCTCGCCGACGAGAACCCCGAGGTGCGCGACAGCAAATACCTCGACAGTGCGAAGCGTGGCGTGATGCGAATCGGCGCTATCGTGCAGAACCTCGCCGATGCTGCGAACCTTGAGGAATCACTCGAAGCGGAAGAACTCGAGATCATCGACCTCGAACGGCTTATCGAAAACTACGTGGCGAACTGCCGCGTGGTGCACAAGGATTGCGAGTTCGCGTTTAGAGGCACCGGGCATCCGGTGTACGCGCGCGTTTCGGACTACAGGATCGAACAGTTGCTGGACAAGATCATCGACAACGCGATCGACTTTCACCGCCCCAACAGCCCGATCAAGGTGCAACTCGATCAGCTGAAGGACTTTCTTCGAATAACGGTGGCGAACCGCGGCCCCACGCTGCCGCCCGCAGCCGAAGAGACGCTGTTCGACTCGATGGTCAGCCATCGCAGCACGGAAGGGCGCAACCGGCTGCACTTCGGCCTCGGGCTGTACGTCGTGCGCGTGATTGCAGAGCACCACGGCGGTACCGTTCGCGGCATGAACCTGCCGGATGGATCGGGAGTAGTTGTGATCGTGCAGTTGCCGCTTGCGAGTACGGTTGCCGCACCGCCGGCGCGTACCAACGGCGAAGCGTCTACCTCGAGCTAGTGTCGCGTCCCGGACAAAACACTGGTTTCAGGCGCGGAAGTACTCTGCCTGCAGCGTCACCGGTCCGTCGCAACGCAACTCGCCGCGCTGAACCAGATACACCACCGCCGAAAGCACGCTGCGTGCGGCGGCGCGATACATGAACTCGGGAACGTCGGAATACATCGTCGGCACCATGTCTTCGATCTTGTGCTGCCCCCGCTCGATACACGCGAGGATCTGCTCTTCGCGCTCGCGCCGGTGCGCGATGAACGCGTCGACGTGGCGCTTGGGTTCGACGATCGACGGACCGTGCGTCGGCCAGTAGAGCACATCGTCGCGATCGAGCAGCAGCGCGAGGCTTTCCATGTAGCGTCGCATGTCGCCGTCGGGCGGCGAGATGATACTGGTGGACCATCCCATTACGTGGTCGCCGGTAAACAGCGTTCGCTCTTCGCGCAGCGCAAAGCAGACGTGGTTCGACGTGTGGCCCGGCGTATACACGCACTCCACCGACCAGCCGTCCGAAGCGATTACCTCACCGTGGCGGACCCGGACGTCGGGCTGGAACGCCATGTCGGCGCCTTCTTCGAGCTTTACTGTCGGATCTTCAATGCCGGAGCCGTGCGGCCCGAACGCGTATGTCAGTGCGTCGCAGTGCTGGCGAAGCAGTGCACAACCCGGCGAATGGTCGGTGTGGGTGTGAGTGACCAGCATGTGGCTGATCCGCTCACCCTTGGTTGCCGCAAGGATGGCCTGGGTATGTTCGGGATCGGCCGGACCCGGGTCGATCACCGCGACGTCACCGTGACCGAGGATGTAGGTGCCCGTGCCGTGCAGCGTGAATGGACTGGGATTCTTCGCGATGACTCTGCGGATCAGCGGCGACAGTTCGGTGACCGCACCGTACTCGAATTCGAGCTCGCGCCGAAAAGGGATCTTCACACCCATCGGGAAATCCGCCACCCCAGAGGCGCCGAAGCATAATTTGCTGCACTGCGAAAGGCAACGCGACCCTGGACTACGCGCAATGTCACGGAATTGCCTGCCACCCGAGTCCGGCAGCGATGGCGACCAATGCGAAGCCGACGATCCAGCGTGCCCACCTGCGTCCGTTGCGGCGCTTCGGGCTCGGTTCGCGATATTGCAGCGTGACGCGGCCGATGCGGATCGAATCGCCATTACCGAGTTTCGCGGTATGAATCTCGGCGCCGTTGATCCAGGTTCCGTTGGTTGAAATGAGATTCACCAACTGCGCGCCATCGGGACGTAGTTCGATCTCGGCGTGTCGCAACGACACGCTTGCTTCGGACAGGTGGATGTCGGCGTCCGGACCCCGCCCGATCAGGTGGCGACCGAACGCGAGCGGAAAGACGCGACCCGCTACCGGCGCACTGCGCCCGACCAGCATCGGGCCGATCGGCGTAGGTTCCGGAACGATGGGAGCCGCGGACGGCATTGCACCCGCCTCTACGGTGACATTCGCGATCTCGGCAGTTTCCGCGCGCGCCGGTTCGCCGACGATGCGTTCGGAGGCATCGAGTTGATCCGGCGGTTGGCCCGGCGGACGGATAGGCGTGAGATCGGGTGCGTCACCGATCAACTGATATCGGATCGTGTCGAACGAAATCTCGTCGCCGTGAAAGACCCGCCACGCGCCTGCGATGCGATCGCCATTGACGTAAGTGCCGTTGGCGGAGCGCAGATCTTCGAGCCACAACGCACCGCTTTCCGCGCGCAATCGTGCGTGATGGCGGGACACGTGCCCTTCAACGAGTTGCAGATCGCAGTCGGTTGCGCGGCCGACGCTCAACGTCGGCGCGATCGCCACACCTGAGCCATCGCCGAGGCGATGCAACTTCCATCCGCAGGGTGTGGTCGTCGTTTCTATATCGACGCGCAAGCGATGCTGGCCGAGCACCAGCGCGACACCCGGGCCCAGTCCGGCCATGCCATCAATTGGCGTGTCGTCGATGTGCGCCGTTGCGCCTTCGAGGACGATGACGCGCGGACCGCGTTCGTTGGTCTCGATGCGCACGTGAAAATCGCGGACATCTTCGCCGGCAATCACCAGGTCGTTATCGAGGTGGCGTCCCACAGTGACGCTGCCGGCCAGCGGGAAACGCGCATCGGGCTCGTCGAGCAGCACCAGCGCATATCGCACGTCGGTCATTCGAAGCAGTACTGCACACGGCAGGCGGCGCCGTCGGCACCGAAATTGAGTTCACCGGCACCGCGAATGGGCAGCACTTCGCGCCTGACGAAGTGCGGGCGTGTTTCATCGGTGGGGCGCACGAAGCTGCCGTTCGTACTGTGATCGCGCAAGACTACGATCCCACGATGCCATTCGAGCGTCGCATGGAAACGCGACACGCGCGGATCATCGATGACAACGTCGCACTGTGGATCGCGGCCGATGGTGAGTTCCTGCTCGCGACCGAGCGCCACCGGGCCCGCGTTCGTCTGCAGCATCAAGCGGCGGCGCGTTGCGTCGGCGGTACGGCGCACAGAGGAGTTGAAATGGGTGGCGGTGCCCGACTCCCAACACAGGTGATAAATCGCCATCGAGCGCGCGGTGCCGCGCAAGCGCACTTGCTCGAAGCGCCGGCACGCTTTGCGGATCGCGTGGCCAAGGGCCTCGTGCACGGTTTCGGAGATGACGATCTCTCTCGCGCGCGCGATCGCTGTCAGGCGCGCGGCAATATTCACGGTGTCGCCGAACAAGTCGCCGCCCTTGCGAATCAGCGCACCCGAATGCGCGCCGATACGCAACTCGAGCGCGGTGTCGATCTGTATCGCCTTCAACGCGCGACACGTTGCATCTGCACTGGGGAACATCAGCAACAGCTCATCGCCGTTACGTTTGATACACCGTCCGCCACCCTCGACTGCGCACGCACTGGCGAACGCCAACGCTTCTTCGATTCTCGATTGGGCCGCCTCGTCGCCGACGCGGCGATACAGTCCCACGCTGTCGACGACGTCGACGAAAGCCACAACGGGGTGGGTGCTTGATACACCGAGTTTATTCATTGTTTCGACACCCTACCGCTCTCCGCGGCCCAACTATCCCGCAGCGCCCGCCATTCCGGAACATCCGGCGTCACGGTCAACGCCAACTCCAGAAAGTGCTGCGCATCGCTTTTCAGACCGGCGTCGTACGCCTCCCGTGCAACGCTGGCCAGTCTACCCGCTGCGGCGTTCAGCATGTCGCGTGCCTGCACGTTGTTCGGATCTAGACGACGCACCTCCAGTAGACGTGCGACGGCATTCTGGTCCGGCGGTTCGGTAATAAAACCGTCGTTCATCAAATTCTGCGCCTCGTTCAGCAGCCGCGAGACGCTGCCGATGCGCCGTTCCTCCGCCCCCAACTTGGTTTTCAACTCGCGAATCGCCGTGTCGGACAAGCCGATTTCAGATGCTCGCGAGCTCAAGGCACGAACGCCCTCGATCTGTCCTGTCGACAACAGCTCGGTCGATCGCTTCAGCAGCTCCGCCACTACTTCCGACAAGCCCTGGTTCGCGATTGCGTTGTTCGGATCCGTCGCCAGCACGCGATGGTAGATTTCTGCAGCGTTGCTTCCCGGCGGATTGATCAGCGCGCCGTTTGCCCGATACGCCGAGGCTTGCTGCAAGAGTGTCTGGATTTCCTGATGCGCGCTTGCGGCCTGCTGCACTTTGTCGCGCGCAGCGGCGACGTTGTTGCTTGCGGCGTCCGCGGTGGTTGCGCGCTCCAGGAAGTTCATCGCACCCGGGATGTCACCGGCTTCCGCCGCCGTGCCTGCGAGTTGAGCGTAGTGCTCCGCCAGTCGGTTCAGTTCGGACTTTGCGATGGCGTGGCTGGGATTGAGTCGCAGCGCTTCCTGGTATGCCTGAATCGCAGCCGTCGCTGACGGCTGATCATCGAGGCCATGGCTGCGCAGGAGCGCCTCGGTGCTGGTCACCAGCGAATCGGCGCGCTTGCGGTCGGAGAGTTTTTCGAACAACGAACTCAGTTCTTCGTCGTTCGGAAATACCGCAAGCGACTCGGTCAGCTTTGCCTCCGCCAATGCGAGGTCGTCGGCCGCCAACGCTTGGCCAATGCTCGCTTTCCATTGGGTAGCGAGGTCGGCGATTGCCGTGCGTGCCTGCGAGTAGGAGGAGTCGACATCCAGCACCCTCCGGTAACCGGCCACGACGGCCGCGAGGCTCTGATTCGGATCGCCACGCAAAGATTCAGCCTGACGCCAGGCGTTCAGCAGTGCCGGCTTTTCCGTTAGCCCGGTCGCGATCATCACTTTTGCGATGGCGTTGTCGCGATTCCATGGATACAGATAGCTCCACACGCCTGTGAACGCGATCACTACCACCGTCACCCATGGCCACACGCGTCGGCGTGTCCGCGTTTGTTTGGGGCGCTGGTCCGGCTCCGCGCGGATGGTCCGGCCGTCGCGCAACACCGGCATCGATACGCTGTCGCCGATGGCGCGGATTTCGGCGGTGTTGACGACCTCGGTTTTGATGACGGTGTTCGGCACCATGCCAGCAGCCCGAACGCCATCGAGCGCTTCGATGACCTCGGCGCCGGTTTGGAAACGCGCCTCCGGTTTCTTCGCGAGAAAGCGGTCGACAACGTTCTGCATCGCACTGAGGTGTCCGGGCAGTCTCGGCACCGGGTCTTGCAGGTGACGGATGCCTACGGCCACTGCTGAGTCGGCTTTGAAGGGAACCTCGCCGGTGAGCATCCGGTAGAAGACGACACCGAGACTATAAATGTCGGAGCGGCCATCGAGTGATTTGCCGGTCGCCTGTTCGGGGCTCATGTACTGCGGCGTACCAACGACCGTTCCATGGCGCGTGATGCTGGCGCCGCTGCTGATGACGCGCGCGACGCCGAAGTCGGACAGCACGGCCGAACCGTCTTCACGAAACAAAATGTTCTCGGGCTTTATGTCGCGGTGCACGAAGCCTTTTGAGTGTGCGTTGTCGAGGCCGCGCGCAATATCCTTGACCACCGAGATCGCCGCCTGCATGTGCAAGCCGCGTTTCAGACGCCGGTTCAGATCGCCGCCACGCAGGTACTCCATGACGAGGTAGTAACACTGGTCGTTCACGCCGGCATCGTGAACCTGCACGATGTTCGGGTGACTCAACTGCGCAATGATGCGTGCTTCTCGCACGAATCGTTTGCCGAAGCTGGGATCTGCGGTGTATTCCGGCGAAACGACCTTGATGGCGACCAGCCGACCGAACTTCTTCTGCACTGCCAGATAGACGCGCGCCATTCCGCCGCGGCCGATCTCACGCTCGATGCTGTACCCCGGAATCTCGAGACGCGTTTCAGCCATTGGATCGAAGCGGACGTACTTCGCCTTCCACGAGGTGCCCGAGCACGATGTGCGCGACGGGTATGTACAGCGTTCCATCGAGACTCGCCGCGGGTCCGCGGCCGTGAGCAAGGCCGTTGATGCACGTGTTGGCCTGAAACATCCAGTCGCGTCCATCGATGGAAATTCGGCAGCTCTTCACGGCGACCAGCGGCTGCGAAAGCACGAGCGCACCGTCGCGCCATTGCTGGAACTCGGCCTGTCCGTCAACCGTACGTTTGACACCGAAGCCCTGCATCTTGTTGTGGTCGAACGTGCCCTCGTACACAGTACCGTCGCGCCAATAGAACGTGCCCAGCCCCTCACGCGCATCGTTAGCAAAGGCGCCGACGTAACGGTTGCCGTTTGGCCACTCGAATGTACCTGTGCCACTCTTCTTTCCGGCCACGAAGTTGCCTTCGTATTTACGACCGTCGGGCCAGAAGAACTTGCCGGGGCCCTGCAGCTGATCGCCTTCGAATCTGCCTTCGTAACGTTCACCGTTGTGCCATGTATAGGTGCCCTGCCCGGTACGTTCGCCACCGACGAAGTCGCCTTCGTAGCGATCGGAGTTTGCCCAGACGAAAACGCCGCGCCCGGTAATGTGGTCTTCCAGGAACTCACCCTCGTATTTGTCGCCGTTGGGCCAACGCAGCAGGCCAATGCCTTGGCGCAAGTCCTTTTCGAAGGTGCCCTCGTACGTTCTACCGTCGGGCCAGTAGTACGTGCCCGTGCCCTGCATCCGATCGTCGACGTATTGTCCGACATACCGGTTACCGTCGGCCCAGGTGTAGGTTCCCTGGCCGTTGCGCAGATCGTGCTCGACCTCACCGTCGTAAACGTCGCCGTTCGGCAATTCGATGTGTCGGTAGTCCGCGTACGAAGAGGCCGCGGTCGCGACGAGCCAGCCAAAGATGAACGCGCGAACTCTCACCGCGGCGCCTCGAACAGGCTGCGGTAGGTTTCCCTCAACAGTTTTTTCTGCACCTTGCCCATGGCGTTGCGCGGCAACGCATCGACGAAGACGATCCGCTTTGGCACCTTGAATGCCGCGAGCCGTTCACGCAGTGGCAGTAGAATGTCGGCTTCGTTGAGTGTCTTGGCGGAGCGGTCGACCACCGCGACCACGCCCTCGCCGAAATCCGGATGAGGAATGCCGATTACCGCCGACTCCCCAACACCGGCGAGTGCATCGATCTGTTCTTCGATCTCCTTTGGATAGACGTTGAGGCCACCGCTGATGATGAGGTCGTTCTGGCGCCCCACGATCGAGACGATACCTGTTGTGGAAATCGTGACCACGTCGCCGGTGATGAAGTACCCGTCGGGTGTGAACGATGCGCGGGTTTTCTCTTCGTTGCGCCAGTAGCCACCAAACACGTTGGGGCCGCGGATCTCGAGCACACCCGGCTCGCCGGCTGAGGCGATCTCACCGTCGTCGCGCCGTGCCCTTACCGACACTCCCGGCAAGGGCTTACCAACGGTTCCGGCAAGGCGCGCACCCTGTAGAGGATTCGAAGTAATCATGCCCGCTTCCGTCATTCCGTAACGCTCCAGAATCGCAGAACCGACGCGCTGCTCGAAGGCCGCAAACGTTTCGGGCAGCAGCGGCGCGGAACCAGAGATCCACAAGCGAAGCAGCATGCCCGGGCGCGGAAATTCGGGTGCAGCGAGCAGGCGCGTGTAGTACGTCGGCACGCCCATGAATGCACTTGCACCCTGTAGCGCGTGGAGCACGCCGGCAATCTCGAAGCGTTGCAGGAAGCGCGTGCTCGCGCCCGACAACAACGCACAATGGAGCGCGACGAACAGACCGTGCACGTGATAGATGGGCAAAGCATGGACGAGCACGTCATCCCGGGTGAAGCCCCAGATGTCGACAAGCGACTTTGCATTCGACACCAAGTTGTCGTGAGAGATCATGGCGCCCTTGGAGCGGCCGGTGGTGCCCGACGTGTAGAGAATCGCAGCCACGTCACTACCGATGCGAACCACCGAATCGACGGGAATGGCTGTCTTACACTTCATCTCGATCTCGGCGAGCGTGGTGACGTTCGCAGCCACGCCCGACTTCTCGGCCAACTCGACGACCGCGACGAGGCGCGGCGCTTCCACGACAATCAACGTCGGCTCGGCGTCGGTAACGAAGTACTCGATCTCGGCATCGGTGTAGCCGGAGTTCAGCGGCATGTAGATCGCGCCGCAACGCAGCACCGCGAGATACAACCACACCCCTTCGATGCTCTTCTCGAGCTGAACCGTAACCCGATCGCCCGCGCGGACGCCCAAAGACGTCAGCGCGGCGGAGTATGCTGCGGCGTTCGCCAACAGATCCGTAAAGGTGAATGCACGACCGTCCATGCAGTCGAACGCAACGGCGTCGCGTCGCGCCGATGCAACGCGTTCAGCTTCGTGAAAAAGATTGCCCATCAAGTTCTTGTCACCGGAGCCCGGAATTGCCGGGCCTTTTGATATCTCATAGACTCGCCGTTCCGCGAACGGCCTACTCTACTTGGACAGCCTGCTTTTCACCATTGTTTGCCTGCTGATCGGCGCTGTGGCAGGCCTTCTTGGCGGACTGTTGGGCATCGGCGGCGGCGTGATCGTCGCCCCTGCACTCATCCTGCTGTTCGATCACACGGGCATGCTCGGCGATCACGCGGGAACGGGTAACGGCACGACACTCGTTGCGATCGGGACGTCGCTCGCGAGCATCATCTTCACAAGCGCCGCTGCCGCGTTGACGCAGATTCGCGCGCGTATGGTCGATTGGCAGATCGTCCGCCGATTCACTCCGATGGTGATGCTTGCGAGTTACGGCTCCGGCTTCGTCGCGTCGATGCTGCCGCTTGCAACGTTGCGCATGCTCATCGGCGGATTCCTCGGATTCGTGTCGATCGTGATGCTCACGAACTGGCGTCCTTCGCCTCATCGCGTGTTGCCGGGGCGAATTGCTTCGGCGGGTATCGCCGCACTGGCGGGGCTCGTTTCCGGCATAGCGGGGATTGGCGGCGGCAATGTGGTAGTGCCGACCCTCGTGTACTTCAATGTGCCCGTTCATCGAGCCACCGCAACCGCCAGCGTGCTTGGTTTTCCAATCGCCATAGCCGGCTCGTTGGGATACGTGACGCGAGGTCTAGGCGTCACCAGTTTCGGCGAGGGGCTGCTTGGCTACGTGTATATGCCCGGGCTCATTGCGATCGTATGTACCACGATCGTGTTCGCACCGATTGGCGTACGACTCGCGCACGGACTGCAACCATTGCCCTTGCGGCGTGCGTTCGGCGCGCTGCTGGTTCTCGTCTCCATCCGGATGTTGTGGAGCGCTTTTGCTCCTTGAGGTCGGGCGCGTCAGGCCATGGCGTCGGCCGCGTTCCAGAATTCGTTCAGCGCGTGCGAAAGTTGTCGGCTGACGACCCTGACGGGCTGCCAATGGCGCGGCAGGTATTCGCGATACTCCGCCGACAGGAACCGATTGTCGATCAAACACACGATGCCGCGGTCCGTGTCCCGGCGGATCAACCTGCCGGCGGCTTGCACTACGCGCGTCATCGCCGGTTGTCCGTAAGCGAGCGCGCGACCGTAGGGTTCGCCGAAGCACTCGGCCATTTCGTTGCGTTCGAGCGTCGGCGGCGGCAGGCCGAGCCCGACGACTGCAATGCCGATCAGCGCGCCGGCAGGAAGATCGATCGACTCCGTGAACAGGCCACCGAGCACGGCGAAACCCACAATGTGTTGATCTCCTCGCCCATAGGCTTGAACGAATTGTTCGCGCGTTTCCTCCGACATCGCGCGCGTTTGGCGCATCACCGCGCGGTTTGGAAACCGAGACTCGTAGTGATCTGCGACTCTATCGAGGTAGTCGAACGAAGGAAGCGCGATCAGGTAGTTGCCTGCACGTGCAGCGACCATACCCTCCAGCGCTTCAACAAGAGCCGGCAAGGTAGTTTCGCGTTGACGGAACAGCGTGCTCACGTTGGACACCACGAATACCCCGAGTCGTTCCTGCGGAAATGGGGAAGGCAGGCGCAGTGTGCGTGCATCGGGCTGCCCGTGTGCACGTCCGATCAATTCGAACGGCGAAACGGTTGCGGAGAAGCGAATGTGTGCGCGGTACTCGCTCAGCGTCTCGGCAATTGCTGCGCTGGGATCGAGACACCGCACGTCGATCTCGATGGCGCGTCCCCGTCCACGCAGGAACACTGCGAAACGGGCCTGATCGTGCCATGCCGCTACCCGCAACAACCGGAGCAGTGCAAACACCAGCTCGGTGACGGCTGCATCGGCAGAACGTGACTCAATGTCCGTGGTCAGCGCCTCGAGCAGCCGTTCGGCCGCAGGTACGAGGTTCTTCGGAAATTCGATGCGACATTCGAACGCGTCGCGATCGAGGTTGAGCGCTCGTGTGGTTTCGCGTCGCAACGCTACGATACGTCGATCGAGCGCCATGGCGCGCTTGGCCGCATCGCCAGACAGTTCCGCAAGGGCGCGAGAGATCGCGCCGCGGGTGAATGCCGCCGACAACGCGTCGCGTACGCGATCGCCGAGCTGGTGCGCCTCATCGATCAGCAGCGCTATTCGGTCCGCTGTTATGCCGGCGAGACGTTTGAGCCGCACGACCGGATCGAAAACGTAGTTGTAGTCGCAGATCACCATGTCGGACCAGACTGCTGCATCGAGCGACAGTTCGAACGGACAGACATCGTGGGCGCGCGCCACCGTTTCGATCGACCTGCGAGTCATCGTGCCTATGGCGAGAAGTTCGGCGACTGCAGCGTCACTGCGATCATAGTATCCACGCGCGAACTGACAGACCGCAGGGTCGCACACCGGTTCAGGCATGAAGCAGATCTTCGCTTTCGCGGTGACTGTTACCCGACGCACGGAGTCGTCGACCGCCAGCAGCTTGACCGCAGCTTCGGCAGTCGCCTGGCCCGTAGCCTTGGAACTGAGGAATACCACCCTGTCGGTGCTGCCCTGCCCCATTGCGATCAGCGACGGGAAGAGCGCGCTCAACGTTTTGCCGCTTCCTGTCGGTGCTTCGAACAGCAACGCCCCACCATCGCGAACCGTTCGGTACACCGCTGCAGAGAGCGCGCGCTGCGCGGGGCGAAAGCTCGGAAACGGAAACGCGAGGTGTGAGAGGCGATCGTTGCGACGCAACCGATGCGCTTCGAGTTCGCGCAGCCACTTCGCCAAACGCGCGCAGCACTGCTGCAAAAATGCTTCGAGCGCGGCGGAATCCAGCTCTTCTTCGAACGGCGTTGCGGCGCTCGACTCCGGATCGCAATACAGCAGGCGAAGCCGCCACGGCGCCTTGCGCACTTGCGTGCGCGCCAGCAGTGCGGCATACAGACGCAATTGCCCGAGATGCGCGCTGCCCGCCAGCGCGAACAGCCGCTGCGGTTCCATTCGCGACGTTTTGAACTCCTCGACGACACCCTCGTGCGGATCCCATCCGTCGGCTCGACCGGTGAGCTCCAGTTCGACGTCATCCTCGTGCCAGATGGCTCGTACCGATGCTTCCCGCTCGTACGTCGAAGGGCGCGTCCGCTGAATGCGCTTCTGAGCCTCGATCCCTTCCTGGCTGTCGGTGGATTCTTCGAAACGAAAATGGATGTCGCCTGTGCGGCAGGTCAGTTGGGCGAGCGTACGAATGGCGATCTTGAGTCGCGTCGCCATCTACCACTCCACCCAGAGGACGTGTGCGGACAGGTCCGCCCGCCTGAAGAACTCGAACCACAACCGTTGTTCGCGGCGCAGTTGATCGCCCGGCCCCTTCACCTCGACGAACTGATAGCGTCCTGGTCCGAAGAACAGCGCGAGATCGGGGAATCCCGTGCGCGTCTGTTCCAGGTCGTCGAGCATGTAGTCGAACATCGCCGTCCATGTTGCGCCTGGCACCGAAGTGGTTGCACATTCGATGAGCTGCATATCGAACGCGCGCCAGTCGACCAGCGCACTGTTTACGCCGCACTTGGCTTCCGCGGTTGCGCGCACCGCGCATGCAACCGCGTCCGGCTCCCGGAGGAGCCGCAGTCTTGCATCGATGAGCGGCGCGCGGGTGCGCCGGAAGTCGGACCAGTAGAGGTCCGCCGGGCGATCCTGGTACGCGTTCACGAACGCGGCTTCGACCGGTGCAAACACCACGTCCCAGAGCGCAAGACCCAGCATCCCAAGCGGTAGCCGATTTTCGAGATGCCGGCCGATTCCACCACCGCACGTCAGCGCCGCGAGTGCGGCTGCTTCCACCGATGTACTCGGGGCCTCTGGGAGACGTAACACCTGTTCCGGAATGCTGCGCGCCCTGCGTCGACGTCCGTCGCGAAACTGCTGCGCGAAGAACCGTTCCCCGGCAGTGAGCGGCGTGCATTCGATCTGCTCTATCAGCGCGGCCGTCGCGATCGAATCGCCGAATTTGTGCAACAAGCGCGCGCGTCGTTCCCGACCTGGTGCGCGCGACGCTCTCCCGTACGCGCTCAACGCGATGTCGTAGTCGCGTGCGCGTTCGGCGCTGCGCCCGAGTTGATTAACCAGCGCGGCGCGGGCGCGTTCGAGCAGCCGTCGGTGCCGCGGTGCCCACAACGTGTCGAGTGCATCAATTGCAATCGCCCTGTCCCAGCACGACTCGAGCCGGTGAAGGCGGCTGCGGAGTGCGCGCATCACCAGAAAATCGTCCAGCTCCGCGCGCTCACCAAATTGACGATGGCGCGCATCGAGCTGATAGGTCTCGAAGCGGAGCATGCCGAGATCTTCCAGCACGAAGGTGCTGAGATCGGTGTACGAATCGCCGAAGAACAGGATCTGTGCGGTGTCCATCAAGTCGTGGTCGCATACCCGGCACATCGGATAGTTCGCGCCAACGACTTCACGTGTGCGTCGGTCCGGATAGCGCGCTGATATTGCCGCCACCTGCACGCCCTTGCGTTCGCCTTGCGCATGCACGTGCGGGAACAACCCGGCGAGCTCGCCACGAGTAAGCATGTCGAGGACCTGATCTGCCGGCACCTCGATGCCACAATCGACGAGCGCGGTGGCCGTGAGTTCGTTCATCGCGCCGACGACGTCTGAAACTTCGCGATAGGCTAATGAGTCGATGCGGATGAGAGGGCCGCGGCGCGTCAGCAGGCGCGCGTAGAGTCGCTGCGCATCAGCCGACAGATCGAGCACGCGGCGCAGGTAGTCGCGTTCGCGGTCCAAAAGTATGTCGCTATACTGCGACGCCACCGCACCGAGCAACCGCGTCAGATTGTCAGCGTAGTAGTGCGGCGGCGGCGGGACGTTGGGACGCAGTAGAGGCACGTCGGTTCAGCGGTGCGAGAATCAGGCGGCATTATAGGGATATACATGTATACATTTACAGTATCCCGCCAACCGGAAACCGTATGGCTCGTCTATCAATGGTGATGTGCAGATATCGATGAACGCCTACCGCTACTGCATCGCCGCCAGCGTTTCCGACAAAGCGCTAACGGCAATCCTCGACAACGGCGGCCGGGGCGCCTACCGGGACGATCACCCATGGCTGATGGCCGACGAGCTGTTGCGAGCAGCGCGTGATCAAGGAGCCGTGTTGCCGCTGATACTGGCGTCGGGATCGCCGCTCGAACTCGTGCATTGGGCGGCCATTCGCGAGATCGACGTGGAAGAGTTTCACAAGGGCAGCTGGGAGACGCGCTGTCATTTCGACGCGCTGCATCCGGTCAGTCCGATCTTCACCGCACTCGATAGTCTGATGCTGAAGCCGGGTGACGATGCGTTGCGCAGAGAACAGCTGGAAGGCGTTCGACCCTGGCGGCACGCGCTCGATGAACGTCACATCCGGCCGTACGCCATCTGCGAGACGCCGGCGTTCATAGACATGGTCTTACGCGAGAAGGGATCGGAATCGGGCGAGTAGCGCGCCGGTTGTGTGCCGGCGCCTTCGTTCTATTCGTTCGTAGCGTGGGAAACCTGCGGCGGTTCCGGGTCGGCGTGTTCGTCCTGAATGCGCAACCACACTTCTTTTCGGTGTACTGCAGCCCGCTTGGGAGCATCGATGCCCAAATGAACCTGGCTACCTCGAATTTTGAGCACCTTCAGCTCGATGTCGTTGTCGATCATGATCGACTCGCCAGCACGCCGGGTTAAAACCAGCATCGCAAATCCCTCGTTGAATGACCTGGAGTTCCTTTCTCGCGACCTGCATTTAACCCTGGACATGCCCGGATGTTCTGTGAAATCCATGTACGTTTTGGTAAGACATGATCTGCAGATCAACGCCTCTATGCGGCGCAGTGATGCTTAGCCGCAGACGTTATGTGAACCCCGTCTCGTTTTGTGTTCAGATTGTCCAACGGGTTCCCTAAGGCGCAGCAAAGAACGCAGCCCAACACTCGCAACAACGGTGTTGCACGGACGGAGCCAACAGTGACCAGAAGGAAGACGCGCATCGAAAAGGACAGCATGGGTGAAATGCAGGTGCCGGTGGATGCGCTCTATGCGGCACAGACTCAGCGCGCCGTCGAGAATTTCCCGATTTCGGGTATGCCGATGCCGGCACGGTTCATTCACGCGGTTTGTCGAATAAAAGCAGCGGCCGCACGTGTAAACGTGGACCTCGGCTTGCTGGAGCGCGGCATCGGCGCCGCCATCGAGGCCGCGGCGGCGCAGGTAGGCAGCGGCGTTCACGATGACCAGTTTCCCATCGACGTATTTCAGACCGGCTCCGGCACCAGCACGAACATGAACGCGAACGAAGTGCTGGCCACCCTTGCCTCGCGCGCCGCAAAGACGGTTGTTGATCCGAACGACCACGTGAACATGAGCCAGAGTTCGAATGACGTCATTCCCACCGCGATTCATCTGTCGGCCGCGCTGGCCGTCAACGATTTGCTGTTGCCGGCGCTGACCTATTTGGCCGAAACAATCGAGACGAAAGCGGCGACGGTTGGTGACGTTGTGAAAACCGGTCGAACGCACCTGATGGACGCAATGCCGATCACGCTGGGCCAGGAACTCGGCGGTTGGGCCGCGCAGATTCGCAACGGCATCGCCCGGATTCACTCGGTTCAGCCGCGCCTGTATGCGTTGCCGCAAGGCGGCACGGCTGTAGGCACCTCCATCAATGCGCACCCGGAATTCGCAGCGCGCATCGCCGCACAACTGTCGAAGGAAACCGGGCTCGCCTTGCGCCCGAGCGACAACTTCTTCGAATCGTTGTCGTCACAGGACACCGCCGTAGAACTTTCCGGGCAGTTGAAGGTGATAGCGGTCAGCATCATGAAGATCGCCAACGATCTGCGCTGGATGAACAGCGGTCCGCTCGCCGGTTTGGGTGAAATCGAACTGACCGCGCTTCAACCTGGCAGCAGCATCATGCCGGGCAAGGTGAATCCTGTGATTCCGGAAGCCGCCGCGATGGTTGCGGCGCAAGTGATCGGCAATGACGCGACGATTACGATCGGCGGCCAGTCAGGCAACTTTCAGCTGAACGTGATGCTGCCGGTGATCGCGTTGAATCTGTTGCAGAGCATCGAGTTGCTCGCAAACGTGTCGCGCCTGCTGGCGGATGACGCGATCCGCGGCTTCAGCGTGCGGCAAGACAACCTCGACGCGGCGCTCGCGCGTAATCCCATCCTCGTGACTGCGCTGAACCCGATCATCGGGTATCAGAAGGCGGCCGAGATCGCGAAGCGTGCCTACAAAGAAGGCAGAGCGGTGATCGACGTGGCTGTCGAGATGACCGACCTCGATCGGAAGGATCTGGCGCGCCTGCTCGATCCGCGGAAGCTCACACAGGGCGGAATCCAGGAATAACGTGTCAGGCGTCGGAGTCTTCCGGCAAATTGTCCGGCAGCGTCAGTTCGGCTAAGGCATCGAGAGGGTCGAGTTCCGAAGCATCCTCCGCGGTGTCGATTAGCTCGCGTGGGAACGGACGGCGCACGCTGGCGCCCAACTCGCGGAAATGCTCGACCTGCCGTACCAGGTTGCCCTTGCCGCTCGCGAGCTTCTGCATCGCGGTCTGATAACTCTCGTCGGCGGTGCGCAACAGCGAACCCAACTTCACCATGTCTTCCATTACGAGGCGAAGCTTGTCGTACAGCGCGCCGGCGCGGCGGGCGATTTCCTGCGCGTTCTTCGTCTGCTTCTCGTAACGCCAGACGTTGTGAATGATGCGCAGCGTCATCAGCAGTGTCGTTGGGCTGACGATGACGATGCGCTTGTTGAACGCCTCCGAGAACAGTCCCTGGTCGTACTCCATCGCTAGCATGAAAGCCGACTCGATGGGCACGAACAACAGCACGAAGTCGAGCGAGCGCACGCCGAGCAACCGGTCGTACTCCTGTTCGGAAAGGCGCTTCACCTGCGCACGCAGGTCGTTGACGTGTTGCCGCAGGAAGTTCTCGCGTACGGCGTCGTCTTCCGCGGCTACCGCACGTTCGTATGCGGCGAGCGACACCTTCGAATCGACGATGATGTCTTTCTCGTCGGGCAGATGAATGATCACGTCGGGACGCTTCGCGTCGCCTTCTTCGGTGCGCCGGGTCGCCTGCAACGTGTATTCGTGATCCTTGCGTAATCCCGACTCGTCGAGCACCCGCTCCAAGACGAGTTCGCCCCAATTCCCTTGAAGTCGCTTATCGCCCTTCAGCGCTTTTGCCAGGTTCTCGGCTTCCTGATTGATCTTGTCGCTGGCGCGATGCAGGTTGCGGACCTCGGTCAACAGCGACGCACGATCCTTCGACTCCGTGTGATACACCTGTTCCACGCGTTGCTTGAATTCGGTGATCTGCTCCCGAAATGGTGTCAGCAACCCATCGATCTGCGCGCGATTGCTGCGCGCAAACGATTGGCCCTGCTCCTCGAAGATTCTGTTGGCGAGCAGTTCGAATTCCTGCTTCAACGATGCGCCCGTTTCTTTGAAGAGCGCCTCCTTCTCGGAGAACGCACGATTCGTTTCGTCGAGTCGCGCCAGCAGCGCTGCATTGTCGGCGAGCAAGCGGCGATTCTCTTCCTCGCTCGTGACGAGCGCCTGCGTAGCGGCCTTCAGTGCCTGATCGAGGCGAACGCTCTCGCGACCTTTGGCGTCGAGCCGTTCTTCGAGAAGTTGATGATCCGCATTCGCCCGTTCGGCCTGCCTTTGCAAACCGTCTTCGAACGCAGCGCGCGTCTTGCGACCGAGCATCGAGAAGAAGAGGATCGCGGAGAGGACGACACCGATGAGACCCGCTAATACCTGTGCGGTGAAAGCCTCGGTCATTGACCGCGCGACCGCTGCGCAAAATACATAGAAACCTCCGCGACTCGCCACTAGTATGAGGCAGCTGGGGAACTTCCGTAAGTGACACGCCGGTCTTGAACCGGCTCGGGGAAAAATGTCGAGTGCTCAGGTTCTCGTAGTCGACGACGACGCGGGGCATGCCGCCAGCGTGCGCGAATTGTTGAGCGCACACGGATACTCGGTCGACTTCGAACTCGAAGGTTCGGAAGGTCTACGCCGCATCAAAGCCGAAGGCGTGGACGTACTCATCCTCGATCTCGACATGCCGAACATGTCGGGCATCGACATGTTGCAGGCACTCGGCACGGATTCGAACGGACTGAAGACGATCGTCGTAAGCGGCGAGTCGCACGTCGCGAAAATCACGCCGATCCTGCGCCTGGGTGCGTACGACTACCTGCCGAAACCGTACGAGCCGGAGCAGTTGCTGGCGAGCGTTCGCAACGCCGTCATCCGCACGCAGCTGGAGCGTGAGAACCGTGAAATGCTCGACGAGAAGGAAGCTGCGAATCGTCGCGACGCGTTCCTCATCAACGCATCACCCGACCTGATCTACATGCTCGATGTCGCCGGTCGCTTCACCTTCCTTAACGACCAACTGCGCGATGTGTTCGGCTATCACCGCGAAGCGCTGATCGGCCGCGACTGGAGCGTGCTTGTCGCGCCGGATTTGCGATCGCAGTTGCAGCACCATATCGACGAACGCCGCACCGGAGAGCGCGCAACGCAGCACCTCGAGTTCGAATACCACGACCCGCGCGGCCGCCTGCACGTCATGGAACTCTCGGCCATGGGTCTGTATGACGGCACCCGGCCGAAAGCCGCGGAATTTGCCGGCACCTACGGCATTCTGCGCGACGTCACGGAGTCGCGTCGTACCGCGCGCGCCCTGGCACAGAGCCAACAGAAGTTCTACGCGTTGTTCATGAACAGTCCGGACGCGGTTTTCATCAGCCGGCTGTCCGATGGCCATTTGATCGAGGCGAACGACAATTTCGCACGGATGATGGATGAACTCGGTTCGGCGCATAACACGTCGGACTTGTCGGTGTGGGGCGATGCCGAACAGCGTGCCGCTTTCGTCGAAGGACTGACTCATTCACCTCGCCGGCATGCAACGATGCTCGAGCGCAGTTTTCTCGGCATCCGTCGCTATTTTCGGGTAACGGGTCGCACGCTCGACATCGACAACGAGCCGTGCCTGATCGCGAGCATCGAAGACGTCACCGCCCAGAAACAGTCCGAGCAGGATCGACTGAATCTGGAAACGCAGCTGCAACAAGCAAGCAAGATGGAAGCGATCGGCAAGTTGGCCGGTGCAATTGCGCACGACTTCAACAACATCCTGGCGAGCATCATTGGTTACACCGAACTGTCGCTGGCGTCACCGGCGGGTGCGGACCCGACGCAGGTGCACGGCTATCTGCGCGAAGTAATTTCCGCCGGGCAACGCGCGCGCGATCTGATCTCGCAAATGCTCACATTCACGCGCGCGCATCGAGGCAAGCCGGCCATCATCAAAGTCAGTGACAGCATTGCCGAAGTGTCGCGCATGTTGCGCGCGGCCATTCCGAAGACCATTCACATGGAGACGACCGCGGCGGACAACGAGCCTGCGGTTGAGATCGACCCCGTGCAACTGCAGCAGGTCGTGCTGAACCTCTTGATCAACGCGCGCGACTCGATCAGCGGCAACGGCCGCATCGACGTACGCGTCGGCTGCGTCAGCGCTCAAGGGCGCTGCGCCTCTTGTGATGCGGCGTTGAGCGGCGAGTTCGTGGAAATTGCGGTGGCCGACACCGGCCACGGCATCAGCGAGGAATTGTTGCCCCGGATCTTCGACATGTTCGTATCGACGCGTGCGCCCGGCAGCGGCACCGGTATCGGGCTGTGGCTGATTCACACGCTGGTGCACGAATATGAAGGCCACGTAACGGTCGAGACGAGCCCACGCGGCACGACGTTCCGCGTTCTGTTGCCGGTGGAGCAGTCGCAGCGTCAGACGGGCGCATCTGCAGAACCTTCGCCCGACGGGCATATCCTCGTAGTCGACGACGAAGTGTCCGTGGGGAATTTCATCGGCGAGGTGCTGCTGAACGCCGGTTATCAGGCGTTGGTGTTCAACGACAGCGTCGCAGCGTTCGACTACGTCGGCGCACATTTCAACGAGCTGGCGCTGATTCTCACCGATCAATCGATGCCGCAGGTGTCGGGATTGGAAGTCGCAGAACTGGCTCGCTCGCTGCCGAAGCCACCGCCGGTCGTCATCATCACCGGCTACGCTGACAAGGCTGATAAGGCGCGTATTGCAGATCTCGGCGTAGCGCAGGTTCTGAGCAAGCCGTTCAGAATAGAAGACCTGCTGGAGGCCGTGCGGCTCAACGTTCGCCGTTCGGCCGCCCCCGCCGTCGTTCAGTAGCCCGTTTTTTCCAGATCGCGCTTCGCCGTATCGCGCGCGGCGCGCAGATCTTCGTTCGCCGCGCGACCCATGAAGCCGCTATCGCTGCCCAGGGTGACGAACTGGAACCCCTGCGCGAGATAGCGGCGCGTGTATTCGACGCTCGACGTGTGGATGCCGATCGCGACGCCCGCCTCCGCACACGCAACGCGGATCCGTTCAACTGCTGCAACGTGCTTCGGATGGTTGTTGTCGCCGATGGCCGGCAGGCCCAGCGCCAGCGCGAGGTCGGACGGACCGACGTACACGCCGTCTACACCGGGGGTCGTCACGATGTCGTGCAGATTCTCGAGCGCCTCCGCAGTCTCGATCATCACGATGCACGCGATCTCGGCGTTCGCCTCCAGCGAATAGCCGCGGCCGCCGTAAAGCGCCGCCCGAATGGGACCGAACGAGCGCAATCCGTCCGGTGGATAGCGGCACGCGCTTACCGCGCGCAGCGCCTCCTCGCGATTGTTCACCATGGGCACGATCACGCCATAGGCGCCCGCATCGAGCGCCTTCATGATTTCGTACGGCTCGTTCCATGGCACGCGGACGATCGGCGTCGTTTCGGTGGTGGAGATTGCGGGCAACATCGCAATCAGATCCGGATAGTCGATGAGGCCGTGCTGAAGGTCGACGCACAGCCAGTCGAACCCGAGATTCGCCATCACCTCTGCCGTGTAAGCGTTGCCGATCGACAACCAACCGCCGACGGTTCCCTTCCGTTCCCGCCACGCCCTCAACGCTTTGTTCGCCCGCATGATGTTCCGCCTTTTCGCAACCCGTAGACTGCAGCCTGCAGTGCAGGGACGGTTGCGTCAACGCATCGGCCTGAACGGCTGACAGTCCCAGCAACGCGTGTCAGAATTTTTGTCCTTCAAGCCCTTTTTTCCTTAAGAGAGGCAACACCGATGATGATCGAAGCCATACGGGCGGCGTCCGCGCGGGTGACCGCGGCCGGTCAACCCTACGAAGTCGTGCCACAGTCGATCGATGGCGTTGCGTTCCGCGTATTCAAGAACGCGCCCGCGAACTTGCGCGAGCTGTATCGGTCGAGCCTCGTGCACGCTGATAAAGACTTCTACGTGTATCAGGCCGAGCGCTACACGTTCGACGAATCCTGGCGACAAGCCGCGCGCGTTGCGCACGGGCTGATCGGCGCCGGCGTCCAACAAGGCGACCGCGTCGGCATTGCCGCCCGTAACTATCCCGAGTGGCTATTCGCCTTCATGGGCATCACGTCGATTGGCGCAGTGGCGGTGACGATGAACGCGTGGTGGTCGAGCGAGGAACTCGCCTACGGAATCGACGACAGCGGTCTCGAGTTCCTGTTCGCAGACGCCGAACGTCTGGAACGCGTGCTGCCGCTGTGCGCCACTCGCAAGCTACGGCTGATCGCCCTTCGGGCGGACCATATCGCCGCTTCGAACGACGGCGTGCAGACGTGGCAACAGTTCATCGATGGTGCGAGCGAGACGATGCCGGAACCGAACGTCGCGTCCGATTCGAATGCGACGATTCTCTACACCTCCGGATCGACCGCTCATCCAAAAGGCGTGCTGGCCACACATCGCAGCATCATCCACGCGGTGATGGGTTGGGAATGTGGCGCCGCGATCGCCGTAGAACTGAACCCGGCCCTGGCTGAAGAATCGCCGGAGTTTCCGCCTGCGATGATCCTCACCGTGCCGTTGTTCCACGTGTCGGGCCTGAACGTGCAGTTCATGTCTTCTTTCCGCCCCGGTCGCAAACTGGTCGGCATGTACAAGTGGGATCCCGAGGAGTCGCTGCGTTTGATCGAGGCCGAACGCGTAACGTCGTTCAATGGCGTACCGACCATGTCGTGGGAGATGGTGCAGTCGCCGAACTTCCACAAGTACGACACGCGTTCTCTGAAATCGATGGGTGGCGGCGGCGCTGCGATGGCACCCGAGCACTCCCGTCAGATCGCAAAGGAACTGAAATCCGGCGTGCCGGGCACCGGCTACGGCATGACCGAAACGAACGGTCTTGGCACGAGCATCTCAGGTGCGGATCTCCTGGAGCGCGGACGCAGTTGCGGACGGCCGATTCCGCCGATGGTGACGATCAAGATCGTCGACCCCAACGGCCGCGAAGTGCCGCGCGGCGAAACGGGCGAGATCTGGATCCACGGTGCGCAGAACTTCCGCGGTTACTGGAACAAGCCGGATGCGACACGCGATACGCTGAAGGACGGTTGGGTCTGTTCCGGCGACATCGGGCACATGGACGACGAAGACTTCGTGTTCATCACCGATCGCGCCAAGGACATGGTGATTCGCGGTGGCGAGAACATCGGTTGCCAGGAAGTCGAAGCCGCCATTTACGACCACCCATGCGTGTCCGAATGCGCCGTATTCGGTGTGCCGGACGAACGTCTCGGCGAATCGATTGCGGCCGTCGTCATGGTGAAACCGAAAATGCAGATGTCGCCTGACGACGTACGCGCTCACGTCGCTGCCCACCTCGCGCGGTTCAAAGTGCCGGAACATGTGTGGGTGCGCGAGGAGCAACTTCCGAGAATCGCATCCGGCAAGATCTACAAGCGCGGCTTGCGCGAAGAAGCGATCGCCAGTCTGCAAGCCGCGGGGCGCAAGGTGTCCGCATGACGCGCAAGAAGGTTGCTATTCAGCTGCCGGCGATCGCGCAAGCCGGCAACATCGCCGAGCGATATGCGCTCGAACTCGAGGCGCTCGATCGCGTTGCCGACCTTGTCGAAGTACCAGGCGCTACCGCTGCGGAATTTCTCGCCGGCGCCGCGGATGCAGACGCATTGATCACGTCGTGGGGCATCCAGATCGACAGCCAGATCATCTCCGGCCTCGAGCGCTGTGTAGTCATCGGTGTCGGCAGCGTCGGCGTGGACATGGTCGACGTCGATGCGGCTACTGCGGCGGGAATCGTCGTCACGAACGTACCCGATGTTTTCATCGAAGAAGTCGCCGACCACGCCATGATGCTGTTGTTGGCTGCCGGACGGCGTACGAAACAGATGGATCAGATGGCCGCATCCGGCGACTGGTTCAAGGGGCGGCCGCTGTTGTCGCATGTGCCGCGGTTGATGGGACAAACGCTGGGGCTCATCGCATTCGGCAACGTCGCACGATGTGTGGCGCGCCGGGCAAAGGCGTTCGGTCTGCACGTCATCGCCCACGATCCTTATGTGAGCGAGCTTTCCATCAGCGCCGAAGGTGTAGAGCCGGTTTCGTTGGCCGAACTGCTCGAACGTTCCGACTACGTTTCGATGCACGCGCCCTTGAATGACGAGACGCGCCACATGTTGTCTACCGCGCAGTTCGCGGCGATGAAGCGCACCGCCGTTGTCGTGAACACAGGGCGCGGGCCGACCATCGACGAAACGGCCTTGATCAAGGCGCTGCGGGCGGGCGAGATCGCCGCCGCGGGGCTCGATGTGCTCGAGCAGGAACCCCCCTCTCTCGACAACCCGTTGCTGGCAATGCCCAACGTTATCGTTACGCCGCACGTCGCGTCGGCAACGTCGCGGATGCGTCCCGAAACGCGGCGCCGCGTCGGTCGGGAAGTGGCGCTCGTGTTGAAGGGTAAGTGGCCGATGAGTTGCGTCAACCCAACCGTTTTGCCGCGCACGACGCTCGAACGATGGCAGCCCTACCCGATGGATCGCGGCCCGAACCGCTGAACGCGGCTTGTTTCTTTTTCTGGCAGGGCGGCTTTCGCTGTCAGGACGGACGTTCGCTGTCAGGACGGATGCGACGAAACTGTACCAGCAGCAACACGTCGTAGATGACCTTCAGGGCGCCGCCAATGATCAGCGGCCATCCGAACGTAGATAACGCGAACAGGTAACCCGCGAACAAAGGGCTCACCGCGGCGGCGAGGCTGCGGGGAACCGCTGTTGCGCTCGCTGCCGCCGGACGCTCTTCCGGCGTTACCACCGCCATCACGTACGAGGTGCGCGTCGGTACGTCCATCTGCTGCAACAAACCGCGCGCCAGCAGCAACGCAATCGCGACCGGAAGATTCGGCGCGAACGGAAGCCCCATCAAAAACAAATTTGCCGGCAAGTGCGTGAACACCATCGTGTTGATCAGGCCGAAGCGCTTTGCAACCGGCACCGCGATGAGAAACGACACCGCCGAGCACAGGCTGGCCCAGAAGAAGATCGAAGCAGCGGTCGATACCGACAGACCGAAGCGCTGATACAGCCACAGTGCCAGCATCGACTGAACGAAGAAGCCGGAACCGAACGAGTCGAGCGCGAACAGTAGCGTCAGCCGGTACACGATGCCCTTCGAAGGACCCAACGCGACCGGTGTCGCGGTTGGTGCCTCTACCGCCGGCGAGAGGCGCGAGTAGAACGCGAGCGCAACGAGCCCCAGCACACCGTACGCTGCAAACATGAGCTGCGTTGCGCCGATGCGATTGATGCTCCAGGTGTATGCCAGCAGTTCCGGAATCGCCGCCATGAGCACTCCCATACCGCCGAATAATGTGCCGACGAGGCTGTAGCGGGCGAACAATCCGGTTCGATCGGCCGGCGATACTGACTGCGCCAGCACCGTCTGCTCGAGTGGAAGGAACAAGCTGACGTCACCCGCTGTCGGGTTGATCGTGCCGATGAATGCGACGAGAAGTAGCGGCCAGTAGTCGGTCGACAGCGCAAATGCAGCACCTGTCGCCAGCATGAGGAGAGATGCACTTCGCAGCATCGAACGACGCGGATACTTGTGCGCGACGACGCCGATCCAGAACGTCAGCAGCGCTGACCCGAGCAGAGTGCTGGTGATGATCGAACCAATCGCCAAAGTGCCGAAGCCGAGTTCGAGCAGATAGACCGGCAGCAGCAACGAGACGAAGCCGTCTGCGAACGCGCGCATCGCGCGAGCGCCGAGCACCCAACGTGCATCAGCAGTAGCGGTTGTCGGAAGGAGCCTGGCGGCCAGCTTGATGCCGGTGACGACTATGCGAGTTCTTCGAGCGTGATCTTGTCGGCAACCTGTTCCAGCACGAATGACATCGGCAGTTTTGCGATCGAAACCACCTTGCCCTCCATGCGGTAGCAGCGCACCCGATGTGGCTCCGGCTGATGCCGGGCGACCACGTAACGAATCTCCCCGAGCTTGAATACCCGTCCCTGCAGGTCTCGATGAGTCATCTTTCCTTCCCCCGAAGTCAGATGCTATGTCCCTTATGAATCCAACAGTCTCTATTTGAATAGATAACAGTAAGTTACAGAACAATCAACAGAATCGTTCTTAGCTTCCATAGGATCCAGTGAGGGTTCGTGAATCAGCCGCACACGCCGATGGCACCGCACACGGTGCAGCGATCGCAGCCGTCGACGCGGATCAGCGCGGCCGAGCCGCACTCTTCGCAGCGTCTTCCACGCACGAACGTGTTGTCCGTTGCGGCTCGGCGCGGATCGCTGTCCCGCATCATCGGATCTTGGATCAGACCCATCGGCGCAATCGGAAAGCCATCGGCGTCGAGAATGCCTAGCGTCGCGAATCGATGCAGCACCAGCGTTGCGATGTACGCGATCGTGCTCGGGTACACACGCTGCTTCGCGCCATTAGCCTGTCGTTCAGGAACCGGCGCGAAGAAGTCGCCTTTCGGTTCCGCATATGTCAGCAATTCTCGCAGCTTCTTCGCGATCCATGCCGGATCGATCACGCGCATATCGAGCGACAGGGCTTTGCATAGACCATCGAACGCCTTCGGATAGTCACCGGAAAGCCAGATCGAGTACGGCCTGCGCTGCAGAGTGCCGTTCTGTGCGATCTGCAGTTCCTTCAGACCCAGAATGAACTGGTCCCCGGTCGCCGGGTTCGAAACGTCGACGGTCCACGACAAGGTTCCGTCTACGCCAGTGCGCGGTTCGACGCGCGTCATCAGCGCATCGAGCACCGGCGTCGCGTCGATGTTCGCAAACGCGCCGAGCTGTTCGCAGCGGTAGCGCACGAGCGTCGCCATTGCAGCAACCAGGCTCGGTACGCGGCGTAGCTCGCCCGTTGGCGGCATCGGCAGGTCGAATGCTTCGTCGTCGGCGCCGGATTCGTTCAGTACGTCGAGCTTGTGTCGCAGCCAGCCCCGATCGCGCGCGTACATGTCGTAGCTGAGATTGATGGCAAGCGCGTTCAACCCCCGCGGTTGCTCGATGCCGTTCACCCACACTTCGAACGGGTATGCAGCCCCGTCTTCTTCGAAGTGGCCGACGAAGAGCGCGAACTTCTGCCCGTGCGGGTGCTTCACCATGTAGCAGTGCGCCGGATTGCCGTCCGCAAACAGCGGTCGGCGCGGCCATCGCAAACTGCTGAGTGCGGCCACGGAGGGTGCCGCCAGTTCGAACCGGCGATTTGCATCGATCGCGTCGCGCGACGCAGGCGTGGTCGACAGAATCGAGCCGGTAATCGGGTTCGGCCGGAACGTGGCCAGCGACTTCACACCGAGTTCCCAGGCGATTCGATACAAATCCTGAAATTGGTCGAACGGGTAGTCGACTGGAATGTTCACCGTTTTTGAAATGGCCGAATCGATGAAAGGCTGCACCGCGGCCACCATCTTTGCGTGATCGAGTGCCGAGATTTCGAGCGCCGATACAAACGCCGGCGGCAATACCGCACCGCCATGCAGCTCGCGAAATACGCGATACGCATGGTCGTCCACGGTGAACGATTCGAGGTTTCCATCGCGATCGCGCTTGCGGCGCTCGTATGTCCAAGCATATGCAGGCTCGATACCGTTGCTCGCGTTGTCGGCGAACGCGAGACTGATCGTCCCCGTCGGCGCGATCGACAACAGATGGCTGTTGCGAATTCCGAGTCGGCCGAGATCGGCGCGGAGCGAAGCCGGCAACCGCTGCACGAATTTCGAGTTGATGTAACGCTGGTCGAACAAGGGGAATGCGCCCTTCTCTTCAGCCAGTCCGATCGAGGTGCGATATGCGACATCGCGCATCGCGACAGCGATGCGTTGCGCAATCGCGCGTCCGGCATCGGAGTCGTAGCGCTCACCGAGCATCACCAGCGCATCGCCCAAGCCGAGGAAGCCGAGACCGATGCGACGTTTGGCGCGCGCCTCTTCGCGCTGCGCCGGCAATGGCCAGGGTGTTGCATCGAGTACGTTGTCGAGCATGCGGACGGCCGTCACCACGAGTGACGCAAACAGATCGAAATCGAAACGCGCCTGCGGAGTGAACGCCGCCAGGACGCAGCGAGTGAGGTCGATGCTGCCGAGGCAACAACAGCCATAGGAAGGCAACGGTTGTTCGGCGCACGGATTAGTCGCATCGATGTGCTCGCAGTAGTAGAGGTTGTTGTCGGCGTTGATGCGGTCGATGAATACGATGCCGGGCTCGCCGTGGTCGTATGTGGACCGCATGATGTCGTCCCACAACGTTCTCGAGCGGACGCGCCGATACACCCACATTCCGTCGGCGCGCTGATAAACGGCCGGTGACATCAACCGTGGCGACGGCGGCACTGCATGCACGAGTTCGAATTCACCATCCGCGAGCAGCGCCTGCATGAAGGCGTCGGTCACTGCAACGCTCATGTTGAAATTCACCAGCTCGCCGCGCTCGCCTTTTGCGCGCACGAATTCGAGTACGTCGGGATGGTCGACGCGCAGAACGGCCATCTGTGCACCACGCCGCGCGCCTGCGGATTCGACCGTCTCGCAGGATCGATCGAACACGCGCATGTATGAAACCGGTCCGCTTGCCTCCGACTGGGTGGTTGCGACGTATGCTCCGCGCGGGCGCAATTGAGAAAAGTCGTATCCAACGCCACCGCCGCGCCGCATCGTCTCCGTAGCTTCCTGCAGCGCCACATAGATGCCGGGCCGGCCGTTTGCGTCGCTGTGCGAGATCGCGTCCGCGATCGGCTGCACGAAGCAATTGATCCACGTCGATTCGCGCGAGGTTCCGGCAGACGAGTTGATTCGTCCGCCCATCACCACACCGTTGATCTGCGCCTCGAGAAAAATCGGCTCCCATCGCGCCGGGTCGCGCTCTACGGCAGCGAGCGCACGCGCGACCCGCCGTTGCACGTCGATGGCTTCGGATTCTCCGGCGCTGCAGTACTTGTCCCGCAGCGCTTCGAGGCAGATGCGCTGCGTGGTCATCAGGCGGGGCGCAGCTTCGGAAAGCCGGGATGACGCAACGGATCACCGGGCGAAAGCGCGGCCGCGGCGCGCGCGAATACACTTGCCTCTGGATCGTCGACGGGACGCCGTTTTCCACTCATGCCGGGACGCGATGCATAGACCGCGTCGGGGCCGAAGAAGCGCAGCGAGAGCGTGCGCCGGCGTGTCCCGCGATGCGTAGCCGCGCCGCCGTGCAACACGCCCGGATGGAATACCAGCACGTCGCCAGGTTCCACGGCCCACGACACGATGTCCCAACGACTTCGCTCCGCCTCGATGTTCGGCAGCCTCGGCATGCTGCCGTCGCCGTAGATCGGTGCGGTATCGTCGTTCGGATCGAATCTGGAACCGTCGTACATGACGCCGCGATGCGAACCGCGCACGAACTCGAGCGAGTCGCTCTTTGCGACCGGGTCGAACGAGATCCACATCACCGCGATCTGCGTCCCATCGATCGGCAAGTAGGACGAGTCCTGATGCCACGGCGTGCGTCTGCTCTCGCCGCCTTCCTTCAAAAAGACCTGCTCGTACATGAACCAGACTTCGTTACAGCCCCACAACGCGGCAGCGACGTCCGCGGCGCACGATTTTTCGATCAGTTCGCGATAGGCGGCGGATGCCTTCGGATTCGCGAGGTCCTGGTAGAAGGTGCCCTCGCCGCCTGCATAACGATTTGCGGCCGCGCTCGGATGCGCAAGGCTCCAATCGAATGCCGCTTGGGCTAGCGCAAGGGATTCGCGGTCGAGCGCGTTTCGAACGCACACGACTCCGTCTTCGCGCAAATCCCCTGATAAGTTTCTGATGGCCTCGACGTTCACCGAATCTGCTCCTCAATAGCGTAGTTCGTCAGTATCACCCGTCTGGATATTAGCTTCCCCGAGTTCCTTCGCAGGCGCGCCGTGCAATCGAACTGTATAGCTGCCGACCGGTAGTTCGATCGCGTCGCCGTTTACCATTCCCGAAGCGATCGACTTGCCGTCGCGCAACACTTCATAGGTAGGACTCAGCGTCGCTCGCACCGCCTGCTCGAGTTGTTCGGCGTTCTGCGCGTCGAAAAACGCGCCGTTCCCAACCTGCGCCCACTGCGCAAACGTCTCCTTCAACCCCACCTCGTCGATCGCGAACCCGACGATGTTGACGCGCACGTCTGCACCACCAGCGCGCAATGCTTCGATGGCAGCCTTTGGATTGCCGTCGCAGGTCTCCTCACCGTCGGTCATCAGGATCACCAGAATGGAACCGTTGGTGCCCGCGAGGTCGTCCTTCACTTTCTGCAGCGATGCAGCAATAGGAGTCTTGGCCAGGTTCATTGCAGTGATGGCCTTGATCTTTGCGATGGCGGCCGGCTTGTCGATTTTCGGTTGCTTGATCTCGAGATCGGTTCGGCACGAATCCGCCTCTTTGTGGCCGAACACGCGCAGCGCGAAGCCGCTGTTAGGAGGCAGCGCGTCCGTAAGGCCGACCAGCGCACTCTTTGCCACCTCGATGCGACGCTCGCCGCCGATGCGCTGCAACATGCTGCCCGACGCGTCGAGCACGAATTCCACGGCGCCGAACGTTGCGGGCTGTGCCGAATCGCTGACAACACGTAACTTTCCTACGCCGTTACCGGGCGTTACGCGCAGCGGCAGCGTGCCGAGTGTCTTGTAGCCCTGGCCCGTGAGATAGCGGAGCTCGTAGTCGCCGACGTCGTGCGGCGCTTGCAGCCGAACGGGGTTACCGCGGCGTGTATAGCCGTTGCTGCCACCGTATGTCTTCGCCTCTGCGTCGGGCTTGACCACGGTGATGAAGTCACTCTCGTTGTCGGGACCCTTCCAACCCACCTCGAATACCGCACCAGCGGCCACCTCCCTAGGTGCCGTCAGAGTCGCGGTGACAGCATCAATGCGGATCGGCACGGACGCGAGCGCGCGATAGCTGCCACCCATGTGATACCGCACGACATAGTCGCCCGCGTCTTCAGGCGCCTTCACCTTCACCGGCTCTGCCTGCGCGTTCGCGAGTGCATAGGCGTAGTTGCCGTACGTCCGGTCGTCACTGCCGACGGGGTCGATGCTGATGAAATCCGCTTTGTTGCCCGGCCCGGTCCACTTGATTGCAACTCGACTGCCGGCGGGCGCGCGCTCGGGGCCGGATAGTGTTACCGCTTCATCGACGACCTTCACGGGCGCACTGCCGATGACACGATAGCCGCCGGCCATGTGATAGCGAACCACGTAGTCGCCCGGTGCATCCGGTGCGCGGATTTTTGCCGGGCTGCCCTGGGTCGCGTAGGTGTACGGTCCATACGTCGTGTCGGGGGCGCCTGGTTTGTCGATGGAGATGAAATCGGCCGGCTGTTTTGGGCCGGTCCACGTGATCGATAGTTCACCCCCCACTCCGACCGTTGGCGCGGGTTCGAGTGTCGCGGCAACGTCGGTAACCTTGAGCGGAACGCTGGCGATGACTGCGTATCCGGCAGCGAGGTGGTAGCGCACCACATAGTCACCTGCGCTGCTGGGAACCTGAATGACCACCGGGTTGCCCTGCGCGGGGTACCCATAGGGGCCATAGCTCGTGTCCGGCGCTCCGGGCTTATCGATACTGATGAAATCGGCCGGTGCTCCCGGTCCTTTCCAGGCCACCGACAGTTTGGCGCCTGCGGCAACCTCGGTGGGGATATCGAGGGTCGCCTCTGCCGCGTATCCAGGCATCGCAAAAAGACATACAGCCAGCACAACGAAGCAGCTTGCCGACGTTCTACTCATGGCGCTCTCCCGTGGTGGAGCCATCATGATTCAACCAGACGAAAGGTGCCAACGTGTTGAAGGCTGAGGCGGTAGTACGACCTACGAGCGTCGCGTAGACTGCGCGCGTTTCATCGCGGCGAACTGGCAAGCCAATAACAAGTACACATGGACGGTGTCCATTGGCGGCCAGGCCGGACATGTCTTCAGATGAGGTAGGCAACCAATCAACTCTTCTGCCGGCGTGTACTACAACGTCGAGAACCCGGAGCTTGGCATCGCCTGGTTACTATACTTGCAACGGGCGTTCTTGTTCCCAAATAAGGCGCTAACGAAGACGAAGAGGGGCGAATCGATGTCTGATCACCGCAAGGGCGAACCGCCGGATAGGCACTTTCGCAGCGACCGTGTAGTGATGGCACGCGGCCGGTGGTTCGTCGTAACTCGCGAACGCATCGACGTGGGACCGTATGCCACGAAGGAAGCTGCCGAGCACGCCGCACAGCAGCTGGGCCAGGCGTTGGATGGCGTCGACGATCCCGGCATCGCGCTTGCGCTGATCAGCGAGTTCGTAAGGCGCCGTAACGCCGGGCTTGACTGACGACGTCCCGCTGCATGGCCGAGCAATTCGCACCGGGGCCAAGCGACAACGCAATCGCCGCGTTCATAGCCACCAATCTCGGCGGACGAATGGCTCGCATCACGCGCACCGACGCATTTGCCACGAATGCCGTCTACGAAATCGACGTCGACGATCGGCGTTTCATACTGAAGGCATCGACAAATCGCGTTGCGTTGCGTGCTGAAGCGTGGGCCTGCGCACGCGCGGTTGCCGCCGGTTTTCCGGCACCCGAAATCCTCGTGGACGTGCGAAAGATCGGCTCAGATCCCGCGATGGCGGCATTCGTGATGAGTCGTGTCGCGGGCGAGCCCATCAGGAATGGGCACGCGGCATTTCGCGAACTAGGTGCAGCGCTGCGACGTCTGCATGAGCTCGAGCTGCCAGGGTTCGGCCCTCTTGCGGACGCCGCGTGGGACGAGCGCGATGGGTTCACGTTGCACAGCCGCTCCTGGCTCGCGTTCCTAACGGGTATATGCGGTGACACGCGCCGCTTGGCACAAAGCAGCTCGCTTGCAACTTCAGTTGCCGATGCCGTGGAGCTAGCGATCGATGCCCATGCCGCCGAGCTTACGAAGGCGACGGGTTCGCTCTGTCACGGCGACCTGAAAGCAAGCCACATTTTCATCGAGCACGATGTGCTGACCGGCGTGATCGACTGGGGTGACGCGGTGGTCGGTGATCCCTGCTGGGAGATCGCGCGCTATGCACATCGCGGCGATGCACAATCGCTTTCCCTTCTTCTGCACGGATACGACCCCGATGGATCGATGGCCGACGAATTTATGTGGCGCGTTCCGCTATACAGCGTACTTTGGCTGCTCGTGGACGCAGTGGTCGATCACCGTTTGGGCGCCTCGGTGGATGCGTTGCTGAGCGCGGCTATGCGCGGCGTTGTGCGAGTTGTATAGGTGATAGTGGAGCGAGCCGCGAGCCGACAATTGCGCCGATGTATCTAGCCCGCGGATCCGTCTTGCCAAACCGTAGATTCTCCGTGCATCCTAACGACCACGAATGGGGGCAAACGTGACCAAGCAGAAATCAGCCGGTTCGGATGACATCGACGCCTTGGTAGCGCGCATCTTCGCGCTACGGGGCGACCCGAAGGCGCGAGTAGCGACGGATCTGACCAAGTCGGTTGCAAAGGGACCGAAGCGCGCGCGGAAAAAGTAACGCGCGGACTGAAGCGTTGACCGTCATGTCGGCGGGGGCTGTCGACGACGGGCGCTGGATCGCGCCTTAAGGCAACCGTCGATGAGTCGAGCTACCTCAGCCGTCTTCACCAACCAATAGAGCGCTCACCGGCGGTCACCGCTTCGGACAACGTTGTGCGCGCCGCGTTTTCGAAGACCGCAGCTTTCTCCGCGGCGAGCGCGGCGATACCTGCTTTTGGGGCGACTAGAGTGGGTCCGCATGAAGAGACGAACGTTTGTGGGGGCGGCTGCGGTCGGAGCGATCGTTGGTGTTCCGACTGCGGTTCGCGTTGCTTCCGGTACGGATGCGGACCGTCTTACGACTGAGAGAATTGAAGACATTCCGGTGATGTGGATCGAGCCTTCGCAGCGCAGGGTGGGAAACGCGTTGGCCATTTGGCTAAACGGTTTTGGCGGCGTGAAGGAGCAGACAGACCGATACCTCATTGAACTCGCACGACACGGATTCGTGGCTGTCAGCTTCGACACGTGGCAACACGGTCAACGCAGTACCGAACAGAAGGCCGCGCTGATCAAGCGAGTGTTTGCGCAGTTTCGCCGAGGCATGTGGCCAATTCTCGGACAGTCAGTATTGGAAACGTCGAGGATCATCGATTGGGCGTATGCCAGGTTCGGATTGAACGGCAACGTTTCGATGGGCGGGTTCTCGATGGGAGGCGATATTGCCGTGGCCGCCGCGGGGTTCGATCACCGCATTGACTGCGTCGCTGCGATCATTGCCACACCCGATTGGCTGCGCCGTGGAATGCAGGATGGCTCCGGGAACGTCATCGATCAGGGAACGGCCGACCGCTACGCGCAATTCTTCTATGACTCTTTGAATCCGATGACTCACCTCGATTCGTACTCGCATGCACCCGCGATTTCATTCGAATGTGGCGCGGATGACCTCCATGTTCCTGCGCAAGCGGCACTCGAATTTCAAACTGCGCTCAACGCGACGTTTTCCGGTGAACCGAATCGCATGAGAGTGCACCTACAACCCGGGGTCGGGCATGAGGTGACCTGGGCTTCATGGAAGCGCAGCCTCGCGTGGATGGTCGAGCACTAACGAAGTTGGAGCGCGTATCCACTGGCCGTCGAATCGAGGAGCTTGACCGCGTTGCGCAGGGTCTAGGCGTCACTGACTTCGCGACAGTAGCATCGGAGACCTTGCCCGGCCGTCGTGGTGGCGCTACTTCAGTAGCCATCCCGCGGCTTGCGCACCACAACGCTTCGACGCTGACCCGGTGCAGCCAAACGCGAAAGTCTTCATACGTCCGTTTGCACTCTCTAAGTCGTGCTCGCTTAGGAGTTCACAGCCAGAAACGCACTCAACACTGGTGTTACCAGCAGGTGCGTTGATCTTGATCATGAAGTCCGGCTCGGGACGCTGTGCGTAACCCACCGCCCAACCAAGTCCAAGTAGTCCGATGCCCAGGAAAACTCGCCCGCCTGTCTTCATCGACAATCACCCGCGCGCAGTGACGTTCTTCGATTATTCGCCAGCTCGCTTCGGTGCGCAATTGCGGCCTTCTCGCAAAAGAAATTCCGTCACAGAGGTGGGTCTTCTGCGACAACGTTGGGTCGTTAGGCTGCGCTTCCCCGGCGTATCAGTCCAAGCGAAACTACTGGGTGTCGAGCAATCGGCTCAGCGCCTTCGGAAATAGCTGGCGAGTGGTCTCAATCGACCAGGTCACAACCGTCAACTCGATGGCTGCAGGTGTACGCGCTTGCATCCCATACATCCCTCCGATCGGCCTCGTGGCAATAACGGGTACCGGGAATCCATCAACTACAGTGGCAGGCTCCGTCAGCATGCCCCCGCCGTTGCCGATACTCTGCGCGAATTCGGCCCCGCTCTTGTGTGTGGGACCGCCAGCAGATACCGATACCGTAGCGACTTTCGCCAGATCATCGCCATCGGCAAAAATACATGACTTAACGAACGCAGCTCCCGTATCGACAGCGTGACCAGTCGGGTTCTTCCAACCCGTCGCTAGCGCGACATCCTCACGTGTCAGCAGCAAGCAGACATCAGGAGGTGACTCAGTCTGGACGGTCGCTTTCCCCGGCTGAGAACCACCGTCGCCACACGCTCCCAGCGAAACAAGGACCGAGAGGACCAGCGAGGTGAGGGCATTGCGTGAACTGCCTTCGTGCATGCGTCGTAGAAGACTCATTGCGGATGCTCCTCAACAAAGGAGACCCAGGAGTCTACACGGGACAGCTAATGCGTTCGTATCTGTCCGATCGAACACGAGTCGATTGACGGAAGAACGTTCGAGCGCAATCTACGAATCGGAACTGAGTGAATCCATCGACCTGAAGATTGTGGGAGGTATCTATGAGTAGGGCTACGAGTTGCTTGTCAGTGGTCGCGTTGATCGTAGGATTTGCATGGAGTGCTTCTGCAGGGGACCCCAGCAAAATGGAGACTCACGCCGTTGGCGACATAAAAGACCTCAAGGCAGAGATTCACGCAGGGAGTGGCCTGAAGGTAACCGCGAAAGTGTACGTCCCTAACACCGCCGTAACGGCTTCCCTCGTTCGAAAGGTGCCGCAGGGACTCAACCCGAAAATTCTGTTGCTGAATCTGGAGACGAAGGAGGAAGGCATTGGCCTTCAAGTACTCACGTGGGTCGACACCAGCTATATCGAAGCGGCGTCCAAGGGGCAGTTCACTGAGGTGTCCGTTCTCTCTGCGGGGCAGATCATCGGCACCGTGAAAGTTGACTACGTCGAGTGAATGTTGGGGCGGCAACCCTTGAAACGCCGGGGCGCGATCTCTGCGCAGCGCTTGCTCAGGAAGACTTGCTAGTCACTTTGAAATGATGACACCGCCAGGAAATCCAGCGGCATCTTGCCTTGCTCAATTTGCTGAGCCTGCTCGACGATTTCATCGACTTCCGCAGGCAAAAAACTCGCGCTGAGCTCCTACCCTCCCCACCTTTTTTGACAACAGGGTTGCCGAGCGGAGGACTAGGTCACATGCAATGGCTTATCGCGGTCGTAGGATTGCGAAAGGACATTGGGAGTTAGGGACAACATGCGGCATCCAGCTCTGTCGGAACTCGGCGACGACATCCTCATCCTTGAATGCCAACACAGCTTCAGGCGTCTATCGAGTCTCGATGAGTCTGTACCCGATTGGGTGCGTGAAATCCGCTTGGCCTACCACGACTGCCTAAACGCCGAACTGGAGGCGAGAGGCCTACCTTCACCCGGCAGAGAAAGAACGCACACCATCGAGGCGTTAGCGCTCCGTGTGCGGTGGGACCTGCTCCAAGACTTGCGTGTAGTACGCGAGGAATAATCCCCGTCCTGCGCTTCCGACCACTTCAGCGCGGTAAACGTGCCGGGAGTGGTAGTCATTCGATCCACGTCTCTGTCGGTATCGTCTTACGGAATCCAACGAACTTGCGGGAGCGATGTGTCGCCAGTTCGGCTTAGTCGATGGAAACCTGTTAGTGGTGCCCAGGGTGGGCAATCCGGTGATTCGGGTTCAGTTGTCGAATCAAGTAGTTAGCTAACGCCCCCACCCTGCTGCGCGCTTCCATACGGTAATCCGTGGGCAAACTCACTCACGGAGCAACACCATGACCAATGAAACGAATGTAACCGCCATCACGAACGGCAGCCGCATTTGCAGCAACCCGAAGACCGACAACCCGTTCCTGGAGGCCAGCGCCGGTGACACGATCGACCGACTCTGCGACATCCTCCAGGTCATCTCTGACGCCGTGGAGTGCGAAGGCAAGACGGATGATTGCGATCGTGGCGTGGCGTGGATCATCAACGCGGTGCAGGTGACGCTGCAGCAGCAGGCCGTGATCCTCGGAAAGCAGATGAAAGGCTGATCCAATCGCGCCCGGTGCTCGCGGCCGGGCGCTTCTTCAGTCGTCGGAACCCGATAAGTGATCGATCGCGGAACGTGCCTGATCGACCGACATCTGCCGGAAATCCTTCAGCATCGCATTGGCCTTACGCTGGTTTCGCGCGAACCCTTCCCAAAGTTGCAGGAACGGCTCGTTGGTGATCTTCTGCAACGCCGCCTGCATGCCCTCGTTGGCGAGGATCTCGGGGTTCTCGCGGACGAACTCCAGCAGCTCGAGCACCGGTATCGCAGCGTCGACTGTGGCCGCGTATAGCCGATCCAGTCGCTTCACGACGTCGTCGGGATCGTTCATAGCACGCCATTCACCTCGAATCTGGAGTTGATGCCGAAGTTACCACCGCGGATGCTGTTCAGGGTGCTTTGAATCTCGGCGGGCAGGTTGGCAAGCCCCATCAACTGGTCGACGACGGCGGCGAATCGGTCGGTAGATGCCGCGTTCTTCTCTGCCGTTGCTTGATTGACTCGCGCGAGTTCCAGGTCGATCGAGCCAGACACGCCGGCTTCACGTCCCGATAGCGACGCCTGCCCCGCTGCGATCTGAGCCGCCGCGACGCCCTGAGCCTGATCGAAGAAACTCAGGAACCCGCCCGCCTCGGCCTTTTTCTGTTCGTCTGAAAGCAGCCCGAATGCGCCGCGAGCCAGTTGATCGATCTGCGCCGAGATGGCCGCAATCTTCTCTGGGTCAATCGTGCTGGTGAGCGATGCGGAGAGGTCCGCGATCTGCGCTCGACGCTTCGCGTACAGTTCCTCTTCGCTGAGCACCGACTCGGAAATGAAGTCCCGCGCGGACCCAAAGGTCGAACTGATCTGTTCACCAACGGCCCGGTACGCAACCGCCAACTGCACCGCGATCGATTTCTGTGCCGTCAGCGCATCCGATAGGCCGATGATCGAATCCGTCGACCCGTCATACCCAGCCGATACATCCATCAACGCCGACGTCAGATCATCGTACTGACCGAGTAACGACTTGTTCGCCTGACCCAAGGCCTCGAGCGCCTTGTCGGTTTCTTTCACGACATCGAGGTTCAGCAACTTGTCGATGTTGATAAGACCCTGGAACGCCGTGACGATCGAGTCCGCTGTCTGCTCGACGCCTTTCAGTCCAGCCCGTACCCGCGCCGGCAACTGGTTGTCGATCTGCGCAATCCACGCCGTGACGAAGTTGTTGGCAGCGCCCTGCACATCCTCTGCATTGATCTCACCCTTACGGAAAGAGCCAAAGAAATTGGCGCCGGCCTCTCTGCCAGCCGAATTCGGGTTAGTGAGATTGAGACCGGCAAAGTTGACCGTTGCGCCCGCAGCACGCGCAGCGCCGGTCAGCACCGTGTCGATATTTGCGAATGTGGCGAGCAGTTGGTCGAGCGCTTGCCCGGATTCTTTGTCGAGTCGTTTGCCGATTGCGCTGATTTGTAGACCCGACGCACCGGTGACGGTTGAGTTTGCCCCGGTGGCAATATCGGTCCCGGCAGAGATGCCGAGTTTCACGCGCTTACCGTTGACGTCGCTGCCGACCGCAACGTCGACGGCCGCGCCGATCGCAGCACCGATCGCTGTGCCAACCGGCGTGAAGTACGAACCAAGGATGGCGCCAGTCGTTGCAAAGGCCGGGTTTTTCGCCTGCTTGTTGAATGCCGATTCGCCAAGCTCGTTGCCGACGAAGGAACCCGCGAACCCGGCCAACAAATTCGGCCCGAGCCCGTAACCGCTGCCGAGACCAAAGCCGGGGCCGCCTGATGTCCCACCGAATACGCCACCAGAGCTTGCTGCAGCGCCGCTACCAAATAGCGAACTGAGTCCGCCCACAGAGCCAAGGTTGCCGAGAATCCCGGTGCTCGCAGATGCTGTGCCCGCTCCGGTAACACCCGCCAACAGTCCGCTGAATTGCTTCACAACCGATGCGGAGGCGATCTCCGCGAACGTCCGCTTCGCCAAGTCCGTCAGACTGCCGAAGAAGTCAGTCGCCGAGTTGAACGCCCCTTCGAACGCGTCGGTCAGCGCGGACTGAATCCCCTCTGCAGCGTTGTTCCAAATCTCCTGCGATTGGCGTGCCGATTCTTCGGCTGCCTGCATCTGCGCGGTCGCCGTTTCCTTCGCAGCGGCCTCGAATGCCTGCTCCTCGTTGCGAGCGCGGGTTTGAACAACCTCCTCGTTGTACCGGTTGATGGCGTCGGCGGCCGCCTCTTCGTTTCGAATACGCGTGGCGACCAGATCCTCGTTGTATGCCGCCAGTTTATCGGCGGAGCTCTTTGCTTCGTTCAGCGCCTTTTCGCGTGCGGCCGATTCTTTCTGCCGCGCCTCCTCCGACGCTTTCAAAATGCGATCGACCAGGTCCTTGCCGCCGGTCGGATCGAACGCGTTGTTCGCATCCTGCTCGGCCTTCCGCAGCGATTCGATCTGATACTGCGCTACCTTGACCGCCGACTCCTGGAAACGAACCTGCTTCGCGAGATCATCGAGCGAATTGCCCGCGCCGCCAACGGCACTAAGTCCGGACCGGTTGCTCGAACGCGCCACAGCGAGTGTTCGCTCGGCCTTCGCTAAGTCCTGGGTTGCAGTAGCCAGTCGAGCCGTTGCACGCGCGGCTGGATCGAGAAAGTCGCTGAGCGACTTCAGCGCACCCCCCGAAGCGTGCAGGACGGACAGAAACGTCTGGTCGAAGGCGGCCCCCAACAGTTTCTGTGTCTTAAGGTACTGAGCAGCACTTCGGTCGGTCTCAGCGTATCTCGTCGCCACATCACCCAGACGATTGGAGAGCGTCTTAAACGCAATCAGCAACCCGCCACCGGTCAGAATGTCGTTGACCAACCTGGATGCCTTACCCACCTGCGACAGCGCCGCGTCGAGTTTGCCAGCGCTCAACGCCGCCGCCACCGCCGCACCGGCAGTACGCCGCTGCACGTCGTTCAGTTTTTCGAGTTCGGCAGCGGTCAGCTTCGTCGCCTTAACAGCGCCGTCAGCTGATCCCGTGATTATCACACCCGCTGTGTACGCCTTTGCCACGTCGCCTCCTGTTTATGAAAGAGCCCGACCACGTTTTGCCCAGCAGCCCAAAGTCCCTGGGGCGACTGCTGGCGTGATCGGGAGAAGACTAGCCCCTTGATCCGTTCGTTAGGAAACCGACTGCTTCATTACTTTGACCGCATCGTTGGAGTAGACGCATCCGCCCAAACGACGCGAGATGTAAAACACCGTCTTGCCTTTGGTCGTGTACGGGTCGACGAGAATCGACATGCCGGACCGTTCCGCCAGCAGATAGCCTTGATCCCAGGCGCCGAACGCAATCGGATAATTACCCGCGCCCATGGCCGGCATCGCTTCCGTCGTCGCGACCGGAAATCCCAGCAAGGTTTGCGGATTGCCGCCGACCATCGGCGCCCAAATCGGCTGACCCGTGCTGTCGACCAGCTTGCGAACGTACGCCAATGTCGAACGCCGCATGACCCACGCAATCTGCTGGCTCGACGCCATGAATTGCTCGCGCACCGACATCATCAGATCCACCAGAGATTTGTAGTGGATCGTGTACGGGCTCGTGTAAGCCCCGGCCGGGATGTACTGCACAACCCCAGCTGCACGCTGCGGCGACGCGAAGTCCGCCGAAGTCGTTGGCGTCGTGTTCAGAAAACCCGTCGGCTGATCACTACCCGTTCCGCTGACGATTGCAGTTGCCTCGTCGGCCGCGAAACGGTTGCCCGCTTCCGTCACCAGCCATTTCTGCACATCGAAGAACAGATCCTGCAGCGACCAGTTTGTCGCCGTCACGACCGCATAGTTTTCCGCGAAGGTCGGCGCACGTTCACGCAGCGACGGCGAGTTCGTCGCCGTGCGTGTGCCCGTCTCCGATACCCAACCGGACGTACTATCGCCCAGGGAAAGCAGCTGCTTGAAGTCGTTGGAACCGCAGGGTACGACGTTCACCAGGTTCCGGAACGGATTAAGCGTCTCGATTCGCGTTTCGATCCTGCGCGAGATTTCTTCCGGCAACGCAAAGCCACCCGCAGACCCCGTACCAATCGACACATCCTTTCGCTCGAGCAGCTTGTGCTGCGCGTCGGATAAACGGTTTCGCGCGCGATCGTCGTTCGGCTGCCGCAGCCACTCACCGAAGATCGATTTGTATTCCGTCTGCTCCGGCGTTTCGCCGCCAGCGGCCTTCGTTGGTCGACTGCGATTCGCTTCGATCGTCTCGACGCGCTCGCGCAGTTCTGAGAATTCTTTCGCCTGGCGTTCGCGCATGGCGGTGACACCTTCGTTGATGCCATCCATCACGCTTTTGATATCTTGGAAATCGGACATTTTGGAACCTCAACAAATTCGTTTGTGTTGAGGCATTCGGCGGGTTTTGTTGCACGCACGAAGCCTCGATGGGCTCTCGCGGTGCGGTGACGTTCTTCGCGAACGTGTGCGTGGCTCGACCTTGACGGCCTCTATCGTTCGTCGCGAAACGATAGGGACGATGAATTGTGCGCTACTCACCATTCGGCCGCAACTGAGACTGCAGCTCGGCAAGGCGCTCTGCCAGGTCGAGCCGCTCCGCTTCGATTTGACCGACCAGTACCGACCAGCCGGCTGCGATGAATTTTCGAGCCTGACGATGCGACAAGCCCGCAGCACGCAACGCCTGCTCGACGGCGCGCCGATCGGGTAACTCAGACATCGCGCGTTGCCTCATGGACCGCATACCGCGCCGCTCGCTTCGATGCGCCGAGCCTACGCAACTCCGATTCGACCGCACGGGGCAATGCGCCCTTATCGAACAGTTTGCGAGCGTGGCGAATCAAGTCGGGGAGCGCGTTCAATGCATTGTCTGCGCGGGTGGTGGCGTGACTTGCTCGACGTGATCCGCCACCTGGCGCAGATACGCCGCAGCCATCGCCGTCGACTGGAATTCAGCCGTTGCAGTCGCAGCCAACACCTTCGCGAACACTTCGAGTGCGGCAGAGCCGCCAGCCAGCGCGCGGAGCTGCGCGGCAACGCCACAGAGTTTTCGGAACGTGTCGTCAGTCGTCGTTTTCGTTTCGTCACTCGTCATCGTCATCTCCTGGTAGTGGCTCTCCGCGAGCCTGTGCGTCCAGCATTTCGCGGACCCCCGGGGTGTGCCCCCACAGCGATTCGAACTCGTCCAGAACCTCGTATGTGAGCGGCAGCAGCGTGCCGCGCGCGTCTTCGTACAACAGACCATCGGCGGATACGGTCACGAGATAGCCGGTGTTCCAGCCTTGGAATTCCCACGTCTTGAGAGGTCGCGTCGTTTTACTCATCGTCGAGAACCTCACCCACGATGCTGCCGGCGTGCGGCGCAGCTGCCTGACGCAAACTCGCAAGGTCGCCACGGGTGCGCGCGCTCACACAGATTCGGAGTTTTGCCGCCAGCGTCATTCCGGTTTTCAGCAGTGTTGCGCGTGCCGAAAGGAAGCCAGCCGTAGGTCCATCGCGCTCGATCGCGCCATTGATCGCCGGCAGCAGCGTTTCCATGGTGTGGCAATACTCCGCCAACAATGGCAAGTCGCCCGCGCCGAAGAAATCGCTCGGCAATCCCTGCACGATCTCTCGCCACAACTTCGCCGCTGCCTCGCCGATCGTCGGCGGCGGTGGGGGGCGCCTACCGCCGCCCGTACCGATGCGAACCACTTGAAGCTCGGCCGCTGATTTCCGGCCACGGTTTTCTGTCATCTCTCCTCCTAGTTGAACGAAACACGCGTTTAGCGAAGTGAAGCGCCAGGGCCGGTCCTGATGGATCAAGCGTTAGCTCTGACCCCTCCCCCGGTTTCATTGCTCATTCCGTCTCGATGATGACGTCGGTCGCCGCGTTGCAAAGACGCTCACCGCTGACGACTTCGTGCGGGGTTCGTTCAAAGCGTACCTGCAGGACGGCGAAGCCCTACGCAAGGGTGGTCCGAAAGGTTCATTGCGATGAACCCTTCGGTGCACGAGCGGCTGCGCAACACCTTGGCTTTGTGGTACGGGAAGGTAACGATGTTCTTCAACTTCCTGCTCCCTGTGGGACAAGTGACATAAGGGATAAGAAGGACAAGAGGGATAACTGGGACAAGTCAGTAACCACGTGAGTTGTCCCTGTTGTTCCCGTTGTCCCTGTTGTGTATCTGTCCCGTTGTCCCGGGGGGAGCAGAAATCAGCTCGTACACGATGCGGTTGTGCGTGATGCCCGGAAGACGTCGCCAGACTTTGGCGGTATGGCGTTTGAGAACACCCAGGACTGCCTTGCGGTTGACCTCACGGTGCAGCGCCTTGCAGATCTCGCTCTGCGACGTGTTGCCGTCCTGAATCGCCTTGACGATCAGTTCGATGATTGACTGATCCGCCTCTCGAATTGAGCGGTATGCGTTGTCTGCGAGCACATCGACGTAAGCCTCACGCATCCGAACGGAACGGTCTTTGCCAATGACGAACGTCATGGGTTTGATCTCGGCGCGCGCCTTGCCGGTCGGGCCGATCTCGGTGGACACGTACAACGTGCCGTCTGGCTGTTCGCTCTTGATGAGGTAGATCAACTCGTCGACGTCGGACCGTAGATCCCCGGTGCCCTCATACACAGGCCTTCCGTCCGCGTCCTTGTACTTGTTGGTGTGGCACAGCAATACGATCGTCATGCCTTTCGCTGTGAGCGACCGCAGCAGTCGGTAGAGCTGCTTCGCAGATGATTTCGAAATCACATCGGCCATCTTCTTCAGCGTGTCGAAGATCATCACCACGCCTTCGTAGTTGCCGCCGCTATTGTTCATTGCGTGCAGCTGCTTCACGACGTCCTGCATCGACAGACCGGCCTTCATGTCCGGCAACAGCAGCTCCACACCAGTCCTTTGCGCGGCCTCGAAGTAGTGCTTCGCATCCGATGCCGATACATCCGCGTTCACGTAGATGACGCGGTACTCGTCGGTCAGCCGACCCGCGATCCAGAACAAGATCGTTGTCTTGCCGCCCGTGGGCTCGCTGACGATCGCAATGAGGTGACCCTTTGCCAGCAGTCCCGGCCAGACCCAATTCGGCTTTGCGATTTGTTCCATTTCCTCCTCCGACATCGTGAACTTCGAGATCCAGCCAAGGCGGCCGTCGCCTTCGTGTTCCAGCGCTTGCTCGATTGAGATGGGTTTTATCGTCATCGCGCACCAACGTGTTGGCGAATGCGCGCGCGATGCGCGTACACGCGCTGCCAATCGTCAGGCGATCGCCATGCGCGGGCACAGATGAGGAACTGTTGTTGTCGACGGGAGCGAAACGGTAATATTCGAGCGCCAGCTTCGAGTGTTACCGCAACGCCCCTTCCTTGGGGCGTTTGCATTTAAGCAGCCTCCCCCTTGGATTTGCAGCGCTCGTCGAACTGACGATCCTGCTCTTCCGTGACGAATCGGCGCCGACCGGATGTGACGGTCTCAAGCTCGCCGCGCTCGATCAGGTGATAACCGTGCTGAACCGTGAAGCGCTTGGCTTCACACCACTCTCGAAACGGAAACCACGTCGATGGACGTGGCGAATCGGATTGTTCTGACATGTGCGTCGACCTGGTTGGTTGGGGGTCGACGCCCATTTAATTGCACGGAATCGCCTTAGTCCCGCCAAGTAATCCCAGGGAATACTTGGCGGAACGGCTTTTGCTTCATTGGGATTCGGCGATCTCTCTAGCAATCGCCAAGGTGCGCTTGAAGGTTTCGATCGCAGCAGACACTTCGGCTTTACTGAGTTGGCCGACTTCCGCCGCCAGCTCTACCAACCCGACCGCTTCTTCCTGTCTCGCCATGAGCCAGGACAAGATGCCGGCGCGATCACGCGGGCATGCTGGAACGAGCATGCGTTCGTCGGTGTATCTTGATTCCGCAAACCATCCGGAGACTTTGTCGTAGTCGTCACCCGCCGCGATTCGAATTGCCTCGTCTTCAGTGTTTCCAATCGCCTTTTGGAACTCGATCCACGAAAACACGAGGTATCGCTTGAACATCGTGCTTGGTTGGCCACGCCCGCGGCGGGCATCTCTCAGCATTACGTACTTGAGCAGCATAGATCCGACGCATGCAGCGAGTTCGGGGCTGGGCACCCGCCCCCTTCGAATCGCTTCTCGATATTCGGCAATCGCCAGATTTTCAAACGCCGGGGCGATCGTCATAACACTGTCTCCATCGCCGCGAGCTGCGCGTCGACGCGGCCCTTGACGAACTTCTTGTAGAAGCCGTCCAGCATCGTGATCGACGTGCCGGCCATCGTGGCGACGTTTGCGGCAACGATGCCGGTGTTCAGCCAGTCGGTGATCGTCCAGTGTCGAAAGTGATACGCGGTCACGCGGTCGTCGAACTCGTTGTCGCGGCGAACCTTCTTGAGCGCTGAAACCCATAGGCCGTTGCCGTTCTGTGAGTACCAACTCGAGCCATCGGCGCGCGTCAGCAACGGCGCCTCTGGGAGCTTGTCGGTCGATACACGCTTGAAGAACGCAAGCGCATTGTCGTTCGATAGCGAGAACGCCCGCTCGCGCCACTTACTGCCCTTCCCTTTCCGGTGCCGCAGCACGAGCCTTCGCGCGAACAGATTGAAGTCCTTCGTCTTCGCTATCGCGATCTCTTGCGGCCGCGCGCCGGTGAGCGAGATCGCCGTGAGCAGGTCGCGCAGATCGGCGGAACACTTGTCGAAGAATGCGCGCCGCTCTTCGACGGTCCAGAAGAAATCGAGCGCATTCTCGGCCGCGTCGCCAGAGACCAAGGGGACGCGCTTCCAGGCTGCGTCAGACGCGATGGCGCCCTGCCTGAAGCCGTAGTTCAACGCAGCGTTGAGCGTCTTGTGGGTGCGCCTGCACATCTCGAACGTGGTGTTCTCGTGCAGTGTGTCGCGCCAGGCCTTCACCTGCTTCGAGCGCATCTCGTTAACTTTGATGCGGCCGAACGGCGTATCGAACACATGCGCCTTGAACCGTTTCTCGGCGTCTGCCGCGTTGCCTTCGCTGACTTCGAGGCGGCGATCCTCGACGTATTCCTTGCAGATGTTCTCGACGGTGCCTGAACGGATGACGCCGGCATCGCAGACGGTGAACCACTTCTCGGCCGCGGCAGTCGCCTCCGACCACGTCAGCGCCGCCAATGTGCCGAGTTTCTGGTAGTGGAACTCGCCCTCGTCGTCGGTATACCGGGCAATCCATGTCTCGCTGCCCGTTTCGGTCTTGCGGTAGCCGACGTGCCGGCCGATTGCGAGGTGGCGCCAGTACGGCTCGCGCCGCGGTTTGAGCCGGTGGCGCTCGTTCTTGAGGTGGATTTTGTAGTCGCTGCTGCGGGTCGTCATTTTCGGTACGGACCTCCGTACGGTAACGACGCGAGTTTACTTCAGTTGACTTAGATTGGCGAATTCCCTGAGAATCAACGCGTTAACTCACTACACGGGTGTTAACAGAAGTCCACGGAAGCCTATTGGTGGTGCCCAGGGTGGGACTCGAACCCACACGTCACAAGGACACAGGAACCTAAATCCTGCCTGTCTACCAATTCCAACACCTGGGCGAGGCCGCGAGTATAGCCGAGCGGCGCGCTACGGCGGACTGGTACGCAGGAACATCAGCGGCTGATCCATCGCTTTGGTGTAGATCGTCAGCGAGTTGCCGAGCACCGTAAACCACTCCGCTTGTTGCAGCGCTTTGAAGTACATCGACTCCTGTGCGTTCAGCGCACCAGAGCAAGCCATCCTCGTGCTGGCGAGCATGCCGATTGAAATCGACTTGCCGTTGACGGTCACCGGACCGTTGAATTGGTTGCACGAACCCGAACCACTCACCTTACCCGCTTCCGCGAACGACAACGTTGGCTGATTTCCCTCTATCGTGCCCTGACCGCCCAACTGTTCTAGTTGCCACCCCGTACCCGCGAGCAGACCTTCCGGCGTGTTCTTCGGTGGCCCGCTCGTTATCCCGCACGCCGAAAGCGTGGCAATAGCAAGCACGATCGATCCGTAGCGGAAATGTCGAGTGTGCATGGTCGCTTCTGAACTCCTATTGATTTGGACCGTCTCGTTAGCGCGTCGCTGGACCGGATCGCGGTTCCATCGGCGTCGGCGGGAGTGCATTACTGCTTAAGCCGGACCTCAGTTCCTTTTTGTAGTTCTCGTAAGCCGGCCACTGTTCCTTCGTGAGGATCTTGTGCACTTTGTCATCCAGTGCGTGTATCAGCGCCTTGTCCTTGCTCTTGATTCGCATGTCGAGATTCGGAGAGTTGCGCTTTGCTTCCTTCTGCATCATCGCAAAATGGTCGCTGATGAAATCGCTAACGGCCTTGTTGAACTCGGGCTTTTGCGCATCGGTCATATTGATGCGCACCGCCGCCTTGAAGACATCCGGCGTCATCCACGGCGGCAACTGGAGTGGAACCACAGGTGCAGCGGGCGCAGCGGCGTCTTCGGCAACAGCCGGTATCGCAATGGCGGCCCACAATGCGGCGCAGGTGATGTGAACGATCGAGCGTAACGACACGCGATGCTCCTCCCTCTTCGAACGGCTCCCCTGACAAATTCTGAGCGCCAACGAGTGATCGATGGCGCCAGGGCGCGATGATGGTGTCCGCGATCTGCCGACGGATTATGGTGCCCGGGGCGGGAATCGAACCCGCACAGCCGTAAGGCTAAGGGATTTTAAGTCCCTTGCGTCTACCTGTTTCGCCACCCGGGCCGCAGCAGAAGCGGCAGCAGGGAATGCTTCTAACTCAAGTCTGTGAAGCACGCCAGACTGGTCGCCAACCTAATTGGGTGACGCGCCACCCGCACGGTCACGCGATCTTCGGTTGGCGCATAACGCGAACTCACACAATGCGATAGGTTTCTAACGAACATGCTCAGGGGGCAGTATGCATTTTCATGCCTGGATACTGTGTGCATTGGCAGCAACGATCTGGGGTATGCCGTCACTTTCACATGCCGCGATCCGTTGCGACTGCAGCAAGATCGTAGACGAGTGCCGTTCGAGCATCGCCTTTTTCGAGAACGCGTTTCATATCCGGTCCGACCATCCCCAGTGCTCCAGGGTCGCCTGGTTTGTGAACGAACAACCACAGACCGTGACGGTTACCGATGGCGAAGAAGTGGTGCCATGGCTTGGCGCCAAAGCAACGCAATTTGGCGTTAGGTCCTGCGATGTATGTGTCGACCACGAATTGGATGCGGGCACTGCACAGTCGATATATGCACCGCCAAAGGTGATCGCATTGGCGGTGCCTGAGTATCCTCCTGCCTATCTACGAGCCGGCGTTGAAGGAGCGGTTCGGGTTAGATTCGATCTGGGCGCAGATGGTCAAATCTCGAACGTTGAGGTCATCAGCTCGCCGGACGGAGATCCCACGGGTGCCTGGCTGCGCGTGTGTTCGACCGCGCTGCGACAATCGCGGATACAGCCGGCCATGACGAACGGTCAGCCCGTTTCATCGCGGCCTACGATTCCGTTTTCGTTCAGGCTGGAGGGCTAAAGATCACAGCGGCGCACCTTCCTGCGGGGCTGCCGATTGCGGACGTCCGCTAGTGTTTACCGGGGTTAAAAGCCGGACGCAGGACGCTCGAATGGAGGCTGGGAACGGAATCGAACCGATGTAACGCGAGTTGCAGTCGCGGGCATGACCACTCTGCCACCCAGCCGGAAAAGAGCGGCGGATTCTACTCGATCGAATCGGCCCTCGAAACCGCGTTCTCAGTCGCCGTCGAGGCCGGCGCGAAGGGTCGGCCATGCGGCGCGCAGATACATGACCATCGATGTCAAGGTCATGATCGCAGCGAGATAGATCAACACGTAGCCGAGCAGCACGAGACGCTCATCTGAACCCGGCGGAAATGCGAGCAACGTCAGGATCGCCGCGATCTGCACACCGGTCTTGAGTTTGCCGAGGCTGCTCACTGCGACGACACCACGGCGGTTCATTTCGGCCATCCACTCTCTGAGCGCGGAGACCACGATCTCGCGGCCCACGATCACGAGGCCGGGTAGCGTCAGCCATAAACTGCCGCGGTCGCCCACCATCATCACGATGGCGCTGACTACCACCAGCTTGTCCGCTACCGGATCGAGAAAAGCGCCAAAACGAGTGGTCTGCTTGAGACGCCTCGCGAGGTATCCATCGAGCCAGTCGGTGAGTGCGGCAAGACCGAATACCGCCGCGGCGGCGATGTTCGTCCACGCGCCGTGCCAGACGAACACCAGGACGAACACCGGGATGAGCGCCATCCGCAAAACAGTGACCAGAATCGGCGTATTCATGCGCAGGCAGACGTCGGACGGATGGCCATTCTAACTGGCTTGCATCACTCGACGTGCAAAGTCGCGTAGATCTCTTCGGCGAGGCGCCGGCTGACGCCCGGTACCTTTGCAATCTCCTCGCGACTCGCGCCGCGAAGTGCAGCGACGCTGCCGAAATGCCGCAACAGCTCGCGACGGCGCTTCGGCCCGACACCCGCGATGCCGTCGAGCTCGGATTGTCGTCGAGCTTTGCCCCGCCGCATGCGGTGACCGGTGATCGCAAATCGATGCGCCTCATCGCGAATGTGCTGCAACAGATGCATGGCGCCGCTGTTGGGCGGAATGGCTACCTCAGTGTGATCGGAGAGATAGATCGTCTCGAGACCGGGTTTGCGGGTAGTGCCCTTCGCGATGCCGACGATCTGTACACCCTCCACTTGCAGGTCCGTGAGCACCTCGCGTGCCTGATTCAATTGGCCCGGACCTCCATCGATGACGAGTAGATCGGGCAGAACGCCATCGCCCGATTTGAGGCGTTCATAGCGGCGACGCAGCGCCTGATTCATCGCACCGTAGTCGTCCCCCGCAGCGACGCCCTCGATGTTGAAACGACGATAGTCGGACTTCAGCGGACCGCTGCTATCGAACACCACGCACGATGCAACGGTTGCTTCTCCGCTCGAGTGGCTGATGTCGAAACACTCGAGTCGTTCCGGCAGATCTTCGAGTCCCAGCGCTTCCTGCAGATCGACGAACCGGGCGAGCACGTTCTGCTTATCGGCGAGATACGAGTCGAGTGACAACTTCGCGTTCTGCTGTGCCATATCGAGCCAGCGCGCGCGTTGGCTGCGTACACCCGAAGTGATCTCAACGCGATGGCCAGCCTGTTCGCGCAACGCCTGCTCAATGAGTTCCGCATCGTCGATCGGATGGCTCAGCACGATCGCTTTCGGAATCTCGCGCTCGCCACCGCCGAAGTAATACTGCGCAAGGAATGCATCGAGCATCTCCGCGCCCTCCACCGCAAGTTCGTTGCGTGGGAACCAAGTGCGATGCCCGAGCAATCGACCGCCGCGGATGAACATGCCCTGGACGCACGCCGCACCGGACGCGAGTGCAACGGCGAATACGTCGACATCGCCGCTCGCGGCATGCACGTATTGCTGCTCCTGGATCTTGCGCAGTTGTTTGATCTGGTCGCGAAACTTAACCGCGCGCTCGAACTCGAGTTTTTCGGCCGCCTCTTCCATTGCAATCTTGAACTCCTCGAGGATCGCGTCGTTGCGTCCATCGAGGAACATCACGGCATGGCGTACGTCTTCCGCGTAGGTATCCGGTGCCACGAGTTGCACGCACGGCGCGCTACAACGACCGATCTGGTGTTGCAGGCACGGACGAGCGCGGTTCTTGAAGTAGCTGTCTTCGCACTGCCGTAGTTGAAACAGGCGCTGCAGGATGTTGATGCTCTCGCGCACTGCGCTGGCGCTCGGGAACGGACCGAAATAGCGGCCTGTCTTTCGCTTGGCGCCGCGATGAAAAGCGAGCCGCGGATACACGTGATCGGTCAGGTAAATATAGGGATACGACTTGTCGTCGCGCAGAACGATGTTATACGGCGGTCGCAGCTTCTTGATCAGGCTCTGCTCGAGCAGCAGCGCCTCGGTTTCGCTCGCGGTCAGCGTGATCTCAACATCGTGAATGCGCGCAACCAGCGCCATCGTCTTGGTGCTGAGGCCCGAAGCACGGAAGTAGCTCGTCACGCGGCTCTTCAGATTGCGAGCCTTGCCGACGTAGAGCACGGCGCCGGCAACGTCCAGCATCTGATACACGCCCGGCTTCTGCGGCAAGCGTTTCAGAAACGGTTCAGCTTCGAACGGAACTCCCGGGTCGCGCATTCGGCGACCCTAGACACCGATCACTTCATCGTCAAGCGAGCATCCGCTCTCCGGTCTCGGCGCGCGGGCACGCTTCGGGAACCGGCGCAGGACTGCTGCTTTCGATGACGCCATGACGTACCGCGAGCAGTGCGAGTTCGACATCGCTGGTGACGTTCAGCTTCTCGAAGATCCGGTATCGATAGCTGTTCACCGTCTTGGGGCTGAGGTACAGGTCGCGCGAGATCTGCTGAACTTTCCTGCAGCCGACCACCATCAAGGTGATCTGCATTTCGCGATTGGAAAGTTGATCGAATGGACACTCCGGCACCGTATCGAACGAACGCAGTGCCACCTGCTGAGCAACGTCGTCGGACATGTGACGTTGGCCGAGAAAGACGCGTCGAATCGCATGCTCCAGATCTGCGGCGTTCGCGCCCTTCGTGATGTATCCGGCGGCGCCCGCCTTCATTGCCTGCGCCGGATAGGGATCGGTGTCGCATGCAGTGACCATCAGCACGCGAATGCCGGCGTCGATACGCTGCAGACGACGCGTCGCCTCCAGACCGCCGATACCGGGCATCCGCAAGTCCATCAGGATGACGTTCGGTTTCGATTCGCGCACGAGTTCCAACGCGCGCTCGCCGGAATCGGCTTCGCCGACTATCACGATCCCTCGTGCCTCGGCGAGCATGCGGGTAAGACCGATCCGTACGAGACGGTGGTCGTCGACAATCAACACTCGGATCATTTGGCTCTCCCCCAAGTTGATTTGTTGGCCCTGCCCGTACGACTTCGATCAGCAGGTGAAGAGTCAAATTATGCCGGCCTCTTTCGCTCGACAAGCGAGCCTCGCGGGTTCCCCACAGAGTTCCACGAAAGGTCCATTATGCGATGTCGCCGTGATATCGCCGCATCAACCATCCCTGATACCGAGACGACAGCGCAGCGATGTCACGCTGATATCACTCGCCGGTGAATGCCTGCAGGCCGGTCTGTGCTCTGCCGAGAATCAGCGCGTGGATGTCGTGCGTGCCTTCGTAGGTATTCACGGTTTCGAGATTCATCACGTGCCGAATCACGTGGAACTCGTCGGAAATGCCGTTGCCGCCGTGCATGTCGCGTGACATGCGCGCGACATCGAGTGCCTTGCCGCAGTTGTTGCGCTTGATCATCGAAATGATCTCTACCGGCAATCGACCTTCGTCGAGCAATCTGCCCGCGCGAAGACAAGCTTGCAGCCCTAGCGTTATTTCGGTCTGCATATCAGCGAGTTTCTTCTGGATCAGCTGATTTGCCGCCAACGGTCGACCGAACTGCTTACGTTCGAGTGTGTAGGTGCGCGCAGCATGCCAACAGAACTCGGCTGCACCCATGGCGCCCCACGCGATGCCGTAGCGCGCGCGGTTGAGGCAGCCAAACGGGCCGGCCAACCCCTTTGCATTCGGGAGTAGCGCATCTTCGGGTACGTGAACGTTGTCGAGAACGATTTCGCCCGTGATCGAGGCGCGCAGGCTCATCTTGCCTTCTATTTTGGGTGTGCTGAAACCGCGCATACCGCGCTCCACAACGAAGCCGCGAATCACGCCGTCGAGCTTGGCCCACACCACTGCCAGATCGGCGATCGGCGAATTAGTGATCCACATCTTGGCGCCGTTCAGCACGTAGCCGTCACCAACCCGCTCTGCTCGCGTGATCATGCTGCCGGGGTCAGAGCCATGATCGGGTTCGGTCAAGCCGAAACACCCGACCCACTCGCCCGTCGCGAGCTTAGGCAGATACTTCTCGCGCTGCGCATCCGATCCGTACTCGTGGATCGGATGCATCACCAGAGAAGACTGCACACTCATCGCGGATCTATACCCCGAATCAACGCGCTCCACCTCGCGCGCCATCAAGCCGTAGCACACGTAATTCACTTCCGCGCAGCCGTACTTCGCGGGCAACGTCGCTCCCAGCATTCCCAGCGCACCGAACTCGTTCATGATCTCGCGATCGAAGCGTTCCTGGCGGTTGGCACTGACGACTCGCGGCATCAGTTTGTCCTGCGCATAGTCACGCGCGGTGTCGCGTACCATGCGTTCGTCCGCGGAAAGTTGTTCGTCGAGCAGTAGCGGATCGTCCCAGACAAATCCGGCGCGGTCTTTACTCACGTGATTTCCTCGTTCTGGCGGGTCGTACTTCGAGCGGAAGGCTAATGTACACATCGATGTCCCGCAATGTTGGCCCGCGCGCGGCCTTGTGACTAGACTGCCCGCCCCGATCGGGAGACACCCATGGCCCTGGACCAAGCGACGCTCGACGCCCTCCTCGACACGGTTCGAAAATTCGTGCGCGAGCGGCTGGTGCCGCTCGAAGCGCAGGTTGCACGCGAAGACAAAATTCCGGAAACGATCGTCGCTGAAATGCGTGAGTTGGGTCTGTTCGGAATGACCATTCCGGAAGAGTTTGGCGGCCTCGGATTGAGCACGGCCGAAGAGTGTTACGTGGTCATGGAACTGGGCCGCACTTCGCCGGCGTTCCGCTCGGTAATAGGCACCAACAACGGCATCGGGTCGCAGGGGCTCGTCATGGACGGCACAGCGGCGCAGAAGTCGCATTACTTACCGAAGATGGCGAGCGGCGAGATCATAGGTTCATTCGCATTGACCGAGCCGGAAGCGGGATCAGACGCAGGCTCGCTAAAGACCGCCGCGCGACCGCTCGATGGCGGCTTTGTGATCAACGGAACCAAGCGGTTCATCACGAACGCGCCGCAAGCGCAGTTGTTCACGGTGTTCGCCCGTACCGATCCGAACACTCAGGATTCCAAGGGTGTATCGGCCTTTCTGGTAGATGCCGAGACCAACGGAATCACGCTGGGGCCGAAGAACCGCAAGATGGGGCAACAAGGTGCGCATGTCAGCGACGTGATTTTCGAAGATTGTTGGGTGCCCGAGTCGGCACTGCTCGGCGGATTTGCCAATTTGAACAAGGGCTTTCTCACCGCGATGAAGACGCTGGACCGCGGCCGCCTGCACATCAGTGCGCTGGCGGTCGGTTGTGCCGAACGATTGATTGCCGACAGCCTCAACTACGCACTCGAGCGAAAGCAGTTCGGTGAAGCGATCGCGCAGTTTCAGCTGATCCAGGCGATGCTCGCCGACAGTCGAACAGAGGCGTACGCCGCGCGTTGTATGGTGATCGACGCTGCGAAGCGGCGCGACTCCGGTGAGCAAGTCACCACACTTGCGTCGTGCTGCAAACTGTTCGCCAGCGAAATGGTCGGCCGTGTGGCGGACCGGGCGGTGCAGATCTTCGGTGGCGCAGGGTATATGGAGGAATACGGAATCGAGCGCTTCTATCGCGACGTACGACTGTTCCGCATCTATGAAGGCACCAGCCAGATTCAGCAGACGCTCATCGCCCGCAACATGATCCGCGACGCGGGAGGCTGAGCGTCAGACTTCGAGGTTCGGCAGGAACACAGAAAACGCAGTACCTCGACCTACCGCCGTGCGCACGTCGATAGCGCCCTCCAGTTCGGCGACCAACCTCGCAGTGATGTGCAGACCCAACCCCGCGTGATCGCCACCCTTGCTGGAGGTCTTCGGTTCGTAGAGACGCTCCAGCACCGCGGGCGGCAGTCCCGGACCTTCATCGCGCACGCTGAACTCCACCCCGGCTCTACCAGCGCGGTACACACCGCTGAACGTAGCAACGTGCAGCGCACCACCACCGGACATGGCTTCTATCGCGTTGCGCACGAGATTCGTCATCACCTGAATGATCCGATCGCGATCAGACGTCACCGGCACGCCCCCTTCGAAGAGCGTCAGCGTGACTTCCACACGAGCCGACTCGGCGCGTCCGCGACTCAGTTCCGCTACGTAGCGCACGATCTCGTTGAGGTCGGCGCGTTGTGCACGAACGTCAGCCTTCTCTGCGGCTGCCACAGACACTGGCGGAAATTCGACGACGCGTTTGAATATCGCGGCGGTGCGGCGAATTTCCGCGGCAATGAGACGCAGCTGCTCGTGCGTTTCGGGATAGTCCTTTAGACGCAGCTCGAGGATGTGCAGGTAGTTGTGGATGATGCTGAGCGGGTTGTTCGCTTCGTGCACGATCTCGCGCAGACGTTTTTCGTGGCTCGCCTGGTAGTCGCGCAACAAGCGCAAACGACGCTCGTCGTCGCGCTGCAATGCGCCAAGCCATCGACCCAGTTCGATCGCATACCCGTTCATCGCGAGTACTGCTTCAGCCGGATCTTCATCGCTCAGTCGAAAGGCGAGAACGCCGACTTGCGACTCCCCATCGCTGAGCGGCGCCACGTACATTCGATCGGTATTCAACCGCCTGAGGATCTGACGATCGACCACGGTCGCGCCGGCGTCCTCCTCGATCGTCGCAGCGCGTTGTTCGCGCCATACACGAGCGATGCTGCTGTTCGATTGCATCGGAATCTTCAGCGCGGCCAGGTCGTCATCCCCAACGGCAGCCAACGTCTCGCCACTTCGGAAGAAACAGCGCGGCACGTGTCTGAAAAGCGCGCGTGTGATCAGCGCGGCGAGTTCGTGCAGCGACTTTTCGTCGACCTGTTGCGCGAGGACGTTGGAAAACGCCGATAGTTGCGCTTGTACCCACAGTGCTTCGAGCCAACTGTCGTCGACATCGTCGGAGACTTCTGCTGCTTCGATCAGCGCCGCACAGCGCCGTTCCGCGGCATCGAGCACCCGATCGAATCCCGGCCCATCCAAACCGAACAGCAGGGCCGCCACTCGCGCGGCGGCTCCGGAACTGTGATGTTCGAGCGACTCTGCAACGGCAAAAGCGCGCAATAGCGGATGCGCATCGGCCAGCAACTCGGGAGCGACGCCACGAAATGCGCCGAGTTCCGCCATCAATTCGTCGCCGGATACTTGAACGCCTGAACTGGCTAGCAGCGTCCGCAGTCGCGCCGCATCGGGATACGGATAGCCGACCTCACGAACGAGCGCCTCTGACACGCACGATGCGAGCAACACGCCTCGCCACTGATCGAATCCGAGGCGCGCTGCGTTTCCGAGCGGAACTACCGACCATACTTGGGCGCGCGCCATCGCAGCGAGAGAGTCGGCGTCGAGACGATGCATCGCACGAGTGATTGCTTCCGGTTCGACGCGTGTTCCCAGACTCGTCACCCAACGGTTCAGCAAGTCCGCGTCGGTCGAGATCAAACGGAAGAGCGCTGCAGTGTCCACCACAGGTGCCGATACCACTTGCTGGTATCGATGCAGAACCGCGTCTGGCGTCACCCCGTGTGTCTCCTCGTCCCCACCATCGACAATCTGCGCGCCGCTGAATACTTGTTATGACGGCACGCGCTTCACCGGGGAATCAATCGTAAAGATTGCGACTCCCTGCGCACGATTTGGTCTTGGATGGGTCAGTCATTTGACCCTGACGAGTCTCCCGGAATGCCGTTGAGTCTATCGCAGCGCCGTTTCCAACCGCTGGAGACCTTTGTAATTGTTCGTTGTGAAGGATGATCGACCGACGACTGTATGTCGACTTTCCGAATGGTGACGAAGTCGTTTACAACCCGACGCCGCGCACCCGATTGATGTCGTTACGTAACGAGATCACAGCGTCGCGAGCGGCGCGTTCGAAGTCGGCGCCTCGCGACGCATACAAAACGCTGCGCGATGCATTCACGATTAGTCCGGATCCGTGCGAGTCGATGCCGGCCGTCACCGCCGCTTCTACATCGCCGCCTTGAGTGCCGATGCCGGGAACCAGCAGGGACATATCGCCAACCACGTCGCGAACGAGGCGAAGCTCTCCGGGATAGGTCGCACCTACTACCAACATGACGTTTCCGGTGACGTTCCACTCAGCCGCCGCGCGAGCGACTTTCAGAAATACCGGATCGTTCTCTGGGTGGTTCTGCAGCCACGCGTTTTCCGGATTGCTGGTACGGCAAAGGATGAAGACCCCTCTGTCGGCCCGTTTGAGAAACGGACGCAAACTCTCAGGACCCAGATAGGGATTCACAGTGACCGCATCGGCGCCGTACCGGTCGAACACTTCGATGGCGTACCGCTCAGCGGTGGCACCTACATCGCCTCGCTTCGCATCGAGAATGACCGGCACCCGTGGATGGTGGTCGTGGATGTAACCGATCAACGTTTTCAGTTCCCGCTCCGCTCCCAAAGCGCCGAAATGGGCTGCTTGCGGCTTGAACGCGCTGACCAGGTCGGCAGTGGCATCTACGATTCGGCGACAGAACGCAAGCGCACCCTCTGCACCGTCGAAACCGGCCGGCATCATGTCCGGCAGTGGGTCGAGCCCCACGCAGACCAGTGACGCGTTGCTCTGCTCGGACGTTTTGAGTTGCTCGGCAAAAGGGGCTCGGAGCATGATGATTGGCGGCCTGATTTGAGGCGGGCGCGAGTATATAGGTGGTGGTGATAAATTTCGTCACTTGCCACCGAATATCGACCAGTCGAACCCTCGAGACACAGTCCGATTGGTGTCGAGGTGTCCGCTCCATACTATTGATTATTATGCTTTTTATAATTCACATCATCGAGTGGCACGATTCTGGCTCTACCGCTGGGGATACCAGCAAACTCGAACCGACATCATGAGAGATAGCAACGTGTTTGAGCTCAACAGTGCGCGCGACCGGTTGCGGAACCGCCCATCTCGTAATCGCGATGACAAGCGGATGCATGCCCGCATCGAGAGCGACGATCGCCTGTTCGTACAGGTGGTGCTGTCCGCGGCAGACCCCGATCTCGTCGGCACGACGGTCTCTTGCACCGCAATCAACCTCTCGGTGGGCGGTATTCAGTTCCGAACCAACGCAGTCATCCCGACGGGCGCGCTCCTGGACCTGTGGGTAGACATCCGCAGCCGGCCCGGCAAGTTCTTCCTCGCTGGCGAAGTCCGCTGGACCCGTCCGGCGAACGATCCGGACGAAAACGGTCGCGATGGATGGATCATCGGTGTGCAGCTCAAGTCGGGTGCCGCCACCGACATCATGGACTGGCGCGAGCACCACGCACAGGCCAGCGCGCGCTAACGTTCCGTTGCTGGCGCAGGTCTCCTGCGTCAAGCGGTGGTGGGATTCCGTCAGCCCGGTTCTGTGACCCGCGTCTCCTGCGAACCCCCACCCCTATCCCGCCCCTGCGTACGACTCGATGCTGTAATGGACGTCTAGATGTGGGAGACAGATGCAGTGACGCAGTCCTCAAAAGTGGTGCCATTGAAGGCGCCTGATCTCTCTGCCGGGCGTAGCAGCAGCAACTCCGTGCCCCCGATTCTTCACTCGGTACGCCAGACCGCGCGGCGTACGCTCAGCGGTCTTCTCTCGACGTTGTTCAACAACGCCGATGACGTACTGTTCGAAATGGCCGACCGTTCCCGCAACGACGCCGACCAGCACATGTACTTCGATTCGATGCGCGAAATACGGGTGCAACGCAAACGCATCACCACGGAGTTCGGCCAGCGTCTCTACGCGAGCTTCGACGTGCTCTACGAACCACAACGTGCGGAGGATGAGGACGAGTCCGACTTCGACGCCGCCGTCGACAGTATGTCGCTGGTGAAGAACGACGACCTCGAGATCGCCGTCGCGGTCGCAGGCATCGTTTCAAAGGTCACCAGCCAGTTTTCGCTGCCGGTGATGCAGCTGACGCGGCGCATCGACTCGCTGTGCCCAGGACGAACCGTCACCGAACGAATGAATCCGTTGGGGCCGCATCAACTCGGCGCGGCATTCGTCGGTGCAACCGACTGCATCGACATCGACATCCGCGTGCGCATCGTCCTGCTCAAGCTGTTCGAACGATTCGTGATGGAGCATCTCGGGCAGGCTTACGAAGACGCCAACCGATTGCTCGCTGAAGCGGGTGTTCTGCCCGATTTGCGCAACCTGATGCGACGCGAGGCAAGCACGCAGACGCACCCGTCTGCGAAAGCGCCTGCGGCAGCCGGCAATCACTCGCCACGCCAATCGTCACAAACAGGTCCTGGCGGTCACGGCGGTTCCACATCGGGCAGCCATTCGCGATCGGGCGGCGGATACAGCGGCATACCAGGCATTCCTGACGCATCGTCGAACGACAACGATTTCACTGTGCTGCAACAACTGCTCGCCGCCCAACCGAACCATGGTGGCGGATACGGCGGCAGCGGCTATTCGGCTTCGAGTGCCATCGGCGGCGGTCAATATTCCGGCCCGATAGGACCGATCATCACGACGCCGGAGCTGATGAGCGTGCTGTCGGCGGTTCAAAGCGCGGCCAGCATCGAGCCCATCGACATCGACCACGTTCCGACCACGATCGATTTGCGGCAATTGGTGCTGGCACGCGCGCCGGACGTCACCGGTGCTCCCGCGGGCTCGATGGGACGCACCGACGAAGACACGGTCAATCTGGTCGGCATGTTGTTCGACTACATCCTCAACGATCGCAACCTCGCGATTCCGATGAAGGCGCTGATCGGCCGTCTGCAGATTCCGATGTTGAAGGTCGCCATTCTCGACAAGACGTTCTTCAACCGTACGAGTCATCCAGCACGTCAGCTTCTGAACGAACTGTCGAGCGCCGGCATCGGTTGGAGCGGTAGCGCCGAGCTGAAGCGCGACGCGCTGTACAACAAGATCGAATCCGTCGTTCTCCGTGTGCTGAACAACTTCAGCGACGATCCCGAGATCTTCGGCACGCTCGTCACCGAATTGCGCAATTTCGTTCAGCAGGATCACCACCGCGTTCAGATCGTAGAACAGCGCGTAAAAGAGGTAGAGGCCGGCCGCGCCAAGACCATTTCTGCGAAGCAAACGGTCGAGCGGTTGGTGAACCAAAAGGCCAGTGGGCTGCGACTGCCGCCCATGATCGGTCACTTCATCAGCGATACATGGAGCCGCGTGCTCGTGTACCTCTGCGTGCGTCACGGTGACGAAGGTACCGAGTGGACCGACGCCGTGCAGACTTTGGATGATTTGCTGTGGAGCGTTCAGCCGCTCGATGCGCTTTCCGACATCGAAGAACGCGATCGCGCCCGACCACTTTTGTTAGATCGAGTCGAACAAGGCATGGAAATGCTGGGTTTGAGCGGTTCGGAAATCGAAGAGTTACTCACCGGCCTTCGCAACCACCTCGACGACATTTCGGGTTCGGATCGCGCATTCCTCGAAGACGACCGCCCGCACACCGAGGCGCCTGAACTACCGGTGATGGAAGAAATCGTGCTGATCGGACCGGGTGAAGTCGAACCGGTGGATCAGTCTGAACCCGAGCCTGAAATGGTGCGCGAGATCAATCGCCTTACCGAAGGCGTTTGGGTCGAAGTGACGCACGAAGACGGTCAGAAGATGCGCTGTAAGCTGGCGGCGATCGTGCAGCCGGGCAGCAAGTACATCTTTGTAAACCGGCGTGGGATGAAGGTAGCGGAACGCTCGCGCATGGCACTGGCGGTCGAATTGAAGCGCAAGTCGATCACCATTCTGGACGAGTCGCAGGTCTTCGATCGCGCGTTGGAAGCCGTAATCGGCAACCTTCGTCAGCTGCACCGCAAGCCGAACTGATCGAGCCGACGTGTAACGGCGAAGTGCGTCAGGCGTGCAACTGCCGGCGCCATTCCGGATCGTTCAGCAGACGCTCTACCGTCGATACGATGGTTTGCGTTTGAACGTCGATTTCGAGATTCACGTGGTCGCCGACCACCACTCGCCCCAACGTAGTGCGCTCGATCGTTTCGGGAATGAGGCTGACCGAGATTCTGCCTCGGTCACGCTCGATGGCCGCAATCGTGAGGCTCGCGCCGTCGAGCGCCACAAACCCCTTGTGAAAGAGGAACGCCAGCCACTCGCGGGGGACGTCGAACCACACCGTGCGTTCACGCGGCCCCGTGTCGATCTGCGCCACCGTAACGACGTCAGCGACGTGCCCCGAAAGCACGTGTCCGCCGATTTCATCGCCGAACTTGAGAGAACGTTCAACGTTCACCAGATCACCGACTGCAAGCCCGCCGAGGTTTGAACGCGCGATGGATTCTCGAATGACATCGAACCCCACGCGACCGTTCTCGACGAACGTTGCTGTCAGGCATGTGCCATTCACAGACACCGATGCACCGAGCTGAAGCCCACTCGCCAGATCGTCGAGCTGGAGCTGCAGGCGCCGCAGCCCCGGTTCGTCCGACACGGCGGCTACGCGGCAAAGCCCTTGTACGATACCGGTGAACATCTGCCGCTCTTCAGCCGACGTTCTTCGCAAAGAACTCGAGGCTGCGGCTGAGCGCGAGTTTTGCGGCCGCAGCGTCGTAGCTTCCGCGGTGATCGCAGTTGAATCCGTGATCCGCAGCGTAGACGTTGACGTTCACGCCCGGGTGCGCCCTACGAACGTTGTCGACATCACTCAACGGGATGTGCGCGTCTTTGTCGCCGAAGTGCATCATGACCGGGCAGCGCGGCTTGCGGTCGAGCTGACCCGCTACTCCGCCGCCGTAGTACGACACAGCGCCGCTCAAACCATTCAGTTCGCATGCGGAGAGCCACGCCATCAAGCCGCCGAAGCAGTAACCGACCACACCTACTTTGCCGAAGCGTTTTGCATCGTCGATGGCCGCCTGCAGATCCTGAAGCGTCTGCTCCATCTTCAGTTTGCCGCGTGCGATCTCCACCCCGCGGACCATGTCGTTCTGTTCGTAGCCGAGTTCTACGTTGCGTTCGGCGCGATCGAAAATCTGCGGCGCGATTGCGGCATAGCCGGCGGCCGCGTACCCGTCGGCGACGTTACGAATGTGTGAATTGACCCCGAAAATTTCCTGGATCACCACGATGCCCCCGCGCGGTTTTGCGGTCGGCGTCGCCTCGTATGCGCCGAACGCAAAACCATCGATTGCGCGCAATTGTTTGGTCTGACCCATGCTCTCCTCCGCAGGACATTTGAATGGGAAAAGAGCGTATACAGACGTCGGCGATGCGTCCATGGGCCACGCATCTTCGAGTCACGGTTCGTATCGTGGCCGCTGTCATCAATTCATAACGTTCGCCGACGACACTGCGTCGCGCGACGGTGGAACAGCAGGAGAGTCGATTCTGAGTCGTTCACCTGTGAGAATACGAAGGACCAAACCGCGATGAGCGACGGACGAACGCAATGACGACCCAGACCGTCTTGTTGGTAGAAGACGAGCCCGAGATCCGGGAGATGCTGACGTTTGCGCTGAATCGGGCGGGGTTCAGCACACTCGGAGCAGGCAGCGCAGAAGAAGCGCTTCAATTGCTGGACGGCCCCATGCCGACGGTGGCTGTGATCGATTGGATGTTGCCAGGCGCAAGCGGTGTCGACCTCGCGCGTCGTCTGCGCCGCGACGAACTGTTCGCGGATTTGCCGATGATCATGCTGACGGCGCGCGGAGAAGAAGCCGACAAACTGAAAGGCTTCGATTCCGGCGTCGACGATTACCTGACGAAGCCGTTCTCACCGCGTGAACTGATCGCGCGAATTCGGGCGCTGCAGAGACGCTCAGGCGGTGCGGTGGACGGTCGGCTGACCATCGGCGAACTCACGTTGGATCTGAAGAGCCACCGTCTCATGTTCGGTGAAACGCCGATTCACCTCGGCCCCACCGAGTTCCGCCTGCTGACTTTTCTCATGCAGCATCCGGATCGCGCGTTCGACCGTGCGCAGCTTCTCGACCGCGTGTGGGGGCGCTCGGTGTACGTGGAGGAGCGCACCGTCGATGTGCACGTGCTGCGACTTCGACGGGCACTCAAGCCATTCGGTCTCGATGCGATCGTGGAGACCGTACGTGGAGTGGGTTACAGGCTCGCACCCGCGGCGTTCGAATCTCTCGCGTGATTCCCGGCCTGCGAAGCGAACTGGTCCGTACCGGCAGCATCATCGGCGCCGTTCTCGCGGTGGGCGCAATCACCCGATTCTGGGGTGCCTCGATCGTGATCGGATTGGCCTTCTGGGTAGTCCCGCACGTGCGCGAGTTCGCGCGTTTGCGCCAATGGTCGCGCCGCCCGATGCGTCGCCCCGACAATACCGTCGAGCTTTGGCAAGAGCCCGCGGTTCGGGTATTTCGTTCTTTGCGTCTGCTGCGCAATCGAATTCGCCGCCTCACGACTCGACTGCGCTATGTGCGATCTGCAACAGAGGCGTTGCCCGACGGCGCAGTACTCATCAAACGCAATGGCGAGATCGACATGTTCAACATGGCGGCACAGACCCTGCTTGGGTTGTCGTCCCGCGACGTTGGCCAGAACTTCGTTTCGTTGGTGCGCAACCCCGAGATCGCCGCGTTGATCAACGGCCAGGCCGCTGAAGGGCTCGTCGAAATCACAGCGACGCATTCCGATCTGCAGCTCGAGGTGCGCAGGATCGACATCGATGAAACACGCATGCTGGTGCTGGCGCGCGATGTTTCACAACTGAACCGATTGCTCAGCATGCGACAGGACTTCGTCGCCAACGTCTCCCATGAGTTGCGCACACCGCTAACGGTGATTCTCGGCTATCTCGAGTCGCTCGACGACGAATCGCTCGATCAGGAACAGCTGCGTGGGCTGATCGCACGTCTGCGCTCGCCGGCAAAACGAATGAAGGTACTCGTCGACGATCTGCTGTTGCTGACCCGTTTGGAATCGAGCCCGAAACCTTCGCAAACCGACGTCGACATGGTTGCGGTGGCGCCGATGCTGGAGTCGATCGTCGCGGAGGCCCGACAGATCTCGAACGGACAGCATCGGATCACCCTCGACGCGGATCCGAAGCTGCGTCTGCGAGGCAGCGAGTTCGAATTGCACAGTGCGTTTTCGAACCTGGTCGGCAATGCGATTCGCTACAGCCCGAACGGTGGCGATATCCTCGTTCGCTGGTTCGAAACCGACGAGGGTCTCCGCTTCGAGGTTCAGGATCACGGTATGGGCATCCCGGCACATCACCTTACGCGGATCACTGAACGTTTCTATCGCGTAGACCTGTCCGGTTCGCGTGCGCGCGGCGGTACCGGGCTCGGGCTTGCGATCGTGAAGCACGTTCTGAAGCGGCATGATGCGACGCTGGGCGTTCAAAGCGAGTTGAACAAGGGCAGTCTGTTCTTCTGCGTTTTTCCTCAGAGCGCGGTAACAGCATCGTGACGGACATCGAGGTTCGGAAGGCGCCGTTGCAATAGGTTGAATACCTATTCGACGGCGAATCAAGCTAGTAGAGTTCAGCGAGGCAATGGAGATGCATCAATTGAGTCGGCACATCTCGGAACAGTACGACGCAGAGTTGGAGATCGTCCGTCGGCGCCTGATGGAAATGGGCGGCATGGTCGAACAGCAGCTACGCGATGCCATCAAGGCGATCTCCACCTACGACGCGGAGCTCGCAGCGAAGGTGTCCGCGCGCGACCACGAGGTCAACCGATTCGAAGTGACGCTCGATGAACAATGCATCCACATCATTGCGCGGCGCCAGCCTACCGCCACCGACTTACGTCTGCTTGTAACCGTGATGAAGTCGAGCACCGACCTCGAGCGAATCGGCGACGAGGCCAACCGCATCGCAAAGATGGCGCGTGAACTGTCGAAACTCGACTACCAGAAGAATCTGTACGGCGAAACAGCCCGCCTCGGCCAGCTTGCAACTACGATGGTGTCGCGCGCCCTCGACGCGCTGGCCCGGCTCGACACGAAGGAAGCGCTCGACCTCATCGCTGCCGACAAGCAGGTGGACGAAGAGTACCGCGCCGTCATTCAGCTGTTGGCAAACTCGATGGCCGAGAATCCCGATGCTGTCGAACGCGATCTGCACCTGATCTGGGTTGCACGCTCGCTGGAACGGATCGGAGACCACGCGAAGAACATTTCCGAATACGTCCTCTACCTGGTAGAGGGCAAAGACATCCGACACCTGCCAAAGGGCACGTTCGGAACACTCAAGCCCGACAACATCTGAGCCCTCTAACGACGTCCTAGCGGCGCGGTCTGCAGATGCATGCCGCCGTCGAGTATCAGCGTTTCTCCGGTAATGACGTCCGCACCCGCTACGAAGTACAGAATCGCCTCCGCCACCGTATCCGGCGTCGTCGTCAGGCGTAGCGGTGTGGACTCTTCCAGGAACTTCTTCGTTCGCTCGTAGTTCTCCGCGCCCATGCCGTTCTTGAGCCATTCGCCCTGAATGAAGCCCGGGCAGACTGCGTTCACCCGGATCTCGGGGCCTAATGCGCGCGCAAGCGACAGCGTCATCGTGACCATGGCGCCTTTCGACGCGGCATACGCGATGGAACTGCCGACACCCATCACCGCCGCAATCGATGCGACGTTTACGATGCTGCCGCGCCCTCCTCGTTTCATCGCCCCGTGCACCGCGCGCGTCATCTGGAACGCGCCGACGGTGTTCACCGAGTAAATATCGAGGAAATCCTGTTTGCTGAGCCCTTCGAGGTCGCCGTGCGCGCAGAACTTCGTAGTTCCGGCGTTGTTCACGAGCGCATCGATGCGTCCCCATTTTTCATCCGCCACTGCAGCCAGCTTACGGCAGTCGGCATCGTTGGCTACGTCGCCTCGAACGACCAGCGTCTCTATGCCGTATGCGCGACACGCGGCTTCCGTTTCGCGCGCGCCTGCCTCGCTCTTCGAATAGTTGATGACGACATTGCAGCCCCGCTCCGCCAATTGACGGGCGCACGCCGCACCCACACCGGAAGACGAACCGGTGACGATTGCGACTCCACCTTGAATGTCCACGACGACCTCCTTCAGTAGAACGTGAGGCGCGGCAATTGGACCGCTCTGCCTAATCCTCTACCATGTCGAGACTCCGCGACGCGAGCACGCCATGAAGAACCTCTGGTTCCATCTGATGCCTTACAAGGATCTTCCCGACGACTTTCGAGAAACGCATCCGTCGGTGTGGGTCGACATCGACTCGCGATTGCTCGATGGCGCGCGTGTGCACGAACACTATCACGAGTATCTCGACGAACTCGAATACGCAGGGGAAGTCGGTTTCGACGGCGTGTGCTGCAACGAACACCATCAGAACGGTTACGGATTGATGCCGTCGCCGAACCTGATCGCCGCTGCGCTTACGCGTCGCACGAACGCACCAATGATCTGCGTGATGGGCAACTCGCTCGCGTTGTACAACCCGCCGACGCGCGTCGCAGAAGAGTTCGCGATGCTCGACTGCATGTCGGGCGGTCGTCTCATCGCCGGCTTCCCCGTGGGAACGCCGATGGACACGGTGTTCGCCTATGGACAGAACCCGAGCAAATTGCGCGACCGGTATCTCGAAGCGCATGACATCGTCATGAAAGCGTGGACTACGCCGGAGACGTTTTCATTCAACGGCCGCTACAACCAGTTGCGCTACGTCAACGTATGGCCGCGACCGGTGCAGAAACCCCACCCTCCGATCTGGATTCCCGGCGGCGGGTCGGTGGAGACGTGGCAATGGTGCGCGGAGATGGACTACGTGTACTGCTATCTGTCGTATTTCGGCTACAAGGCCGGAGAAGCGACGATGAAAGGTTTCTGGGAAGAGATGCGAAGGCTCGGCAAGGATCGCAACCCATATCGTGCCGGCTTCCTGCAATTCGTCGGTGTCGCCGAAACGCGTGAAGAGGCCTATCGACTCTACAAGGAACCCGCCGAGTACTTTTACGGCCGCTGTCTGCATGTCGATCCGCGGTTCGCTTCACCCCCCGGGTATCAGAGCGAGGCAACGATACGCGCGCGTGTTCAGTCGCAGGTTGCCCAGGCCGCGGCACAAGCGCGCGCGGC